>NZ_CP127221.1:1448333-2172500 GCF_030284385.1 Altererythrobacter rubellus
TCTCGAGGCGGCATTTGCGCGCGGCACCGATATGGCAATGTTCGCTTTCTGGGCTGGCGCTGTGGCAGCACTGTTGACCAGCTTCTACAGCTGGCGCCTGGTGTTCCTGACCTTCTACGGCAAGCCGCGCTGGATCGAGAGCGAGCATATTCAGCACTCAGTGCACAAGACACCGGAAGAGGCAGGTGAGGACACGACAGGCGGCTATCACCCGCATGAAAGCCCGATTTCGATGCTGATCCCGCTGGGTGTGTTGACCGTGGGCGCAATCTTCGCTGGCTACGTCTTCAAATATCCGTTCATCGATGGGTCTGCTGAAGCTGTGAACGGCGCGTTCTGGGGGGGCTCGATCTATTTCAACGAGAACCTTATCCATGCGCTGCACGCCGTACCGACATGGGTGAAGCTGACCGCGACATTCGTGATGATAGTGGGCTTTGTCACAGCATGGTTCGCTTACATCAAAGACACATCAATCCCGGGCAAGTTCGTGGAGCAATTCCGCGTCATTCACCGCTTCGTTTACAACAAGTGGTACTTTGACGAGCTCTATCATCTCGTCTTCGTGAAACCGGCTTTCTGGCTTGGCCGCATCTTCTGGAAGAAGGGCGATGAAGGCACGATCGACCGCTTCGGTCCGAACGGTGCCGCATGGCTGGTTCAGCGTGGCGCTCTCGTCGCGAAGAAGGTGCAGTCCGGTTATCTCAATAGCTACGCGCTGATCATGCTGCTCGGCCTGGTCGCGGCAATTACATGGGTCCTGTTCTGATGGAAGGCTTTCCAATCCTTTCCGCAATGCTGCTGGTCCCGTTGATTGCGGGTATCGCGTGTTTCTTTCTTGAGGCGCAGGCGGCGCGCATGACTGCGTTGGTCGCGACGCTGGTCAATCTGGCGCTCGGCATTGTGCTGTGGGTCAACTACGACATCGGTGGCGCGCAGTGGCAGTTTACCGAAACCGCGCCGTTGTTCGCGGGCTTCGAATACGCGCTTGGAATTGATGGTATCGCGCTGATGCTGATCATGCTCAGCGTATTACTTATGCCGATCTGTATCCTTGCCAGTTGGGAGGCGATCCAGAAGCGCGTTGGAGAGTACATGGCTGCGTTCCTGATCATGGAAGTCCTGATGATCGGCGTCTTTGCCGCGCAGGACATGTTCCTGTTCTACATCTTCTTTGAAGCTGGCCTGATCCCGATGTATCTGATCATCGGCGTGTGGGGCGGGGACAACCGCATTTACGCGAGCTATAAATTCTTCCTCTACACTTTGCTCGGCTCGGTACTGATGCTGATCGCAATGTTCTGGATGGTGAACACTGCGGGCACGTCGGACATTCCGACATTGATGCAGTATGACTTCGATCCGAAGGCACAATTCTGGCTGTTTCTGGCCTTCTTCGCCAGCTTTGCAGTCAAGATGCCGATGTGGCCGGTGCACACCTGGCTGCCCGATGCGCACGTTCAGGCGCCGACTGCCGGTTCAGTCATTCTGGCGGGCGTTTTGTTGAAGCTTGGCGGATATGGCTTCATCCGGTTCAGCCTGCCGATGTTCCCGGAAGCAAGCGCACAACTGGCGTGGTTGATCTTCGCACTGTCGATGATTGCCGTGGTGGTGACCAGCCTGATTGCGCTGGTTCAGCACGATATGAAAAAGCTGATTGCCTATTCCTCAGTCGCGCACATGGCGATCGTGACAGCCAGCTTGTTTGCGTTCAACGTGCAAGGGCTGGAAGGCGCGATGATGATCATGCTCGGCCACGGTCTTGTCTCTGGCGCGCTGTTCCTCTGCGTGGGTGTTATCTACGACCGTCTGCATACGCGCGAGATTTCGCGTTACGGCGGCCTCAGCATCAACATGCCGTATTACGCGCTTTTCTTCCTGCTGTTCACGATGGCTAGCATCGGCTTGCCGGGAACCAGCAACTTTGTCGGCGAATTCCTTGCGCTGGCAGGGATCTACAAGATTTCGACCTGGGTCGCCTTTGTGTGCACCACGGGCATCATTCTGGGCGCAGGCTATATGCTGTATCTGTATCGCCGTGTTGCTTTCGGCGAGCAAAAAAACGCCGATGCCGCCTCCATGCTTGATCTGGACAAGCGTGAATGGATCATGCTCGCACCGATCGCTGCGGCCGTGCTGTGGATGGGTGTGTACCCTGAAAGCTTCCTTGCACCTATGCGGCAGGATATTGCGGCGCTTGAAGCCCGCCTTGCGCGCGCGGCCCCAGAAGGAGATAGCCAGCTAGTGATTGGCCAGCCGACCGGCGTGATCGCCAATGAAATGTCGCATGACAGCGAAGAACACGGAACGGAGGGAGCCCACTAATGGACTTTGCAGCCTCCTTTGCGTTGATCGCACCTGAGCTTGTGCTGACCGGTACTGGCATGATCTTGCTGCTGATTGCGGCATGGGGCGGTGACAAGCGCGCGCAGCTCAATACCTATTTGGCATGCCTCGGTTTGTTTGCTGCCGGCATATTGCTGGTTCCGACCTTGCACGATGGCCTTATGGGGCCGGACACCCACGCCTTTGGCGATCTGATGCGAGCAGATGCATTCTCCGCATTTACCAAGTCGCTAATCTATCTCGGCGCGATAGGGTGCCTGTTGGTGGCTCCGGCCTACTTCAATCGCCACAACGCCATGCGCGCTGAATATCCGGTCCTGATCGCGTTCGCGGCGCTGGGAATGAGCATCATGGTTTCCGCTGGTGATTTCCTGACGCTGTACCTTGGCTTGGAACTCAACAGCCTTGCCGCATACGTTCTTGCATCAATCCTGCGCAATGATGACAAATCAGCCGAAGCGGGCCTGAAGTATTTCGTACTTGGCGCTCTGGCATCGGGCATCCTTCTTTACGGCATGAGCTTGCTCTATGGCTTTACCGGCAGCACCAGCTTTGTTGGCGTGTCTGCCGCACTGTCTGGCGATCTCTCGACTGGAGCATTGTTCGGTATCGTATTCGTGCTGGTGGGCCTTGCATTCAAGATATCCGCCGTTCCGTTCCACATGTGGACACCAGATGTTTATGAAGGCGCTCCAACCCCGGTTACGGCCTTCTTCGCGACAGCACCCAAGGTTGCTGCGGTTGCTTTGACCGCACGCGTCGCGCTGGAAGTATTCGGCGCTCAAGTTGATGCATGGCGTCAGATCGTGATTTTCATTGCCTTGGCTTCGATCGTGGTCGGTGCGCTGGGTGCGATCGGACAGGAAAGCATCAAGCGCCTGCTCGCGTTCAGTTCGATCAACAATGTCGGCTTTATCTTGATCGGATTGGCCGCCGCGACGACGCAGGGTGCATCGGCAATGATGGTCTATCTGTGGATATACATGGCCATGTCATTGGGCAGCTTTGTTGCTGTCCTAATGCTGAAGGATGCTGCGGGCAATTCGGTTGAGAGTATATCCGGAATGGCGGGCATGGTGCGTGAGCAACCGCTGCTGAGCTGGAGCATTTTTTTCCTGATGCTGAGCCTGGCCGGCATTCCGCCGCTGTTCGGTTTCTGGGGCAAGTTTGTGGTTTTCCAGGCCGCGGTGGAGGCGGATCTGATCTGGCTTGCTGCAATCGGCATTGCGGCCAGCGTGATCGGCGCGTTCTATTACCTTAAGGTGTGCAAGATCATCATGTTTGATGACTCTGCGGGCCTTGTTACGGGCAAGAACGAAAAAACGCATTGGGCGGTGCTGGGCATCACTTCGCTTATCATTTCGCCGCTCGGTTATCTGCTAACGCCATCGCTGGGCGATCTGGCTGATAAAGCGGCAAGCGCGCTGTTCCTTGCCTCTTGATCCATTTCGTAGACGAAACCGGCTCCACCAATGCTGATCTGCTCGCGGGCTTGAGCGCGGGTGAGGCGCTGCGCGAAGGTGACTGGCTGGCTGCGCGCCGTCAGGTTTCAGGCCGCGGCAGGCAAGGGCGGAAATGGTTTGACGGTGCGGGCAATTTCATGGGCTCTACCATTGTGCGCCCGGCAGAAAGCGATCCGCCCGCGCACACTCTCGCGTTGTTGAGCGGCCTCGCGGTCTACGAGGCTTTGCTGCCATTTTGCCCCGATCCGTCCGCACTGACGCTGAAATGGCCGAATGACCTATTGCTTCGCGGTGCAAAGCTGTGCGGGATATTGCTTGAATCGCAAGCCAACACGGTGGTGGTGGGAATAGGTGTGAATCTGCGCGCAGCACCAGACCTACCGGATCGCAGGACGATCAGCCTGTCGGAAGTCACCGCTACGCCGGAGTTAGAGGATTTCGCGGATCGCCTCGCCAAGTCATTCGCCGTTGAACTGGAGCGGTGGCGCAGTCACGGTCTGGAGCTTTTGATACGTCGTTGGCAGGCGGCCGGCCATCCAAAGGGCACTCTGCTAACAGTTCATGATCCTTCTGGTGACAGGGTCACGGGTGAATTCGCAGGATTGGATGCTAGTGGTTCCTTGCTGTTGCGTGACAGCGATGGCAAGACCCACACTGTCCACGCCGGTGACGTGAATTTGGATTAGGAGTTCGCAATGCTGCTTGCAGCTGATGTCGGAAACACGAATGTCGTTTTTGCGCTTTTTGAAGGGCGTGAGATCAAGGCACGCTGGCGCATTGCGACAGACCCTCGCCGCACAGGAGATGAGTATGCAGTGTGGCTGCTGCAATTGCTCGAGATCGAAGGCGTAAAGCGTGAAGAGATCACGCAGATCATTTACGCATCAGTTGTCCCGCGCGCGAACCACAACCTTAATGTACTGTCGGAGAAGTATTTCGGCATAACGCCATTGATTGCCGGGCAAGGGGCCGCTGAATGGCCCTTCGCCATTGATGTTGATCAACCCAGTTCACTTGGGGCGGATAGGGCGCTCAATATATTGGCCGCGCATGACAAATATGACGGCGATCTGATCGTGGTTGATTTTGGCACTGCAACCAAATTCGAAGCGATTGATTTCAATGGCACTTACAAGGGCGGAATCATCGCACCGGGCATCAACCTGTCGCTTGATGCGCTGGTCGGCAAGACCGCGAAACTGCCGCGCATCGCAATCCGCGCGCCTGACGATGACAGCGTGATCGGGCGCAATACAGAGGATCAGATGCTAATTGGCATCTTTTGGGCGCATGTCGCCATGATGGAAGGATTGATCGCACGCATGCAGGCAGAGATCGGCCGCCCGGCCAAGATTGTAGCCACCGGTGGGCTCGCGATCCTGTTTGATGAGAAAACCGATATCTTTGACTATGTCGATGCTGATCTGACTATTCAGGGGCTCGCAATTCTGGCGGAGCATGCCACCTCGTGAAGAAAGACTTCACACCGGAAAAAGAGCTGCTCTTCCTCGCGCTTGGCGGATCGGGTGAGATTGGCATGAATGTCAATCTCTACGGTTGCGACGGCAAGTGGCTGATGGTGGATCTGGGGATGACATTCTCAGGCGATGTCTATCCTGGTGTTGATCTGGTTTTCGCTGATCTGGAATTCATCGAAGAGCGCGCGAAAGACCTGCTCGGGATTGTCCTGACTCATGGACATGAGGATCATATCGGCGCTGTGCCGTATTTTGCGGCTGAATTGGGCGTGCCGCTCTACGCAACGCCATTCACCGCAGAGCTGGTGCGGCGCAAGTTGGAAGAAGCGGGGCTTTCCAAGGAGGTTGATCTGTTCATCGTTGAGGAAGATCACGGCGAATTCAACCTCGGCCCGTTCGATATCACTTACATTCCTCTCGCGCACTCGATTGCCGAGGGAAATGCGCTGAAAATTGACACGCCCTATGGACGCATCTTCCACACAGGTGACTGGAAGCTAGACGAAGAGCCGATCATCGGAGAGCCGACCACAGAGGAAGAGCTGTGCGAAATCGGCGAGGAAGGTGTACTCGCGCTGGTTTGCGACAGCACCAATGTCTTCAATCCCAAAGCCAGCGGCTCGGAAGGTGCGGTGCACCGCAGTCTGATGGAAGAAGTTGCCAAGCACAGCGGTAAGCGCGTGATGGTGACCACCTTCGCGTCCAATGTCGCCCGATTGCAGACTTTAGGCGAGGTGGCGCGCGAAACGGGCCGGCAGCTGTGCGTAGCTGGGCGCTCGCTTGATCGGATTATCAGCGTCGCACAAGAGAACGGGTATCTACAGGATTTTCCTGAACCAATCGATTTTGATACGGCGATGGGCTTGCCGCGCGGCCAGGTGCTGATCATCGCAACCGGTGGGCAGGGCGAACCGCGTGCGGCGCTGGCGAGGGTAGCTGAAGGCAATCACCCGCTAGAGCTGGCGCCTGGTGACGTGATCCTGTTCTCCAGCCGGCAAATCCCAGGAAACGAGATCGCCATTGGGCGAGTGATGAACCAACTGGCTGATCGCGGGATCGTAATGGTCACGGATCGCCAAAGCGCAATCCACGTTTCTGGTCACCCCGGAAGACCGGAGCTCGAAGCGCTCTACGATTGGCTCAAACCCGAAATTCTGGTTCCGGTTCACGGCGAAATCTGGCACATGCATGAGCAAGCGAGACTTGGCCACGCCAAGGGCATATTGGCCAATATCGTTCAGAAGAATGGCGATATCGTGCGCCTTGCCCCGGGCTATCCCGGCAAAATTGCCGAAGTGCGGGCAGGGCGGCTTGTTTTGGATGGCGATATCATTGCGCCTGCTGATGGTGAGGCGATCACAATGCGCCGTCGCATTGCGCGTGAAGGCATGCTGTTTGTTGTACTCGATCAGCACCGCAACCCGACCATCGAAGCGGTTGGACTTCCGCTCGAAGAGGATCTGGAAGACTTCGTTGCAGAAGCTGTTTCGGACGTTCGCGATGCTTTGAAGCGGCTGCGCGGTCAGGCGAGCCGCGACCCCGCTGCCGTTTACGAAGCCGCGCGTCTTGCAGCCCGGCGCGCGGCTCAACGCTGGTCTGGTAAAAAGCCCCAGGTTCGTGTGCTAATGCTTGAGGAACAAGATTGATGGAATGGACGTCGGTCGTTGCAATTTATGCCTTGTTCTGGGTGATGACGGCATTCGTCATGCTGCCATTCGGCATCAAAACTCATGATGAAGCCGGATTGCCCAAGATTCCCGGGCAGGCCGATAGCGCGCCTGTTGGCTTCCGCCCGGGACGCCACGCGTTGCAGGCAACAGTAATCGCAGCAGCATCGACTACAATTTACGTGGCCAATTATGTCTATGGCTGGGTGACTGTTGATGCTCTCAATATCTTCCCGGATCCACCAAGCCAACGTTAAGCGAAATGTGGCCGGTTTAATCCCGCAAACGCTCTATCGACTGTGCAAGGGCAACGTATAGCTTTCCGATATCCGAACTTAGCAGGGTAACTCCCAGGGCATTACCATCGCGAGTTGAAAGCACATTGCGCAGCATGCTTTCAAAGTCATGGATGTAACGGCTTACATGCTCGCGGAAGTCATGATCGGCTTCGAAAAGCTCTACGACTTCCCGCGCTTCTATATTGCTTACCAAGCGCACAGATTTTCGGGCGAAAACCCCACGATCACCCTTCAGATATGCGGCCCATGCGGTGTCGCTAACGTCTTGCGACAGGCCTTTTGCGATATCGATGGCGTTGGAATTGAGGCTCTCGGTGATCAATGCCATCCGGCGCGCAAAATCATTATCCACCTTCTCGCCCGCATGCTCTCGTGCACGGGCCACGCGTTCTTCCAGATTGCTAACCAATTCATTCACCTTGACCAGCTGATCGCGCAGGCTGGCTGTGGTCGCTTGGACATGCTCATTCGCACGCGTTGAGGCTTCCTCAAGTCGCTCGACCGCAGCATCTCCTTCCGTGCGAAGGCTACGTTCGATTGCAGCACTTGCTTTCGCGCCGATTTCTCCGGCCAAGTTTTCCAGCCGCTCGCCGGATCCACTTTCGATTGCAGCAAACGCGCTCCGCGCGGCCTTCTCAAGCTCGGCGATGGCCGATTGCAGATTTTCGCTCGCTCGAGCGCTGACACGGTCGCTTTCTTCGCCCAAGGCACCCAAAGCGCGACGAAGGTTTGAAATTTGGGTCAGGCTCTCACTGGAGTTATCAGCAAGCTTGTCGTTCAACGACGTGATTTGTTCATCGGCACGATTCAAGCCCTCGCTCGCTGAAATCACATAGTCTGACAGTCCCGCGCTTCGATCATGCGCGGCATCAACGCTTTGCCGAAGTGCAACTGCTTGCTGTTCAATTTGATTGAGTTTGTCACTAGCCTTGCCGACTGCAGCGGGCAGAGTTTCTCTGGCCTCGCGCGCACTTGACTGAATGATTTCCAGCAGCCGAACACCGGATTCGGTCAGTTCTCCGATTGTCTTCCCGCTTGCATTCAGATCGCTGCGAAGCGTTGAAACGTGCTCGCCAAAACCAACGGTGCCCGCGTCGAGTACATCCTGTGTGGCTTCCGCTTGTTCTGCCATGGCGGCAAGCAGTGTGTTAAGCTCTTCAAGTTTGGTGGTTACGTCAGCCCCGTATGACACCAGTCTCTCGAGGCGCTCGTTCTGTGCCTCACTGCGTTCTGCCAGCATTTCATCAAGATCAGTCAGGCGCTGGGCCAGCACTTCGCTGGCCTGAGTTTCACGGGTTTCAAAACCGTGTTGTCTCCGGGCCATCTCTTCTTCGAAGCGGGCATTTCGTGCCGCAATCCGGTCATCAAATTCGCTTGCTTCAATATGAAGCGCCTTGACGCGATCTCGTGAGGCATTGATTGCCTGTTGATCCAATTGGTCCAACCGCGAGACAACCTCGGCAATTTCCTCTTGAAATTCCGATTTTCTGGCGCGCAATTTGTCCAAAGCATCGTCTTGAGACCGCGCGAAAGAGGATGTTACTTCTTCGCTGCCTTCACGCAGAGTATCCAACCGCATCTGCAAATGGCCGATTTGTGCAGTTTCCTGATCCGCGAGTTCCTCAGCCATGCTTATGACCGACTGGCGCAGATCATCCGAACGCCTGCGCATGGCTGCCAACGCATCAACCTCGCGACCCTCCAGCTCAACACGGAAGGCATCTGACTGCTCTTGCAGGCCGGCAAACCGTGCTTCGGCGGCATGTTCAATGCTATCAAGCTGTGTCGCAAAGCCAGCCAAGGTAGTTTCGATCTTGCCTGACAGCGCGCTTAGCTGACGTTCGCTAGCCTTGCCAAACTCATTGAGACGCTCAAATCCGGAAACCAGGTGTTCCAACTGTTCATGCGCCGTTCGTCCGGCTTGCCCAACCTGATTGGATACATCACGTGCCGAATTGGCAATGACCGGAAGATCATCGCGCAATTTAGACATATTTGTCAGCGCAGTATCGCTGACACTTGCGATGGCCTCGACCTGAGCGCCATTGCTCTTGATGAGAGACTGGAGTTCGCTCGCATGGGTTGAAATCCGTTCGCTTGCGATCCTGCCGAGAGAATCAAGTTCGCGCGATTGGCTACCAAGAAATTCGCGCGCAAGAGACAGCTCGCGGTTCACAGCCCCCAAACGATCTTCCAGCGCTTGAGATTCCTGGCGCAGCATCTGCGCCGTGTCGCCAAAGCGCTGCGCCTCGCGGCGACTGTTGCGCATTGAAAGCAGCCAGAAGATCGAGATCAGCAGCATCGGGACAGCCCAATTGATGATCCAACCGATCCACTGCTGTGAGGTACCCCCTGTGATTATGTCGTTGCGGAACGCCCAGGCAAAGAAGCCAGTCCATGTGAGCATCGCAATAACGGCGGTCATGGGGACAAGCCGATCGATCCAGCGGGTGCGTGGAGCGGGTTCGAACTCTTCCCCTTCGGAAATCCATTCCTCCTCCAGTACAATCGGCTCTTCAGCCACATTTTCTGCTGAATCCACAGGTGCTTCCTGCACCGTCTCTTGGCCTACGGCCTTGATTTGCCACTTTCCCGTCATTTGGGGAATCTAGCCGATTTTCGGAAAGGATAAACCCTGCTTTAACCCTTTCTCGGATATCTGCTGAAATATGGCTTATGAAAGTGGATCACTGGATGCGACCCTTGCAGCAGCTGCGGGGCAGGATATCGGCCTTTTGGCCGAGCTGCGCACTGCGCTGGTCGAAAGCGCAGACAAGCAACTGGATCTGCTCAAGCGTTCACGTTGCGACGGCAATTGGCAGGTCGCAGCCATGCGTTTGAAGGGTCTTGCCGCCAGTTTCCACGCAGAAACGCTGTTTGATGCAGCGGAAGAAGCGTTGACCTGTGCGCCGGGTGATCCTGTAGTCACACGGCGGATCGAAGCTGCCATTGCCGCGTTGCGCGGGCATGACCCGGCGCCATTCGGAATTAACCGACAATCCTAATCGCGTGCTTGGCAGAGCGATGCTTTAGCGCTTAACAAAGGCTATCCGAACTGGGGGCCTATTACATTGCGCACAGCACTGATCTCTTGTCTTGAGACATTGCCGGATGGCAAGCGCCGCGGGTTTGCCCGATTAGGCGGACGTATGTTGCTGTCGTGGCAGATAGACATGGCGCACGATCTGGGCTGCGAGCGGTTTATCTGCCTGACAGATGCGAAGCTTGAGGCGTTTGAAGAACTCAAGGATCAAATTCAGCAGTTTGGTGGAGAATTTCACACAATATCGGGACCATTGCCGTTGGTGTCGTTGCTGTCTGCGGATCAGGAGCTCATGGTCATTGCGGATGGATTGATTGCCGACCGGGCTCAAGTGGCTGCCTTGCTGACGGGCCAGCGTGGCGTGCTGGTTTTACCAGATGCCGCAGGCATCGAGGCTGGATTTGAGCGGATTGACGCGACGCATGCATGGGGAGGAATTTTTGTTGCGCGGGGCCAGATTGTAGAACAACTCGCGCACATGCCCGAAGACAGCGACACCGTTTCGCTATTGTTGCGGCTTGCCTTGCAATCCGCGGTTAAACTGGTCCCGCTCGATGCATCCCACCTCGAAACGGGCGAATGGCTTTTGCTCCGCGAAGGCTCCAAGCTTGCGGAACGAGAGCAATCGCTTCTTAAAAGCAGTGCGGAACGAGTTTCCTGGTGGGAGCCCACCAGGGCAATGAGTCGCAGAATTGCGCGCTTCCTGGCGCCTGACGGGCTGGATCACGGTTCATTAATCTTTGGCGCGCTAAGCGCCGTCAGTTTCGCAGCAGCGGCTGTTGCGACCTTTTTTAATGTAATGCCGTGGGCGTTATTGTTTTTGGCGCTTTCCATTCTTGCATCTGAAACCCGCGAAGGGATGCTTAGATTGAAGAGCTTGCTTCGCGGTGCCGTGCCAAAATCCACGCGTAAGTGGTTTGGTTTATTGAAGGATTTTTTTTTGATTGGTGCCCTTTCCTGGCCGTTCATTGTGGCCGAGGCTGCCACAGAGTTATTCCTGCCAGTTCTGGCCATCGGAATGTTGCGATTGGGCGAAAGAACATGGAAGGCACCGCTGTCACGCTTACTGACTGACCGGGGAATCTTCGCACTGTTCATGGCGGGAATCAGTGCTTTTCACCTGGTCGATCTTGGATTAGGCGGTATATCCCTCGTGATCCTGGCTTTGTCGCTGTATTTCCAACGCGAATCTCAGATAACGGAGGCTTAACCAAACCGTGCTATACGCGAGCGATGAGCAATACTGTGACCCACGCAGACGAAACCCAAGCGGCAGTTGCCGACTTGCGCCATGAGTTGGCGCGAGCGGACGTTGCGGTTGCAGGCGTTGCGCCGGTGCTCAGTCATTTGCTCTCATCGAGCGGTCAAGCCCTGGTGAGCGAAGATCTTGTTGCGCGGATGCGCGGCATGCTTGGGAACCTGGCAATCCAGATACTGCGCACCGAAGCCGAAGTTTCTGGTGGCTCCCGCCAACTTGAGCTGTCAGTCACGGACGAGCTGGCCGGCAAGCTGGCGGGCAGCAGCACTCTGGTCAGCCATTGCTACGCCATTGCCATGGAAAGCCAATTGGCCGAGCAATTGGAACAAACCCATGGGATTGATCAGGTTCTTACACCTTTGCTGCAAGAGCTCATCGCGTCACCGGATGAGAACATGGCCGAGCTGGCCATGGGAGCAATGACGGCGCAGGCGCGATTTGTTCAAGTTCAACGCCGGATGAATTTGCCGCTTGCTGAACTTCCGGCAGAGCTCTTTCATGTCACTCTCGCTCAATGGTCTGCAATGCGTGGAGATGCCGAATCCATGCAGAGGGAACGCGTCTTACAGGTTCTGCGTGGCGGCTATGACGAGAGCAGTTCGCGTTTAGGAATGCTAACACGACTGATCGGTTCGCTGGGGCATGGATTGCGTTCCGCAATCGATCTGGAGCATGCCGGATTTGCACTTTTCGTGAGCGGTCTTGCCCGCGCATCGAAGCAATCGCGCGAATTGGCAGTGCTGTCATGTCATGAACGCCAGGCCACACGACTGGCCTTGGCGCTGCGCGCTGCCGGCTTGAAACCAGAGGAAATGCGCAAGCAGTTTCTCTTGATCCAGAGCGATTTGGCCATGCCAAGAGATGCAGATGCCATCTCGCAGGAAAGAGCTCTGTCGTTGATTGCCGGCCCCCCTGCTGACAGGGTAGGGTAAGCCTCCGTGGAAACCCCAGATACTCTTCTGGCTGCTCGCGGCGTCACCGATCACGAGGATCGTTTGCTTTCAGCGGATCAGCCCTTGGCTGAATTGCAGCAGCGATGTGGCGGTGCGGTGCCAGGCAAGCTCGCCATTCCAGAGCTGCTTGAGCTGGTCCAGCAAGGCCGCGCCATGGGATTGCGTTTGGCTCGCGAATTCAGTGCGTCAGATGGTGATGGACGCATCACCGGCTATGTCCGGATTCGTCCGTCTGGCGATGAAGCAGGCGGCGGCTGCGAAATACTGATTGAAAATTGGCGCCGCGAAACCGTTGGCGGTGAGGACGACCGGGAAGCAGCTTCGCGTCAGGATGCGATTGACCGAGCGACAGCGGAATTTTCCGCGCGTCTCGACGGCAAGCAGCGGCTTCTTGCGGGCGAGGGGGACGCACCGGACCTGGCCCAGCTGTTTGGCAAGACGCGCAAAGCGTCCGGCAAAATCTGGACAGAATATGTCACTCTGGTCGATATCGCTTATAAGCAACCGCTTCACTGGCGTTTGCTTGACGGTGCGAAGTGCAAGGTTGAGGGATCGCCGCGCAATTGGTTTGCACGTCTGATCCCCGTTGGCAGTGATCAGATCATTCCAAGAGGTTTCGAGTTGCTTTTGGTGGCCGAACAACCGCTGATTGAAGCTGAGAAGCCTGGAGAGCAAAGCGGCAGCTCTCAACTGGTCGGGGATGCTCTAGCGCCTGCGCTGCGGCAGCCAGTCGCTCGCATCATTGCCAACGCAGACAAGATTCGCGGCCGTCTGGCTGGACCGATTCGTCAGGAGTATGCTGAATACGCGAGTGATATCGCATCCGCTGGACGTCATCTGGCAGCTTTGCTCGATGATCTCAATGATCTGGAAGCGGTAGAATCTCCCAATTTCAAGGTTGTGTCACAAGACCTTAATCTTGAGGATGTCGCGCATCAGGCGATCAAGATGCTGCATGCCAGAGCACAAGCGAAGTCGATCGAATTGGTCGGACCGGAAATTGGCGAGAGAGTAAGCGCACGCGGCGACGCGAAACGCATATTGCAGGTGGTGCTCAATTTGATGGGCAATGCGATCAACTATTCGCCTGAAGGCAGCACTGTGACAGTTGCGGTTTCCAAGGTTGGATCCAGCAAGGCCAGTATAGCCGTTTCAGACGAAGGCCCCGGTCTGTCGCCTGGACAGCAGGAGCGTGTGTTCGCCAAGTTTGAACGTCTGGGACGTTCCGGCGACGGTGGATCAGGCTTAGGCCTCTACATTTCCCGGCGTTTGGCGGAGGCAATGTCAGGATCTCTCGACGTGAAAAGCACGCCCGGAACGGGCGCAATTTTCACGCTAGAGCTACCAGCTGGTAAAAAGGCAATCTGAATCGCGGCAGTTCAACGCCCGATGCGGCTTGAGCCCCATAGCAGCACAAGTCCGACAAGCACGGTGATGCCGCCGTAAAGTGCCCAGCTGCGATCTGCGAGCATAAAGCTTTCCGCAGGCCACATCACAATACCGAGGCCTTGGAGAGCCCACAATCCGCCTGACAACACCAGCGCGACGCCGAATACCATCATGACGAATTTTAGAATGCGCGTTCCCACGGCTTAGCGCTGACCCACCGGCACATAGTCGCGCTCTGTCGGGCCTGTATAGAGTTGGCGCGGACGTCCGATTACCTGCGCGGGATCGGATATCATTTCATTCCACTGGGCAACCCAGCCTACGGTGCGTGCGAGAGCGAAGAGTGCGGTGAACATCGTTGTTGGGAAACCGATCGAGCTGAGAATGATGCCCGAATAGAAGTCAACGTTCGGGAACAGCTTTTTCTCTGGGAAATAGTCATCGTTCAGCGCGAGCTCTTCGAGGCGAAGTGCGGTTTCGAAGACCGGATCGTCAACGTTGAGCGCGTCAAACACTTCACGCAGCGTCTGTTGCATGACAGTCGCGCGTGGGTCATAGTTTTTGTAGACGCGGTGGCCAAAGCCCATCAGGCGAAACGGATCGTTCTTGTCCTTCGCGCGCTCGATATAATGCGGAATGCGATCGGGTGATCCGATTTCCTGCAGCATATTAAGCGCGGCTTCGTTCGCACCACCATGTGCCGGGCCCCACAGGCACGCGATACCTGCCGCAATACACGCAAAAGGGTTGGCGCCAGACGAGCCGGCAAGGCGTACCGTCGAAGTAGAAGCGTTCTGTTCATGGTCCGCATGCAGGATGAAAATGCGATCCATCGCCTTCTCGATGGCCGGATGCACTTCATACTCTTCGGCGGGCACACCAAAGGTCATACGAAGGAAGTTGCCGGTATAGCTCAATGAATTGTCCGGCTGCATCATTGGCTGACCGATCGAATATTTATAAGCCATTGCCGCAATCGTCGGCATTTTCGCAATCAGTCGGTGGCTGCTGATCTTGCGGTGCTCAGGATCAGAGATGTCCGTGCTGTCATGATAGAAAGCCGAAAGCGCGCCGACCACGCCGCACATGATCGCCATAGGGTGCGCATCACGGCGGAAACCCTGATAGAATTGACGAAGTTGATCATGCAGCAT
The DNA here is from genome assembly GCF_030284385.1 of Altererythrobacter rubellus. Taxonomy (NCBI): domain Bacteria; kingdom Pseudomonadati; phylum Pseudomonadota; class Alphaproteobacteria; order Sphingomonadales; family Erythrobacteraceae; genus Altererythrobacter; species Altererythrobacter rubellus. The sequence continues at coordinate 1,463,384 of NZ_CP127221.1, forward strand.
GGTGTGGCGCGTGATCGTGTAGGTGAAGTCATCCAGATCAGCCTGGCTCGGCAGCTCGCCGTTCAACAGGAGGTAGGAGACTTCCATGAAGCTTGAATGTTCGGCCAGTTGACCGATCGGATAACCGCGGTGCAGCAGAACGCCTTCATTGCCATCAATATAGGTGAGGGCACTTTCGCAGCTGGCGGTTGATTTGTAGCCGGGATCGAAAGTGAAAGCGCCGGTTTGACCATAAAGCTTCCGGATATCGACCACATCTGGGCCAACACTGCCACTAACAACAGGGAACTCGTGCGTTTGACCGCCAAGCTCGAGTTTCGCGTTTGTGTCCGACAAAATACGTCTCCTTCAATCCTGCGTAACGTCAGCCCGCTGCAGCAGCCTGCGCGTCGATCCGGGCCAAAGCCTCTTCCCGTCCCAATAGGACCAGAACATCGAAAATACCGGGCGAGGTCGTCGTTCCGGTAAGCGCTGCGCGCAGGGGCTGCGCGAGCTTGCCGAGACCCAGCTCGAGTTCTTCGGCGAGTGATTTTGTAGTGGCTTCGAGCGCGTCGATTGTCCAGTTATTTTCCGCCTTCAGGCGCTCGGAAAGTGTGCTCAGGTTTGCGCGTGCCCCATCATCCAGCAAACTTGCCGCCTTCTCGGTCATTTCGAGAGGGCGCTGCTTGAACAGAAAAGCTGCGCCTTCTGCGAGCTCATGGGTGTTCTTTGCGCGGTTTTTCAGCACTGGCATCGCACGGGTAAGCAGGTCCAGATCCATCTCTGAACCAATCAGAGGTGCACATATACTGGCCAGCCGCGCGTCATCGGCTTCGCGGATGTAGCAGCCGTTCAAGTGCTCGAGCTTCTTCATGTCGAAGCGCGAGGGGCTTTTTCCGACGCCGCTCAAGTCGAACAGTTCGATCGCTTCTTCGCGGGAAATCTCTTCGCGGTCGCCGTGCCCCCAACCAAGTCTAAGCAGGTAATTGGACAGCGCTTCGGGAAGAATGCCATGCTCGTCACGATAGGCTTCCGCACCGAGCGAGCCGTGCCGTTTAGACATCTTTGCCCCATCCGAACCGTGAATCAGCGGTACATGCGCATAGACTGGCGGCTCCCAATCACCTTCGATTTCATGCATCGCATGATAAATCGGAAGCTGGCGAAACGCGTTGTTCAAATGATCGTCGCCCCGTATCACGTGGGTCACCCCCATATCATGATCATCGACCACAGCCGCCAGCATATATGTTGGCGAACCATCAGCGCGCAGTATGATGTAATCGTCAATCTCTTCGTTGCGCACGGTAACACGGCCCTGGACCGCGTCATCGATCGAGGTCTCACCTTCAGTCGGTGTCTTTAAGCGAACTACGAATGGCGCACCCGCGGGAGCTTCCGATGGGTCACGATCACGCCAGCGGCCGTCATAGCGCATGGGCAGCTTATTAGCGCGCTGCTCTGCACGCATTTGCTCAAGATCTTCGGGCGTTGTGAAGCATTTGTAGGCGTGGCCTGCCTCAAGCAGTTTGTTAGCCACTTCGGCATGGCGATCCGCCCTCTGCGATTGAAACGTCGGCTCTTCATCGTAGTCGAGCCCTAGCCAATCCAGCGCGTCCAGGATCGCATCGATGGCTTCTTGCGTCGAGCGCTTCTTGTCTGTGTCTTCAATCCGCAACAGCGCCTTGCCGCCGTGATGGCGGGCATAGAGCCAGTTAAACAACGCGGTCCGCGCTCCGCCGATATGCAGGAAACCCGTGGGGGATGGCGCAAATCGCGTCACCACTTCCCTGGTGCGAGCGCCGCTTTCGCTTGCCATAAGACGTTGTTTCCTTTCCTATGCCGGGATGGCCATGCACCATACGCCAGTGGTGCCCACAGGGGCGCCGCCGAGACAAGCGATGCTGCAGCGCAGCGTCAATGGCGCATGCCGCTTTCCATGTCCAGCCTCACCTCGTCGTGCGAACATTTTTTGAGCGCCTCCGGTTTTGACCGTGGGCCGTGATTGGTTGTGGCGTTTGCTGGGCTTTGTTCCTGCTGGAGTTGAAGCTGCGATCTTGGTGGCGACACCGGTGCCTGAGATCCTGCGGAGAATGGCGCTCAGCTTGCGAGTTTGCGTGATACGCGTTCCGATTATGCACGTGAAAACTTGATGGAGCTAGCGAGCGTGAAGGGCGATCCAATTCCCATGGCGGATTGGCCGAGTGCATATTGCACGTCTGAATTTTGTAAGATGGCACTCACGCGTGATGGGCACGACTGGGAATTGCTGATGGCGCGAAACAACATGCGGGTTGAAGAACGCGCCCTTGCCGCTGCTTGCGAGCTGGCCGACATAGTGGTTGCGGACAGATGGCTGCCACGCTCATGCCAACCGCGATGGTTCAAGGCTGATATCACGTCTCTTGAACAGTCCGGAGGACTGGCGATCCTACTTCGCGAACAATCGATTGTGCAGGTTGCTGACCATCAGGGGGAGCATGGGTGGTGGCGCGCCGAGCCCGATTAGGGCGGGGAACCGCTAGATAGCGGAACGGTCCCGGCGCGCACTGGGGACAATCGTTAGTGGTAACGCCTAAGCAGCCCTGCAAGCTTTCCTTGCACCGCGACTTCGTGCGGTTGATAGATCTGAGGGCTGTAAGCTCCATTCGCGGGATCCAACCGGATCATGCCATTCTCACGACGAAGATATTTGAGTGTTGCCTCTTCATTGCGAACCAACGCCACGACAATCTCACCATCACGCGCGCTTTCGGCGCGCTTGATCAAGGCATAGTCGCCATCGAAAATGCCGGCCTCGATCATCGAGTCGCCGGATACCTCAAGAGCATAATGTTCACCGGGGCCAAGCAGAGCGGCAGGAACCGGCATGCTTGACTGGCCCTCCAGCGCTTCAATCGGAGCACCCGCAGCGATGCGGCCGTGTAGCGGGACATCGATAATGTCATTGGCAGCTTTGCGCGCTGCTGGGGGAGGGCTGGTCACACGAGCAACAAGATCATTTGCCGGCGAAGAACGTCCCACAGGAGTCGCATCTTCCGGCATCTTGATCACTTCAAGCGCGCGCGCGCGATTGGCCAGGCGCCGGATAAATCCACGCTCTTCCAATGCTGAAATCAAGCGGTGCACGCCTGACTTGCTCTTAAGATCAAGCGCTTCTTTCATCTCTTCGAAACTCGGAGAAATGCCGGTCTCTTCCAAACGCTGCTGGATGAAACGGATCAACTCGTGCTGCTTTGCCGTCAGCATGGCGAAAACCTCCTATGGGCGCCTGTCCTGTGCTCACACTTTATGGTGAACGAATGCGGAACAATTAGGCAACGAAAATCGGTAAGTCAAGCAATTCCGCCATTTTTCAGCAGTAGGCACGGAACAGGTGTTCCCGCTTCGATCTCGACTGCGTGGGCGGGGCGGTCGATCAGGCAATTGGTATGAGCCAATGCCGCGAGGGCCGAGGAGTCTTGCGAGTCGGCCAGCCTTACGGTTTCGCCATCCCAAATTGCGCGAAGGAATTCGCGACGCGATCCAATTCCAGGAAGGGTGCTTCCGGCGGTCAGGTTGGTCCTGAAAGGTAGGGGCTGACTTGCTCCCATTGCCGCGTGTACAAGCGGCACCACGAATAGAAAGCATGTGACGAAGCTCGATACCGGGTTGCCGGGCAGTCCGAAGATCACTTGCGCGCCTTTGGTCGCGACCATGATCGGTTTCCCCGGCTTCATTGCGACTTTCCAGAAGTCCAGACTCGCGCCCCAGGCCTCAAGCGCCGGGCGCATCAGATCATGATCGCCGACTGAAGCGCCGCCGGTGGTAACCAACATGTCTGCGTCCCCAGCCTTAGCTAGCGCGAATGCGAGCGCTTCATGATCGTCAGGGACCGGTCCGAGCCTCACCACTTCACAGCCCAGTTCTGCCAGCATTGCGCCGATCATCGCGCCGTTGCTGGCCGGGATATGATGATCTGCGCATTCAGCAGGATCAGCCACCAATTCATCGCCGCTGTCGAGCACCGCAACCTTAGGAGTAATGCGTACATCGAGGGTGCCGTGGCCCGCGCCCAGTGCCAGCGCTAGTTGCGCAGGACCTACGCGCGTACCTGCTGGCAACACGTGGTCGCCCTTTGAAAAATCAAACCCTCGTTGGCGTACGTGACGCAATGCGTTTGGGAAGTCCTTAAAGCAGGCGACAGTTTGATCGGTAACTTGCGCATTCTCCTGGATCAGCACGCGATCTGCGCCTCTGGGTAAATGTGCGCCGGTCGAAATACGCACGGTTTCGCCTTGAGACAACGTGCGATCAAACGGCGCACCGGCGCGACTTTCCCCAACCAGCACCCAAGGACCGGGCGCATCGCCGCCAATCGCATAGCCATCCATCGCGGAGAGATCTGCGGGTGGTTGTGTGCGCAGTGCTTGCAAATCCTCAGCTAGGTATCGCCCGATTGCTGCCTCAACCGGCACAGTTTCAATCCGCATTTGCGGCGCTAGCGCCAGAACGCGTTCCTGCGCTTCTTCCAATGTAAGCATCGCGTTCATTGTCAGTCTGCGGTCCAGTGGCCGGATTTGCCGCCCAGCTTCTCAAGCAGCCGAACCTCGCCGATTACCATGCCTTTATCGAGCGCTTTGGCCATATCATATACAGTCAGCAGCGCTGTGGAGGCAGCCATCATGGCTTCCATCTCTACGCCGGTCTTGCCGGTGAGCGATGCGGTTGCAGTAACGCGCACGCCGTTGTCTTCAAACGTGAATTCGACATTGACTGCGTCAAGGCTGAGTGGATGGCAAAGCGGGATCAGCTCGCCTGTCTTCTTGGCCGCCATGATCGCCGCAATGCGGGCTGTGCCCAAGACGTCTCCCTTGGGTGCATCGCCAGCCTTGATCGCGGCCAGGGCCTCTGAGCTCATGCGGATAATTCCGCCCGCTTTCGCCATTCGTTGAGTGGCCGGTTTTGCGCCGACATCCACCATGCGTGCGGTGCCGGTCTCATCGAGATGCGTCAGGCGTTTGCTCATAGATCGCCTTTCTGGCCGATCATCAGCCTTGCAGCAATGCTCGAGTTGCCAATTCAACGTCTTCCTGACGCATCAAGCTTTCGCCGACCAGGAACGTCCGAATTCCTGCCTCCGCCAATCGCTGGCAATCCGCGTGGTTGTTGATCCCGCTTTCACCAACCAGCAACGTTCCTTCGGGCGCAAGTGGAGCAAGCCGTTCGGTCGTGGCAAGGTCCGTGATGAAGGTTTTCAGATCGCGATTGTTGACACCGATCAGCCGCGATTTGAGCTTGGCTGCGCGTTCCATCTCGGCCTCGTCATGCACTTCGACCAGGACATCCATATTCCGCTCGATCGCAGCTGCCTCGATCTCCGCCATCACGGAGTCTTCCAGAGCTGCAACAATGACCAGGATCGCATCCGCGCCGATGCTGCGTGCTTCGGCGACTTGCCATGGGTCAACCATGAAATCCTTGCGCAACACTGGGAGGTCGCAAGCCGTGCGGGCAGCCTTGAGGTAATCTTCATGCCCTTGAAAATAGGGTGCGTCGGTGAGGACTGACAGACACATCGCGCCGCCTGCTTCATAGGCCTTGGCATGGTCTACCGGCTGAAAATTCGCGCGTATCAATCCTTTCGAGGGGGAGGCTTTCTTGATCTCCGCGATCAGCGCAAAACCGGTTTCGGCTTTGATGCGGAGTGCTGCTTCGAACCCGCGCGGGACCGATTGGCCAGCGGCACGATGATCCAGCGCGGTGACAGAACGCTCGGCGCGGCGCTGAGCCACTTCGATCCGCTTATTGGCGCAGATTTCCTCAAGCTTGTTCATTTACTGAGCCAGCTCAATCCAGCGAGAGAGCATTTGCGCCGCCTTGCCGCTATCAAGCGCTTCGGCTGCCATCTCAGCTCCGGTGCCCCAGTCATCCGTTCTACCCGCTACGATCAGCGTCGCTGAAGCATTGAGCAACACCGCATCGCGATAGGGCCCCGGTGTGCCCTCGAGGAGTGCTTTCAAAGCTTTAGCATTGTGTGTCGCATCGCCGCCGCGAATGGCCTCTACCGGAGCATGCGGCAAGCCCACCATGCCTGCATCGACCCGGCGCATTTCAAACTCGCTTCCGGTTACATCAGCAAGTTCGTTTCCGCCGGCTAGGCTCAGTTCGTCGAGGCCCTCATCTCCGGAGACAATGAATGTGCGCTCTGTCCCCAGACGCGCTTTGGCATCTGCGTAGATCGGCACATAGGCGGGTCGGGCAATGCCGATCAGTTGGCGGGCAACGCTTGCCGGATTGGAAAGCGGCCCCATCAGGTTGAAGATCGTGCGCTTGCCCAATTTCTGGCGGATTGGCTGAATGCGACCCATCGCAGGGTGGTGGTTCTTCGCAAAAAGGAAGCAGATGCCGATTTCGGAGAGCGTCTTTTCGGCTGTTCGTCCTGCTGCGTCCATGTCGAGACCGAGTGCTTCGAGCGTATCTGCTGCGCCGGACTTGCTGGACGCCGCACGGTTGCCATGCTTTGCCACTGGCACGCCGCAAGCCGCCACAACCAGAGAGACGGCAGTCGAAACGTTGAGCGTGTGATGCCCGTCGCCGCCGGTTCCACAGCAATCGACCGCACCTTCGGGTGCTTCGATCGGAATCAGCCGCGCGCGCAATGCCCGTGCAGCGCCGGCTATTTCTTCTGCTGTTTCGCTGCGCTCGGTCATCGCCAGCAGGAAACGCGAGATTTCTTCATCGGAAGCATCGCCGTCCAGTATCCAGCCGAAGACTTCTTCAGCCTCGGCTTCGCTCATATGCGGGACTGCGAGGGGAAGTGTCTTCATTCTGCCAGTTCTTTCGTTTCGATGCCGCATTCGCGCAGGAAATTCGCCAGCAGCGCATGCCCATGTTCGGTCGCGATGCTTTCCGGGTGAAACTGTACGCCGTGGATCGGCAAATCGCGGTGGCGGAACCCCATTGTGTAGCCGTCATCCGACGTCGCATTGACCACTAGCTCCTCTGACTGATCCTGCACCACCAAGCTGTGATAGCGTGTCGCGGTAAAGGGCGAGGGCAGGCCGGCGAACAAACCGGAACCGTCATGCGACACCGGTGAAGTCTTTCCGTGCATCAGGCCGCCGCGTTCAACCCGCCCGCCAAAATGCTGTCCGATGGACTGGTGTCCAAGACACACTCCCAAGAGAGGCCTACGGGCATCTGCACATGCTGCAACTAGATCCAGGCTAATGCCAGCTTCATTGGGCGTGCATGGGCCGGGCGAAATCAAAAAACCTGCGGCATTGGTTTGCAACGCGTCAGCCGCGCTAAGCGCATCATTTCGCTCAACCCGCACCTCTGCGCCCAGTTCCATCAAATAGTGGACCAGGTTGAACGTGAAGCTGTCGTAATTGTCGATAACAAGGATCATTGCGATGCCGCCTTCGCGGTTTGCTTGCCCGCGATCAAGAAAGTTTTGCTACGCGGAGGTTTTCCCCGCCAATTCATCGGTCGCACGGACGAGGCCATCGACGATGCCCGGTTCATAGGCGCTATGCCCACCATCATGGAAGATGCGCAGGTCCACCTCGGGCCAGGCTTTCTTCAATTCCCATGCCGAAGTCGGTGGGCAGCAAATGTCGTGACGGCCCTGCACGATTATACCGGGAATGCCTTTCAATTTGTGCGCATTTGTCAGCAATTGCGCTTCGTCGAAATAGAAGTCTTCCAGAAAGAACTTCGCGCAGATGCGCGCAAACGGAACCGCTTTCGCCGGATCGGCAAAGGCAGCTAGTAAGTCAGGATCGGGCAGCAAGGTTGCAACGCTGCCTTCCCATAATGACCATTCTCGCGCAGCGGCAAGCCGGGTCGCTTCGTCGTCACTAGTCAGGCGGTTGTAATAGGCTTTGACCAGGTCGCCGCGCTCGTGCTTAGGGATAAGGCCGGTGAACTGATCCCATTGTTCTGCCATGATCTCGCTTGCGCCATAGCTGTAGAGCCAGTTCTTTTCCTTTTGCCGCGCCAGGAACACGCCGCGCAGAACCAGCTCGTCGCAGCGTTCGGGGTGCGTCTGCGCATAGGCAAGCGAAAGGGTTGCACCCCAACTGCCGCCAAACACCTGCCAGCTATCGTGCCCGCACATTTCACGCAGTCTCTCGATGTCGGAAACGATCCGCCATGTGTCGTTTTGTTCGACCTCTGCGAAGGGCAGCGATTTGCCGCAGCCGCGCTGATCGAACAGTAGCACGTCGTAAAGCGCAGGATCCCATTGGCGGCGATTTTTCTCGCTGATGCCGCCGCCGGGGCCGCCGTGCAGAAAAACCGCCGGTTTCGTCCCGGGTGTGCCAACCCGCTCATAATACAGCGTATGGCCTTCGCCGACATCGAACATGCCGGTTTCATAAGGTTCGATCTCTGGGTAGAGAGTGCGCTCGTAATTCATTCGCTGACTTTCTTTGTCACAACGATCAGTGGACCGATGCCGTTGGTGTCGTCCAACCGCTCTGTCACCGGATCCCAAAGGCCGGAAATTCCGCCATCAAGATAAAGCGCATTGGGCGTTTGCAACTCGTCCCTGAAATAGCGCGCCAATTGGCCGAAGCTAAGCGCACCATCTGAAATGACGAAATGCGCTTTACCCTCCGCGTCGATGCCCACGCCGTTGCGGATTATCTTGGAGGGACCATCGTCCTGAATCTCGGGATGCAATTGCCCGTCGATCACGAGCATGGGCCCAGATTGCGTGCCAAACTGCGGGCGATCGCTGACATTGTAGAGAAAATTGGTGCTGGTGCGGATTTCCCACCTGCCGTCTGTGCCGAAGAACACGCCATTGGGCTTCAGATAAAAATTTCCCGTGCCGTCGCCGAGGTTGAGCTCTTCTAGTCGTTGACCCTCTTCGACGTAATAACCGACTGTTTTTCCGTCGTTCTCAAACACCCCGCCATTCATCGCGAAGGCAACGACAGCCGCATCCTTGCCCAATGCTTCGCCATAGGTCTTGAGCGAGCGATATGGTGTGCCGTTCGGATCAGCCAGAACGGTGGAAATATTGTGTTTTACTGGGTCAGCTACACAGTGGGTAAGCGGCACATCTTCGAATATCAAGACTTCGCAAGCCGAGACTTCGCGCCGCAACGCAACGCGGGTTTCGGAACCCGATCCGATCTCGGTCCGCGTGACAGGCTCGCCGCCTTGTAATTCGCAACCTGACAGGGGGACCGCAAACAAGCTGAGAAAAAGCAGCCGCTTCATTGGCCAAACTCTGGTTCGCTGGCGACGCTCGCTGCCTCACGCGCTGCCGCGATCAACGCCCCAGCCTTGGCTTTGCATTCGGCCAATTCGTAATCTGGATCGCTATCGGCGACGATGCCTGCGCCGGCTTGCACATGCATGATGCCATCTTTGACCACCGCTGTGCGCAGCACGATGCAGCTGTCAACCGAACCGTCAGGCGCGAAATACCCTACGCCGCCGGCGTAGGCGCCGCGCGCTTCGGGTTCCAGCTCGGCGATGATCTCGCAAGCGCGGATCTTGGGCGCACCACTGACTGTGCCGGCCGGAAACCCTGCGAAAACCGCGTCAATCGCATCGCAGGAAGCGTCCAGTTTTCCGACAACATTGCTGACAATATGCATAACGTGGCTGTAGCGTTCGATTGTGAAGCTGTCGGTGACCTCCACCGATCCCTTTGAGGCCACCCGTCCCACGTCATTGCGGCCCAGATCAAGCAGCATCAGATGCTCTGCCCGTTCCTTGGGATCAGCCAGCAGGCTTGCTTCATTGGCGTTGTCTTCTGCTGTGTTTACGCCGCGAGGCCGTGTTCCGGCAATCGGGCGAATTGTGACTTCACCGTCTCGCACTCTGACGAGAATTTCCGGGCTTGAACCGACAACAGAAAAGCCAGGCAGGTCGAGGAAATAAAGGAAGGGTGAAGGGTTTACGCGGCGCAATGCGCGGTAGAGTTCAATCGGCGGCAGGGGAAAAGGGCAAGTGAATCTCTGGGCCAAAACCACCTGAAAGATGTCACCCGCCGTTATGTAATCCTTCGCGCGTAGCACAATGTCTTTGTAGTCGTCTGCGGGAATGACCGGCTCCAACGACATGTCCGGCAGATGATCAACTCTTTGACGCGGAGCTTTGGCATCTGTGAGTTGCCGCAGCACTTCGTCGATCCGTTTCCCCGCGCGCTCGATCGCCGCGTCCGCCTTGTCTGCCTGCCAAATCGGCGCGATTGCAAACAGCGCATCGCTCAATCCATCGAATACCAGGATGATGGTTGGCCGGACAAACAACATGTCCGGCAGATCGAGTTCGCTGACTGGCGCGCGCGGCAAATCCTCTACCAGCCCAACTGTTTCAAAGCCAAAGTAGCCAACCAGGCAGGCAAGGGCGGGTGGCAATTCTTCCGGAACTTCAATGCGGCAGCTTTCCGCGAGTGATCGCAGAGCATCCAGGCTTGGTTGATCGCATGAGGCAAACCCATCGCGATCCTGGCGCCACCTGCGGTTTATCTCAGCACTGTCTCCGCGCGCTCTGAACACCAGATCGGGGTCAAGGCCGAGCAGGCTATATCGCCCGCGCACTTCGCCGCCTTCGACTGATTCAAGCAGGAAATCACCGCGCTCAGGCTCAATCAGTTTCGCAGCTGCACCAACGGGGGTTTCCGCATCGGCGATAACCTTTCGCCACACCAACGCCGGTCGTCCCGCGGCGAGCGCCAATCTCGCCGCCGCGGAGTTCTCAGGCAAATAGGTTCCGGTTTCAATTGAGGACAAATGCCTGCTTTCTTAGATCTCGCCGGTCATCTGACGTTTGACCGCTTCGAGCGCGGCTGAGTTTGTTTCCACGCCCAGCTCTTGCCGCATCGCGCGGGTCATCTGCTGTGCAAGCTCGTCACCGATGGCACCGCGCAATTGCTGGCGCGAAGCCGCGATGATCGGATCATTGGCTGCAATTTCAGGGGTTTCGATGTCGGTCAGATCAACAACAAACCAACCAAGATCGTTCGGCGCTTCCAGACGTTTGGTCGTGCCTTCGGCCATACTGAACATCAACGCCAAAGCTGGCGGGATTTGTTGTCCTTGCGCGACCAATTGCTGGCGATTGATATTGAGTTCATCAACCGGAGGAAGCGGTGTTTCCTCTTCACCCATAGCCGCAGCCAGGCTGGAATTTGCACCAACCCGTTCGATCACACGATCAGCGGTGGCGCGGGCCAGTTCGGCCCCTTCTGCGAGACGCCAGCTAAGCACAATCTGTTCGCGGATTTCATCCAAGGGTGCCGCAGCAGATTGTGTTATGTCCGATACTTCGAAGATCATGAAGGTCGTGCCACGCGCGATTTCCGCCAATTGCGGTTCGCCTTCGTCCATCTGGAACGCAGTGTTGACCGCGCCAACCAATTGCGGTGGCAACTGTGCGCCAGGTACACCATAAATCTGGCCATCCGCTGTAATCGGGGCCGTCGAGCTGATCTCGACCTCAAGTTCCTGCGCGACCTGCGAGAGGGCAACGCCGCTATCGACCTGCTCTTCAATGCGTGCGCTCAGATCCGCCAAGGCAAAGGCGCGTTTTTCCTGAAGCAATTGCTCACGGATCTCGGGAGTGACGGTCGCCAATGAACGGCCAGCGATACTGGTTACATTGTCTACCCGCACAACGTGCCAGCCCAAAGAGCTGCGTGCTGGCTGTGCGATCAGGCCGCGCGATGCTGCAAAAACTGCCGTCGCCACGGCGTCTGACGCCTGATTGCCGTAGTCTTCCTTGTTAATCGGGCCGATTTGTGTGGTGCTGAATCCGGCTTCACGGGCAACGCTAGCTAATGAAGCGCCGCCATTCACACGGTCACGAATGCTATTGGCGGCATCCTGTGTTGGAACAATCAGTTGTGTGATCGTGCGATCTTCGCTTACCGCATAAAGAGCGCGGTCACGTTCATAGCGAGCTGCGATCTCTTCATCGGTTGGCGTCACATCTGTATCAAGATTCTCAACACCGAACATTGCGTAACGAATGACACGGCGCTCCGGCCGAATGTAGTCACCACGATTTTCCTCGTAATAGGCACTCAGCTGCTGTTCGTTCGGATCGCCACCGGGAGCGAAGGAAGCGCTGGGAATGAAGGCCACCGAGCCTTCACGCCTTTCACGTAAAAGCGATGCGTAACGCATTGCGAATTTTTGCGGCATTTGTGCGCCACTTAGCCCAGGCAAAATGATCTGACGAGCGAGTAGGCTGTCTCCAATTTCCCGGCGCAGCATTGCCTCGTTCATGTTTAGTCTGCGCAACGATTCTTGGAATGATTGCTGACTGAAGTTGCCATCTGGCCCACGAAAGCCAGGGATCTTCAGAATCTCGCTATTGACCAGATTTTCACCGGCACGCAGGTCATACTTCCTCGCATAGACACCGATCGCGTAACGGTCGATCATTTGCTCGAGGACCTCTTCGAACCCTCCTTGGGCAGCGAAGACAGGCAAAGTTATGGTCGGGTTCTCTTGCCGAACCTGATCGACGGCATTGGCTACAGCGCGGCTAAAGTCGGCATTGCCGATCTTTTCATCACCCACCACAGCGACGCGATCTCCGCCTGACACACCGCCAAATGTGGCCTGATTGGCTACATCACTGCTGGCGAAGGCAAAGGCGATGAGACCGAGGAAGCCTAAAGTCAGGCTCAGACCAAGCTTCGAGCTGAAAAAGTTGCGAAAGATGCTAATCATGAATGCGAGTATTCCGCGATTGTCGACCTAATGGGCGGCCGGTGGATGAAATTGATCGCTGCGCTTTATCGGCCCTGAGTTCTTGCCGCAACAGGTTGCCCACGGTTTTGACTGATTGTGCAAGGTCGGCTAGCGGGACCGGCCCCGATCGCCCTATAACAGGGCCAAGATTCGAAAGCACAGGAAAACCCCTATGGCCAGTCGGCCTTTTATTGTTGGCAATTGGAAAATGAATGGCACGCGCGCCATGCTCTCCGAAGCGCGGGCCATTGATCGCGCCGCGCAGCGCCACATGAAAGTGGAGGTGGCTATCGCGCCGCCTTATACGCTGATTCATGCCGTGCATCGCGAAGTGGAGCAAATCGGTGTTGGTGCGCAGGACTGCCATCCTGGTGACGAAGGTGCGTTTACCGGTGACATTTCTGCGCCAATGCTGGCTGATGCCGGCGCGAAGTTTGTGATCGTTGGTCACAGCGAGCGTCGCCAAGGCCACGCAGAAAGCAACGATCTGGTTCGCGAAAAAGCGCAATCTGCGCTGGATGCCGGGATGCAGGTGATCATGTGTTGCGGCGAAGACGCCAAGACCCGCGAAGCCGGAGAGGCGGCATCCTTCGTAACCAAGCAGCTGAAATCTTCACTTCCAGAACTGGACAATGCAGGAGACATTCTGACTGTCGCTTACGAGCCTATTTGGGCGATCGGCACCGGAAACTCTGCGACGCCAGACGATATTGCAGAAATGCATGCGGAGATTCGCAAGCTGTTGGTCAAGCTCTATGGTGAAGAGCAGGGCACCGGTGTGCGCATTTTGTATGGCGGATCAGTGAACCCCGAGAACGCGCGTGAAATTCTCTCGACACAGGAAGTTGGCGGCGCGCTAGTCGGTGGAGCCAGCCTGACAGCGGACAGCTTCTTCGGTATCGCACTTGCCGCTGGAGACGCGCCAGAAGCCTAATGGGCAGGCGGGTCTGACCACAAACACTTGTTCATTGCCGTTCGCGCCCCTAAATGGCGCACAGCAACTTTACTGGGATTATCATGTCGCTGTTTCTTTTCCTGACTGTCGTTCAAGCCGTTGTCGCGGCTGCGCTTGTGGGCGTAATTCTGATGCAACGTTCCGAAGGCGGAGGTTTGGGAATTGGCGGCGGTAGCCCTGGCGGCTTGATGGGCGCGCGCGGTGCAGCAGACTTTCTGACGCGTTCGACCCGCTGGCTCGCGATTGCCTTTGTCGCCTTGTCGATCACTTTGGCTGCGGTCGCGGTAGGGACTGTTGGCGGGGACGAAATCACCACAACAATCGATCGTTCTGTGGTGTCTGCCGATCCATTGGCGCCGGCTGCAGATCCGCTTGCGCCTGTGCAAGAAGCGCCAGCGTCGGACGACCCCCTTTCCGACGTTGCCGAGTAAATTCTCACCATACTTTCAGCCAGACTTGTGGATTGCGCACAATCGTTGCTGCAATTTGCTTGCCACGAATCCAGTTAGGGGCTTAAGGCTCAACTCCCATGGCGCGGTACATATTTATCACCGGCGGCGTGGTCTCCTCGCTCGGAAAAGGTCTAATGGCAGCAAGCCTAGGTGCTTTGCTGCAAGCACGCGGATTCAAAGTCCGCATTCGCAAGTTCGACCCCTATCTCAATGTCGATCCGGGCACCATGAGCCCGTATCAGCATGGCGAAGTCTACGTTACGGATGACGGTGCTGAGACCGACCTCGATCTCGGCCACTATGAGCGGTTTACCGGCGTCTCTGCGCGCCAGGCGGACAATATCACGTCTGGCCGTGTATATCGCGATATCATCGCGAAAGAGCGCCGCGGTGACTACCTTGGCGCGACAGTCCAGGTGATCCCCCATGTGACCGACGCGATAAAGGAATTCGCCCTGTCGGACCAGGACGATCACGATTTTATCCTGTGCGAGATTGGCGGAACGGTGGGCGACATCGAATCGCTGCCATTCATAGAAGCCATACGTCAGCTAAGAAATGAGCTGGAGCCACAACAGACTGTATCGGTGCATGTCACGCTGGTGCCCTATCTCGCCGCTGCCGGGGAACTGAAGACAAAGCCTACGCAGCATTCGGTGCGCGAATTGGCGAGCCTTGGCATCAAACCGGACGTTTTGCTTTGTCGGGCCGAGCATGAAATCCCCGAAGGCGAACGTCGCAAGATCGCGCTATTCTGCAACGTACGGACTGAAAGCGTGATTCAGGCGCTTGATGCGCCGTCGATTTATTCTGTGCCCTTGCAATATCATAGCGAAGGCCTGGACGCAGAAGTCTTGCGCGCTTTTGGAATCACCGATGCACCAGAACCCGATCTGACAGCATGGGACGATGTGACAGACCGGTACTTCAATCCCGAAGGCGAAGTTACAATCGGTGTAGTTGGCAAATATGTCGGCCTGCCTGATGCGTACAAATCGCTCAATGAAGCGCTTGTTCATGGGGGAATTGCCAACCGTACCAAGGTCAACATCAAGTGGATCGATGCCGAAGTCTTCGAAGGCGATGATACAGAGCTCGCCACCAAGCTAGAGCCACTCCATGGCATTCTGGTCCCTGGCGGTTTTGGCGAGCGTGGCAGCGAGGGCAAGATTGCCAGCGTCAAGTTCGCTCGCGAGCGTTACGTTCCCTTCTTTGGAATCTGTCTGGGTATGCAGATGGCCTGCGTCGAAGCGGCACGGAATGCCGGCTTTGAGGCTGCATCCTCGACCGAATTTGGCCCGACTGAGGAGCCGGTTGTCGGCATCATTGAAGAGTGGATGAGCGAGGAAGGTCTGCAAACCCGTGAAGCGGGCGGCGACCTTGGAGGCACCATGCGGCTTGGCGCATATGATGCGAAACTGTCTGCCAACAGTCATGTTTCGCGCGTCTACGGCGGTGCTGTCGAGATATCAGAGCGCCATCGCCATCGCTATGAGGTGAACGGTGCATACATTGATCCGCTTGAAAAGAGCGGGTTGGTTTTCTCGGGCATGTCGCCTGACGGACTGTTGCCAGAGATTATCGAACGACCGGATCACCCTTGGTTTATTGGGGTTCAATTCCACCCTGAACTGAAATCAAGACCGTTCGATCCGCATCCGCTTTTTGCCGGATTCGTGGCGGCTGCTTTGGAACAGTCACGTCTGGTTTGATCCTTAACTGAGGGGCAATCAGCTAATTCTGCAATTTCAGGCATGATCGAGATGGGTGTTTCAAGCGGCTGATTTCGCGTTTGAAATCGATTTTGACGGCGATTGCACTGGTTGCTGTCGTGTTCTTACAAGTCAGCAAGATAATTCTTGCGCATGATAACAATCACAACGTAGCACTTACAAATTCTTCCGGAGGGGGTCCGGAAGTTCGGGGTGAAAGCACCATTTGTGAATTTAGCTAACGTGTTCGCACGTTTGCAAAGAGCTCGAGCTGGTTTGTAACGCCTTTTGCGACCCGGACGTTACAGATCGAACGAGGCGATGAAAACCGCAGGGGGCGGATGAACGGTCCGCCCCCTTTTTGTTTCATTCTTTAGTTTTGATTGGCTTACGCTGCGTCGACCTGCTCGCCGTCGCCGGATCCAACTGCCTTCAACTTGGTTGTCTGGCCGTTGACCGCGATCTTTTTGGGTTTCATCGCTTCGGGCACTTCGCGCACCAGATCGATGGTGAGAAGCCCGTCTGCCAGATCCGCGTTCTCGACACGGACATAGTCCGCAAGCTCAAACCGGCGCTCAAATCCGCGATTGGCAATACCGACATGCAGCATCTGACCTTCTGGTGAATCATCGCGCTTGCGGCCATGAACCGTCAGCAGGTTCTGTTGAGCAGTGATATCGATGTCGTTCGGGCGGAAACCGGCTACAGCCAGGGTGATGCGATATTCTTCGTCACCGCGGCGCTCGATATTGAATGGGGGGTAGTTATCGCCGGCGTTCTGGCGAACCTTGTTTTCGAGCAAGTCGAACAGGTGATCAAAGCCTACGGTCGAACGGCGATACGGGGTAAAATCTAAACGTGACATATCAAATCCTCTTCTGAGCAATTCAAAAAATGTTAGGAGCCTGCAATTGCAGCGCCCAAGGTGATTGTCGCAGCCCCCATTGCGGCGAGCCTCAACCTTTACCAAATAGGTGTCGCAAATTAGCTTTCAAGTCTCCCGCATTCGGGAGCAAATGGGACGAGATAATTACGATGCCCACAATCGACATCTACACCAAGTTCGCCTGCGGGTTCTGCGTTCGTGCTAAGCGTTTGCTGACGGAGAAGGGCGCCGAGTTTAACGAGTATGACATTACCTTGGGCGGCCCCAAGCGGGATGAAATGCTGGCACGCGCGCCTAATGCCATGACTGTGCCGCAGATTTTTATCGGCGATGTCCATGTCGGAGGATCGGATGATCTCGCCGCGCTGGAACGTGAGGGCAAGCTCGACGCATTGCTGGCGGGGTAGGGCGCAGACGTGCCGCTTATAGCTGTCTTGCAGATGACATCAGGCATTGACCCTGAAGTGAACTACTCCACGCTGGAGGCCGCTGCGATTGAAGCTGGCGAGGGTGGCGCGGAGATTCTCTTCACGCCGGAAATGTCTCTGCTGCTGGACAGGGATCGCAGCCGTGCCGGACCATGGATCGAATCGACTGAGCCTGAGCGTATCAGTGACCGGTTGGCAAGATTGTCGGCGGAAGCCGGGATTGATCTAGCGATCGGTTCAATGCCGGTAATGGGCGCGAATGGGCGCTGGGCCAACAGATCATTCTATATCGGTGGATCGCTGGGGCTGCGCACGACATACGACAAAATCCACATGTTTGATGTGCAGTTGTCGAACGGCGAAAGTTGGCGTGAAAGCGCGGCTTACGAGCCAGGCACGCAAGTGGTTACGGTTGATGATACGCCCCTGGGGCGGCTCGGTTTGACAATCTGTTATGACATGCGTTTCCCGGCGTTGTTCGAGCAGCTGGGGCAGCGCAAATGTGATGCGATTGCAGTGCCTGCTGCCTTCACCGTGCCAACCGGTCGCGATCACTGGCATGTCATGCTGCGCGCGCGCGCAATCGAAGCGAGCGCATTTGTGATCGCCGCGGCGCAAGTGGGCCAGCATGAAGACGGCCGGGAGACTTACGGGCATTCCCTGGTGGTCGATCCATGGGGTAAAGTTCTGCTCGATATGGGCGGAGAGGCCTCTGGATTGGCATATTGCGATATCGATCTTTCGCGCGTCGAAGAGGTTCGCTCTCAATTGCCAAGCCTTGCTAATCGTCGCCCAATCGCCAATTAGAGCACACTATGATCGTTTACGACCTCATCTGTGACCAAAGCCATCGCTTCGAAGGCTGGTTCGGCTCTTCTGGCGACTATGTCGAGCAGTTGGAGCGAGGGCTCTTGTCTTGCCCGCACTGCGGGAGCGAAGCGGTGACGAAAGCACCGATGGCCCCGGCTGTGCCTGCAAAGGGCAACACAAAGAGCGACAGTCCTCGTGCAGCGTCGGACGGTCAGGACGTAAGCCAGCTTTCGAACAAGCCATTGCCGCCTGAAGTGCAGCAGGCTCTCACCAAACTTGCCGAGGCACAGGCGAAGGCACTGAAGCAGAGCACATGGGTGGGTGACAAGTTCGCTGAAACATCGCGCAAGATGCATTACGGCGAAGCGGATGAGAAACCGATCCACGGGCAGGCCAGCCTCGAAGAAGCCCAGGGCCTGATGGATGAAGGTATTGCGATTGCACCGCTGCCTTTCCCTGTGGCCCCACCTGAAGATCTGAATTGATTGGACGCTCTGCGGTGCTATTGGGGTCCGCTCAACTAGACCCTATTTATGAGCACGGCCCATGCTCGAGTCGAGATCACTGCCTGAGTGGATGACTTCAATCGGGGCGACCGCACTCATAGCTTGGCTATGTGACACCGGCGGCGTTCGCCGCTGAACTCGATAAGCAATGACCTGTTTCGCTTCCGCTACGCAGCCATTGCTTCAACCGCTCTCTAGGGGTTTAACGCCGAGTTTATAGATAGCGCTTCGTCATCAGATTTTGGCGCTGGTGGAGCCTCTTTTTGTGGGGCCACAGAAATGGTTGGGGTAAGAGCGACAACTTCTTGCGGAACTCCGACACTCGTATCAATCGAGGCCTCATCCTCAAAAGAAACAGCAGCTAAAACAGGGTCTCCGCTATCCTCGGGATCACTAGGAGTAGGTGTTGGCTCATCGCCAACAGGAGACGGCGGCAATGGATCCGCTGGTTTCACCTCCACCTTTACGATTTCACCGCCAGATTGTTGGCTGGATGTGCTCGACCCATCATCTGAACCTTCATCTCCTCCAACAGATGTGCCGCCGTCGGCACCAGTGTCAGCTTCACTATCAGATCCAGCACCATCGGACGTATCAGTAGAATCGGATCCATCGCTCCCCTCATCCGAACTTGATTCTTCAGATCCTTCGCCCGCATCATCGGACCCCTCATCGCTCTCTTCGGAACCCTCGTCTGAACTCTCGTCGCTATCCTCTGAGCCTTGATCGCCCTCATCGGTACCGTCGTCGCTGTCATCAGAGTTCGACTCCCCAGCGTCATCGCCGCCTTCTTCTGATCCATCGCCACCCTCGTCAGACCCGCTATCACCTGACCCCTCGCTACCATCGCCAGAGCCGTCGCCACTGTCATCAGAACCGCCATCGCCAGATCCTTCACCGCCACCATCGGAGCCCGTATCTCCTGATCCATCTCCACTGCCGCCTGATCCCGAATCAGAGCCCGAAGACACCTCATTAACAATATTTTTTTGTACTGTTAGCGCGGTCTCATTCTCAACAGCCTGCACAAAAATATAGTTGGCTGCGGAAAGGCCTCCCCCAAAGATCGGGTAAAGCCCAACATCGGAATTTTCATCTGCTGGAGACGTGAAAACTAACGTTCCTGTAGTCGCATTTTCTAGGTTCTCGCCAGCAATAAAGCCTGTCACTGTACCCGAGAAAGTTGGATTTTGAGCGCCAACATATCGGGTGGCCTCATCAGCTCTGTATGTCAGAGTAGCGGGCAAAATAACTGCTGGGACAGTTATAGTATCTTGGAAACGATAACCAAACACTGGCGCACCGGATGTATCAGTAAAGTTGGCAGTGATCCCTGCAATCACAGCCTCCGTTGCATCGACCCCAGGTAGGTTCGCCGTGGCCGAGACGATATCAATGATGGC
Organism: Altererythrobacter rubellus; assembly: GCF_030284385.1. Taxonomy (NCBI): domain Bacteria; kingdom Pseudomonadati; phylum Pseudomonadota; class Alphaproteobacteria; order Sphingomonadales; family Erythrobacteraceae; genus Altererythrobacter; species Altererythrobacter rubellus. The sequence continues at coordinate 1,483,222 of NZ_CP127221.1, forward strand.
ACTGTCCCCATTTACTAACCCAGAGAACAACAGGCTGACTAAATCAGGAGAAAAAGTCGTCGTTCCATCATAAATTCTACTTAGCTCTTCAGCAAGTTCTGCATTTAGCACCGGTGAAAGGCCATAGGCTAAGCCATTTCCTTCTGGTCTTTCAGGAAGTTCTGATTCTCCCCTAGCACCGGCTAAACTTATGCCATAGTACCTAAAATCATGAACCAGAGATCCAACAATGTCTGGGTTATCTTCGCCGAATGGATCCGGATTTCCGCTCCATACCGTCCAGGTACCAGTCTCTAAAACATCCTCCCTTTCGGAAAGGTTTGTAAAACCCGAAACGCCAATAAGATCGATAATTTGGCGAGCGGATAAGAACGCATTCTCACCAAGTGTTAATCGCCGACCACTATCCGCAAAAATTTCGGCCAATCGGCTGTCTGCTCCTATTGTGCCGTTAAAATTAAGGTCTCCTTGAGCTCCGACCTCTAAAATACCCTCACCATCGTTTTCGGCATTTATTGGGCCTGTCATAGTGCCAGAACCATTAAATAATATCCGCGCGTAATCACCCACTGTTATATCTTGTGCAAGTTCTACGGGCTCTTCTGTTTCTATAAAAAGTTCAGCATTCCCAAAGAAAAGCGTGTTTAAGGGTAAATTGCTCAGATTAGAAATAGCTAAAGCGCCGTTTATAATTCTCAGATTATTTATGGCCGAATTTTCACCCGACAAACGTAACGAGCCGGGACCAGTCGAAGACAAAATATTCGTGGTAACATTACCGAATATTTGACCAGACGTTAGTATGTCTAAGGTTATCTCATCGACATCGACGTCGCCATCGACAAAAATATTCTCTCCCGCGAGAACGAGCATGGATTCTTCATTAGTCGGGTCAGACGAAATGCGGCCGCCAATAAAGATGTCCGAAACAGCACGAATATCGCCCTCGCTAAGCAGTAAAACGTCACCCCTCAATTCAATAAAGTTAGCGCTTAAAGCACTATCGAGATGAATCGTTCCTTGATTTTCCTCGGACCCAAAAGTCGTGATGATGCTGAGATCCCCAGTAAAATCAGCATCAAAAACGTCACTACCACTTATAAATATATCGCCCCCGCTCGTACCAAGGCCAATAAAAGTCTCCGCAAGAATGCGCGCATCTTCACTCAAGATTAGATCACCGCCGTCGGAAACAGCTGTGAACTCTGCATGTGACTGCCCTGTCCCAACAAGACCGTCGACCACAAGATCATTCAATGCAAAGACCTGTAATACGCCGGATCCAGCATCCAGAGCGCTGGTCACAGCCGAGAACGAGCCAGGGCCCCTGAACAGAATTTGAGCTCTATCTTCTACAGTAATCTGTTGGGAAAGAGAAACAGGCGTTTCATCTAACTCCGTGTCAAGAAAACCGTCCACAAAGGGACGAATGTCGATATCAAGAAAGCCGTTGCCAAAGAAAATTGAATCGACCGGTAAATTGCTAACGTTGGAAATAGCTAAAGCACCGTTTATAATTCTTAGATGATTTATAGCTGAATTCGTACCCGATAGTCGGAGAAAGCCTTGGCCCAACTTGGATAAGGTCTCTGCCGTCAGGTCTCCAAGAAACCAAGCATCCCCAGCATTCAAAGTGTCAACAGTAACGTCATTAAAAGTAATGCTACCACTTACTCGCAAGTCACCGGGAGAACTAAGGACGAGCGTTGTAGGTTCGCCTTCCTCTTCCGAAGAAATATCTCCATTAATAATCAGGTTGCTCAGAGAAGTGACTTGTCCGGACCCAGAGAATAAAAGGTCGCCAGATACAAAAATTGAGCCCGCACTAAGAGATTCGACAAGGTTAATTGTGCCACCAACTCCATCACCATCTTGATCAGCCTCCAAGTTTAATTGTCCAGTATAGTCACTGGCCAAAATATCGTCGCTTCCAAGTGAGATATTTCCATGGGCAAAAAGACCAACAAATTCTTCAGCTCGCAATCGAGCACTGTCGGCGAAACTCAGGTCTCCGTCTGAATAGAAAGTGGCAGCATGGAGGGACTGTTCTAGTCCGATTTGCCCAGTAATTGTCAGATCACCAAGTGCACTAACGTTGAAACTACCGACACCCTCCTCAACCGAATTAACTGGTCCTGAAACGATGCCTGATCCTCTAAAGAGGATATCACCAGACTCTTCTACCGTAATCTGTTGCGTGAGAGTTATTGGGCCAAAATCAGTTTCAGAAACGGACTGAGATTCTGAAAAATCTACCGTCTCTGGTTCATGAATGTCGATATCAAGAAGGCCGTCGCCAAAGAAGATCGAGTTCAATGGTAAATTGCTGATATCAGCAATTGCCAGAACACCATTGATGATTCTCAGGTTATTTATGGAAGAATTTGGTCCTTGTATGCGCGCAGAACCAGACCCAAGCTTAGTTAAAGTTGTCGCTGTGATATCACCGCTGACTAATATATCTCCAATGCCAGGCGTCTCTAAATTGAGCTGATCAAAAACAATCGAGCCGTTAACCGATAGGGATAGGCCAGCCGACCTAAGCGTAAGTTCAACGCCCTCTTCTTCCGAAATCGTCGATATGCTGCCATTAATATTGGAATTGTTAAGAACGCTTATCTCGCCGGAACCATCAAAAACTAAATTACCTGAAACCTCGAGAGCACTCGCGCTGAGAGAGCTCACGAGGTTAATGGTACCTCCAGTACCATCACTATCTCGATCGGCTGAAATTCCTAACTCGCCGCCGAATTGCGATCCAATCACTTCATCGCTGTCGATAAAGATATCTCCATCGGCAAAGAAACCAATAGATTCGTCAGAAACTAGCCTTGCAGTCTCAGTAAGTTTTAGATCTCCTTCAGAAGAAAAATCGATGATCTCAAGGGTCCGATTAGTGCCAATAGATCCACTAATTGTGAGATCACTAATGGAAGCAATGCGTAAATTCCCAGTGTTTTCCGAAAGGGCGTCTACCGAGCCTGAAAAGGCACCAGAAGCTCCAAAAATTATTTCTCCGAATTCGTCAACCGTGACTAGTTGCTCCAATTCTAAGAGACTTGTGTTGGCAATATTGAGTGTCCCATTACCGAAATAGATGGTCTCGCTTGGAAGACCACTTATTTCCGAAAGATTTAGTCTACCACTTAAAATCCTGAGATTCTCGAGGGTTGAATTGGAGCCGCCCAAATTGACGAGGCCTGTGCTCGTCAAAGTCCCGGCAGTGACATTGCCTAACGTGGCTTCCCCACCCACATTCAGGATGATCTCTTCTGCCTCAGTTTCACCAATTTGAATAACACTACCAGTAACTTCAAGCAGGCCTGCAGTTATTAGCCCTTGAGCGAATACAGATCCAATTTGGCCGCTGTCACTAGCCCCGGCGATTAGCCTCAATTGTCCTAGAAAGTTCGAGAAAACCGCAGAACTGTCTAACGAGACGTTATTATCTGCGCTGAAAATTATCTCTTGGGCCGAGCTATTGGCACCAAAACTTAATGTGAGGGGCCCACTGACAGAAATATTTCCAATACTGTCGTTGCTACGATTTGCCTCTGTGAAGTTTCTTGCATTTATGGTTAGGTTCGCGCCGCTTCCCAAAATATTCTGAAGCGTAGCTGCGCTAATTTGTGAAACTGGATCAAAGCCTTGGCTAAAAATATATGCTGTTTGAGAGATATCAGAGATGATGTTTGTCGTGCAACAATTATCAAAATCGACTTCTCGGTATGTTAGCTGAGCTATTTGACTAGCGTCAGCGCCAGTCAAACCAATAGAGACGTTGTGTTGAACAATGCTAACATCACCGTAATTTAAATAGATGTCCCCATTCTCTCGTAGTCGAATCTCAAACGTGTTAAGCTGACCGTTTATATATTCTGAGACCGCTTTCCACTGCAGAATAAATTCTCTGGTGCCGTCAGGATTAGTTATAGTCGTATAAAGGACATCGCCACCTTCATAGTTAGGAATAAGGTCTGTCCAAAGTCCAAAAATAGAGAGAAGCGGAGCATTACCATCGTCCAATGGCTGTCCGTTGCAACATCTGCTATTACTTCCTAAATCACCAAAAGACAGGAATCCGTTAGATGAAACCTCTACACTATCGTATGTTTCTCCAAAAAATTCAAAGGCAAACCCAAGAGAAATTCTGCCGGAAACTTGATCATCACCCAAATTAAGGGATGTCATCAATGCAGGGTCATATAGCGGTGTTGTCTCGGCAGACTGCCACTCAAAATCTGAAAAGGATAGATTTGATGAAGCAGCTGAAAGTTGATCAACTAAGTCAATAGACGCAGCAGTAAGCACAACTGTACCAGCTGTAGCGCCGCTAACAGATAATTCTGACCCCTCAATCTCCAAATAGAACCCTGAAAGGTCAATGATGCCGCCTACGCTATCAGTTCCAACCCCATTGGCCCGGATTTCGCCAGCAACAAACGTTGCTAATTCTTCTTCTCCCGGAGCCTCAATGGTAACTGTACCACCGGACCCTGAAACGGTAGCGCTTGCAGAAATTACGCTTCCATCAACTATCGCTATATCTGCCAGTGCACCGTTAGCCAGTTGAATACGGGTCTCTTCGACAAGAAAGGCTTCAGATTCCGAGATGGATACGAAGCTATTTCCCTCGATCGTTGTTGAAGAATTAGAGCCTTGAGTGGCCGTCGAAAAAATAGATATTGAACCCCCGCCAGCCCCGCCGTCAGCTATTACCTCAGCCGTATCAGCCAAAGTGATCAACGTGCCGCTTGCTTCGATCGATCCACCAACTTCATCGGCTTCAAGACCCGCGACAGTCACAGTACCCGTTATGGTAACGTCACCATGGTCCCCAGCATCCAAGATAATTGTGCCATTACGCTCTTCAACCGAGTTGGCCTGCAAAAGTCCCTCGGCATTTATGACACTATGAATGGCGTCTAACGCTGAGGCCATACTAAGGGCTATCAGACCTCCATCAGCCGTGATGGTTCCCGTATTTTTAATTCCTTGAAATGATGCCGCTAGAGTGGACTCATTGCTCACAGCATAAGAAATCAGGTTACCTTCATCAAAAGAGATACTCAGATCATTACCAGAGGCCAGTAAGACCGCTCCCAATGTCGCGCTAATCTGCCCCTCGTTTGTGATGGAGGCGCCGTGCAGGATTGTGTAACCCAATTCAGTGGCAATGCTACCAGCGTTTTCAACCGATGCAGACGAAACGCCTCCAATGCTGAATTGGTCTCCTCCTGCCATAAAGTCCGTCGATGAAATACTGCCAGTAGACGCGAGAAAACCAGAGGCAGTTACCTGACCAGTTGGAGATATGAAGATGCCGTTAGGGTTAAGTATCCAAACTCTGCCATTGGCCTCAATAGTTCCATCAATAATCGTTTGAGTAGTACCGGTGACCCTGTTTAAAGCTATCGACAATGCATCGGGCTGAACAAACTGTAGGGTCTCGTTTTCTCCCACACTAAGGTCTACCCAGTCTAGAAAAACCCGGTCAGTTGTCTGAGTAATGGTACGGACCGTACCCGCTTCATTAACGCTGTAAGTAGCATCTCCAGCTACGACCGTCGGGGAGGAAGAGGTGTTTAGCGTATCCGCAGCCGCAACGGAACTTATACTCGCCGAGGCCAATAATATTAAGCGTAGTCGTTTCATGACCAATTACTCATATAGGATCGCTTGTACACTGTTGTACTCATTAAAGCACCTGCACAAGACTGAGATTTAGGCGAGCGGGGCGCCTCTTAATTCCAGCAAGTTCCCGCCCGTCTGAGGCAAATTGCAAGTCGAGCAGGGCTCGCTCAGCTACAACAGCTCTCAAACCAAACCCATAGGAAAGAAGGCTCTGTTTTTCAGCTTGCACTCCTTCTCCCGCAAGTAATTTAGTCTTCGCCCAGTCTCCAAAACTGTATGCCTGGAGATTTGCGATTACCCCTGCCTCATATACATCGGGAAAATCGAGCCTTAGCTCACCTAAAAGCCCAAAGCCTCTGTCGCCTGTCAGAGACGATGGCGCATAGCCCCGTCCAAGTTGAGGTCCGCCAAAAGCTAATTGCTCTCCTGCCAACAAACGGTCGTCACTCCATTGACCCGAAGCGCGAAACAAAAATGACATGCTCCGAGAGGGAGGAAAAAGATGGTCAAATTGCCAATCAAATTTCAGAAACTTAGACTCAAAATCAACAACGGATGGCGTTGGATTGGACTGATCCAGAGCTCCGAACGCTGGAATTCCTCCGGTCGCCACGAATTGCAAGGCTGTTTGTCCTAAATCTGACTGATGCTGGCCGCGTAAACCTATTTGTCCGCTGACGATTTTATCACGTGTGATGACCGTATCTAGCGCCTCTACGCGGGTAGAAGCGAATGTTACTGCAGTTTCTAGGTAAATCGCAGTTGAACGGTTTCTGAGTAATGGCGACCTCAATCGCGCCTCGACAGAGTAGGATGAACTGGCGACCTCAAGTTCGGCAGCCTCCCCTCCTGGACGAGCGCGTGCCGCCAGCCCGCCGAGGTAAAGAATGTTACCATCAGGTCCGACAGGAAAGGCATAACGGCTACTTACGGCCAAGAGTTCTTCTAAAGTGTGGCCAGCAGAACTGAGCGACAAATCTAGTGCTGCCGGGTGTCCGAAAGGCGAATTAACCGTATACCCAACAGAATATATGACCGGCCCAATTGCATCAGATCCAGTATTGCTGACACTGAAAAATCCCTGGTTTGAAGGCCTTGATGTTGTGATGGCCATTTCGGCTGCGCCAGATTCGCTTCCTGGCCTTAAAAGTGTTTTTACCGACACACCAGGCGTGTCATTCAAAATGAGTAGTTTGCCATCAAGCTCGCGAATATTGAGAGGCTTCGCACCAACCATTTCAGAAAGAGCCGCTTTTGCAAGATTCCCGCCCAAAGCAGCGCTATCATCAACTGCGATATTGTCTAGAAAACCCTCAACAACCTCGACCGTTACAATTCCGTCCTCGATTGTTTGGGGGGGCAGAATGACTCTCGTTAAGAGAAATCCCTCGTTCGCGTAGAGTTCCTGCAGCTGGTTCGCGTATTCTCTCAACTCTTCTAATCTGACTCGTCGACCTTCTATCGACGAAAATATTTCATTAATTTGGTCTGCAGAGAAATATGTAGCACCATTAACCCGCACTTTTGAGACTAGAAAATCCAGACTTGAAACATCTTTTGGGACGACAGACTCCTCAGGATTCCGTATCGTAACGTCGTAGTCTTCCTGAGTTGGTAAATCTGGGGGAGGCAAGCGTAACCTAGAAATATCTGCGCTAGGCGGGATGACAACCGATTGCCCAAAGGCTGGAACGCCAATCATAAGGCTAAAGGGTGCAGCCATTAAAAAAGACGATCTAGAAATTTTCTCAAAGTTAATCATTTACTACCCATCTTAATCCAGGCCGAAATATCCCCGCTCTGCAACCTGTTACTATGATAAATGATCAAGGGATCCGTAGGGTATTTTCCCTGAAGATCAGAAAACCTTTGAGGAGCTGAGCTATCTCGTTGCTCCAATAAAGAAAATGCTGCCTGATATTCCGCTTCAGCCTCTTCGTTGTGCGTTGATGGAAGAGGAGTATATAAAGTTGTATATTCAGATTTTCCTTTGAGAGCAAAATGACCGATGGTTCTGAATGCTTGATCTTTTGCTTGATCGACCACCGACTGAGTACAGCATATCCTAGTGCCGAAGTATTTGTTGATCCCTTCAGTTCTCGCAGCTGTGTTTACGGTATCGCCAAGAGCCGTGAAATCCATCCTCTGTGAAGAACCGAAGTTACCAACCACTGCTGGGCCGGCATGAAGACCGATCCTAGTTACGCCAAGAGGGATACCTTTATTATTACATTCCTCACGATACTTTTCTGCGTAAGAATCCAACTCAAGTGCAGCCTGAACCGCAGCTGCAGCATGGTCAGGTTGCTCAATGGGTGCATTGAAGATCGCCATAATGGCATCTCCAATAAACTTATCGATTGTACCCCCATGCCGTAGAATAATTTCGCAGGCCCCATCTAGATATTGATTAAGAACATCTGACAAATCCTCGGGCGAAAGAAGTTCAGACATCGTCGTGAAATCCGCAACATCGGTAAACAAGAAAGTGGTATCTCGTTTTTCTCCGCTTATTGCGGCTGCACTGGGATCTTCCGCAATTCGATCAACCACGGCCGGTGATACATAACGCGAAAATGTTGACTGAATGTATTGGCGCTGCATTCTTTCGGCGCGTCCAATTACGATATCCATCATCCACACAGATAAAAGAAGAGCAAGAGACGGAGGCAAAATAGGCCACATGCCAATCCCGTAGCCATAGCCAATAATGCAAAGCACCCAATAGCCGGCCAGTACCGCAATTGATAAAGATAAATTGAAGACCAGACCTTTGCGAAGTTGGCTAATCAGCACACCTAGAGCCGTGAATGCAATAACAACAAGCAGTGTAAACCCTATTGAGGACTTCGGCTCAGGCGTGCCTGACAGCAAGCTGTCAATAGCATGGGCTTGTATAAGTACACCGGGCATAAACCCGCGATCTCCATCGTCTATAATCGAGAGTGGTGTTGAATGACGGTCGGTGATGGATAGAATAGCCCCTATGAGAACTATTTTTTCTTCGAATAGTTCGTCGGGCAAGTAGGTGACGTAGTTGGCTGATATTACCGGAAAAGGCTCTTGGCCTTCTGCTGATACTGGACGCCATGAAATCTCACGAGGTGTTTCGAGCAAAGGGACCCCTTGCGCGTTAGCAATTTTAGCGGCGAAGCTTGGCGGATAATCATCGTTATAAATAAGTTCTCCATCGGAAAAAATTCCACCCGTGCTAATTCGACGAACAAGAGAGTCAAAAGGATCAGATAAGAGCCTGCTTTCCACTCTTTTGTCAGCCGGAATGAAGGCCCTCATGTAATTAAGCTGATCTTCAGTTACGAACGCGGGATCTGCTGTATAACTAAAATATAAAGGTGTCTCAGACCGGCGAATTACCTCAAAAAGTTGAATATCTTTAGATTCCTCGCTGGCTTGATCGATAAGGACATCCACTACAATCGCCGAGGCCCCTGCGGAATCTATGCGCTCGATCAAATCGGCGATGAATGCTCTATCAATGGGTGAACGGTAAGAAAATTGAGCTAACGTATCCTCATCAAGTGCCACCACAATAATGTCATCGGATGGCTCTTTCGGCACTTCCATCGCCGCAACCCGAATATCGGCAAGTTTCTTCTCAAGATTATCCAGTGGTGCAAGGGTTTGTACTGCAACAAAAGCAATGATTGCTGACAGAAGGGCAACAAGGGTAATCCAAAGAGCCGACCGCGTAGGTTTATTTAATACAATCGAAGACCAACTTGCGGGAAGCCTCATTTATTCCTCTACTCCACCGTCTCATTGGATAAGGATGCCAGCAGTGCGTCGACCTGTTGAATACACCCTTTCTCTATCATCCAAGCAGCAAGAAACGTTGGTTCGTCCAGCAGTGGAGGAACTAGATGCACACGAATACTATATTCCAAATCCCTGTCCTCAATCAGGAAGGCCTTGGTCAACTCGATGTCGCTTACCTTAGTGATGGCGACAGTATCTTGTCCGGGTTTAAATTGAAACGCAGCCTCCCAAGATCGGTCAAGTGGAGACACAACAAAACTTTGTTCTGAAACATCAGATGGCCGCCACCAACCAATTGGGGCCCCTTCTACGAGACACCGTTCCCCTGGTCGAGTTATATCAATCAGCCAAGGTGATGGTATAGGATCTGCATCTGAACCAGACCGAACAGCTCCAACACGATTTGCACGGTCATTGCGGGTGGCAATTAAAGCTGAAAGGGCGCGGCTAGCATTTTGACCGGCGGCTGCCTGAAGTCTTACCGGGCCATTATGAGGACCCCTAAGCCTAATTACACCGCCGTCGGTCCCCACAACCACTAGCTTACCTCCTGGTGGTAGTGAGACTTGACGGTCTGCGCTGATCCGGCTTCCAACACTTATATCTACGCCTCTGACCTCAACAACAATTAGGCTCTGAGCATATGTCGGAACCGTTAACCCGATTACCAAAATGAAACTGATGAGCGCGCGGATCACAATCTTGACCCCGAGCTAAAGACAGTCTCGGCACCACTTCCCACGAAAGAAAATGCTCCCCAGAAGAAGGGGTGTGCCGTCTCTTCATTGGAAATTGCCTCAACCTGAGCGCGCTGAAGTGCCTGATCGGTCGATAGACCCCTTTCGTCGCCTATATTTCCGAAAAGATTTTTCATTAAGGTAGCAGTGGCTACAGAGGGAACTTGCCAATGTGTAACAAGCATACTGCGCGCGCCTGCTATAAAGAAACTTTCAGCCAGACCAGAAAGCGATTCCCCTTTTTGGACAGCCGCGTCACTGCTGGTTGCAGTATTGCAAGCCGATAACACCACTAAATTCGCTGAAATCCTGAGGGCGGCAATTTCACTGGCATCAAGAAAACCATCTTCTGTTCTTGAAAGTGCCATCTCTCCTGGACGAGCTAGCGCTATGCCTGGCTCGCGTTGACAAGCCACCTCTCCTGGCATCACTGCGTGAGTTGCGACGTAGATAATATTATACTGGTTCAGAGCGTCAGTGCGAAAGACTTCTTCTTTAGCTGCTCGGTCAGAAAACACATCAGCATCTTCAATCCCTAGAGAAGCAATAACTGAGTTCACTTCGTCGATTGTGTCGGGTAGTTCTTCGAGGCTATCAAACCGGCTTAGTATCGCAAGGCCTTCGGGATTACAAATTGGATCCTCTGACGTGGGTAGCGTTTGAATGTCAGATACAAACTTAGGATTAGCTACACCCAAAAACGATCTTGGGGGAGCCCTCACAGTTCTTGTGGATCTTAAATTTATAAAACTAATTAACGACGGAGCATGTGTAACCGACATTTGATTAACTAGCCAGCTCGCCTCTGTGTAATCTGCGCTCAGGGGTAAGCGGGTTACTAAAGTGCCAAACGGTAGATCGCTCAATGGGCCATTGGGTATCACAATTAAACGCCCCAACTTGTTAAACTCATCGGCAACAGCCCCAAAAAGCGTCTGATAAAGGAAATGAGATTCATCAAGATTAAATTCGTTTACTGATCCGCCCTCTATTTCGAGACCCTGACGCAATTCGCGAACCATTTGATCAAGCTTGTCATTACCAGCTTCTATCGGCGCAATGTGCACTCTATCTCGCGTAATAAGCTGCAGGAAGGATGAATCTTGCCCTATCAGAAAGCTAGCAAGCGCTTCATCAGGTGCTAATGCACCCCGAACAACATTTAGGTCGGGCAGCTCACTACCGTCAAAGCGTTGGTAATCAGGATATTCCTGATTTAGGATATCGCGAATCCCGGACACCTTATCAGACTGTATCTGCAACTGAGAGAGTAAAAACTCTATCAGGCCATCATCACGGTCTCCGGTAACTTTAGCTCGCTCTACACCTAATTTTCCATTAATTTCTGCTTGCAATAATAAGCTCTGCTTAAGGTTATCAATCAGGTCAGCAAGGACTGGATCGTCATCGACAAACTGCATAGACGCAAGATTAATCACATCGTCTCGCCCTGGAACAAAGGCAATTTGGAAGGCATCATAAAGCTCAGTCATTAAACCAAGCCTATCTTCCTCGCTTTCCAAGAACTGCTCTTCATCAAGAACAGCAGAAGCAAAAGGGACTAGATCATCTACCCGAAGTGCTACTGAACCGGGCGGCATATTTTTTGCAATTTCTACAGCTCTACGAAAGGCTATGATCGAGTTAACGTTCATTGCTTCGCGCTGATATGCGCGCCCCTGAGCAAGGAGCAAACGAATCATTCCCGGCCCGTCCCCTTGGACCGATCGTCTAATATCAATCGCTTTCTTAAAAAAAGTATCCGCAGCTGATAAGCGTCCTAAAGCAGATGATGCTTCACCCAAAATAGCAAGTATCTCTGATCGCCATATGGGGGGTTTTTGAGCTGCTGAATTGAACTCAAAAAGAGCTTCGCCTGCCTTGGCATAAGCAGTTACAGGATCGTCCATTCGCAAAAGAATGGCAGCTTCACGAGCTAACGAAAGCGCAAGCTCAGGCTGAACGCCAACCCGTGCCTCTTCCTCCGTTTGGAAAAGCGACAACAAGGCTTGCTGATCATCACTACCAATAATTTCTCTCCACCTGGAACTGGCATCTTGCGCAAAACGGTTGGCGACCGAATAATCGCCTTGAAGCATAGCAATGGTCGCTTGGTAACCGGCAAATCTGGCTCTATCAGTAGGGCGAGGCGATCTATCAATAATTGGTCCAGCTCGACGGACGATCGCGTCAGCACCTTCGAAATCTTCCTGATATGCGAGCACCATTGCAAGATCCAAAAGCAAGGCCGCTGTCGTAAAATCTGAATCACCGAACAACCTAGATTGAACCGCTAATGCGGCCTCAAGGCGTTCTTGGGCCGCAGAAAAATCAAGTTTTTCACTGGCTTCACGTGCAGCATTCCAGTCAGTCTCAATAGAGATAAGTTCAGATGTGCTTTCTGTACTATCTGCCTCCGGCGTTGAGCCCTCTGATTTAATCTCCGCTGGAGATGGTCGGGCGCCAGAGACTAACGGATCGGCTGCCGCAGGTGCGGCAGCCAAAAGTAAAATAAGGCTCAAAAACATGTTGCTAAATGTCTGCAGCAAGTGGTCCACGACAGATACGATAGATACAATTGCCCCCTCTTACGAGTCTAATCTGAACATTTATGCAGATGACAGGTGTTGGATAATCGGCGATACCATTGTGGCTGGGAATTTAAATTAGTCCCTTATTGGACGCCAAAATGAGAGTAGCGACTGATCACGTGATTTTTAGCCACTGAAGAGCCCTTAGATTTGTGGACGCCATCGGTGCTCATAATCTGCTGCCTTTCGAACTCTACGGGTGACAGCATCCCGTTCCTTACATGCTTGCGTATCGGGTTGTAGAACATCTCGATGTAATCGAACACATCCTGCCTGGCCTCGTCGCGTGAGCGATCTTGAGAGGCAGCTTTAGGTTAGGTGCGATCGTTCTCTAAAAATGGAATATCGAAAACGATGATCTGCGCATCAGCAGATCGGAGCCTCTGCGCCAGCGTGGCGATATCCCTTCGTCATATATGTTGAGAAAAACTACAAGTGGATCAGCCAGTAATCCGCGCGGCGCAAGCGAAGGCAATGGCCTCTTCAATTGGCGAGAATGGTTCGCTCTTTGTGACTTGCAATCAATGAATTGCAATTAAACAGCCATATGTGTTAGCCGGACTGCAGGGGTGGGAATGACGAGTCGGTTGAGAACATTATTGGCCCGAGTGGCGCCGCTTGCCGTTATCCTTACGTTCGCCTTCGCACTTCCGGCTTCGTATGCGCAGAATAGTGCGACCTATGAAGGGGTTGCGACTTGTGCGGGTTCGACTTGCCACGGCCGGGCTGTAGGCAATGGCGCCGTTGTCCGGCAAGATGAGATTGCGACCTGGCAAGATCCTTCATCACCCAGCGGGGCGCATAGCCGGGCCTATGCATCGCTTGCGAGCCGGCGAGGTCAGCAGATCGCGGACAGTCTGGGATTGGGAGCCGCAACCTCTGCTCCCGATTGCTTGGGTTGCCATTCGACCTTTGCGCCGACTAGCCAACGCGGTGACCGCTTTCTCCTGGCAGATGGTGTAGGCTGCGAAAGCTGCCATGGCGCGTCGCAAGAGTGGCTTCCGCTCCACTATGCTCGCTCGGCTACGCATGCCTCCAACGTCGCTTTGGGGCTAGTGCCTTTGGAACGCCCGCAAGTGCGCGCAAACGTCTGTCTGGATTGCCATTACGGATCCGAAAGGACCGGTCAATTTGTAACACATTCGATGATGGCGGCAGGACATCCGCGTATTTCGTTCGAGCTCGATCTCTTCAGTGCGCTTCAGCAGCACCACGATTTAGATAGTGACTATGTTGATCGCAAGGGGGCGTCTGATAGCGTGCGGATGTGGGCGGTCGGCCAGGCCGAGGCGGTGCGTCGCGCAACCAACCTTTTCGCGAAGCCAGCCTTGGCGCAGCGCGGGATGTTTCCCGAATTCTACTTCTACGATTGCCATTCGTGCCATCGCTCGATCCACGATGGGCCGCAGCGAAAGCTAACCTTTGAAAGCAATCCGGGGCGCCCGATACCGTTCGGCAACCCACCATTCAATGATGAGAACATCATCACGTTGTCCGCTGTTGCACGGGTGCTTGCGCCAGACGAGGCGGATCACTTCCTTGCGGCGAGCAGGGCCTTTCATCGAGCGATGGGCGAGGATCATAGCAAAGCGCTTGAAGCGGCCGTGATACTGCGCGGCCACGCATTCAACCTATCCAATGTGCTTGCGTCGCGCGAATACGCCGGATCTGACGCGTTCTCCGTGATCGCTGCGATATCCAATCGCGCGACGTCTTCGCGTTTCACAGACTATGCGGGCTCGGTTCAGGCGGTGATGGCGGTCGATACCTTGCTCAACGCCATGGTGCGCGATGGCCGGGTGACTGTCGGTGCGGCGGCTGGCATTCGCGCGAATATCAATCGCGCTTACGCTGCTGTGGCGGTGCCCAATAGCTACCGGCCGCAATCTTTCCGATCCGCGCTTGGCGAAGCGGCTCGCGCGATAGGCACGCTGCGGTAATGCGGGCGAAGGCAACCAGTTCATCTCTGGCAGTGCTAGCGCTGGTGCTGACATCTTGCGGTGATGGAGGCGGTTCTTTGAGCGGCGGCTCGAGTGTTACTCCCACGCCAACCACGGCACCGTCATCGGCAGGCGCGCTCTACTCTGTGCCAGCACAAGAAGCGCTCAGCGCTGCCGAAGTAGGAACTGTGATTGCGCGGGCCGCGGCGCAGGCGAGTGCGCAGGGAGATGCGGCAACCATCGCGGTGGTCGACCGGGTCGGCAATGTACTCGGCGTATTCGCTATGCCAGGTGCGAGCGCTACCTCTGACATTCCCGATTCGCCGAATGGCAGCAATGTGGATGCGCAAGGACTTACTGTACCAGCGGCTGCTGCGGCTATCGCCAAGGCGATCACCGGTGCCTACCTTTCCAGCAACGGCAATGCTTTCTCCACCCGAACAGCCAGCATGATCGTGCAAGAACACTTCCCGCCTGCACCAAGCACGGCAGGATTGGAAAGCGGGCCACTGTTCGGAGTGCAGTTCAGTCAGCTGCCTTGTTCTGACCTGTCTGCACGCGCAAGCGACGGCTTAATCGGGCCAAAGCGCTCGCCGCTGGGCCTGGCAGCGGATCCCGGAGGCTTCCCGCTCTACAAGAACGGTGTGGTTGTGGGCGGGGTCGGCGTGATCTCAGACGGCGTATACAGCTTCGATCCTAATGTGCTTGATACCGACATAGATGCTGACGAAGCGATCGCACTGGCAGGCACAATTGGGTTTGAAGCGCCGACAAGTATCCACGCAAACCGAATTTTCGTCGACGGGACATCGCTTCGCTATTCGGACGCAGCCTACTCTTCCTTGGCTGACGTGTCTGGTGCAAGCTTCACAGGCACTCCAGGCGCGTTGCTTGCGGTTACCGGCTATTACGATGGTGTGGCGTTACTGGCCGGATCTGCTTATGGTACAGAAACCTCAGGCATTCGCGCGGCTGGTGTGACTGAATTCGGCTATCAGGATGCCTTTGTGCTGAGCGATGGCGCCGGCACTAATCGTTTTCCCATACGAGCGGGAACAGACGGCGCGGACATTGCCTCACCGATCAGCGCCAATGAAGCGCGTGTAATTCTGGAAGAAGCCTTCGCGATCATGAGCCGCGCGCGTGCGCAGATCCGTCAACCGCTTAATAGTAGGGCACAAGTGACGATTTCGCTGGTCGATACACGCGGCGAAGTGTTGGGTATTGTGCGTTCACCCGATGCGGCGATTTTCGGGATCGACGTCAGTTTGCAGAAGGCACGCACAGCCAATTTCATATCTGCGCCTTTTGCAGCCAATGAACTTCAAGCGGCTACGGGTGAAGTGCCAGCTTTCGTCACCGTCTTGCGCACATTTCTCAATGACCCGAGCGCCTTGACCGGACAATTCGCGTTTGCAGACCGCTCGGGTGGAAACCTCTCGAGGCCCTATTTTCCTGACGGCGAAGTGGGGCAGATCAGTGGCCCGCTGTCGCGCCCGATCGAACAATTCAATCCCTTCTCCACAGGCCTGCAATCGGCGCTTGTGGTCGGCAATCTGGCGCAGCATCTGGCTTTCGTTACCGGTGCAGCACCTAACGATACACCTCGATTTTGCACGTCTTTGCAGCAGGTTAGGCCCGATCATACGAGGATAGCCAACGGTATCCAGATATTTCCTGGTTCAGTGCCGATATATCGGGGCGGCGTGTTGGTGGGCGGGATCGGCGTGTCGGGCGATGGGATTGATCAGGACGATATGATCAGTTTCTTGGGGCTTCACAATGCTGGCCAAAGTGTTGGCGGGATTGGCAATGCCGGCCACGATATTCGCGCTGATCGCATTCTGGTTTCAGTTGGCGGTCGTAAGGTTCGGTTGCGTTATGTCAATTGCCCCTTCGCGCCGTTTCTGGACAGCGATGAAAACAATGTCTGCGAGGGGCTTTAGGCGTGTCGCTGTTGCTTGTTCCTCTCGCTTTCGCGTTGCAACCGCCATCGGTAACGCCGGAAGAGCAGCCAGCCGAACCCCATCCGCCGTGGGAGGCCGAACCACCACCGGTTGATCCTGAAGTGATTGAAGGGCGCAGGCGGCCAGACTACACAGACCCGCTGCCTGACCCTGTGACACAGGATAATCCCGGGGCCGTCCGCGCACCGCCACCGCAAGCTTTCCCGACCGATGAGGTCCCGATCCCTGACCGCTGGCGTTTGATCGAAACACTGGGGCTTGTGAAGGAACGCTTCTGGGACCCCTACAACCAGAACACATACAAGGGTGATCGCCCGATCAATCCGGAGAAGGTTCCTTGGTTGCCGATTACCGGGAATGACTGGTTCCTCGTGCTGAACGGCATCAGCGACACTGTGCTGGAACCGCGCAGCTTCCCGATCCCCGTCGGCGTGCAAACGACAGAAGACACGGACCGTATCGATGTATTCGGAGACGATTTCTCGACGGTTTTCTCGCAAACCTTCATCGTCGGTGCAGCGCTGCTCAAAGGCAGCACGGCATACAAACCCCCAGATGTCGAATACCGCGTGACGCTGGCGTTCAACATGAACTACGTCGATGTGCCGGAACGCCGCGTATTGTTTGTCGAGCCATCGAAGCCCAGCCATCGCTTCGACCATTTCCTTGGCGTGCAGGAAGCTTTCTTCGACTATCACTTCCGCAACACTTCAGACCGCTATGACTTCGACTCTGCGCGCATCGGCATTCAACCGTTCCAGTCGGATTTTCGCGGCTTCCTGTTCAACGATCAGCAGCTGGGTCTGCGCTTCTTCGGCACACGCGATAACAATCGCTTTCAATACAATCTTGGCGCGTTCTGGCGGTTGGAAAAAGACACCAATAGCGGGCTGAACTCAGTGGTTCAGCGCCCACGCGATGACTTCGTCTTCGTCGCCAATGCCTATCGTCAGGACTTCCTGATCCCCGCGCTAACCAGCCAAATTACGCTGGTTTACAATCGCAATCGCGAAGCCGACGAAATCGAGATTGATGACAACGGTTTCCCCGTACGACCGGCTTTGCTAGGCGACTTGCGTGGGCGCGATTATGACGTGTTTTACTTGGGCTATAACGCCGATGGCCGCATCGGGCGGATCAATGTGACCGCAAGCGCCTATGGAGCTCTCGGCGAAGATCGAAACAGCTTCTTCACCAGCGAGCCTGCCGACATCCGCGCATTCTTTGCTGCTGCCGAGCTTAGCTATGACAAAGACTGGATGCGCTTCCGCTTATCTGGTGCCTATGCCAGCGGAGATGATGATCCCTTTGACAATACTGAAGGCGGCTTCGACGCGATCTTCGAGAATCCGGTTTTTGCAGGGGCCGATACGAGTTACTGGATCCGGCAGACAATCCCTTTCGCTGGCGGTGGCCGCGCGGTTTCCGTCAATGGCCGCAACGGCCTGTTGAATTCGCTGCGTTCGTCGAAAGAACAAGGCCAATCGAATTTCAACAATCCCGGATTGGTGCTGGTCGGCGCAGGTGCGGATTTCGATCTCACTCCTGAGTTTCGAATTTTTGCCAATGCCAATCATCTATGGTTCGAAAACACCGCTACGCTTGAAGCGCTACGCAATGAAGGCTCGATCCCCAAGAATATCGGCTGGGACCTGTCGACCGCAGCGATCTGGCGGCCCAAAGCCACGCAGAACATCGTGTTCCGACTATCCGCCGCAGCATTGCTTGCCGAAGATGGCTTTCGCGATCTGTTCGACAGCTTGGACGGCGGCGGCGCCTATTATTCAATCCTTGTCAATGCGATACTGACTTACTGATGCTGGCCCTGCGTCATCTTTTTCTGCTCTTGGCAGTCGCGGCGTTTGCCGGGGTAGTGACCTACGGCCCGATCGAAGCGGCGGAAGGCGAGAAACCCATCAAACGCGATTACAGCCGCGTGACCGCGCCGCCTGCTCCCGCGCGGCAAAGCTTCGAAGAGATGATGGGAAAGTCCGAAGGATGCTTGTCGTGCCATGTCAGCACCGACGCACCGACCATGCATTTAACGCCCGCTGTCCAGCTCGGTTGCACCGATTGCCACGGGGGCGATGTGAGCGTGGTCGGAGATCCGCAGCTGCCGCATGACCACCCGGATTATGTCGCGGCGCGCGATCTGGCGCATGTGCTGCCCAAATATCCTGAAAGCTGGCATTGGCCATCTTCCGCCAACCCCAAACGCAGTTATGCATTGCTAAACATAGAGTCGCCCGAGTTTGTCCGCTTTGTCAATCCCAGCGACTACCGGGTCGCGCGCGAAGCCTGCGGTGCTTGCCATATGGCGACGATCGAAGCGGGCGAACGTTCGATCATGGCAACGGGGGCAATGTTGTGGGGTGGGGCATCCTATAACAACGGCATTTTGCCCTATAAGAACTACATTATCGGAGAGGCTTATACCCGCGAAGGGGAACCAGCGAAGCTGGTGACACCCGGAGACCCACCAGGAGAGCTGAGCGAAGCCCAGAAGAAACGCGGCGCGCTCGCTGAACTTTATCCGCTGCCGACCTGGCATGTGATCCCGCCCGGAGATGTTTTCCGCGTGTTCGAGCGCGGTGGGCGCAATATCGCGTCACAATTCCCTGAGATCGGCTTGCCCAATCCTACGGGTCAGATCCAGCGCCTAGAAGAGCCGGGTCGGCCGGACCTCAAGCAGTCCAATCGCGGCCCGGCTACTGGGCTTCGTGTCGCGATCCCCGCGCTCAACATTCACAAGACCCGGCTCAATGATCCCTTCACCTGGTTCATGGGCACGAATGACCAGCCGGGCGATTATCGCCATTCAGGCTGCGCGAGTTGTCACGTTGTCTACGCCAATGACCGCGAGCCGCGCCATTCGCTGATCTACGCGCAATATGGCCGCGACGGACAGACGATCACGTCTGACCCGACGATCGCGAGTAAGCTTGAAAGTGCAAACGGCCATGGCTCGCTCAAGCACCCCGGGGGCGACCACGATGACGGCGAGGCACCGAAGAAAGAGAAGGGCCATCCGCTTCAACACGTCTTCACGCGGGCGATCCCCACGGCACAGTGCATGAATTGTCACATGCACCAGCCCAATATTTTCCTTAATTCCTACCTTGGCTATACCATGTGGGACTATGAGAGTGACGCGCCTTTCATGTGGCCGGCTGAGCAGAAATATCCCACTGCCGAAGAGGTTCGCGCGGTGCTGGATCGCAATCCCGAAGGTGCCGCGCCGAAGGGCAAGTGGGCTGATCTCGATTTCCTGCGCAATGTTTATGATTTGAACCCGAAGCTGCGTGATACGCAGTTTGCCGACTATCATGGCCACGGGTGGAATTTCCGCGCGATCTTCAAGCGTGATCGCGAAGGCAATCTGCTCGATGAGAATGACAATATCATTGATCCTGACGATCCGGAGAAATGGCGTCGCGAGGACGAAGGCAAGTTCGTCGAGCCGGGCACCAATCCGGGCAAGGCCGTTCACCTGATGAGCATCCATGCCGAAAAGGGCATGCAATGCGCCGATTGTCATTACGCGCAGGACAGCCACGGTAACGGATTGATCTATGGCGAAGTGGCCGATGCGATCGAGATTGGTTGCAAGGATTGCCACGGCACCGCCGATGCCTATCCCACGCTGCGGACCAGCGGACCTGCTGCACCGCCAAGGGGCAATGACCTGACGCTTTTGCGCAACCCCGATGGCCGCCGACGGTTCGAATGGACCGAAACTGAAGATGGTGAGCGCACTCTTATCCAGCGCTCGATTGTTGATCCCGCACTCGAATGGGAAGTCAGCCTGGTCAAGAACAGTGTCGACCCCGATACATCCGGTTTCAATGCCAAGGCTGCGCGGGCCAAACTGATGAGCCGGCTTGGCGGAGAGACGGGGAATTTCGAGTTCGGTCTGGGCATCGAGCTGGATGATCGCGCGCACCGTGATCCTGAGATGGCGTGCTTCACTTGCCATCTATCATGGACCACATCTTGCGGCGGCTGCCACTTGCCCATCGAAGCCAACTGGAAGAGTAAAGTGCATCGTTACGAAGGTGAGACGACGCGCAATTTCGCGACTTACAACCCACAGGTTGCGCGCGATCAGATGTTCCAGCTAGGCAAACATCAGACGACTAAGGGCAACCAGACCGCGCCAGTGCGCTCTTCCTCCGCGCTCGTGCTCTCCTCGACCAATATCAACCGCGAGCGGATCTATGTGCAACAAGCACCGATTTCTGCAATCGGCTTTTCAAGTCAGGCATTTGCGCCGCACTTCCCGCATACTGTGCGCCGGACCGAGACCAAGACATGTTCCGACTGTCACTTATCCGAAAATGATGACAATAATGCGATCATGGCACAGCTGCTACTGCTCGGCACGAATTACGTCAATTTCGTCGGCCTGCACGCATGGACCGGCAATGAAGGCGGGTTCTCAGCAATCCGCGTGACGGAGTGGGACGAACCGCAGGCAGTTCTTGGCTCCTATCTCCACCGCTATGCCTATCCAGACTACTGGCGGATGCATGTCGAAGATAATGAACGCGAGTTGCGCAACTGGAACCGCGGCATCACGTTCGATGGCAATTTGAGCGGCGAAACCAAGGCTTTCGAGCAATTTGTCAACACGCATGAGGGGACGCGCGACCGGGTTGGCTGTCTACAGTTGCGGGGCGAGTACATGTTTGTCGCGGAAGGGAAGGGCGGTTTCCGTGCCTATGACGTGGCATCAATCGCCAACAAAGGCATTTCGGAGCGGATCATCACCGCGCCATTCTCTGCGCTGGGGCACGATACCCATGTCGATACGCAGAATGCGACCTGTTTGGCACTGGCGACGAACCAGCCCATCAATCCGCTTCGCAATACGCCTGAAATGCGCGAAGCCAATCAGGAGCAGCCCTTCCTCCCGATCTATAATTATGCAGCCATCACAGATGCCGAGGAAGGGCTGGTGCTGGTCGATGTGAATTCGCTGGCCGATGGCGAGTTCCGCAACAACAAACTGCGCCGGGCCGAGTTTACCGATGGCACTGGAGCGTGGAATCCCGAAGGTGTGCTCGATGGCGCGCGTCACATCCATCTGGCTGGCGAAGTGGCTTACATCACTACGCGGCGCGGGTTGGTTGTGGTCGATCTGGCTGAGCCGCTCGCGCCCAAGGTCACTGCAGTGCTCCCACTCAACGATGCGCGAGCAAGCGCCATCCAGTTCCGCTATCTTTGGGTGTCAGACGCGGAGGGCGTGAAGTTGTTTGATGTCACTCAGCTGCGCAATCCGGTTGCAATGCCCGATGCGACTGTGCCGCTAGACGACGCGCAGCGGATATATGTTGCGCGGACCTATGCCTATGTCGCGGCCAAACACGAAGGCTTGGCGATCATCAATGTCACCAATCCACTCAAACCGTTCATCTACGCGAAGGAAACGCTCGACGGCACGCTAAACGATGTAGAGGACGTCATAATTGCGTCGACCAATGCGAGCTTGTTTGCCTATGTTGCAGATGGGCGCAATGGGCTCAAAGTGCTACAACTCACCAGTCCAGACAGCCAGCGCAATTTTTACGGATTCAGCCCTGCGCCGGTGCCTGAACTCATCGCCTGGGCCAAGACGCCGACACCTGCAATCGCGCTCAGCAAAGGTCTCGACCGCGACCGCGCGGTTGATGAAACGGGCGGCCAGATGGCGGTGTTCGGTAGGCTTGGCTCGCGGCCATTCACCCGGCCCGAAATGGAGCGGCTGTTCCTACGGCGTGATGGCGTGCCATGGAAAGTCAGCGATGAGCCTGACATGAGCGCTTGGGTGCCGGGGCGCGGGCCTGTTCGCTTCGATTTGGCGAACTGAACTCTATTCACGCTGGCTAAAAATGCCTCTTATCTGCGGCTGGAGCTCTGGCCCGTAGTGCGCAAGCACCGGCCAATCCCCAACCGGCAATTGATGCGAAACTAGCGTAATGCCGTTCCATCGGTGGAATGCGATAATGGGTGGTTCGTCTGCGATCAGCGCCCGGCCATCAGGGGTAGCCCCATCGATTTGGCGCAGGTCGAGCGTCACAGCGGGCGCGATTGATCCCGTGACCCCTAGCGGAACACCACGAAAGCTTGTTTGCAGTGACCGGTGCAAATGGCCGCTATGGATAGCAAGGATTTGATCATTGCCATCGATCGCTTGCGCAAAATTTGCGATCCAACTTTCATCCGGGCTTGGGTCCATCCAGTCGATCCCACTGACAATGGGCGGGTGATGCATGAAGATAAGCGTCGGCGTGTCAGAGTGATCTGCGAGCTGCGTGCTCAACCAGTTTTTGCGCGCCTCGCAAAAGGCACCACCGTGTCGCCCAGGCTCAAATGTATCGAGGCACAAGTTTCGCAGTCCCGCCTGTTCGATAGCGTAATGGACAAATCCATTGTCGCTGGAGCAGTTGGGGAACGTTTCGAGCAGGGTCTCGCGTGTGTCGTGATTGCCCACCAGAGGATATACCGGGAAAGGTAAATCGAGGAGCGGTTCCACAAGCCGCGCAAAGCTCTCCGCATCTCCTCGGTCAGTCAAATCGCCAGAAAGCACTAGCATGTCGGGAAGCTCGGGTTGGTGCAACAAATGCGCGAGGGCTTGGCGAAAGCGCTTAAGATTCGCCTCTTCGTCGCCGCCTTCCCGATCGAAACCGATATGAATATCAGTCATTTGTGCGATCAGCAGAGATTGTTCCTTGTTGGCCATCTCAGCGCGCCTCCGGGCCTAGGTTAGCGATCTCGCTGCGGCGGTTGTCGGGGTGATCTTGCGGCATAGGCGTGCCTGGCCGGTGATATGAATGGCACATCGCGCAGCTTGAAGGCACTTCGGCCTCAATCGCGGTTTCGCCCTGGTGGCATTCGCGGCAACTCGCGAGATCAGGCAGCAGTACATCGCTCGACACCTTGGAGCTTTCCGCTTCATGGCAGGTGCTGCATTCCTCTTGCCGGTGCGCGTGATGGTCAAAGCCGCCGTGTGCGAAGTAGCGATCAGGGAGATTGACCGGCATCACGTCGAGCCTATTGCCGCTTGTCGCTGGCAAATGGCATTCGCCGCACACGCCGCCGGGCGCGAGCGCGCGGTCAATCCCGACCAGCGAACGCCCGGGCGGTCCGAAATTTGAGTAGTAGAGCCCGCCACGTGCATATCTTTCAGGGCGCGAGCGTCCCGTGACGACCGGGCGGCGCGGGCTGCGGTCCATCGCCCGCAGATCGGCCAGCATCTGGTCAACATCGCCATGGTGCAACGTTCGGAACGTGCCGCCCACTTGATCATAGGCGAGGCTGTGGCAGCTCTCGCAATTGGCTTCCATGTCGATCGGTTCGAAGCTGACCCGGTCGCTGGTCGCTTCATGGCAGTCTTTGCAAGCCAGCGCTGAGCCATAGCCTGCGCCACGGCCTAGGCGTATCGCCATACGCGCAACCCCGCCTTGTGGATCGAGATGCACGTCATGCGGGAACTTGAGCCCGTTGCGTTCGCGCGGCCTGTCGCCCAGCGAGATGCGCCTGGGCTCTTGCTGTCGGAATTCGGTAAAGATAGCGGCTTTGAACTCGGGATGGGTTTTGCCGAAATCGCTCGCATTGGCGAGGGTTGTATCCGTCAGGCGCGTATCGAGCGTGTCGTGGCAGTCAGCGCACAACAGTTGGCTTGCCGGTCCCATCCGGGTAGGGCCTTCGTGCTCAGTGTGGCATGTCGTGCACGCACCCGGGCCTTCCTTGCCGAACATGCCTGCCACTGCCCATTGGAAGCCCTCGCCAAATTCATGCGGTGCGCGTCCATTGGCAAGGCGCGGAGCTTCAGCATGATCGCCGATATCTTCGTGGCAGGTGAGGCAGGCTTCATCGCGGACCGACACGAAAGCGTCCACGTGACAGGCTTCGCAATTGTCTTCGAGGCTGTGATGCGCAAGGCTGAGCTTGCCGGTGCTCCAGCTTCCATCGAAATCGACCTGGCCCGCGCGATCGACGTCGTTTGTTGTAATCCGTTCGCGAGTGAGATGCGAAGCAATCGGGACGGCGAGGAAAGTGAACAGTATCGCCGCGGCCAAACCCCAGGACATCGCTCGCTTGCCGGGCAATGTACCAGCAAGCGCAAAGCTGCGTTTGGCATCGACCGCATCCTCGCCGCTAACCGCTTTGGTGATGATCAGCATCACCTGGCCATTGTTCTGACTGATCGCCAGTCGCGAGCTGCCCAGCGCCAATTCTGCACCTTGCGCGGGATCGATGCTGGCAGCTTTCTCCGTCCGGCCATCTATCTCAAATCCCAGCCTACTGATCGCTTTGATATCAAGCTTTTCGCCTGTCGCGGCGGCGATCGTCACGTGATGCTGCTCAACTGCGAGATCGGACAAATGGATGTCGTTTTCCGCCGCGCGGCCAATTGAGAGCGTGTCTTTATCGACCACGCTCTCGCGCACGATTTCACGCCCTGACGCGGTTTGATCGATGGTGCGGATCAGGAACGCCATCTGCCTAACCCCAATAGTAGAACACGCTGATCACATGCGCGAGCAGCGCGGTGAGCAAAGCGATTGTTGCTGGGATATGGATGAACAGCCAGACTTCGAGCAGCGCCTTCAAGCGCATCTGGCGGCGAATTTGTGCCAATTGTGCTGAACGGGTTCTCAGCAGAGCAGAGACGCGAGCTTTCGGGGCCTGTTGGTCGCTAGCTGCGCGGAAATCTTCCCGGAAGGCAGTGAGCGCGCGTGCGGTGGCGCAGTGGCGATAGCGTCCTGTCAGCCGTACCCATCCGCCTCCCGCAAAAACGTTCTGCTCCAGCGCTGCAATAACCAGATCGGCTTCGTCGCGCGGCAAGGGTTGGGCGGCTTGTTCAAGCTGCCGATCGATTGCAGCAAGTGCTTCGACCATTTGCCCGCGGGTCATTTGCTTGCGGTTCGCGCTCAAACGTTCTGGCAAGGTCGCATAGACCACCACGCCATAGATGCCTGACGCGATCACTAGCATCATCAAGGCCCAAGCCAACGTGTGGACGTTCCAGCCCAGCTGAAAGCCGGTATGGAGCGTGCCAATAACCACCAGTGACAGTCCGAGAAAGACATGCGCGCTGGTCCAAGCCTTGAGGCTCCAATGCCCTTCATTGATTCGGCGCTTGCGCACGCCGAGCAGCGAGAGCCACACAATCAGCCCCAGGCCGATCGTACCCAGCGTATAGCCATACCAGCTGCCTCCATTGGGCCGGGGTTCTTGGTCGATCAGCAGATAGCCGAGGAACAACACTAAGCTCAGCCCACCAGCGATTTTCGCCCAGCGCATGCCGCGATGGGTGAGGAAACTCTCATGTTCCGCGCCGCGCCGCGTGCCATGAAAGTCGACCTTGCTCTCGGGAAGGCTCACCATTACTCGCCTCCCTCGATCCGCGCGACAGAAAGGAATTTCTCAGGCGCAACCCGGATCGCTGCGCCGGTGGGACATGCGCGCACGCAAGCTGGCCCGCCTTCGATCCCACTGCACATATCGCATTTGATCGCGAGCTTGGGCTGCTGCACTGCTTCATTTTCAGCGATTGCTTTGCGCCATTTGGACGGCGCTTCGCCAGGGCCGGGCCCTTTGCCGAACAGTAGCCATTGCAGCAGCGATGGCTTGGCCGGCGGCTTCGCATCCATCCGGATCACGCCATAGGGGCAGTTGCGCTCGCAATTGCCGCAACCGATGCAGGTCTCATCGATGAACACTTCGCCATCCGGGCCACGCTTGATTGCATTGGGGGGGCAATCGGCCATGCAATGCGGATGTTCGCAGTGGCGGCAACTGGTGGGGACATGCAAATGCGCGTAGCTGCGCCCGGCTTCTCTGTCGAGTCGCGACAAGCCGTCATGGCTGTCCGCACAGGCATTCTCGCAATTGTCGCAGCCGATGCAGAGTTTCTCGTCGATCAGCAGCACATCGGTCGCTTCGCCGATGCCGTTATCAACCAGGAATTGTGCGGTTTCCGAATAGAGATCGACGGCGCCGCTGAAGCTCGATTTGCGGCTCTCGACAAAGGCGTTGATCTCGCGCCGGTTCGCCATTTCCGCCAGCGCGGTCTCGCGCAGCGTGGGATTGCGCTCGATCAGAGCTATAAAGGCATCGCCAGGCAGTCGGATCAGTTCGGATTTGATTGCAGCCTTGACGCTGGCGATGCGCGGGGAACCGTCGATTACCGCCATCTCGCCGAAATAGGAGCCCGCGGGGAGATAGTTCAGGAACACCTGTTTGCCACCGATTGCTTTCTCAACGATCATAGAGCCGCTGCGTATGATGAAAACGTCCTTGTCGTCTGCGCCCTCCGTGACAGCAGCTTCGCCCGCCCTCACTTCGACCAATTCAGCGCTTTCCACCAGTTCTGCGACGTCATTAGAAGTCAGACCCGAACCAAACATCTGGAGCAACTGTCGCTCAATGGAGATGCGGTTGACCACGCGATTGGCACCGGGTGACGTTGCCAGCAATTTGAGCGCCGCCGTGCGGGACAATTCGATCGCTACAATCGGTTCAGCGGCGCGAATCGTTGCTCCGCGCTTGCGTCCGGAAATGAGGCCAACCTCGCCAAAGATCGAGCCTTGGGAGATCGGTACAGTCTGTGAAGGGTCGTCGGGATTCACTTCGACTGCGACTGAACCTTGCGCGATGGCGAACATTGATGATCCGGGGGCATTGCGGGCGAAGATCAGCTCGCCAGATGTGTAGGCATGGACTGTGCTGTCGAGCATCAGCTCGCGCAATTGTAGCGGTGAAAGATCGTTGAAGATCTCTATATTCTGGCCAAACAGCTCAAGCCATTCATCAACGCTGCGATTGCCGGGCAAGGGCGCAAATTTCTCTGCCAGGATCGGCTCGTCAGCGGGCTTGAGATTTGCATTTCCATTGAGGAATTCGATCACATCATAGCCCTGGTTCATACAGTGCTTGATCAACGGATAGCCTGCCAAGGCCCCGATCACGTGGATACCGGATTGGGTTGTCTCGAAGCTGGGCGAAAGCTTGGGAAAGGCGCTTCTTTCTCCGCTTGTAAACTCGATTCCGCAAGCTTCGACGAAGGTGCGTGGCGGCTGCGACCCGGTCCGCGCGATGATCCGGTCGCATGGAATCGCGACTTCCCCATCGCGAGTCTCAAGAACCAATTCGCCAGGCTTGACTTCGGATGGGCTTGTCTCCCGCCGGACGATAAGGCGACCGTCCTGCTCCGCCTCTTCAAGCTGTTTGACGTTAGCGGCTTTCGCGCGGGCGAAATCTGCCCGCCGATTGAGAATGGTGACTGTGTTGCGCTGCGCTTCGTCAGCGGCGAGTCCAAGCGCATTCTCGATCCCTGCATCGCCTGATCCAACGACGGTGATGTGCTCGTCGAAATATTCTCCCGGATCGTCGAGCTGATACTGGATATGCGGCAAGTCAGCGCCAGGGACCCGCAGGCGATTGGGATTGCCTTGCGTGCCGATGGCGAGGACTACGGCTTGCGCAGTCAGTTCACGCCCGTCTGCTAGCTTGATGGTGAAATCACCCGTCTCGCCTTCGATTGCGGCAACTTCAGCATTGAGCATCACATTGATGCCTTGGCTTGCGGCCTGATCGTCCCAAGTGCTGAGGACCCGCTCTCGCTTGCCGGCTTCGAAATCGAGATCAGAGCGCAGCACGAGGTTGGATGGTGTCGCCATCACATGCTTGCCCTTCTGGTATTTGTAGATCGTGTCAGACAGGTGGTCGGTTTTCTCTATCAGCACATGGTTCATGCCGAGGGCGGCCGCGCGCCCGGCCGCGCTCAGTCCAGCGGGGCCGGAACCAATTATCGCAACCCGGAAAACTTTGGGCAAGTCCGAACTCCAATATTCAAATTGCCGTTACAAACGACTGTACCGCAAGCTGCCAAAAATACCAAAGGTAATTGCCCACAATCATTGGAAATGCTACTTCGAAAACATGCACGCATCAGAAAACCCTAAGACTTTGGAGAACGGCATTAGCCGCCCCCAACTTGGAGTGCTGTTTGGTGCAGTGCTCCTGTTGATAACGGTGGTCGGTTATAAGGCATGGGATGGTGGCAGTGAGGCCAAGGCCTCAGGTCAAGACCCAGCGGGTCCGATCAACATCGAACAATTGCGTGCAACAGCAGATGCGGCGGGCGACAACGCACTGCCGTGGCAGCAATTGGGCTTCGCACATTTTCAGCGGGGTGAATTTCTGGAGGCTGAGGCTGCATATGAACGCTCCGTCGCTCTGGACGATGATGAAGCCGTGCTTTGGTCGGCCTTGGGCGAAGCACGTGTCATGGCGTCTCAGCGCGAACCGTTGCCTCCCAGTGCATTGGAGGCATTCAATCGCGCAATCGAACTTGATCCAAGCGATCCGCGCGCTCGCTATTTCCTCAATGTACAGAAGGATCTTGACGGCGATCACAATAGCGCGATCGCGGGTTGGTTGGCCCTCTTGGCAGAAACGCCGCAAAGCGCTCCATGGGAAACCGATCTCATCCGCACAATCGAGCAAGTCGGTGCGATCAATGGGATCGATGTCGAGGAGCGGATTGTTATCGCGCAAGCGGTGCGGGGTTCAACAGCGGTTAGCGATACTCCGCGCGGACCGACGCAGGCTCAGATCGCTGCGGCAGGCTCAATACCTCCAAGCGAACAGCGTACGATGGCCGAAGGCATGGTCGGGCGGCTAGAAAGGCGGCTAGCAAAAAACCCCAGCGATGTTCAAGGTTGGATCATGTTGATTCGCAGCCGCATGACGCTAGATCAGCCCGATCTAGCGAACGAGGCCTTACAGGCAGCGCTTGCCACCAATCCCGCTTCCGAAGCGCGAATTCGCGAAGAAGCTGCGCTACTAGGTGTGCGTTAGAACGCGCTCATCACAAAGGTTGCGAGCGAGGCGGCAAGGCCAGCCAGAAAAACGCGGGATGACCATCCCAGTAGCCGATATTTCTTGCGGTGTAACACTTGGCCGTTCTGGTAGATGTCACGCAGCATCAAGTGATACATCGCTTCCTCATCGCTGAGCTTTGACACTACGGACTTTGCGAACTGCTCTTCTTCCATCTGCGTAAAGACTCCGAAAAACAGGATATTGGGCTGATCGTCTGCGACCGGCTTGGCGCCTGCTGTTGGCAAGACAGCTACAATCGCCAAACAAGCTGACACAAAGGCGGAAACACCTAGCGCCACCATTGCAGGCGCCGGATCGCCGCTGCTTGCCTGTCCCATGGCGAGTGTGAAAACCACGATGGCTGCACCCATCAGTAAGCTTGCCTTTTGGTCAGCCATCTGGCTCAATGTGAGGTTGGTCTGCGTGATCGTGCGCACCAGATGAATAGCTTGTGGAGAGAAGGCCTTGTCTGAGCCTTGCGGAGCCTCGCTCATACGACGCCAAACGCCAACATGGCATCTGCAACCTTCTTGAAGCCTGCAATATTCGCGCCTTTGACATAGTCAGTATAGCCGCCGTCTTGCGTTCCATAGGTGAGGCAGCGCTCGTGAATACCGTGCATGATATCACGCAGCATCTCTTGCAATTCATCTTCGCTCCATGACCGGCGAAGCGAATTTTGGCTCATTTCAAGCCCTGATACTGCAACGCCGCCCGCATTAGCGGCTTTGCCTGGCGCGTACAGCAGCTTGGCAACTTTGAACACATGCACACCTTCAAGGTCGGTTGGCATGTTCGCGCCTTCTGACACCGCGATGCAACCATTTTCAACCAATGCGCGGGCATCATCGCCCAGCAGCTCGTTTTGTGTCGCGCAGGGCAGGGCAACGTCGCACGTCACATGCCATGGCGTCTTGCCTTCGTGGAAAGTCGCATTGCTGTATCTTTCCGCGTATTCGGAAATCCGTCCGCGCTGGCGGTTCTTGTGGTCCTTCACCCAATGAAGTTTCTCCAAATCAATCCCGTCGGGATCATGGATGAAGCCTCCTGAATCTGACAAAGTGAGCACCTTGCCGCCGAGCTGGATGATCTTCTCTGCAGCATGGGTTGCGACATTGCCTGAGCCGGAGATTGCGGCAGTCTTGCCCTCAAGATCCATCTCCTTGGTCGCAAGCATATTGGCGAGGAAATAAACCGCGCCATATCCGGTCGCTTCCGGCCTAATGAGCGAGCCGCCATACTCCAGGCCTTTGCCGGTCAGCACGCCGTTGAAGTGGTTGGTGATGCGTTTGTATTGGCCGAACATGTAGCCAATTTCGCGCCCGCCGACACCGATATCACCCGCGGGAACATCAACATCAGGACCGATGTGACGATAGAGCTCGGTCATGAAGCTTTGACAAAACCGCATGATTTCGCGCTCGCTCTTGCCTTTGGGATTGAAGTTGGAGCCGCCTTTCCCGCCTCCCATAGGTAGGCCAGTTAGTGCATTTTTGAATGTCTGCTCGAAAGCGAGGAATTTGAGCACGCTCTCGGTGACACTCGAGTGAAAGCGAATGCCGCCTTTGTAAGGGCCGATGGCATTGTTGTTCTGCACGCGCCAACCGCGTTGGACGCGTATATCGCCTTTGTCGTCTTCCCAGCACACGCGAAAGCTTACGACCCGATCGGGCTCGGCGATACGCCGCAAGATTTGCTCGCTGTGGTAGTCTTCCTTGTCTTCTATGAAATCGAAGATATCTTCCGCTACTTCCTGCACGGCTTGCACAAATTCGGGTTGATGCGGATTTCGTCGCTTGACGCCCTCCATAAAGCCATTGAAATCGACGTGTTCTACCATCTGCTGTTGACCTCCCCCTAACAGGCTACTGCATTTAACGCATGACAGTTTTTATCTTGTGTGACCAAGGGGCAAAAGACGCAATGTCTTTTTCATAATACTGCCTGTCATCAGATAAATTGAGACACGCTGAGGCTTTGGTTTAGCGAGTGTTTGGCCTCATCTGGTTGATGTTTTTTAAGCGGCGAGCTTGCGGTGAAGCAAGCGCCGATGTTCAAGCTTCTTTCGTTTCAACTTTTCTCTTATTTGGATAATTTCTGTGGCTCTGCCGAAGTAGGCATCGGCCGGTGTGACGTTGTCGAGGCTTTCGCGGTAGCTTGTGTGTCAGTGAGGAGGTAATCGAGCACTGCACTTTTGCATTCTGGGCTTCTGAGTTTGGGTCGCAGATTAGCGCGGCGCACCGGTCAGGCAAGGGGTTATCTACGAGTTAACTGGGGCTTTGCTGGCAGCTTTGTGTTGCGACACATAGGGCGAGGGACTAGGCAGCGAAGGCTTTTCGCAATTATACAACCTAAATAGAGTTGACCATCGGTTACCTACAGGTTTGAGGAAAAGCTAAAACACTAGGTTGGCCCCGTAGCTCAGCCGGATAGAGCACCAGATTCCTAATCTGGGGGCCGCGTGTTCGAATCACGCCGGGGTCACCACTCAGTTAGCGCGCGCCAATCCGTCGGTAATTTGCCCAGGCCAAAAGCGAGATTGTGGCTGAAGCAATGGCGACGAGCAGACATGTGCCGGCCCAGCCGTATCCATCATAGATCGCTGTGCCCAAAACGCTTCCAATGCCGCCGCCGATAAACATGATCACGATATAGATTGTCGTCAGCCGGGTTCGGATCGCGGGCTCCAGCGCCAGAAAGATCATCCGGCTTGTCACATCGACCGATGGGCCAACCAGATTGATGAGCGTGAGCGGAATTAGCACAGCCCATGCGCTGAACCCGAACGGATAGAGTAAAGCAATTCCCGCACATTGCAGCACAGCGACAATTGCTCTGGCGCGGCGCGGCCCGACATGGTCAGCCCATCGACCAATGCGCGGGGTTGTAAGAACACTGATCGCGCCAATACCCGCCAGATAACCGACAGCATCGACCCCATAACCAAGCGCAGGACTGGTTAGGTGCAAGGCAAGTGCCAGCCAGACTGCGGTGAAACAACCAAAATTAAGACCCTGAATCATCGCGGAATGGAGAACGTCTTTGTGCTGCTTAGCCAAACTGATCACCGACGCTAGAAGCTCTCGATAAGAACCGGTCGGGCGTTTTTCTGGCGCCGTCTCGCTCTGCATCGTGATCGGGAGCATCAACGTAACTGCAATCATCAGGCTGGCGGCGATCCAATAAACTGTGCGCCAACCGTAAACCTCTGTAACGATACCAGCGCCAACACGTGCGACAAGAATGCCAAAGATTACACCGGCTGTGAGTAGCGCAGTCACTTGACCGAGCCGCTCTGGAGCAACCCGCTTGGATGCAAACGCCGGGAGCTGATAGGGGGCAATTGTCACAAAGCCCAACAGTGTCGATGCCAATGTGAAGAGCGCAAACTGCGCTGCCAAAGCCATTCCCAACATCGCGAGCGTTTGCAGGCTGACAAACAGGATACAAAGGCTGCGGTTGGAATATCTATCGCCGAGCGGCAAAAGCAGGAAGATGCCAATTGCGAGTGCGATCTGATTGAGCGCAGGAACGACGCCAATTGCGCCATCGCTTACGCCGAAATCGCGCGCAACCTCTCCGATAATGGGATGGATGTAATACGCATTGGCAGTGACCACCGCGGTCGTCGCGGCGAGCCCGTATTCCTGAGCGCGGCTGAGATAGCCCGCTTGGCTCAATCCAGAATACCCGCCAGTTTACCCATCTCGATCACGCCCTGGGATAGCTCTGCCGGCCGGTCTTCCTGACAGAAATGACCGCAGCCGTTCAGGATTTCGTGCGGCATACCCTTTGCACCTTTGATCCGCCCGGCAAGAGCTTCGCCTAACCCGCCCGTAACAGGATCATCCGCACCAAACAGGGTCAGGAACGGTTTATCGAAAGCGGCCAGATGCTCCCAAGCTGCGGTGTTCTCTTCAATGCCCGCCATGCCATTTTCGACCGGCACCAACTGAGGGAATGCGCGTGCGCCCGCTTTGCTTGGTTCATCGGGGAAGGGGGCGTCATAGGCGGCAATTTCCGCCGCTGATCGTTCAGTATATGCGGCGCGTTGGAGCAGCTCACCGATCTTGAAATCGGGCGAGCTCTTGGCATACTCGCGCCAAGCGAGAAACGCAGGCGACGGCGTGCCGCCTGTCGGTAGGAATGTGTTACTGGCCACAACAAAGTTGAACCGGTCTGGCGCGCGGCCAACCATTCGCAGACCAAGCAGTCCGCCCCAGTCCTGACAGAATAGTCCGGCGGTTTTCGGCACAACTGCGTCGCGCCATTGTTCAAGCCAATCAACGTGGCGGGCATAGGTGTAAAAGTTTTGATCGTCGGGCTTGTCGCTTTTGCCAAATCCGATCAGGTCTGGCGCCAAACAACGAAATCCGGCATCGACCAGGATCGGGATCATTTTGCGATAGAGAAAGCTCCAGCTTGGCTCGCCATGGAACAGCAGGATGGGCGGCGCGTCACTCGGGCCTTCGTCCAGATAATGCATCTGCCCTTTGTGCCCGTCACCCAGATCAATTTCGAGCCATTGCTCTGCAAATGGATAGTCAGGGATATCCGCAAAGCGGGCTGGGTCGTAACGCAGAATTTCCATCGCTCTCAATCTCCTTGATGAAATTGAGTAGCACGAAAAAACCTAAAAACCACTAGGCCTTAACCATGGGTGCTATTTGTCGAGCGGGACCGCACCCTTGAATGTAGGTGTCACGTGGGGGAATGGAATTTTTATTCCCGCATTGTCCAGACCTTGCTTGATCGTGCAGATGACCTTGTCACGGCTTTCATGTCCGTCGCGATTGGTTGAACCAGTCCACCAACGCACCTTGAAATCGACAGAGCTGGAATTGAACTCCTGCGCGAAAACATCGATCCCTTTGTCGAGAATGATGCCATCGACGCTCTCTACCGATTTGCGGATCACTTCTGCTGCTTGATCAAGGTTTGGGTCATAGGCAACGCCAACTACGACATCGAAGCGGCGCCGGTCCTGATCGGTCAGTATCTCGACCGGGTTCTTGAACAGTATCGAGTTTGGAACGACCGTCAGCTCTCCAGACAGGGCGCGAATGTGCGTTTCGCGCAAGGTGATGTGTTCTACCTTGCCAATTATCCCTTCGCATTCGATCGTGTCGCCAATGCGCATTTTCTCGCGCAGCATGATCAGCACGCCTGCAAGGAAGTTCTCGAAAATATCCTGAAATGCAAAACCGATTGCAACTTCGCCGATGCCAAGTCCCGCAAACAGACTGCCAGGTGTAAGGTCGGAAAAAACGATTATCGCTGCCAGCATTACGCCGAACAACCAGATGGCCAGTTTCACCAAAGTCGCCACCAGATTGCGCAGAGAAGGGCGAAGGTCAACTTTTTCCGGTAATGCGACCCGCAATCTTGACTGCAAAACCAGCAAGCAATCCGGTCAGCAAAAGGACAATGATGGCGACGATGATCACCGGTATCGACTGGGCAAATCAGTCCATCATCGCCGTGACCTGATAATCGATCTGATTGAGCATATTTGAGTTTTCCCTCTTTGCTTACCAAGCCAATGGATAGCGCGAGGGTAATGGTCCCAAAGTTCAGATTGCGCAAGTCTATCAACTTGATCAGGTGGACTTGGCGCGCGCACTTGGGCAATCAGCGCAAGCAACTTCAAATAGGGAAATCCAGCAGTGATGCAGGAAAGCGAAGAACTGACTGAAATCCGGCGCGCGGTGCGTGCGTTATGTGAAGAGTTTCCCGGCGAATATTGGCGCGACAAGGATCGAACGCGGGATTACCCGGCCGAGTTTGTCGATGCGCTCACCAGATCTGGGTTTCTGGCAGCGCTGATTCCGGAGGAATTTGGGGGCAGTGGCCTAAAACTTGATGCGGCATCGGTCATTATGGAAGAGATCCAGGCTTCAGGTTGCAATGGCGGTGCGGCCCATGCGCAAATGTATATCATGAACACGCTGCTTCGGTATGGGAGTGACGCGCAAAAGGCCGAATACCTGCCCAAGATCGCCAATGGTGAGTTACGCCTTCAGGCGTTTGGCGTTTCCGAGCCAACCAGTGGAACAGATACACTTTCGCTCAAGACTCGAGCTACCAAAGACGGTGATGAATATGTGATCAACGGCCAGAAGATCTGGACAAGCCGTGCAGAGCATTCCGATCTGATGCTCTTGCTAGCTAGGACAACTCCGCGAGAGGAAGTGGAAAAGCGAACCGAGGGACTGTCGATCTTCCTGGTCGATATGCGGGAAGTTGTGGGCAAGGGAATGACGATCAAGCCCATCCGCACGATGATGAACCATTCATCCTGCGAGGTGTTCTTCGACGATATGCGTATCCCGGCAGGCGCGCTGATTGGGGAAGAAGGCAAGGGCTTCCGCTATATCCTGTCCGGCATGAACGCAGAGCGCGTTTTGATCGCTGCTGAATGCATCGGCGATGCCAAATGGTTCATTGAAAAAGCGAAGGGCTACGCCAATGAGCGCGAAGTTTTCGGCCGCCCGATCGGCCAGAATCAAGGCGTGCAATTTCCGATCGCGCGCTGCTACGCGCAAATGCGCGCGGCCGAATTGATGGTGCACCATGCGGCGGATGTTTATGATCAGGGCGGCAATGCGGGCGAAGAGGCGAATATGGCAAAGCTGCTTGCATCGGAGGCGAGCTGGGCCGCGGCTGACATGTGTGTGCAGACCCTTGGCGGGTTTGGATTCGCTGAAGAATATGATGTGGAGCGCAAGTTTCGCGAAGCGCGGCTCTACACAGTTGCGCCCATATCGACCAATCTCATCCTGTCATACTTGTCCGAACATGTACTCGGACTGCCGCGTTCATACTGATTTGTGACACAAACTACTTGCAAGCGGCAGTTAACTATGATTCTGTGGCTTTGACGAGGACGGGGCAAAATGCGCAAACCACCAAAAGAGCAATTGAGGCAGGGCTTGGCTCTTGCGGCACTGCTGGTCATTGCGAGTTTTGCGATTGCGGGTCCGACAGGACTGTTGGCTTGGAACGAGAGTGAAGAGCTGCTGGAACAACGCAAGGCTCACATTGCGGAAACGCAAGCCAAGCGGGACATGCTCAAGAACAAAGTCGACCGGCTTCACCCGGATGGAGCGGACCCTGATCTGGTCGGCGAACTGTTGCGGGAGAACATGAATGTTGTTCACCCGGATGAGATCGTCATAACGCTCGATCAAGAGTAATCGCGGCGCAATTCAAACTGATGATTTCGTATGCGCAGATGCGCGCTTGACGTTGCGTAACCGTGCGGCTTGCGCCTATATCATGCGCGCAACCCACCTCTCCGGGGAAGAACAATAAACAAGGATGAGAGCTTTGGCTAAAGCGGCGAAAAAGGCGCAGAATGCGTCTGCTAAATCTCCAGCTTCGGACGACGGCGATTTCGTTCTGCATTCGCTTCAGGAAGCGCATGAGAAGAACCTGAAATACGATGCCAGCGACGAGGAATTGCTGACATTCTATGAGCAAATGCTTCTTATTCGCCGGTTTGAGGAGAAGGCCGGGCAGCTATATGGTCTCGGCCTGATCGGCGGGTTTTGTCACTTGTATATCGGGCAGGAAGCGGTTGCGATTGGCCTCCAAAGCGCGCTCGACAATGATCGCGACAGCGTGATCACCGGCTATCGCGATCATGGACATATGCTTGCGTATGGCATCGATCCCAACGTCATTATGGCAGAGCTGACCGGACGTCAGGCTGGTATATCGAAGGGGAAGGGCGGCTCGATGCATATGTTCAGCACCGAGCACAAATTCTATGGCGGCCATGGCATTGTCGGGGCACAGGTGTCGCTCGGCGGCGGGCTCGCCTTGGCGCACAAATACAAAGAGGATGGCGGTTTGTGCCTGGCGTATTTTGGCGATGGCGCGGCCAACCAAGGACAGGTCTATGAGACCTTCAACATGGCGTCCCTTTGGAATTTGCCGATCGTGTTTGTGGTAGAGAACAATCAGTATGCCATGGGCACCAGCACTGCACGCTCTAGCGCGGAAACCGAATTTCACCGGCGCGGTACAGCATTCCGTATTCCCGGGATGGACGTGAATGGTATGGACGTGCTCCAAGTGCGTAGCGCGGCCGAAATCGCATTCAAGCACGTGCGCGAAGGCGGCGGCCCCGTGCTGATTGAGTGCAATACCTATCGTTACCGCGGCCATTCAATGTCTGACCCTGCGAAGTATCGTAGCCGCGAAGAGGTGCAGGGTATGCGCGACAATCGCGATCCCATCGAAGGGCTCAAGAAAGTCCTTCTCGAAAAAGGGAAGACAGAGGAAGACTTGAAAGCCATCGACAAGGCAATCCGGGCCCGCGTTGCAGAGAGCGCGGACTTTGCCGAAACTTCGCCAGAGCCGGATGCATCTGAACTCTACACCGATGTTTTGGTGGAGGAGTATTGAGCCATGGCGATCGAACTCAAGATGCCCGCGCTTTCTCCGACTATGGAGGAGGGCACGCTCACCAAATGGCTGAAGAAGGTTGGTGATACGATCGAAGCTGGCGACATCATTGCAGAGATCGAGACCGATAAGGCAACGATGGAATTTGAAGCCATTGACGATGGTGTGATCACGAAGATCCTCGTCGCGGAAGGCACCGAGAATGTCGCTGTCGGTACTGTAATTGCCGAGCTCGAAGGCGAAGGTGACGAGGCGAGCGCTTCGGAAACACCTTCGGCTGCCGCTCCTGTCGTCGCGCCTGCGCCAGCACCGTCAGCTGCTCCTTCGAAGCCGGTTACGACACCAAAAGCTGATCCTTCGATCCCCGAAGGCACGAGCTTCTCCCAAGTTTCGGTACGCGAAGCGCTGCGTGATGGGATGGCAGAAGAGATGCGCCGCGACGATCGCGTCTTTGTGATGGGTGAAGAAGTCGCCGAGTACCAGGGTGCCTATAAGGTTACGCAAGGACTGCTCGACGAATTTGGCCCGAAGCGCGTGATCGACACGCCAATTACAGAATATGGCTTTGCAGGCATTGGAACCGGCGCGGCTATGGGTGGATTGCGCCCAATTGTCGAGTTCATGACCTTCAACTTCGCGATGCAGGCGATTGATCACATCATCAATTCAGCCGCGAAAACAAACTATATGTCTGGCGGCCAGATGCGCTGTCCAATCGTATTCCGCGGCCCGAATGGCGCAGCCAGCCGGGTTGGCGCCCAACACAGCCAGAACTATGGCCCGTGGTATGCCAGCGTGCCGGGCCTGATCGTGATTGCACCATATGACAGTGCAGATGCGAAAGGCCTGATGAAAGCAGCAATCCGCAGCGAGGACCCTGTTGTCTTCCTCGAAAACGAGCTGGTCTATGGTCGCAGCTTCGATGTGCCCGACGTTGACGAATATGTCCTGCCCATCGGCAAGGCGCGCATCATGCGCGAAGGCAGCGACGTTACAATCGTCAGCTACTCAATCGGGGTCGGGCTCGCGCTGGAAGCCGCGGAGACGCTGGCCGAAGAAGGCATCGATGCAGAAGTGATCGACCTGCGCACTTTGCGTCCGCTGGACCGGGAAGCAATCCTGACTTCGCTCGCCAAAACAAACCGCCTCGTGATTGCTGAGGAGGGCTGGCCAACTTGCTCAATCGCGTCTGAAGTGATGGCGGTTTGCATGGAGGATGGCTTCGATCATCTAGACGCGCCGGTCTTGCGTGTATGCGATGAGGATGTCCCGCTGCCTTATGCGGCAAACCTGGAGAAGCTTGCGTTTATTGACGCTCCGCGCATCGTCGCAGCAGTCAAGAAGGTTTGTTACAAGGCCTAGTCCGCAACGAAAACGGCGGGCACTGTGGCCCCCCGCTTTGACGCTAATTTTTTGATGCACCCTTACTCGTCAAGCACGATGATCGGGCGAGAGAATGTAAGCTGCGGCGACACCCAGTTTACCAGAGGTACAACCGCAGGCGGGGTGTAGGTCAGCGTGATGGTCTTCTCGAATGTTCCGGCGACTCGTGGCGTCGGAACGCTTGTCACCGTCGCGTCGAAAGTGTTGTTGAGCAGATAGGGCGCGGTTGCTGCGGCGGTCTCTGCCCAGGTTTCGATCGTCGCATCGGTGATCTCGTTACCCTTTTGGTATTCCACAACGGCAAAGCGAGAGGTTTCCTGAGCGATTGATCGCAGCGCATTTTGCGCCTGCATGCCGATTCCAACCTGGAAGACACCAAACAGCAGGCCGATAATGGCAGGTGCCAGAATAGCGAATTCGACAATGGTCGAACCAGACTGGTCCATGACGAGATTTCCGGATGTTCTGCTCATGAGATCTGCACCCGCCTCGTAATGTTGAAGTTCACCGGGCCACCAATTCCGAAATCTGTCCATGCCGGAGTGTAGGTGTCAGTCATTGTGATGATAATGAATTCCGACACCACCGCAGTCGTACCGCAACTGCTTGCATTGGCTTCCAAGGTGGTTGCCGTATCACAACGATAGTGCAGCTGCATTAAAACTTGATCAGCAGGAAGACCTGCCGAAGCCTCGATAATCGCTTCAAGCGTGGCGCGATCGCTCGCTTCTGCCGGCGGGCGTGCAACGACCACCGCCGCAGCCTCTGCCATCGATGTCTGAAGCTCGGCCTGACGCGAGACGATGCTGCTCACCTCCAGGCCACCAAGGGTCATCGTAGCCAGGATTGGCAGGATGAACGCGGTTTCAATTGCTACGCTTCCGCGCTCGCTATTAGCGAATGTCTTGGCAAGCTTGCTTAGCATGATCACCCCACCAACCTTACGCGTGTGCCACCATTGCCGACGACCACGCTGTGTGTCTCGCCAATCGGGCAAAGCGTGGTCAGATCAGCTGTACCTGCTACTTGCACCTTCGATGACATCACCATCATGCAATTGGCGGTTGCCTGGATGTTACCAGCCAGTTTCAATTCACTTTTGGGCATGTAAATCACGCCATTGATGTCAAAGTTGGTAAAGTTGGTAAAGTTGGTAGCGCCGGTGAGCTTGCTTCCCGAGTTGCCCGGAGAGTTCGGATCTTCGAAGATCAGCATGTTCTCCATACGGGCAGCATCATCCGCCGGAATGCCCAATGCCACAAGTTGCAATGCGCTCATCGGTGACAGAAACACGTCTGCTCCACCGTTGATGTCTAGCTGCGCGCCGTTCTTCAGCACGAACATCACCCCGGTTCCGGTCAGCTGATTGCCACCATTAAGTTTCAACCGACCACCATCGATCACGTAGATCCCGCTAGTTAGGTTGGCATTGCCGCCGATCTCTAAATCGGTGTAAGTTCCCGGTAGCGCCTTGCATGTTTTTCTCGGGAATTTGGTATAGATTTTTTTTGGAATCGATAATGGTTGATCGCCATTATCAAAACCATCTCCTGTGTAGTTCAAACCAGATGACCCGCATGACAACGTCCGCGGGGTGGGATTGTCCGGCGGGGTGAGACCTGAATACGGATCATTCAGGCCGTCGAAATTCTCGATCGTGCTGGCGTTAGCAAAGGCACCCATACCATCGTCGATACCGCCAGCAGACGCGACGGTGTTGATGTTTTGTGCGCGGCTGCTTCCGTTGGTACGGATCGAGGTGTCCGACGTAGACAGTGAAGCGACACCGCAAGCCGCGTCGACTGTTGGGCCACCATTAAACCACATTGCACTGCCAGCGGTAGGGTGGAGCGCCATCAGGCAGGCAGTGTATTCATCTGTTCGCTCAAACGTTGCTTGTGCGTTGACACGAATGGTAGTGGATCGCCCCATAACAAAGCTTGCAAACGGCAGGTCAGCCACAACCTCTGCGCGTACGATCACGCTGTTCTGTGTACCAGCGCCCCAATCGGCCAGGCTAGCCGCGTGCGTCGCGCCATTGTTAGCGATGATTGACAAATTGTCGGAGAATTCCTGATTGGCGCGAGTGATATAGATTGTACCGGTGTCGCCATTGCCGCGTGCCCATGCGCCGGCCAAGGCGGCCTGGTCTGCTGCGAATTGCAATTCGCGCTGCCACAAATACCATTGCGCGGTGTCTACAGCCAGGCCTGCGCCCCCCATCAGGGCTGGCATCCCCAGCGCAAAGAGAATTGCGGCATTGCCGCTCGTGCTGCGGCGCAGTTTCCGGCTGAATTTCTTCAACACA
Source organism: Altererythrobacter rubellus (assembly GCF_030284385.1). Lineage (NCBI taxonomy): Bacteria > Pseudomonadati > Pseudomonadota > Alphaproteobacteria > Sphingomonadales > Erythrobacteraceae > Altererythrobacter > Altererythrobacter rubellus. The sequence continues at coordinate 1,524,844 of NZ_CP127221.1, forward strand.
CCCATGGCGTCTATTCCTTTCGCAGAACCTGAATTGGCTGCATTGGTTAGTCTTTAGCGCGCAGTAGGTATGCGGTTCGTTCACTTGTGTGGTTAATGAAGGGCTACTGAATCAGCGCTCATTTCTCCGCAAACTTACGGATTCTGCGATCTTCAAAGGTTGACACGTCACGCGGCTCCGGCACTAGGGCTGCCCATGACAAGCGACCTTGAAGCCGAAATTGGTGATGCCGAACGGGTGGCGCTGAATTATGCCAAGCCGGACATTCGGCCGAAGCTCGCGTCATTCTTTGCTTTGGATCGCCGTTTGGGACAGATCGTCGCAAACTCTAGCGAATCTTTGCTGGGACAGATGCGGATAGCCTGGTGGCGCGACATGTTATTGGCTTCGGCGAGGGACCGCCCAGCGGGTGACGTTGTGCTGGACGCAATCGGGGCAAGCTGGGGAGGGGATGCGCAGCTGCTTCAACCTTTGGCAGATGCCTGGGAGGTCTTCCTGATTGCAGAAGAGCTCACAGCCGATATTCTGTCACAGTTTGCCCAAGGTCGCGCCAGACCCCTGGCTCAAGCCTTCGGATGCGCGCACGAAGGTTTAGCAAAGCGGGCGCAACAAGCAGGCTCACTATGGGCGCTTGCGAATACAGCCGCGCATGTTTCTGATCAGACAGAACGAGAGCTGATACTTGAACTGGCCCGCGCCGAGTTGAGCGTGAATACTCCAACCGGATCAATGCCCAGAGCACTTGCAGTGCTAACCGCACTTTCTCGGCGTTCTATCAGGCGCGGTGGCCATCCGTTGATGGTGGGCAGAGGTGCGGCCTTGGCTGCATTACGTGCGGGTTTAATTGGAAAGTAGTTTCGTATAGCCTCCTTTTAATTTAGAGGAAGAAGTAAGGAGTCGAGTGATATTGGGCTTATCATGGCGACAATTGGCCTTTACTGGTGGCAAGGAAAGGCCGAGGCGGAAGAAGCACGCTAAAATCCCGATGAATTGCCTGTCTCAAATCCGGGTGAGATGACGGGGCCAACTACACCTGAGGCCAGCGAGCTTACGAGAGAGCAGCGACGCTTCTTTCTTTACAACCGCACTCGCGATTGGTGCATTTCGCGCAATGAAATGCTGTCCACCCGCAGCTAGGGCTTTCGTAAGCTCGATTTGGCCGGCAACAATTTGCTCGCCTTCGAAGAATGGGCCGTGGCTACCGCAGAGAAGTTCGAAGGGGACGATGCTGATGGGGACGGCAAGTTGCAATGAAGGAATTCGCAACAACCGCATCAAAACGCCGCTTGAAGCGGTCGTCCTGCCGATGCTAAACGCTACGCAGTTGCAGCTTCGTTTGACCTGATCCAATCGGTTAATTTGGCCTTGGCCCGTGATGTATAGGCCTCTTTTCGCTGCTTCTTCTTCACATCATGCAGCGGCGGGAATAGACCAAAATTCACATTCATGGGCTGGAATGTCTCTGCCTCTGCATCGCCTGTAATATGGCTAAGCAGGGCTCCCATGGCAGTCGTCGCGGGCAGGGCGGACCACTCGCGCCCGGAAAGTTCGCAAGCCGTCATAATGCCCGCAATCAGCCCCACAGCAGAGCTTTCGACATATCCTTCGCAGCCGGTGACCTGTCCGGCAAAGCGGATATGGGGTGCCTCCCTCAGCCGAAGCTGCCGATCAAGCACGAGTGGTGAATTCAGGAATGTGTTGCGATGCAGCCCGCCAAGTCTTGCAAACTCCGCGTTTTCCAATCCAGGGATGGTACGGAACAGCTCCACCTGTGCGCCATATTTCAGCTTCGTCTGGAAACCGACCATATTCCATAGCGTGCCGAGCTTGTTGTCCTGACGCAGTTGCACAACTGCATAGGGCCAGCGCCCCTGCGGGTGCTCTTCATTGGTATCGTAAGGATTGTCGAGGCCAACACCCTTCATTGGACCATAGCGAAGCGTTTCGACCCCGCGCTCAGCCATGACTTCAATTGGCATGCAGCCTTCGAAATAGGGCGTGTCCTTCTCCCATTCGCGAAATTCGGTCTTCTCTGCATCAATTAAGCCCTGATGGAAGGCGAGGTACTGTTCCTTTGTCATCGGACAGTTGATGTAATCGCCATTTTCATTGCTGGCTTCGGTTCGCTTGTTCCAACGACTCTGTATCCAGCATTTAGACATATCAATGCTGCCGCGATGAATAATCGGTGCAATGGCATCAAAGAACGCCAAGCGCTCTTGCCCTGTGGCTTTCACGATATTCTGAGCCAGCTCTTGCGCAGTCAGCGGACCGGTCGAAACAATGGTCATGCCGGCATCGGGCAGAGTGTCGACACGTTCGCGCACGATCTTGATTCTCGGATGTTCGGCCAATATGCGCGTCACTTCATTGCTGAAGGCATCCCGGTCGACGGCCATCGCGCTACCAGCAGGGACGCGCGCCATCTCCCCGGCACGCATAATGATCGAATCCAGTTCCCGCATTTCATGGTGCAGCAGGCCAACAGCGTTTTTTTCATCATCATCGGACCGGAAACTGTTAGAGCAGACAAGCTCCGCCAGGCCATCAGTCTGGTGCGCAGGTGTCATTTCTCCTGACCCGCGCATCTCGGACAAACGCACCCTGAAACCGCGCTTTGCTAGCTGCCAGGCCGCTTCGCTTCCCGCGAGGCCGCCGCCGATAATGTGCACATCGAAAGTCATTGTGTCGCGCAGTTAGACTTGCAGTTGCACCCCATCAAGCCCTAGCAGTGTCGCCAAGGGGAGTTTGCATGCCAAAACGCGCTTTGATCAATCGTCGCCCTTGGTTGCTGGCCAGCTTGATTGCTGCGGTTGCCTATTACTTTTTGCGCGACAATCCGATCGGGGAAGTGTGGCTGATCGTGCTGAAAGGCATGGGGGTGGCCTGTCTCGCATTCTATGCGATGCGGCGCGGGTTTGGCCCGGATGCGCAAATCCTCGCGGTGGTGATGCTGTTTAGCGCACTGGGTGACATGGGCATCGAGTTCGATATCGCGCTCGGCGGCGGGCTTTTCTTTGTCTCCCATGTTCTCGCGAGCTGGCTCTATTTACGCAATCCGCGCGACAATCCTGTTAGCTTGCAGAAAGCATTGGCGGTTGTATTGCTGCTCGCAACACCCGCGATCAGCTGGCTGTTGAGCGGCGATTTGATGGTGGCACTCTATGGGCTGTCGCTGGGCGGAATGGCGGCGTGCGCGTGGATGAGCCGCTTTCCGCGGTACCGCGTTGGCATCGGTGCTGTGCTATTCGTAATCTCGGACTTTGTCATTTTCAGTCGCTTGGGCGCATTCGATCTGGGCGATCTGCCGCATTACCTGATCTGGCCGCTTTACTTCGCTGGACAGTTCATGATCGCAACTGGTGTGGTGCAGACACTGGGCGGAGAGCATCCGGGGCGCGAAAAGGCCGCCTAGCCTGCCTAGGCGGCAATCGTCGTTCGGTGCAATTCACGCCGATGGCCTTCATAGCCGCCGGTCGCCTTGTGTAGCACGCTCCGATTATCCCACATGACCAGCATGTCCGGCTCCCAGCGATGGCGATAAACGAACTCGTCGCGCGATTGCCACTGGGCTAGCTCTGACAGGAGAGCGATCGCATCCGCTTGATCCATTCCTTCAATACCGATGATGTAACCGAGCGTGGAATACAGCGCCTCTTCACCGGTTTCAGGGTGTCTTTGCACCAATGAGTGTGTTTGCGTTGCACGGGCGCTTTCATCTGGCCGAATGTCCATGCTTCGGCCGGTGTCTTTCTCGCCATACGAACCATCCGGCGCATAAGCGAGCTGAGCGGAATGGATGGCGGTTAGAGCCCGAAGAAACTCCTGTCGTTCAGGGGTAAGTGCATTGAACGCCGCGATCTGGTTGGCGAATAGCGTGTCACCGCCCGTTGGCGGAATATCCACGGCCAGCAAGCAGGTGCCGGATGGGGGCTCTGCCAGAAAACTCCAGTCACTATGCCAGTTTTCGGCAAACAGTGGCGATGTTTCATCAGCTTCGCGCAGGATAGCGGCGATATTCTGCCGACCCTCGATTGGCGCAAAGAAAGGGTCTTCGCCAAAGCCGCCCATTGCAATGGTAAAGCGTTCTAGTGCGTCATCGTCCATCTGTTGGCCGGCAAAGGCGAGCACTTTGTGCTGCAACCAGGCGGCCCGAATATCGGCAATGAGCTTTGCGGTTAGTTCTCCCGACAAATCAACCCCGGTGACAGTCGCACCGCATGATTGACCTGACGGACTAACTGTCAAACTCATTCTTCGCTGTCGCCTGCGATATCCTTATGCGAATGCAGCGTGGTTGGCGGCGTTGTTACATCACCGTCGCCGCGCCGTTCGACCATTTCCTCGACGATAGTTTCTTCAACCTCATTTTCAGGCTCTTCAGTCTCGTCGATCAGCGCCGCTCCGACGATCTGTTCGTCCTTCGAGACATTGAATATGCGTACGCCAGATGAGCTACGCCCAGATACCGAGTAGCCAGAGTGGTTCTCAAACCCGCTTTCAATCATGTGGCGGAAGTCAACCGGCAAGCGGATAAGTTTGGCCTGATCGGTGACCAGCATCAGTTGAGAGCCATGCTTCACCGGGAAACTCGCGACGACAGAACCATTGCGGTTCTTGTCCGAAGGTTCACCAATATTGGTCAGGCCCATACCGCCCCGGCCAATGGTGCGATATTCGTAGGCGGAAGAGATTTTTCCGTAACCGCGCGATGTCAGCGTGAGAATGAACTCTTCATTCTCGGCCATTTCCGCGACTTTCTCCCCGTCTAGTGAAGGCTCGGCATCGTTTTTCTTCCACGCCGCTGCTCGCAGATAGGCATCGCGAACTTCGGTGTCGCGCTCACCCGCATCCAGCACAGCCATTGATACGACTTTCTGACCGTCCTTCAGCTTCATTCCGCGCACGCCGATGCCGGTGCGGCTCTTCGTCTCGCGCGCATCAGTGGCGGAAAACCGGATAGCCTTGCCGGAATCGGACGCAAGGAAGATTTCCTGATCCTCGGTCAGCAATTCGACTCCGATCAAATTGTCACCGCTGCCTTCAACAAAGCCCATGGCGTATTTGCCATTGGTGGGCACGTTGGTGAACGCATCCATCGAGTTGCGTCGTACCATTCCTTGCTCGGTGGCGAAGACAATGTTGAGCTTGTTCCACTCGCTTTCATCCTCTGGCAAGGCCAACACATTGGTGACGCGTTCGTCATCGCCCAACGGCAGGAGATTCACCATTGGGCGACCCTTGGTCTGTGGTCCACCTTCGGGCAGTTTCCAGACCTTCAAACGATATACACGGCCGGTGTTTGTAAAGAACAGCACCGGATTGTGCGTGCTTGTGACGAACATCTCGACAACAGCATCTTCATCCTTCGTGGCCATCCCGCTGCGGCCCTTGCCGCCGCGAGCTTGCGCGCGGAACGTGTCGAGCGGTGTACGCTTGATGTATCCGCTATGCGTGACCGTCACGACCATCTCGTCGCGCTCGATCAGGTCTTCATCTTCAACACCATCCCAGGCAGGCCCAATTTCCGACACGCGCGGGGTGGCGTAGGTATTGCGGATTTCCTCCAGTTCCTCGCGCAATACCCCGTAGAGCTTTACGCGGTCGGCAAGGATCGAGAGATACTCTTCAATGGCGATCGAAAGTTCCTTGAGCTCTTCACCAATTTCATCCCGGCCCAATGCGGTAAGACGATGCAGGCGCAGGTCCAGGATCGCCTTCACTTGACGTTCTGAAAGATTGTAAGTGCCACCTTCTTGATCGGCAGTGGGCTCGATTGATTCAATCAGGCGGATGTATTGCGCGATGTCGCCGATCGGCCATTCCTTGGCGAGTAAACGTTCGCGCGCCGTTGCAGGGTTTGGCGCACCGCGAATGATCGCCACCACCTCGTCCAGATTGGAAACCGCGACAACCAGACCAAGCAAGGTGTGCGCACGTTCGCGCGCCTTATTGAGTTCGTATTTTGTCCGGCGAGTAATGACCTCTTCACGGAAGGATATGAAGGCCTGGATTATGTCGCGAAGGGCAAGCGTTTCAGGGCGTCCGCCACGAATGGCGAGCATGTTTGCAGGGAAGCTCGATTGAGCCGGCGTGAAGCGCCAGATCTGATTGAGCACGACTTCCGGAGATGCGTCTCGCTTCAAATCAATAACGACGCGCACACCTTCGCGCGAACTTTCATCGCGAATGTCCGATATGCCCTCGATACGCTTCTCTTTCGCCGCTTCGGCAATCTTTTCTACCAGGCCCGATTTACCGACCTGGTATGGCATCGAAGTCAGGACGATAGACTGCTTGTCGTTCCGGCCGGTCTCGATCTCGTGCCGTGCACGCATCAGGATGGAGCCGCGTCCGGTCGTATAGGCCGATCTGGCGCCTGACTGGCCAAGTATCAGCGGGGCTGTTGGAAAATCGGGTCCCGGAATGTATTCGATCAGTTCTTCTGATGTGATCGCCGGATTGTCGAGAAAGGCAAAGCAACCATCGATCACTTCACCCAGATTGTGCGGCGGCACATTGGTCGCCATACCAACGGCGATACCCCCTGCGCCATTGACCAGCAGGTTAGGGAAACGCGCAGGGAGAACCTGTGGCTCCTTCAGCGAACCATCATAGTTATCCGCGAAATTGACTGTATCCTTATCCAGATCATCTAGCAGCGTGTTCGCCACCCGCGCCAGCCGCGCTTCGGTATAGCGCATGCTCGCAGGGGGATCTGGATCCATGGAGCCAAAGTTACCTTGGCCATCGATCAATGGAACGCGCAGCGACCAATCCTGCGTCATCCGGGCGAGGGCATCGTAAATCGCGGAGTCCCCATGTGGGTGATAATTACCCATCACGTCACCAACGATTTTCGCACTCTTGCGATAAGGGCGGCCGGCAACAAAGCCACCTTCCTTGCAGGCGAAAAGGATGCGGCGGTGAACCGGTTTCAAGCCATCGCGCACATCTGGTAGGGCGCGGCTCACGATTACGCTCATTGCATAATCAAGATAGCTCGTTTTCATTTCGTCGACGATGTCGACTCGTTCAAACTCACCTGATGGTTGTGGTGCGGAAATTGTATCGGTTTCGTCGCTCAAAGCGTATCCGTTCTAGCTAGGCTGGTCTCCAGCGGTCAATGAGTGTCGAATGTAGGCTTTCGGACCATTTTCCGCCAGTTTATGGGGCAACAAATGCGGTATAAAGAAAGCTTTTTCCACACATAGGGCGGTGCTCTTGTGCAAATTCCAAAACGCTTGCTTTTAACATCATTCAAAGCTCGTTCAGCACGGCTTGCATAGGAAAAATTGCAAAATAGGCCAGACCACGCCATTGGGTTCTGCTTGTTGTATTTTACACGCGGGGAATCCGCGGTATTTTATTTGTTTCAGGAGTAAATTTCATGCGTCTTTTTGTGTCACCTTTGCGCGCTCGCAAGAAGCCGGGGTCGTCAATCGTTTTGGCAGTGGCGCTGCTTACCGGGGCTGTGATGCTGAGCGGAGTTATTTCAGATCCGGCGCATGCGCAGCGTGACCGCAAGAAGAAAGACAAAGAACCAAGAGCTGAATATTCAAAGGAATTCATCGAAGCGTTCACGCCGCTGCAGAATGCAGTGAATGCCAACGATGGCTCTGCGGCGACGGTTGTTGGACAGTTTCCCGCGATTATTGCGCTCGCGCAGTCTGGCGACGAGAAGAATGCACTGGGCGGCCTGATTTATAACGCTGGCGTGCAAACCAGGGAGCAGGCCCTTCAGCTGCAGGGCATGGGCTTGATGCTGCAAAGTGGAAAGGTTCCAACTGAGAATATCGGTCGCTTCAACTTCATCGCGTATCAATTATCGAATGCTGCAGGGGACCATCCCGGAGCGCGAGCCTATCTTCAGGCGGCAATCGTTGCCAATTTCAACACGGATTCTGTCTCTGTTTCTGACATGCAGATCGCGATGGCAGAAAGTTTTATTTCCGAGAGCCGTATAGCAGAGGGGCTCAACTATCTTGCGACTGCCATCGAGAGCCGCAAGGCTGCCGGTCAAAGCGTTGATGAGGCATGGTACCGTCGCGGATTGAGTGTGGCCTACAACAATGAAGTCGTTCCGCAAGTTTATGATTTCGCTTCGATCTGGATTGCGGCCTATCCAAGTGAAACCAATTGGCGCGACGCAATTAACATTGTCCGTAACCTAAACACTTACGACAGCGGTCAAATGCTCGATCTGATGCGTCTTTCCCACCGCGTCGGCGCGTTGAAAGAGAAGTATGAATACATCGACTATGTGGAAGCCGCCGATGCGCGCCGTCTGCCGAATGAGGTTAGACGCGTCATCGAACAGGGATACGCTTCGGGGATTGTCAGCCGAGATGACATTTACCTCTCTGACGCACTAGGCACAGCGAAGAACCGGATTGCGGCCGATGAAGCAGAGCTTCCTTCTCTAGAGCGTGATGCTGGTGTTTCTGGCGCTGGCGTGCGCACAGTTGTTGCCGCGGGTGACGCGTTCCTGAGCTACAACGAATACACAAAGGCAGAGGTGTTCTACACCAAGGCATCCACGATGCCAGGCGCTGACAAGAATGAAATTCTGACCCGACTTGGTATTAGTCAGCTAGAGCAAGGCAAGTTCGACGCGGCGATGGAGTCGTTTGCTCAGGTTGGCGGCAATCGCTTGCCCATCGCAAGGCTTTGGACGGCCTACACGACTCAAAAGGCGGCAGCGGTGGCAACTGTAAGCGAGCCGGAAGTGCCTGCGGTAGCAGAACCGGAAGCCCAAACCAGTTAAGCCAAATGAAATGTGCATTTCGAGCGGCGCAGTTTCTAAGCGAAAGCTGCGCCGTTTTTTGCTTGCAACGGCTTTAGCGTCGTCGCTTCAAATAAACATGGTTCTCGCGGCGTTCGACTTTGAAATTGTCCAATGCATCAAACATCTCATTAACGCTTTTGAAGCCGTGATTTCGGACATCGAAGCTCGAACGGTTGCCCGCAATCTGTCCGAGATGTGAGAGATTGGCGTAGCCCTTTTCGTCGCCTTCGGCATCGGAGTAAACAGCCGTGATCAGTTCCATCAACTTGGTGTCGAGACCTTCTGAACCTAAAAAATTGCCGTCTTTGTCCTGGGCAGCAACTTCAGATTTATAGTTCGTAATCAGTTTCATGAATTCGATGAAGCGCGTGTACACGCTCTTGAAAACCTGTTGGGTTTTGGCCTTTCCAAAGCCGTGAGCCAGGATCCCGTCCTGACGCAGCCGCGTGACCAGCGGTGCGAAATCGCTGTCCGCAGTCATGATGCCGAAGCCATCAACCTTGCCCTGATAAAGCAGATCGATTGCATCAATGGTTATCGCCATATCGGTGGCATTCTTGCCTTTGCAAACATTAAATTGTTGCTGCGGGCAAATACCGAATTTATTGGTGATCTTGTCCCATTTTGCGAGATTGTTCTTAGGGAAATCGCCGTAGGCGTGCCAAATGTTCACTTGGACCAACTCGGCCATTACCGTCAGGGCAGGATCGATTCGTTCCGGAGTGGTGTTGTCTGCGTCAATCAGCTGAGCGATATTTACGGGTTTTGACATGCACTGACATGGGGGCAGGGCACGCCGGGGGCAAGCGATTACTCCGTTCGATTTAGTCTTCTGGCAGAAACTCGCCGGTGTCCTCATCAAGTGAATACAGCACACCTTCCTTGATCGAGAAATGGGCGCCGCGCAGCTTGAGCTTGCCGATCTTTTCCTTGTCTGCGAGCCATGGAAAGCTGCGCAAATTAGTGAGGCTTTGTCGAATGGCAGCAAACTCCATCGCAAGTTCTGCCTTGCGACCGGTGGTGCCATGCTTGGACGATACTGTCTGGCTTGCTTCGTCGAGGAGGCTGACCCAGTTTGCCACAAACCCGCCTTTGCCCGGATCTTTGGCCTTCATGCTTTGTGTGAGCGCGGCCTGGCATCCGCCGCAGCGTCCATGCCCCATCACGACAATTTGCCTGACCTCCAGCATCTGGACCGCAAATTCGATTGCAGCAGATACGCCGTGATAACCGGGAGTGGTCTCAAATGGCGGGACCAGGGCCGCAACATTGCGCACGACGAAAATCTCGCCCGGATCGACGTCAAAAATCTGGGCTGGATCAACGCGGCTATCTGAACAGCTGATAATCATGAGTTTGGGGCTCTGGCCCTCGCGTACCAGCTCGTCATAGCGAGCTTTCTGACGTGGGTATCCGTCTGCGCGAAAGCGCTTATAGCCTCGCAGCAGTTCAGCATATTCAGGCATTGGTCATTCCCCCTCCCAAGGGGATTAGAAGCGTTCGCCTCTGATCACTTCGACGTCCCACATGCTGAAAAGAAACCCGTGAGAGGTCAATATCGGTGCGATTTCTTCCGCAAGTTTCATCGCCTTGTCTTCGGGGGCGATGGTGAGGACAAACACTTTGTCTGTACCCATCACGCGTTCCTCACGCCAATGACCGTCACGTCCTTTGCCGGAATCCACGGGCGTGACGGTCCAGCCGGTAATCTCTGCGCGCTCGATAGCTGCGGTGACACGTTTTAGCAGCGCCTTGTCAGCAAGGATTTCAATCCGTTTGCGGGTGACTGTTTCGATCATGGCATGATCCCTCCGCTTCCAGTGAGATAGGCGGCAAGTGTGCTGATCAGACCGATGTTGATCAGGACGTTGAACGGAAACGTGATACTGAGCGACATAGTCAGATAGATACCCGGATCAGCCTCTGGCAATGCAAGGCGCATAGCAGCCGGAACTGCAATGTAGCTGGCGCTGGCGCACAAAACACCAAGCGCCGCGGCAGATCCAGCATCAAGCCCGATGGCCACGCCAAGAATTGTTCCGACAGCACCGTTTACCAACGGCAGGAAGATTGCGATCAAGCCGAGCCGCCAAGTAATTGCGCGCGAATCCATCATGCGACGGGCGGCGATCAAACCCATATCGAGCAGGAACAGGCAGAGAATACCTTTGAAACCTGCCTCGAAGAACGGGCTGACATCTGCAAAACCGGTGGGGCCGGCAATCATCCCGATGACGAATGCACCCAGCAACAGCATGATCGACGAGTTGGTGAATACCTCGTGCAGCATTTCGCCGGTTGACTGCCCGCCTGTCTCGTTTTTCCCAAGACCGCGGGCGAGCATCAGGCCTGACAGGATTGCGGGAGCTTCCATCGCGGCCATGACAGCTACCATAAATCCGCCAGGCTCTCGTGCCTGCCCGGTCAGGATTTCGACCGCCGTTACAAAGGTGACGACACTAATCGAACCATAGTGGGCCGCGACCGCACCCGAGTTGATCTGATCCAGCTTTCCGAAGGTTTTCAGCACGAAATAGGCAAAAAAGGGCAGAATGAAGCCTGCCGCGATGCCGGTGCCCAAAGCGGCCAGAACGGTTCCATCGATCCCGGAATTGGCGACAGCAACACCGCCCTTGAGGCCAATCGCCGCCATCAAATAGAGCGACATGCCCTTTGCGATGGCTTCCGGAATAGCCAGGTCCGAGCGGACAAAGGCGGCGAATACGCCGAGCACGAAAAACAAGACAACCGGAGAGGTGAATGTAGCGAGCGTCGTAGCGTCCATGGTCCTGCGTTAGCTATGCATACTAATGTCGGCAAGTGCCCATTGCGCGGTGTCCAGCCTTATCCTACATGGCGCGCATGAACGACCTTGCATTTGTTCCGCCGAAAGATGAAACGCCGCGTCCCGCACGGCAGCGCAAGCCCGACTGGATTCGCGTAAAAGCTCCCGTCAGCAAGGGCTATAATGTGACGCGCAAACTGATGCGCGACTTGAACCTCAATACGGTGTGCGAAGAAGCTGCCTGCCCGAACATCGGCGAGTGCTGGACGAAGAAGCACGCCACGGTGATGATCCTGGGCGATGTGTGCACGCGTGCTTGCGCGTTCTGCAACGTGAAGACCGGCATGCCGCGCATGGTCGACCCATTGGAGCCCGACAATGTTGCGATAGCGGCAGGCAAGATGGGCCTGGAACACATTGTCATCACCAGTGTGGATCGCGACGATTTGCCGGATGGCGGCGCGGGGCAGTTTGTGAAGGTGATCAATGCGCTCCGCCGTGAGACTCCCAACACAACAATCGAGATCCTGACGCCAGACTTCCGCGGTAAAATGCGGCCCGCGGTTGAGGCCATTTGTGAAGCAGGACCAGATGTTTACAACCACAACCTCGAAACGGTCCCGCGGCTTTACCCTACGATCCGCCCGGGTGCGCGTTACTATGCATCCTTGCGCCTTCTGGAAGAAGTCAAACGCCACGATCCAATGATTTTCACCAAGTCTGGCATCATGTTGGGACTGGGTGAGCAGCGGCTTGAAGTGCATCAGGTGATGGACGACATGCGTAGCGCGGAAATCGATTTCATGACGATGGGCCAATATCTCCAGCCAACGCCGAAGCATGCCAATGTCGAGGATTTTATCACGCCTGACTCATTCAAGGCTTACGGCTCGATCGCGCGCGCAAAGGGCTTCCTGCAAGTCGCATCGAGCCCGTTGACGCGTTCAAGCTATCACGCGGGCGATGATTTCGCAGTGATGAAGGCGGCGCGGGCTGAAAAGCTGGCTAAGGCGGAAGCTCGCGCAAAGGCCTGATGCCCGGAATACGAGAAACCCGAAGGCTACCTTACTCCGCCGAACAGATGTTCGATCTGGTGGCGGATGTGGGGCGCTATGCCGAATTTCTCCCATGGGTCATCGCGACACGCGTAAGATCTGACAGCGATACCGAGATGGTCGCCGATATGGTTGTCGGGTTCAAGTCACTGAGGGAAAAGTTCACATCTCGCGTGGCGAAGGATCGTCCGCGTGAGATCGATGTGCACTATGTCGATGGTCCGCTGCGCGATCTAGACAATACATGGATATTCAGATCGCATCCAGAAGGCGGATGTGAGATCGACTTCAAGGTCGAATTCACATTCAAGAACCGGATGTTTGAACGGATTGCAGGGCAGTACTTCGACCGTGCATTTCACAAGATGGTAGCCGCCTTCGAGGCGCGCGCGGCAGAGGTTTACGGGAGCAAGAGCTCAAGCGCGCAAAGCGTGGCTTGATGGCGTACCTCTGCTCTGTTCATATCCGCAAAATGCTTTAGCTCGCCTTCCGGCTTTGCCTCGCTGTCCCGCGTGGCCCGTGCAAAAACGACAGTGCCAACCGGTTTCAGCTTGGTTCCGCCTCCGGGGCCGGCAACCCCGCTTATGGCTACGGCAACATCTGCATTGCTCTTGTGAAGTGCACCGTTCGCCATCGCCCAAACGCACGCGATCGAGACCGCGCCGAATGTTTCGATGATGTCGAGTGCGACACCCAGCGATTCCATCTTGGCTTCATTCGAATAGGTCACAAAGCCACGATCAAGCACGGCGGACGAGCCAGGAATCTCGGTAAGCGCGGCCGCAACCAATCCGCCCGTGCAGCTCTCTGCCAAAGCGATCTTGCGCCCGGCGGCAGCATTCTCTTCTATTACGCGGCGAGCGAGCGCATCGATATCAGCGGGCAGCAAGCTGCCGTGGTCTGTTTGCGTATTTTCGGTCATATCTCTCTCTGGAGGCTCACCATCGCTTGCGCTGCTATACCTTCGCCGCGACCTGTAAAGCCCAGACGTTCGGTTGTAGTCGCCTTAACGCTCACTTGCGATGCATCAATTCGTAGCAGCTCCACAAGTCTTGCGCGCATCGAGTCCCGATGCGGGCCAATCTTGGGCTCTTCGCAAATCAAAGTGAGGTCGACATTGCCGATCCGGTATCCGGCCTGATCGACCAGTTTCACTGCATGTTCCACAAACAAGGGTGAGGGTGCCCCCCTCCATTGCGGATCGCTTGGCGGGAAATGCGTGCCGATATCGCCATCGCCAATCGCACCGAGCAATGCATCGACCACGCAATGGAGCGCGACATCGGCGTCTGAATGACCGGACAGACCCTTGTTGTGCGGGATTTGCACGCCACACAGCCAAAGATCCTCGCCTTCGACCAATCGGTGAACATCAAAGCCTTGTCCGACCCTTATTTGGGGTTTGTCTGACATCAGATCCTCAGCAAATGTGATTTTCTTGAGGCATTCAGCGCCATCAACCAAGCCGACTTGGCCGCCTGCGGCCATGAGTACTTGTGCATCATCGCCAGCATCGGTTGCGTCTTTCCATGCGCGATGTGCGGAGAGGATATCTTTATAGATGAACGCCTGCGGTGTCTGAACGCGGCGCAAATCCTCTCGGTCTGCCTTGCCGGACATTGCATCGCCCTCGGCCACGGCAATACTGTCTACGACGGGCAGAACCGGGATGGCACCTGCAGTCTCAACAAGTTTGCCAAGCAGGCGCTCGATCACGGCGTTGGGAAGATCAGCGCGAGCGGCATCGTGGATCAGTACTTGCTCCGGAGCCGATGTTGCCAATGCCTCGAGCCCGTTTCGCACCGAATCCTGGCGCGTAAGGCCACCGATTGCAAAAGTTAAACCTTCAATTCCCTGAAGGGCCGCCCTTGCGGCATTTTCTTGTCCATCGCCGATCACCACAATCAGCGGTGAAGCCCCGGCTTTGCCCAAAGCCTCTACCGAATGGCGTACCAATGGCTTGCCGCGATATTGCGCAAATTGTTTCGGAACATCGCCGCCCGCGCGCAGGCCTTTACCAGCCGCGACTACGATTGCAGCAAAAGGGGGAAGGGGAGTGGCTTGTGTCACGCTTCTCTCAGACTCGGTGCACGCGCTTAGGGGCTGGACGAGCAGAGCGCAATCCACTATGCGCTGCCCAAATTTTAGGCACATGATTAGACGATGACTTCGCTCCCCTCTCCACCGGCTGTGACGCCGATCAAGATCGGCACGGTATCGATCGACACTCCTGTTGTGCTCGCGCCAATGACGGGCGTGACCGATTTGCCGTTCCGAAAACTGGTGCGTCGCTATGGCTCTGGCCTCAATGTAACAGAAATGATCGCTAGCCAGGCTGCGATCCGTGAAACGCGCCAGTCGATACAGAAGGCTGAGTGGGACAAGAGCGAAGATCCCGTTTCAATGCAGCTTGTTGGTTGTGATCCCGAAAGCATGGCTGAAGCGGCCAAGCTTCAGGAAGGGAATGGCGCTGCGATCATCGACATCAATTTCGGATGCCCAGTGCGCAAGGTTGTGAATGGCTATGCCGGCAGCGCGCTGATGCGCGAGGTTCCGCTCGCGATAAAGCTGATGGAAGCGACTGTGAAAGCGGTCGATGTCCCGGTCACTGTGAAAATGCGGATGGGCTGGGATCATGCCAGCCTTAACGCGCCCGAGCTTTCTCGCATTGCAGAGGATATCGGGGTCAAGATGATCACCGTTCACGGGCGAACGCGCAACCAGATGTACAAAGGCAGCGCAGATTGGTCATTCATCCGCAAGGTCAAGGATGCCGTCAACATTCCCGTGATTGTCAATGGCGACATCTGCACGATTGCAGATGCGGCAAAGGCGCTGGAACAGTCGGGTGCGGACGGTTTGATGATCGGCCGTGGGGCATATGGCAAACCTTGGTTGCTGGGGCAGGTCATGCAATGGTGGCACACCGGCGAAAGCCTGGAAAGCCCTAGCTTTGATGAGCAGTACGAGACTCTGGTCGAGCACTATAACGACATGCTTGAGCATTATGGCCGCGATGTCGGCAGCAAGATCGCGCGCAAGCATCTTGGTTGGTATACAAAGGGGATGCATGGCTCTGCCGAGTTTCGCAATCACGTGAATTTCATCGACAATCCGGATCAGGTGCTGGGCGAGATCGAACGCTTTTACACGCCGTTCCTGCATCGCCGTGCGGCGTAAGCCTCAGGCGTGGACGAAATCGGCACCATCATTGGCGAAAAGCCGGACAAGGCCGCTCAGATAGAGGGGTTGGTGTTTGCCGCGGTTCTGATCGATCCTGAGGGCCGGATTGCTGAACTGAACTATGCGGCGGAAATGTTGTTGAGCCGCAGTGAGAAGAGGCTGCTAGGCAAAACTGTCGCGTCCAAGATAGATATTCTTGACGATCGCGTTCTGGCGCATCTGAACGAGCCTGAATCGCCATTGGTTGCGCGCGATGTGGGTCTGCGCGTGAATGATCAGGAGAGCAGGGTCAATTTGACCATTTCCCCACTGGCATCTCATCCGGGCTGGCGGATCATGACCCTTTCTGACACCGGGCGTGATGATGGTTCGAACGAACGCGAGGCAGAAGTCGCAAGTTCCGGTGCTCCATCGATATTGGCGCATGAGATTCGCAATCCACTGGCCGCAATTCGCGGTGCAGCGCAGCTCGCGTCCCGCAAGCTCGAGCCGAAGGACCGAGGTCTCGCCAAGGTGATAACGGACGAAGTCGATCGCATTGCCCGCCTCATCGACCGGATGCAGCAATTGGGGGGCTCAACCCGCGAAGAGCTGGCGTCTACCAATCTCCACGAAGCTATTCGATCAGCGCTTGCCACCGTACGTGCTGCGGGAACCGAGGGAGTGGAGATCACCGAAGAGTTCGATCCTTCTTTGCCTCCGGTTTTGGCAAATCGTGACGCGTTGGAGCAAGTTGTCATGAACCTGGTCAGCAATGCCTGTGATGCATTGCGTGCGAGCGAACAGGCCAATCCTGCGGTGATTGTTCGTACACGGTTTGTAAGCGGATTTGCGTTCAGTGCTGTCCACGATGGCAAGGCGGTCAAATTACCGATTGAAATCACCGTTACCGATAACGGTCCCGGTATTGATGAGGCTCTGCGCGATCATGTTTTTGAACCCTTTGTGACGACCAAGAAATCGGGGCAGGGGCTAGGCCTCGCGTTAGTAAGAAAGCTGGTCCGCGACATGCATGGTCGCATCGCGCACGAGCGGGATACAAGGCTTGATTTGACGCATTTCCGGATGCATCTGGCGTTGGCTGGTGACGGAGAACAAACTTGAGCAGCAAGATTCTGCTGGTGGAAGATGATCGTTCCATCGCAACCGTGATCACCGCGGCATTGGAAGATGAGGGCTTTGTTCTACATCACTGCGAGAGCATTGCGGCGCGCGATCGCCTGCTGTCGGAGCACAGTTTCGATACGATGTTGACCGATGTGATGCTTGGCGACGGAGATGGCATTGCCTCGCTAGACTCCGCACGCGCGATCGACCCTGACATGCCGGTAATTGTCATATCCGCGCAGAATACTCTGGATACCGCTGTGCGCGCCAGCGAGCACGACGCCTTTGAATATTTACCCAAGCCGTTCGATCTGGACGAGCTGGTTCGCGCTGTCAGGCAGGCGGCCGGGCAGAGATCCGGGGCTGAGCCGCTGCCTGTCTCAGAGGGCGACGGAATGCCTTTGGTGGGCCGCAGCCCGGCCATGCAAGGCGTCTACCGCATGATTACGCGCGTTCTGCGCAATGATTTGACGGTGCTGGTTACTGGCGAATCCGGGACAGGTAAGGAACTGGTTGCGGAGGCGATCCACCAATTGGGTGCTCGCAAGTCTGGACCTTTCGTGGCCGTAAACACCGCCGCTATCCCTTCAGAATTGATCGAAAGCGAGCTTTTCGGTCATGAGAAGGGCGCATTCACCGGGGCCGTGGCACAAACCATCGGCAAGTTCGAACAGGCCAATGGTGGAACATTGTTTCTGGACGAGATCGGCGACATGCCGGCAGAGGCCCAGACGCGGCTTCTGCGCGCGCTGCAGTCAGGCCGCATACGCAGGGTAGGTGGGCGTCAAGAAATTGCCGTGGATGTGCGCATCATTGCTGCGACCAATCGCGACCTGGCCCCCATGATTGCAGAAGGTCGTTTTCGTGAAGACCTCTTCTACCGGTTGAACGTCGTGCCGATTGAGCTCCCACCTTTGCGCGAACGACGTGAAGATATCGAAGTGCTGACGCAGCATTTCTTTGGTCAGGCGGCCGAAGATGGTTTGCCGCGGCGTCAGATTTCAAGAGAAGCGCTTGATATTTTGGCATTGCGGCGCTGGCGCGGGAACGTGCGCGAATTGCGCAATGTTGTGTATCGCCTGGCGCTTTTGGCGCGTGAAGACGTGGTCGACATTGATGGACTAAACGAGATATTGGGCCCGGAGGGTGAGGGAGCACCAGAACAGCGCAAGCGCGATTTCGAAGGTGCGTTGCAATTGTGGCTGGCGGACAACCATCCAGCGCCCGGAGCATTGTATTACAGCGCATTGGCCGCCTTCGAAAAGCCCTTGATGGAATATGCGCTCGCGCAGACTGGGGGCAATCAACTGCGAGCGTCGAAGCTGCTTGGCATTAATCGCAACACTCTGCGAAAGCGGTTATCAGAACTGGCGATTAACGCTGATCGCTTTACCAGACCGCTTTAACGCAAATACCACACTTAATGCTTGCATAATTGCAACAACCTAGTTGTATCGTTGCAACTATGGATGCGCAGGCAGGTTCACAATCGCGGCGGTCGCCGCGCTGGTGGCGGCAGTTTACTGTCGCGACCAAGCGCTCGAACCTGATTGTATGGTTAGAGATCGGTTGCGGTCTAACCCTGTTTGTGGCGCTGTGGGGAACCTGGTTCGCCTATACGCGCGATCCCGTTGACGGCGAATTGCTCCCTTCGGCGCAAGTGTCGTTCCTGCTTGTGGCTTCATTGATCCCTGCCATTGCGCTGATTGTTCTAATGGGTCGACGACTTGCCTTGCGGCGAGCGGCAGGCAGCACAGCGCGTTTGCACGTCCGCCTGGTGTTTCTGTTCTCCCTGATCGCTGCTGTGCCAACGATCTTGGTTGCTGGCTTCGCGGCCTTTTTGTTTCAATCCGGGGTCGATTTCTGGTTCTCTGACGAGCCACGCAATTTGATGGAAAACGCCAATGAGTTGGCGCAGGGATATTACGATCAGAACCAAAGGCAGGTCGCCGCAGAAACAGTCACCATGGCTGGCGATGTGCGTTTCTATTTGCAGCAGGGATCTGTCGCTGATGAAGAGTTCATCGATTTCTATACATTGCAGATAACCGGTCGCGAGCTGACCGAAAGTGCGATTTATCAATTGGTGGACGATGGTTCCATTCGCACCGCCGCAATGCTGAACTTGTCCCAAGATAACGACACCAGCGATGTGATAAACGCTGCGCTTCCCACTATCGAACAGGGCGAACTGGTTTGGGTTGGTGGCAGCCCGGAACGCATTGAAGCCTTTGCTCCGATCGATAGAGCTGCAGGCATATATCTCTACAATGCCCGCAGCGCGGAAGAGGTTTCATTCGGGTATTGGGAAAACGCACAAAGCGTCGCCAGTAGTTTTGAAGCGCTGACCGCAGAAGCCAGAACCCTGCAGCTGCGCTTCAATCTGGCTTTGTTCATTGCCAGCCTGGCCTTGGTCAGTCTGGCTGTATGGTTCGCGCTGCGCTTTGCTGACCGACAAGTTGAGCCACTGACGGATCTGGTTGTGGCCGCGCGCAAGGTAGGTGCGGGCAATTTCGCACTGCGGGTCGATGGTCGCACAGGTGCAGATGAAATCGGTATGCTCAACCGCGCCTTTAACCGTATGACGCAGCAATTGGACAAGCAAACCACCGCGCTGGTTGAAGCGAACACCCAGCTTGATGAACGCCGCGCCTTTATGGAGGCGGTCCTAGATTCTGTTACTGCGGGTGTTGTTTCGATAGACGCCAAGGGCGAAGTACTGCTTATGAACGGCTCTGCTCAGACATTGCTGTTTCAGGATGCAGCAAAAGCAGCGCCAGTGGGAACCAAGCTAGAGGCACTGCTTCCGCAGATTGGCTCGTTGATCAAAGCGGGCCTTTCAAGCGGTGTTGTGACACATTCCAAGGGCAGCGAACTGCTCACGCTCGCGGTAAAAGTTGCGCGGGAGAATGATGGCCACGTTATCACTTTCGAAGACATCACCCGGCAGCTGCTCGATCAACGCCAGGCGGCGTGGTCTGATGTGGCGCGCCGCATCGCGCATGAGATCAAGAATCCACTGACGCCGATCCAACTCGCGACTGAACGCCTCAAACGCCGGTATCGCAGGCAGATTGAAAGCGACGGCGATCTATTTGACGAGCTAACCAACACCATCGTGCGGCAGGTCGGTGACCTGCGCAAAATGGTTGATGAATTCAGTTCGTTCGCGCGTTTGCCCAAGCCTACTTTCCGGCACGAAGACGGGCTTGATCTGCTTCGCCAGGCCCTCTTCTTACAGGAAGTTGCGCACCCCGAAGTCGACTTTGCTCTTTCGGTTGATGATCTTGAGACGCCAAATCTCAATTGCGACCGCCACCAGTTCGGTCAGGCCATGACCAATGTGCTCAAAAATGCGGTTGAGGCGGTCGGCGCTAGGGCTGTCAATGAAGAACCTGATTTTCGCGGCAAGATATCAGTCGAAATGTCGGATGATCTCGGTCATGTTACGATCGCTGTAGAGGACAATGGTGTAGGCCTTCCGCAAGAGCGGGACCGGATTACCGAACCCTATATGACGACCCGTGAGAAGGGGACCGGTCTGGGTCTCGCGATCGTCAACAAAATCGTTGACGAGCACGGCGGAGAGATGAATTTTTCCAGCGGAAAGCAAGGTGGCACGCGCGTGGTCCTGCGCTTTGCACGCGACCCGATGGATAGCGGGGCGGGGCAGCACAGTGATAACATCTGAAGAGGGAAATTGCCGGAATGGCGCTTGAAATCCTAGTAGTCGATGACGAACGAGATATCCGGGATCTGGTCTCGGGCGTATTGTGCGACGAAGGCTATGAATGCCGCACGGCCGGCGATAGCGCCAGCGCGCTAGCGGCGGTTGATGAACGTCGTCCAAGCCTGGTCCTTTTGGATGTTTGGCTGCATGGCAGTGAGATGGATGGGCTTGAAGTGCTCGATGCGATCAAGGTTCGCGAACCGGAGCTGCCGGTCATCATCTTCTCTGGCCACGGGAATATCGATACCGCTGTCTCTGCTGTAAGCCGCGGTGCGATGGACTTCATCGAGAAGCCATTCGAGGCAGAGCGCCTGCTGCTTCTTGTCGAACGTGCGACAGAGACAGAGCGGCTTCGGCGCGAGAACACGCAACTGCGCGAAGGCTTCTCTCGCGGTGAAGAGTTCACAGGTAACTCTTCAGCTATCAACGCTGTTCGTGCGACTCTAAAGCGCGTCGCCAACACTGGCAGTCGAGTTATGATTTCAGGCCCAGCAGGTGCCGGCAAAGAGGTTGCCGCCCGGCTTCTTCATACCTGGAGCGGGCGCGCCGAGCATGCGTTTGTGATCGTCAACTCTGCGAGGATTACGCCCGAACGTTTTGAACAAGAGTTATTCGGCGAGGAAAATGACGGCAAACTGGTCCGTCCCGGCCTGCTGGAGCTGGCCGATGGCGGAACGCTCTACCTTGACGAAGTGGCCGATATGCCTCTTTCGACTCAGGCACGTATCCTCCGCGTATTGACTGACCAAAGTTTTGTACGGGTCGGCGGCAATCGCCAGATCGGTGTGGACGTGCGTGTTGTATCCTCGACTTCGCGCGATTTGGCCGGAGAAATGGAAGAGAAACGTTTTCGGGAAGACCTGTTCTACCGGCTAAATGTTGTTCCAGTGGAAATACCGTCCTTGGCCGAGCGCCGCGAC
The DNA here is from genome assembly GCF_030284385.1 of Altererythrobacter rubellus. NCBI lineage: Bacteria > Pseudomonadati > Pseudomonadota > Alphaproteobacteria > Sphingomonadales > Erythrobacteraceae > Altererythrobacter > Altererythrobacter rubellus. The sequence continues at coordinate 1,546,412 of NZ_CP127221.1, forward strand.
GATATTCCCGCGCTGACTGAACATTTCTTCACGCGTTATGCCAACGATCAAGGTCTCCGCCCGCCAGAGATCGGAGACAAGGCTCTGGCTGCCTTGCAAGCCTATGACTGGCCCGGCAACGTGCGCGAGTTGCGCAATCTGGTCGAAAGAACGATCATCATGACGCCGCGCGAGGAATTGAAGGTTGTGGAGCCTGAAATGCTTCCACCCGAAATCACAGGCGGAGCGGGTTCGACCGACACCGACATTCCATCGATGGGCGGCGTAATGGGTGTTCCGCTGCGAGAGGCACGTGAGCGCTTTGAGCGCGAGTATCTGTCCGTCCAGATCAGGCGCTTTTCCGGCAATATCTCCAAGACAGCGACCTTTATCGGCATGGAACGATCAGCTTTGCACCGCAAACTCAAGCTGTTGGGGATGACCGGCAAGAAAGCGAAGGACGAGCATGATTAGGCTCTGATTTCCTATTCATTCTAAAAACATCGTTGCAGCTTGGCGGCTATCACGTCATGGTATGGATATGCCGGCAATTTAACGAATACCGGTCAGAACAAAACAATATCGCGGACCATAAAGGTGGCCGCCAACATACTCATAGGAGACACAACGATGTCTGATGGGCGAACCCTCTCTGCCCGCCCTAGTTCCGCTCCAGCTGCTCCGCAGTCTAGTGGCAAGCAAGCGAAGCTTCAGGACGCTTTCCTCAATCTCATGCGCCGCAACAAGACGCCTGTGACCATCTTTCTGGTCAAGGGCGTGAAACTGCAGGGTATTGTCACCTGGTTCGATAATTTCTCGCTGTTGCTGCGGCGCGATGGCCAATCTCAACTGGTCTACAAGCATGCGATCAGCACGATCATGCCCGGCCAACCAATTGAGGCCGAGCAGTTCACAAGCCAGCTGGACAACGGAAAACAGCGCCTTTTGCAGGACGTGTTCCTCTCTTGCGTCAGCGAGAGCGAAGTTGAAGTCACGATGTTCTTGGTGAATGGCGTAATGCTGCAGGGACAGATTGCATCCTACGATCTTTTCTGTGTTCTGCTTGAGCGCGATGGCTTTGTGCAACTTGCGTACAAACACGCTGTGTCAACGATCCAACCCGCGAGTCATGTTGACTTGAGCGGTGATTGGGAAGGCGAGGAAGACTGAGTTTCGACGAAAATTTGCTCGATGAAGTAACGCGCGGCGCGCGAGCGCTGGTTTTGTGCCCGGATATCCGGGGGCAGGCTTATGTCATCGACAATGCCGAGCGGCTCGAAGAAGCATGCGGATTGGCTTTGGCCATTGGCGTGGTAATCGCCGATGCGCGCATTGTTCCGGTTCGCACGGTTCGGCCCAACACTCTGTTCGGTTCAGGTCAGGTAGAGCAGATCAGGACCGATTGCGAATTGCATGAAGCCGAATTGGTGATTGCAGATGGTGCGCTATCACCTATCCAGCAACGCAATCTTGAAGAGAAGCTAAAGCGCAAGGTCATTGACCGTACCGGCTTGATCCTCGAGATATTCGGAGAGCGCGCCGCGACTGCAGAGGGGCGCTTGCAAGTCGAACTGGCTCATCTGGATTATCAACAAAGCCGGCTTGTCCGCAGCTGGACGCACTTGGAGCGTCAGCGCGGCGGTTTTGGCTTCCTCGGTGGCCCGGGTGAAACACAGATCGAAGCCGATCGCCGAATGATCCGCCAGCGCATGGCGCGCTTGCGCAGAGAACTTGAACAGGTTCGCAAGACCCGCGCGCTCCACCGTGAGCGACGGGGTAGAGCGCCATGGCCGGTTATCGCGCTGGTTGGTTATACAAATGCCGGGAAATCGACGCTGTTCAACCGCCTGACCGGTGCTGAAGTGATGGCAGAAGACCTGCTGTTTGCGACTTTGGACCCCACCATGCGCGCAATTGCGCTGCCAGGCGTCGAGAAAGCCATTCTGTCCGATACGGTCGGATTCATCTCGGATCTGCCTACGCAATTGGTGGCGGCATTTCGAGCGACTTTGGAAGAAGTAACTGGCGCGGACATCATCCTGCATGTCCGGGACATGTCGAACCCGTCCAACGAAGCGCAAAAGAAGCAAGTACTATCCGTTTTGGCGGATCTTGGCGTAGTAGAAGGCGAGGGCTATGTGTCCAACATCCCGATCCTGGAGGCCTGGAACAAGGTCGATCTGGTAGAGCCCGAACGCGCCGAGGAGCTACGCATAATGGCAGAAACTCAGGACAATGCGCTCGTTCTTTCTGCGCTTACTGGCGAGGATGTCGATGCTTTGCTCGAAAAGGTCAGCGTAATGCTGACGCGAGAAGCGCGCGTTCTGAGTGTTGAACTGCCCGCCAGCGACGGAAAACGCATTGCATGGCTGCACGCGCATGGAGAGATTTTGACAGACGAGGAAGCCGGGGAAGGGGAGCAAGGGCCGCTACGCAGGCTCAGCGTCAGGTTGAATCCCAAGCAACTCGGCCAATTTGAACAGTTATGAGCGTTTCTCAGCCGCCTTGACTCTTTGCCAAAGCGCTTCTTGTTCATCGAGGTTCAAATCCGCGAATTTCCCTTCGCCGAGTGTTTCCATGTCCCGAAAGCGGCGTTCGAATTTTGTATTTGCGGCGCGCAATGCCTCCTCAGCATCAATGCCGTGGGCACGAACCAGGTTTACCGCCGCAAAAAGGAAATCTCCTGCTTCTTCGGTCTTTTCTCTATCTGAATTAGCTGTTTTAAGTTCCTCTATTTCTTCATGAAGTTTAGCGGTCGGGCCTGCGGTGTCTGGCCAGTCAAAACCGGTTCTGGCGGCGCGTTTTTGTAGTTTCTGGGCGCGCATTAACGCCGGAAGCGCTTTCGCGACGCCGTCCAGTGCACTGGTCGCACCTTTGGTATCGCGTTCCGCTGCCTTGATCGTTTCCCAGCGGGCTTCACCCATGGTGCCGGTTTCATCTCCGAAGATGTGGGGATGACGTGCCTCCATCTTGTCAGAGATTGATTGGGCTACGCCGCCGAAGTCGAAGTATCCGGCTTCTTCGGCCATGCGGGCGTGAAACACGACTTGGAACAAGAGATCGCCGAGTTCATCTTGTAGATCCGCGTGATCGCTGCGTTCGATGGCATCCGCCACTTCGTATGCTTCTTCGATTGTGTATGGTGCGATGGTTGAAAATGTTTGCGCGAGATCCCATTCACATCCGGTTTGCGGATCACGGAGTTTCGCCATGATGCCGAGCAAACGTTCCATTTGATCTGTTTCCGGAATTTTCTGTTGTTTTGACATTGGGGCGGTTCTGGTCTGCCTTCTATATGAGAATGATAATATATATTATGTTAAATACTATAGTCTAATGCTCATACAGGCATCCCTACTGACGAAACTCGATAATGCTGAAGAACAACGCCACCGCGCAGAAAATAGCACCCCAAATCAACGCCATACGCAACGCCTTCGACCAACTAAGCCTAAAGGACGCCAGAGCGCTGCCGGCCAGGATAAGAAAACCCACCAAACTGATGATTTGGACAATCTGAATCTCGCTCATGCAGTTATCTCCAAACCGTCATATCCAACAATAACATGATCAGGCGTCTCGGCCTCTAATGTGGCGTAATCCATCGTCTTGTCCAAATGGCTCAAAACCAGCTTGCCCACGTTTGCACGTTCGGCCAACTCCATAGCCAGCGCCAGATTGGCATGCGTCGGATGTGGTTCCCGTTTCAAACAGTCGCTTACGAGAATATCCACGCCTTCATACAGTTCGATCATGTCGTCAGTTATCTCTGAATAATCAGTCGAATAAGCGATACTTTTGCCATCGGCATCGAAACGATAACCGGTCGTTTCACCGGGACCATGCGGCATCTGACACCATTCCACACCAAATCCGGCATGCATTCTCAGCCTATCAAGCGTCTCTAGCGTCGCGATGGTCGGATAACCATGTTGACCAGCAAAAATGTATCCGAAACGCTGGCGGAGCCGATAAGCAGTATCTTTGGAAGCAAAGCCTGGAATCGGACCTCCACGGTCGTATCTCAGCACGCGCAGATCGTCGATCCCATGGCAATGATCCGCGTGATCATGCGTCCAGAAAACGCCATCCAACCGGTCAATATTGTTGTCGAGCAACTGCTGGCGAAGATCCGTCGACGTATCGACTAATATACGCTTGCCCTCATTACTCTCGATCGCAATCGACACCCTCGAGCGCCGGTTTCTGGGTTCGTTGGGGTCGCAATCTCCCCAGTCATTTCCGACCCGTGGTACACCGGTCGACGTGCCCGAACCGAGGACTATCAGCTTCAAAACACAGCCTTGCTGAACAATATTTTGAAGTTTTCTGTCGTATAATCAGATAGTTCACTGACATCATCACCGCGCAGGCCAGCCACGAATTGCGCAGTATTGGCGACGTATGCAGGCTCGCATGGTTTCCCGCGATGCGGAACCGGTGCCAGAAACGGACTGTCGGTTTCCACCAGCAAACGATTTCGGGGAATTTCTCTCGCGATTTCCTGCAGTTCATTGGCGTTCTTGAAGGTCACAATCCCTGACAAAGAGATAGTGAGGCCCAGCTCCAGCACGCGGTTCCCGAAAGCTTGCGATGCTGTGAAGCAATGGATGAGGGCAGGGAATGCCCCCTTCCCCAGCTCGTCTTCAAGAATTTCTAATGTGTCATCCTCGGCATCGCGCGTGTGGATGATCAGCGGAAGGCCAGTTTCGCGCGATACACCGATATGCATTCGGAACAGGTCCCGCTGCGTTTCGCGGTCCGAATGGTCGTAATAGTAATCGAGCCCGGTCTCGCCAATGGCAATTACGCGTGGGTTTTCGGTGGCTTCGAGCAGGACGTCACGGCCCAAATCGGCATGCTGGTCAGCTTCGTGTGGGTGAATGCCCACGCTGGCCCAGACGTCCGGTTCACGTGTCGCTGTGGCTACAACCTGATCCCATTCGCTGCGACGGGTCGAAATGTTGAGGAACTGCCCTACCCCGGCTTCGCGGGCACGCGTGAGGACGCCTGCCTGATCCTCGACCAACCCTTTGTATTCCAGATGGCAATGGCTATCGACCAGCATCAGGCGGCGCTTTCTTCCTCGCGAAGTTCAAGGCGTGGGAACAGTGGTTTGGGCGCTTCAATCTGGAAACCACTTTCGGCAAGAGCCGAATACCAATGGTCGCGAATGCCGTCATAAGATCGGTTTTCAGTAGGAATCCCCATAGTATCGAGCAATGTGGCGCTGCTGCCCGGGATCACAGGCTCTATGGCGACCGCCAGCTGCGCGATACAGATGTAAAGCGTTGCAAGAACGGTCTCCATCCGTTCAGGGTCTGTCTTTCGCAGTGCCCAGGGGGCCTCGGCGTCGATGTAGCCATTGCAGGCGAACGCCGCCCTTAGCCACACCTCAACGCCCTGTTGAAAGGCAAGGCTGCTGAATGCGTCGGGTATTTCAGACGAGATAGCTCGATCGACAGTTTCGAAAAGTTCGGCATCTGATTCGGTATGACCATGAATAGCGGGCAGATATCCATCGAGGTTCTTGGCAATGAAGCCGAGTGTACGTTGTGCAAGATTTCCGAAAGCATTCCCCAACTCGCCATTGGCCCGCTGCACAATTGCCTCGGCAGAATAGCTGCCATCCTGCCCGAATGCGATTTCGCGCATGAAGAAATAGCGCAATTGATCGACGCCATATGTATCGGCAAGTTCCATTGGGTCGACGACATTGCCCGCGCTCTTGCTCATTTTCTCGCCGCCGCGAGCCAGCAGGAAGCCATGCCCGAAGACCTGCTTTGGCAAGGGCAGGTTCGCGCTCATCAGGAATGCTGGCCAATAGACCGTGTGGAAACGGACAATATCCTTGCCGATCATGTGGATGTTCGCCGGCCAATAGCGCTGGAACATCTCGCCGTTCGCATCGGGAAAGCCAACGCCCGTCATATAGGTCGTCAGGGCATCTACCCAGACATACATGACGTGGCCTTCGCTGCCTGGCACAGGCACCCCCCAGTCAAAACTGGTACGTGACACGCTCAGATCCTTGAGGCCGCCCTCAACAAACCGCATCACTTCATTTCTGCGGCTCTCCGGGCGGATGAAATCGGGATTGTCGCGATAGAGAGCGAGGAGCTTGTCCTGATAGTTCGAGAGGCGGAAGAACCAGGTTTCCTCTGCGGTCCATTCAACGGGCGTTCCTTGCGGAGAGAGCTTTTCATCGCCCTCCCCATCGACCAGCTCGCTCTCGTCATAAAAAGCCTCGTCGCGCACCGAATACCAGCCTTCGTAGCGATCGAGATAAAGGTCACCATTGGCCTCCATCCGCTTCCACAATTCTATGCTGGCCGCGTGGTGGCGCTGCTCGGTCGTACGGACGAATTCGTCGTAAGAGAGGTTGAGCTTGTCCGCCATGTCGCGGAAGTGGCCCGACATCTCGTCTGCCAGATCGATCGTTTTGCGGCCCAAATTGCGCGCAGTCTGATCCATCTTGAGGCCGTGCTCGTCCGTTCCGGTAACAAATCGCACGTCGCGGCCCATCAAGCGTTGGAAACGCGCCATAACGTCTGTCGCGATACCCTCGTAAGCATGCCCGATATGCGGACGGCCGTTTGGATAGTTGATCGCAGTGGTGATGTAGAATGGTTCAGCCATGGATCGGCTCGCTAGCGCCCCCCGCGTTGGCAAGCAAGCTGGCTATTTCACCGACCAGCAAGCCAATGTCGAAATTGTAGGTTGGTGCCTTGGCTGCCAGATCGACCAAGGCGGCATGCGCATCAATGATTCCAAGGCGTTTGTCAGCCGGTGCATCTGCTATCGACTGCGCCAGAGTTGTCCGGGCCAGATCAAGGATCGACTGAATGCGTTCGCGGCTTGGCCGCGCACCAATCTCCGAGATCAGTTGGGCGCGCAATGCCAAAGTGGGGTCCCCTTGCGCCGCTAATTGCTGCATTACTTTTGCGATCGGCTCCAGCTTCATTTCCATGAACTTCCGGGCCGCGCCCAGTGAACCGCCAGCCAATGCTATCGCTGCATTTGACCCTGCGCCCAGGTGCCGGGCAATGGTTTCATCATCCATATCCGGAAAGCGCAGGATACGGCAGCGCGAACGGATCGTGGGTAGCAGGCCTGAGGCGCGATGGGTGACGAGCAAGAAAAACGTGCCTTGCGGCGGCTCCTCAAGGCTTTTGAGGAGCGCGTTTGAGGCTGGCCGCTCCATATCATCCGCCGGATTGATGATGATCACGCGGCGCGATCCGACACTTGGCCGCGTGTTCAAACGCTGCTGCATGGCGCGGATCTGCCCTATCCTTATCGACCTTGCCCGCTCGTAATCCTTACCCTCTGCCGCCGCCCGCGCAGCCTTGTCGTCCTTTGGACCATAAGTGAGCATATGAATATCGGGGTGCTCACCGATCGGTTGAGGAACGGCTTCCTCCGACACAAGCTCGCGTGCTGCCTGTAGCGCGAAGTCATGCTTACCCAGCCCGGCCTTGCCCGCCAGGATCCAGCCATGATGCATTCGCGCGCCTGCAGCAGCTTCGCGCCATTCACGCCGTGCGGCAGTGTGGTTGGGCCAATCCATGCGGTTCAGCTTTCCGGCAGCAACGAAATTGCAGACATGATGCGCGCGTGCACCTCTTCTGGAGTGCCACCTGCGTCGATCACTGCGAAACCCTTAGGGTCCTCGCTTGCGTAGCGGCGAAAAGCCTCAGCCACGGCGCGGTGATAGGTGATATCACGGCCACCGATGGCATCTGAGTTGTCACCATCCCGCTGTGCAAGACGTGCGGCGACATGATCTTCTTTGGCTTCCAGCAGGATTGTGAGATCAGGCCGCAGCCCGCCGCTGCCAATCGCGTGAAGTGCAACCACAGCTTTATCGCCCAGCTGGCCGGCGCCGCCTTGATAGGCGCGACTTGAATCAACAAAACGGTCGGAGATAACCCAGTCACCGCGATCCAATGCTGGAACAATCCGCCGCGCGACATGATCTGCGCGGGCAGCGGCGAACAGCAGCGCTTCTGCTTCGGCACCCCACCCCTCACCCGGAGGATCAAGCAGCAGGTTGCGGATAGCTTCCGCTCCGGGTGTACCCCCGGGTTCACGCGTCAAATCGGCATGGATACCGCGTTCGGCCAGCGCACTGACCAGCATGCGCGCTTGCGTGGATTTTCCAGCCCCCTCGCCACCTTCCAATGCAATGAATTTCCCGCGTGTCATGTAAACCAACCGATAACGCCATTGATCATTCGAGCAAGGGGGCCGGCCGGACCAATCGCTTCGGACGCATAGAGTGGAACGCGTGATGGCTCCGCCCCGTCTATCGAAATTTCAAACTCGGCTATTTGTTCTCCGGCCGCGATGGGTGCGCGAACCGGTCCGTCATAAATGATCCGCGCTGTGATGTCGGGACTTTCTGTTCCTTGCGGCAAGGCGGCTGCAATCGCTCTTGGGCTGACGAGCGCCACCGATCTCTTGGAGCCGCCTTGCACCCGAATGACTCCGACAGTCTCGCCGGCAGCAAACAGGCGGCGGCTTTCAAATGCAGAGAACCCCCATTCGATAAGGCCCCGCGCTGCGCGTGCCCTCTCTGAGTTCGTAACGGCACCCGCTACAACCACCATCAGTCGCCTGCCTTCTCGTTCGGCAGAACCGAGAACTCCGAAGCCAGCTTCATTGGTGAAGCCTGTTTTAATCCCGTCACCGCCAGCCACTCGGCCAGTCAGTGGCTCGTGATTGGACTGTGTGATGCCGCGATATGTCAGCGAGCGATGCCCGAAGAAAGCGCGATACTGATCCGGGTGATCGGTAACCAAGGCCGTGCCAAGTGTGATCAGATCGCGCGCCGTTGTGAATGTTCGGCCTTCGTCAGGCCATCCATTGGGCGTTCCAAAACGGCTGTTGCGCATGCCAAGCCGCTGCGCAGTCGCATTCATTTGCTCGAGCCAACCCTGGACAGAGCCCGCCGCGCCTTCTGCCAACACAATCGAGGCGTCATTGGCGGATACTGTGGTAATCCCGAGCAAAAGGTCAGAGACGCGGGTGTCCTCGCCAGCATTGAGGAACATGGTAGAGCCTTCGCCGCCCCGCTGTCCAAAGGACGAACGGGTAAATGGAAACGACTGATCCAATTGAAGCTTGCCAGCTTCGAGTAGTTCGAAAGCCTGATAAGCGGTCATCACCTTTGTGATTGAAGCCGGAACAAACCTGCGATCCGGATTGCGTTGGAACAGGATTTGTCCACTGGACAAATCAACCAGCAAGATGATCGGCACGTCTTCCACATTGGTTGGAGGAGCCGGACTAGCCGCGGATACAACCGGATTGCACAGCACAAGCAGAGCTGCCGCTAAACCGATCTTTGTTTTGCTAAGGATGCGCAACGCCAACTCCATGACCTTGCGTCGGTCTATAGCGATGGTCAGCAGCACACGCGAGCGCCTCTGCGCCGCAATCCCCTTCGAACTTTGGTTCGGTTAACGAGCGATCTCGTCTGCGAGAAGGCCCACGCTCATCGCGTAATAATTCGAGCAATTGTACTCGAGGATCGCGCGGTAATTGCTGGTTAGTAGCCAAGCACGTGTCCCCGGCCCATCGGGTTGGAAAAGCGAGGCAAGCACGTCGTCACCCAGCGACCTTTGTGGATAGACGCCCAACGCACGCCATTCAGCGACTGTCTTCCATTCGCTGTGACGTTCGTGAACCCGCGAACAAACGGGAGAGACGATCTTCGTTTTCAGCGCATCGACATCGAATCCTTCAGGAACACGCACCAACACACCCCAAGGCTGCCCCTCACGCCATCCGGCATACTTCAGATAGTTGCCGATAGACGCGAATGTATCTGCGCGATTGGTGAATATATTCGCGCGGCCATCCCCGTCGCCGTCTTCGGCCAAGCGAAGGTAAACGCTCGGCAGGAACTGCGGATTGCCGAAAGCCCCGGCATAACTGCCTACCAGCTGCTGACGTGAATATCCTTTGTCAGCAACTTTCATCAAGGCAATGAATTCATTTGCGAAAAGCTCGCGCCTACGCCCTTCCCAAGCGAGCGTTGCTAGCGATCGCGCGAGATCGAAGCTGCCAGGAATGCGGCCATAGCTCGTCTCATGGCCGAAAATTGCGACAATTATCTCCGCGGGAACACCATATGCGGCTTCAGTCGCCATCAACGCTGAGCGGTTTTCAGCAAAGACATTGCGCCCTCCCCTGATACGGACGCTGTTTACATGTGTGTTGATGTAAGGCTGAAGCGCAGGATAACCCCGGCTTGTCGGCCTGCCCGGTTGACCGCGATCCAACTGGATAACTCGGCTGTTGGGGGTCAGCCCCGAAGTCATCCGGTCAAGCGTGCTCTCGCTCACACCTTCGGCACGGGCGCGCGCGATCAGCAGTTGCAGATAGGCATCAAAGGAAATGTCACCAAGTTCTTGCGCAGCGTTCGTCGAATCCTGAGCGATAGCTGGACTAGCGAATACGGACAGAGCCATGGCCGATGCGGCAAAGAGAAATGGTTTCAATGTCATAGCAATCACATTGTCATGCGCTGGATGAATGGTCCATGATTCTGTTCTTCTGGCGGCCTAAATTGCCGTAATTGCATGTCGTTTCAGCGCTAGATAATCCTCACGGCATTGCTCGGCCACTTCGGCGTAGGCTCCATCCAGATCAGGAAGTGGCGCGGGATTGGATCCGAATCCTGTCGACGCATTCACCTTATCATACCAATGTGTACCCCAGACACCGTCCTCGGGATGCGGTCCTTTCTTCCAAGACAGCATGGCCGGATCCCAAGATATCCCAAGCGCATCGCACAGCGCAGCAAGTACACCCGCCGGATCGCGCAAGATATCGTCAGAATCGACGACAGGCGGCGATTTCCCTGTGCGATCGCGCTCCAGGTCGAAGTACTCACGTAATTGCGCGAAGCCCAACATCTCTGCCCGGCGCAATTCGTTCTTCTTGCGATAGCTTGCTACGACGCGCTCTGGCGCTCGGATCAGAAACGCGTGCTGATGCCCCGGAAAGTCCGTAATGTTGATAGGCCCGACCATATGGTGCGGCATATGCTTCTGGTACCATACGGATTTGCCGCCCGGGATCGGTCCGGACTGTGCGGCCGTGACACTATCCCAATCACAATCCATATCCGCGATGGTTTCTGCGGCCATCGGGTGTTGTTCGCCGCTATCCTTCAGAAACGCACCATAGAATGGTTCATCGGATACCGCACAATCCGCTCGTGCCCCGAAACTGCGCATCATTGCCGTCGAGATATTGCGCGGTCCAGACCACATGGCAATCCGAACTGCCGACGTCACGCCGCCACATCCCGGTCCATCAACGCCTTGTACAATTGTTGCAGGCGTTCGACCATCGGCCCCCGCCCATCAGTCAGATCGCGCCCATCAACTTCCGTCACAGGGACCACGCCTGCAAATGTTCCGGTTACAAAAGCCTCGTCTGCGCCATAAACATCGGTGAGAGAGAAGTTCTTCTCAAACACGGGAATACCTTCCTCGCGGCACAGCTGGATCACATTGCTGCGGGTGATACCTCCAAGGCAATAATCGCCGCTGGAGGTCCAAACCTCTCCCTTTCGCACGATAAAGAAATGGGTCGAGTTGCATGTCGCGACAAAGCCATGCGGGTCGAGCATGAGTGCCTCATCAACACCTGCCTGTGTCGCTTGAATGCAGGCTGTGATGCAATTCAGCTTGCTGTGTGAATTCAGCTTTTGATCCTGTACCGCCGGATCACCGCGCCTGACATGCACAGTGAACAACCGGATGCCGTTTTCTATAACTGCAGGAAGCGCCGCCTTGTATTCCGGAATAATGACGATGGTTGCGGGCGAAATCACCACCCGCGGATCCTGATATGGCGTCGAACGGATGCCGCGCGTCACCATCAAGCGGATATGAACCCCCTCTGCATCGCGCATGCCATTGCCATCAATGGTTTCGTCAAGACGCGCGGTCAGTTCATCCCTCGTCAGGCCTATATCCAACGCAATGGCTTTTGCCCCTTCATAGAGACGGTCCATATGCGCTCCGAGGAAAGCGATCTTGCCGCGGTGAACTCTCAGCCCTTCCCAAACGCCATCGCCGAGCATGAACCCGCTATCGAAAACCGAGACGGTGGCCTCTGCGCGCGGTGTCATCACACCGTTGACATTGATCAGAATGCTGTCGTTGCGCGGGTCCTGCGCAAACTCATGTGTCCCTTTTCCCATAAAGTGGTTTTAAGCGCTTGTTTGAGGGTGACAATGGCGAAATGACACGCTAGCGGGACTTTCGAACGGACAGTTGGCAGAGTGGTTGAATGCACCGGTCTTGAAAACCGGCAAGGGTGCAAGCCCTTCCAGGGTTCGAATCCCTGACTGTCCGCCACTTTCTCCCCTTAGACCTATTTCCCGCGGCCGATGATCTCCTCCATCATCTGGCGAAGCTTTGGATCCCAATCCGCGCGCAATTCGCGCACCTTCGCGATCAGTTCTTCATTTTCCCATGCCGGCACATCGATTTTGTAGACATTGGCAAACTCGATCATGGTGCTGCGGTCTGCCTCTTCTAAAGTGTCGGCCAGGGCCTGGGCAGCCTGCCGGTCATGCCCCAGTGCCTCAAACGCAGAGCGACCTATGCGGATGGCGCCATCGTAGGTTTCGCGGATAATATCGCGGCAGCCCAAAGCCCAAAGCTTGAACACGTGATCGCGATCAATCGCCCGCGCAATGATATGCACATGCGGGAATTTCTGAACGACATAGCCAACGATCTTGTCGATCTCCTCTTTGTCATCGAGCGCGACGATCAACAGTTTCGCCTTTGCGATCCCTGCGATTGCAAGCAGATCGGGCCGGGTCGCATCGCCGAAATAGGCCTTGGTCCCGAACTTCTCCATGTTTGCGATATGACGTGAATCATAGTCTATCACCGTTGCCTTGTACCCGGCAGCTTCCAGCATTCTATCAACGATCCCGCCTACACGGCCGCGTCCGGCCAAGATGATGTCATTGCTTTCATGGATATCGTCGGCAGCCTGCTCACCCCCCTTGCATAGCGCGGTGCAATCACGCGCTCGTAGAGAATGAAGAGCAGCGGTGTAAGCAGCATGGAAAACGCCACGACGAGCAGTAGCAGGTTCGCACTTTCTTGAGACAGTACCGCATTGCCCAAGGCAAAGCTGATCAAGACAAACCCGAATTCGCCCGCTTGCGCATCGCCCAAAGCCGTTTGGGCTTAAGCTCAAGCCCGATGATGAACAGCATCATCACCACGCCGAACTCGGCAAAGTGCTGAAGCTGAACAACGTCTACGCCGAGGAAACCCAGCAATGGCGCAATCGCCATTCCGGCGAGGAGGTAGCCGAGCACCGACCCCAGCCCGAAACGGCTCGCGATAGGGACGGAGACCACGCCTGCAACTAACAGGATAAAGGCAAGCAGGAGGAATTCAGTCATATGCCGCGCGGCTCCTGCTTGCCCCCCCTGTTCGCTTCATGGGTCAAATATGCAGCGCCTTGCCGTATGCCGCCAGCACGCTTTCGTGCATGCTCTCGCTGATTGTCGGGTGCGGGAACACTGTCTGCATCAGCTCGGCTTCGGTTGTTTCAAGCGTCTTGCCGATAGTGTAGCCCTGAATCATCTCGGTCACTTCCGCTCCCACCATATGTGCACCGAGCAGCTCACCGGTTTTCGCATCGAACACCGTTTTGGTGAAGCCTTCAGCTTCACCGAGCGCAATCGCCTTGCCATTGCCGATGAACGGGAAGTTGCCGACCTTTACCTCGTAGCCCGCTTCCTTCGCCTTCGCCTCGGTCAGGCCAACGCTGGCGATCTGCGGGTGGCAATAAGTGCAACCCGGGATCGCATCACGGTTCAGCGGATGAGGATGCACATCCTTATTGCCCAATTCCCGAGCGATGGCTTCGGCAGCCGTCACCCCTTCGTGAGAAGCCTTGTGCGCCAGCCACGGCCCCGGGGTGCAATCTCCGATGGCCCAGAGGCCCTTCGACTTGGTGCGACCATAGGGGTCGATCTGGATGAAGCTGCGATCCATGTCTGCTAGCTTCTCCACCCCAATGTTTTCAGTGTTGGGGACGATACCGATGGCTACTATGCAGTGCGAGAATTCTTGTTCGCTTACCTTGCCATCCTTACCCTTGATCTTGGCCTTGACGCCTTTGGCGTCGACTTTGATGTCTTCGACGCCCGCCCCGGTCATGATGGTCATGCCTTGTTTTGTTAGCGACTTCTCCAGGAATGCGCTGACTTCGTGATCTTCAACCGGCACGATCCGGTCGAGCATTTCCACGACCGTCACGTCACAGCCCATATCTTTGTAGAAGCTGGCGAATTCGATCCCGATGGCACCGCTGCCGATTACCAGCAGTTTCTTGGGCATTTCGGGCGGCGTCATCGCCGTCCGGTAGGTCCAGATGCGTTTGCCATCGGCAGGCGCGAAAGGCAGGTCGCGCGCCCGCGCACCCGTGGCGACGATGATGTGTTTCGCGGTCAGTTTTTCCTCACCCTTTTCGCCTTTCACGGTGAGAGAGGTGGGTCCGGTCAACGTGCCCTCACCCATATGCACGGTTATCTTGTTTTTCTTCATCAGGTGCGTGACGCCCTGATTAAGCTGCTTGGCTACACCGCGGCTGCGCTTCACAACCGCTTCAAGGTCAGCTTCGATCGTGCCAGTGATCTTGAGGCCGTAATCTTTGGCGTGCTGCGCGTAGTGTAGTATCTCTGCAGAACGGAGTAGTGCTTTCGTAGGGATACAGCCCCAGTTTAGGCAGATGCCGCCCAAATTCTCCCGCTCAACAATGGCAGTGTTCAGACCAAGCTGTGCGCAGCGGATCGCGGCGACATAGCCGCCAGGACCAGAGCCAAGAACGATAACGTCATAACTAGCTGACATTGCTCAATAACCTCATTTCAAATCCAACAGGATGGAACACATGGAACACTGTTCATGGGCCAGAAAATCTTGCGGGTCGGATCGGCCCGAAATTACGGCTGCGGACGATGGAACAAGGACATTTGTCATGCCGCACCCTTCACATGATCACCGCCTTGTAGGACAGCGCGCACCGCGCGTGGATTGCCCTCTTCATCGGCAAGCACGAACACAAACGTGCCTTTACACACGAGCTGCGTGGTTTCTCCGTTGCGCTCGCGCGAAATACCTTCGGCGGCGATAGTGATCGAGGTGTTTCCCTCTCGCACAATCTCGCAGTAGATGCTCAGCTCATCGCCCAGCGCCATCGCCGCGGGAAACGCAAAATCGGTTGCGGCGACGACATTGGCGCGCCCCTGCCCAGTCCGGCTTGCAAGCGATCCCGCACCCAGCGCCATCTGGCTCATCAACCAGCCGCCAAAAATCCCGTTATAGGGATTAAGGTCGGTCGGCATGGCCGTGACGCGGATTGTAAGCTCGCCTTGCGGCATAACTTTAGACCACCAGACCCATAGGGTTTTCGATCACGCTGCGGAACTGGTCGAGCAGTTTGGCTCCGTCCACGCCATCAATCGCACGGTGATCGAAGCTGCCGGTCACGCTCATCACAGTTGCAACTTGCAGCGCGCCGTCCACCACAAATGGCCGCTGTTCGCCAGCACCCACGGCCAGAATCATCGCCTGCGGCGGGTTGATCACGGCGTCGAATTGCTTGGTGCCGAACATGCCGAGATTAGAGAGTGACGCGGTGCCGCCCTGATACTCATGCGGTTGCAGTTTGCCATCGCGCGCTTTGCCTGCGAGTTCCTTCATCTCGGTTGATATCTGCGCGAGCCCCTTGTTGCCCGCATCGGTGATAATCGGCGTGATCAGGCCAGAAGGCGCGGCAACAGCTACCGAGATATCCTGCCGTGAATATTGGTGCATCACATCGCCCTGGAAGCTGACATTGCACTGCGGCTCACGCTGCAACGCGCGGGCCAATGCCTTGATGATCAGATCATTGACTGAAAGCTTCACACCGTCGGCCTCAAGCGAGGCATTCAGTTGGCTGCGCAGCTTCAGCAGCGGATCCAGACGCACATCTACGGTCAGGTAGATATGCGGAATGTTCAGCTTCGCTTCGGTCAGGCGGCGCGCAATAACCTTGCGCACGTTGTTGAGCTTAACCTCTTCATACGGCGCACCACCGTCCGCGGGTGAAACTGACGGAGTTGGCGCCGGTGTAGGCGCTGGCGCAGAGGCAGCGGCTGCAGGAGCAGCACCCGGCGCGGCGTCTTCAACGTCTGCCTTGACTATACGGCCATTGGGTCCGCTGCCGGTAATGGTAGAAAGGTCGATACCCTTTTGCTCGGCAATTCGTTTTGCAAGCGGTGATGCGACAATACGTTCACCAGAGGCTGCGGGAGCGGCGGCCGCAGCAGTCGCGGGAATTGGCGCAGGCGCCGGCGCACTCGTTCCGCCAGCCGCCTCAACATCATCCTTGGTAATCTTGCCGTTCGGGCCAGTGCCAGTGATTGTGTTGAGATCAATCCCGTTAGCTTCAGCTAGTTTGCGCGCGGTCGGAGTGGCAGCCGGGCCATCATTTGACGGTGGCGCAGCAGGTGCTGGTGCCGGCGTAGGAGCCGCCGCCGCTGCATCTGCATCTTCACCCTCTTCCGCCAGCACAGCGATAACCGTACCGACTGAAACGTTCTCGGTCCCCTCTTCGACAGCGATCGAGACCAGCGTCCCTTCATCGACTGCTTCGAATTCCATTGTCGCCTTGTCGGTTTCGATTTCGGCCATGATATCGCCAGACCGGATTTCATCGCCTGGCTTCACCAGCCATTTGGCGAGTGTTCCCTCTTCCATCGTGGGCGATAGCGCTGGCATCTTGATTTCGATTGGCATTGCTGGAGAGATTTCCTTTCCTTTACGCGAGGGAAGCCTGTGCCGAATTAGAGCGCATGGGGCAAGAACCTTGCTAAGAATACGTTTTCAGCCAATACCTCTAACCCAAAGAACGGAGCGGGTCACATGCGGGTATTTCTGGTCGTTATAGACGAGACCGACGAAGCACGGTCAGCCTTACGGTTTGCCGCCAGGCGAGCAGGTGCGGTCGATGGCGGCGTGCATATTCTGGCGCTGGTCCCGCAGCAAAATATCAGCGCATTCGGAGGGGTTCAGGACACCATTGAGCAGGAGGCGCGCGACCGCGCAGAGATGCTCGCGCATGGTGCGGCGGGCAGCCTGCTGGCAGAAGGCGGGATTATGCCCAGCATTTCTGTAGTCGTTGGGGGCGGTCAGAAGGTGATCCGGGAATTTCTTGAAGAGCAGGATGAAGTGGCCGCTCTGGTACTTGGCGCCGCGCATGGGGGCACCCCGGGCCCGCTGGTTACGCATTTCTCGGCTAATGCCGGGACTTTGCCATGCCCGCTCTACATCATCCCGGAAAATTATGATGAAACAGCCGACAAAGCGTAAATCGCGTCCCGATCAGCGTTTTCGCCCCTGATGACGAATGTTTTTCGGGCGGCCGCGTTTGGCGACCATGTGCTTGCCCTGCTTCTTGTGGCCAAATCGAGGGGCCGGTCGTGCACCGCGTGGTTCGATTTCGTTTCCATCTGCGTCAACCGGAACGAATTTCAACGAACCGGTTAGAGCATTGGCTTCTGCCAGTTTGAGCTTCAGCCGGTCTCCGGAAGAGTAGGTCGTGCGGCTGTCCTCGCCGATCAGGCTTTGCGAGGCTTCTTCGTAGCGGAAGTGTTCACGGCCCAGAGTTGAAACCGGCACCAGGCCATCACCGCCCATTCCAAGGATTGTCGCGAAGAATCCGAACGCCTGTACGCCGGTGATTCGGGTGTCGAATACTTCCCCGACCCGAGCAGACAGCCACGCGGCAACATAGCGGTCAATCGTGTCGCGTTCGGCCTCCATCGCGCGCCGTTCAGTCTGGCTGATCGCATCGCTTACTTGTTGAAGGCTGCTGCGATCACGGTCCGACAGTCCGGTGAAATCGCGCAGGTCGAGATCGGTTTTTGGCTGTTCCAGCTTGTAAGCATCAACCAGGGCGCGGTGAACCAGAAGATCCGAATAGCGGCGGATTGGTGATGTAAAATGGGCGTAGCTGCCCAGCGCGAGCCCGAAATGCCCAGCGTTGGTTGGCCCGTAATAGGCTTGCATCTGGCTGCGCAGCACCGCTTCCATCACTTGCGCCTTTTCGCTTTCATCGCTTACATCCTTGAGCATCCGATTGAACAGCGACGGCGTGATGACCTGACCCAAGGCGAGTTTGCGTCCAAAGGTGGCCAGGTAGTCGCGCAAAGCGATCAGCTTCTCACGCGCAGGGGGCTCATGCACGCGGTAGACGACTGGTGCGGTCTTGGCCTCCAGCGCCTTGGCGGCGGCAACGTTCGCCGCGATCATGAAATCTTCCACGACCCGGTGGGCATCCAGCCGCTCGCGCACGGAGATTTCGGCGATCTGGCCGTGCTCGTCCAGCACAACCCTGCGCTCGGGCAATTCCAGCTCCAGCGGATCGCGCGCATGCCGCGCTTTTTCCAGCGAGCGCCAGCAATTCCACAGGTCTACAAGATGTTTCGGTGCTGAACCGTCATCGATCGCAGCTTGCGCGTCTTCATAAGCGATATTGTGATGGATGCGAACAATGGCGCGGGTAAAGCGCGTCTTTTTAACCGCCCCATCTTTATCGACGTGCAAATGGCAAACCATTGCCGCGCGATCCACGCCTTCCTTCAGCGAGCAGACGTTCGCGCTAAGCACTTCGGGCAGCATGGGAACAACGCGATCCGGGAAATAGACCGAATTGCCGCGTTTGCGTGATTCCTTGTCCAGCGCGCTTCCGGGGCGAACGTAAAATGACACATCTGCAATTGCGACAATCGCGTTGAAACCGCCCTGCCCATCCGGCTCTGCCCAGATGGCGTCATCGTGGTCGCGCGCATCCGCCGGATCTATCGCAACAATCGGGACATGCCGCAGATCTTCACGGTGTTCTTCGCTCAATTCCAGTTGTGCAGCCGTTTCCGCTTCACGCAGGGTTTCTTCTGCAAAAACATGCGGAATGCCGTGCTTGGCAATCGCGATCAGGCTGAAGCTTTTCGGCGCTAGCGGATCGCCGATGACTTCCACCACTTTCACACCTGCGCGTTCGGATCGGCCGATCCGTTCGGCAATGACCAACTGACCCTCTTCCGCCTCACCCACATCCGCGATCCGCGTTGAGTTTCGCACCCGCTTGTCAATCGGGGCAAGCCAGGCCTTGCCGCTGCCATCCAGCTCGACCACGCCCATCAGGCCTTCGGTCCGCGCGGGCAGTTTCTTCATCGGGTGCGCGATCCAGCCTCTATCGGTTTCCTCGGTTCGCGACAGCACTCTGTCACCGGTTCTGAGCGCAAGCAGGCGCTTTCCTCCCCGCCCCTTGAGCTCTCTCATGGTGATACGCGGCGGCTTACCCGGCGCATCGGGAGACCAATTGTCGGGAATGGCAATCGCTTCGCCATCATCAATCTCGACCACACGCAGTACGGTTACCTTGGGCACACCGCCCATGCGGTGATAGGCCGTCTTCTTGCCGTCGATCAGGCCTTCTTCGGCCATGTCTCTGAGAATGCGCTTCAGCGTAATCTTTTCCTGCCCTTTAAGCCCGAACGCTTTTGCGATCTCGCGCTTGCCAGCAGGTGTGTCCGAAGATTGAATGAATTCGAGAATTTGTTCTTTTGACGGCAGCCCGATCGGGCGCCGCATTTTCTTATTATTTTTATTCATGACCCCTTATATCGGGTTCGAGGGCGCTTCAATCAATAGGCCTTGGCAATCAGGATCCGTTCGACCGCAGGGTCTCCGGTAAAAATACAGGGGCCGTCAGCCGGTTCGGCATCACGCGGCACGTTGCGGATGTTGAGCTTGTGTCCCTTTAAAGTCTCGACCACCTTCTCCAACGCGTCGCCTGTCGGCTTTGACCACTGCACTTCCAACCAGCCAGGATATTTTGCAGAGCCATCATAAAACGCCGCTACTTCATCCAGCGAAGTCACGCCGCGGGTGATATTGGCGTCGCGGCGTTCGGCAGCCTCATTGAATAGCGAGTTCTGAATATCTTCCAGCAGCGCGCTCAATCCGGCAACGGCGTCTGCGCGAGGTGTGAAAGCGAAGTTGGCTTTGCCGTTGTCCATGTTCCAAAGCTGGTCGCGGCGGATCATGGCAACTTTGTTGTCATTCATATCGCGCGGACCAACTTCCATGATTACAGGGGCGCCCTTGCGCACCCAGTCCCACCGCTTGGCCGCGGCTTGTCCAGGCTTCTTGTCCAGCAATACGCGTACCGGTTCGCCCAGTGCCTGTTGCGCCGCAATTTCTGCGCGCAAGCTCTCACAATACTCGAGAACGACCTCGTCTTCATCTTTGCCGCGCAGCATCGGCAGGATCACGACCTGATGCGGAGCGATACGTGGCGGCACGCGCAGGCCGTCATCGTCACCATGCGTCATGATAACGCCGCCAATCATGCGCGTCGAAACACCCCAGCTGGTTGTGTGGCAATGCTGTTCGGTGCCTTCACGATCCTGATATGTGATACCGGCAGCGTGCGCAAAATTGGTGCCGAGATAATGCGAAGTTCCCGCTTGCAGCGCCTTGCCGTCCTGCATCATCGCTTCGATTGACCAGGTCTCGACAGCACCGGGAAAACGCTCGTTCTCCGGCTTCTCGCCCGCGATCACAGGCAACGCCATGTCTTCTTCTGCGCACGCACGATACATTTCCAGCGCGCGGTGTGTTTCCTCCAGCGCCTGTTCCCGATTTTCATGGGCGGTATGCCCTTCCTGCCACAGGAATTCGCTGGTGCGCAGGAACATCCGAGTGCGCATCTCCCAGCGCACCACATTGGCCCATTGATTGGTAAGCAATGGCAAATCGCGCCAGCTCTGGACCCAGCGCGCCATGGCATCGCCAATAATCGTTTCCGATGTCGGGCGAACAACAAGCGGCTCTTCCAGCTTGGCTTCGGGATCGGGGATCAAGCCGCCCTTGCCATCGGAAATCAGGCGGTGATGCGTGACAACAGCCATTTCCTTGGCAAAGCCTTCAACGTGTTCGGCTTCGCGTTCAAAGTTCTTGAGCGGAATGAAAATCGGGAAGTAGCAATTCTGTACGCCCGCAGCTTTGATGCGGTCATCCATCAGGCGCTGGATACGTTCCCAGATGCCGTAACCCCATGGCTTGATCACCATGCACCCGCGCACACCCGATTCCTCGGCCATGTCGGCGGCTGAAATAACTTCTTGATACCAGGCGGCGAAATCGTCCTCGCGCTTGGTGTTGAGGGCGTGGCGAATATTGGACACGTTTACTGGTTCCTGCTGCTGCGGCGATTGGTTCGACCGCGCGTTTGTTCTTACTTGCTGAGCTCGTCCAGCTTCTTCTGCATTTCTGACATCTGCTGGCGCAGCGCCTCTATTTCAGAGCTTGAGCTGTCTTTGGCCTTGCCGCCGTTCTTGCTGGCGCCCGGCATCAATACATCCGTGGCGGCGCGCATCATCGCCATATTGGTTTCATGAATCTTGGCAAAAGGCGTATTGCTTATGCCCTTCTCAAACGCTTCACGGATCTTTCCCTGGTTATCGCGGAAGTTGGTCATGGCCGCTTCAAGATAGCTTGGCATCATCGACTGCATCGAATTGCCATACATGCTGATCAGCTGCCGCAGGAAGTTGACCGGCAGCATCTGTTCACCGCCACTGGCTTCCTCATCCATTATGATTTGCGTCAGGATCGAGTGGGTGATGTCATCACCAGTCTTGGCATCAAGAACTTGAAACTGGACATCTTCCCGAACCATCCCAGCCAAATCATCCAGCGTAATGTAGCTCGATGTGCTGGTGTTGTAGAGACGACGGTTTGCGTATTTCTTGACGATGACGGTATCGCCATCGCCTGCGTTTTTCTTGGCCATTATGCTGCAACCTTATAGGATCTATGCTGCGCCCTTAGCACTTGCACAATGTGCAGTGCAACATGCGACTACCGCGGCTTGAAGCGTTGTCCCAATGTGGTAAGCAATTCATACTGAGACAGGCCCGAATTCGGCGCCACATCGGGAAGGTGGAATGGCACTTCAAGCCAGTCGCCCTCGCGCAAGCTGGGTGCGTTGGAGAGGTCGACAATAAGCATGTCCATCGAAACTTTGCCCACGATCGGAAGCCTAGTTTTGCCAAGCAGCAAGTGGCTGCCTTCGCCGCCTCTGCTGCGAAAAAAACCGTCAGCGTAACCAAGCGATACAACACCCGTTGGCATGGCACATTGGGCAGTAAATTCCGCATTGTAGCCAACAGAGTCACCTGCACTGAGCGAACGGGTTTGCAAGATTGCAGCTTCCGGCCTGGCGACCTGTCTGATCTTGTTCGCAAGTTCAGGCCTTGGAACACCGCCATACAGCGCCAGTCCAGGCCGCGTCAGGTCGAAGTGATAGGCGCTTCCAAGCGCGATCCCTGCACTGTTAGTCAAACTGGCGGATTGGTGCGGAACGACTTCTGTTGCTTGTTTAAATACCGCGAGCTGCCGTGCATTCATGACATTGTCTTCATCGGCGCAAGCGAGGTGCGACATCAAGATATCAACATCCAGCGAGGCAATCGCAGGGTCAGACAAGTCCCCCAGCGAGACGCCCAGTCGATTGATCCCGGTATCCACCATCAGTTGGCAAGTTCCGCCGCCGCTTTCATGCCAGAGCCTGGCTTGAGAAACCGAATTGATCACAGGTGCGGCACCGGTCTGTTGCGCATAGGCAGCGTCAGCCGCATTCATTGGGCCATGCAGCACGGATATCCTGGCCGGTGGTACATGGCTGGCAACCGCTTCGACTTCGCTCCAGTGTGCAACGAAGAAATGCGTGCAGCCTGCGTCGCGCAAAGCGGGTACGCATGCATCCACGCCCAACGCGTAGCAATCGGCCTTGACAGCTGCACCGGTCTTGGCCTCGCCGGACATCGCATCGAGCGCGCGCCAATTATCTGCCAGAACGTCAGCGTCAATTGTCAGCCGCAGGCTGGGCGGCGGAAGTTCAGCCATGTTCGTCTGTGAAGTCTTTCGGTTGGCCATCAGGGATGCCCCACCACAGCACAACGACACCAAATGCAACGACGACCCATGTGTACCAAAGCCCGGAGTAGATGTTGCCCGTGCTCGCCACGATCACACCTGCAATCAGCGGCAGAAATCCGCCCAGGTAACCCGCGCCGATGTGATACGGGATCGACATCGAGCTGTAGCGAATGGTTGGGGGAAACATTTCAGAAAGCAGCGCTGCAACCGAACCGTATGTGAGCGCTGATAGCATGCCCAGCCCGAGCAGGATCGCGACAATGCCAAGGATATTAGCGGCCGCCGGTTGTTGCTTGCTGAAGTCAAAACCGTACTCACCCAACGCATCGCGAATACCGGCATTGCGCGCGGCACCATCATCAAACCATTCTTGCTCAAGCGTCACGTCTTCAACGCCTGCGAGCAATCTCAGATCTGTGGCTGGCTCAACCTTGTAAGGGACGCCAGCGGCCGTAAGCGTTTCCAGCACCTTGCCGCATTCGGTCTGCTCCCGGTTGAACATTTCGGCGAACGGGTCTGTCGTGCACTGGCTACCCTGGACCACAATCGGGGTCTGCTGGGCGGCGCGCTCAAGACCCGGATTGGCCAGACTGCCCATGCCCCAGAAAGCCGGGAACAGCAGAAGCAACGTCAAGACAGCGCCGATCATAATCGGTTTTTTGCGGCCAATCGTGTCCGACCATTTGCCGATCATGACGTAAAAACTCATCGCGATCAGGCCGGAGAAGAAAAGGATAAGCTCGACCGTCAGATCATCGACATGCATCGGCCCCCTCAGGAAGCTCATGCCGGAGAAAAACGCGGTGTACCAGATAGTGGTCAGAATGCCGGTTACGCCAAACAGCGCGACAAATATCCGCTTCTTGTTTCCGGGATAGGTGAAGCTCTCCTTGAACGGATTGCCGGCGATTTTTCCCTCCGCCTTCATCGCCTGGAACACCGGGCTTTCTGACAGCATCAGGCGCATCCAAAGAGAGATCACGAGCAGAATGATCGAGAGCAGGAATGGCACGCGCCAGCCCCAAGCGGCAAAGTCATCTGCCGGGATAAGATACCGGCAAGCCAACACAACTGCGATGGACAGAACGAAGCCGCCAGCAACACTGGCCTGGATGAAGCTAGTATAGAAACCGCGCTTTTCCGGTGGAGCGTGCTCGGCAACATAAATCGCTGCGCCGCCATACTCTCCGCCTAAGGCGAGGCCCTGGATCACGCGCAGCAAAATCACGATAATCGGTGCAGCAATACCGATCGTGTCTATGGTCGGGATCATGCCCACCCCGGCGGTGGCAATGCCCATCAGGGTCACAGTTACAAGGAACGTATATTTGCGCCCCAGCTTGTCGCCCAGATATCCAAACAGGATCGCGCCAATCGGACGAAAGGCAAACCCGACTGCAAATGTTGACCAGACGAGCAGCAGTCCAAGCGTTTCATTGTCCGTATCATAGAACGCATCCTTCAGGATGTAGGCAAGCGTGCCGTAGATGAAGAAATCATACCATTCGAAAACGGTGCCCGCCGAGCTCGCTCCGATTACAAGTTTGATTTCTTTCTCGGACGGTTCGCGAACCGCGACGCTAGCGCTTTCTGACATGGCTGCTGCACTCTCCCCTACAACATTGTGCGATGCGCCGCTCTAGCGTGTGTCTGGAACCTTGCAAAGCGCTTGCTGGGCAGCCTTCCACGGTAACAGGATTGCGCCGTGGCGCCCCTTTAGTTCGCGCGCCGCAGACAGGGCCTGAAAGTCTGGCCAATCGGGTTCAGGTGCGGACGGATCTTTCATCCAGGCTTCTATTTTCGCAAGGACGAGATTGATCGATGTCAGCCTGGCCCCTGCTGCCGCACGCGCAAATACCGCCGCAGCGGCCTGACCAACTGCGCAAGCTGACACGCCCAGCCCTAACTCCGCGATTGCGTCTTGGTCGGTGAGATTGATGCCGACCGTTAAAGAGCTGCCGCAGGTCGTGGAGCGCGAACTTCCCTCTGCCTGCCAATCCCCCGAGAGCGGAAAGGCAGCCAATTCTGTCGCCAGTGATAGCAGATTGGGAGTGTAAAGTTTCGCCGCAGTGCTGGCGGGCATCACTCGCCTTCCACATCGATACGCAGGCGTTCCCTGCGTTCGGCAATAGTATTCACCAGATCACTCGAAGCGGAATCGATGACTGGGTATGTGCGTGCTGTGGTGATCCAGACGGGGCGCCCTTTGTACCCCCACAAGCTATCAAATCCGAGCGCGATGACCGAGAACGCAAACACTGTAATCAGCGCGCCCTTGACCACGCCAAATCCAAATCCCAGCACGCGGTCGATCGGTCCCATAATCGAACCGCGCGATGCCTCACCCACGTTGTTTGCGATGAGTTTCATGGCCGCATATGGGATGAGCAACAAAAGTGCGAACGCGAGGATAGAAGTTGTCGGTTCTGCATCGAGATACTCGAGCAGGATTTCCGTAAAAGGCTCGTGCAAATAGTAGATTGCCGCCGCGGCCAATGCCCATGCTGCGAGCGATAACACCTCCTGCACCAATCCGCGCAGAAAGCCGCCTATCGCAGCCACCCCGATAATGATGAAAACAATGATATCGAACCCGTTCATGGGGGCGGATTATGACTTTGACATCACGCGGTCAACGAGGTTCGCAACTTGTCCCAAACCATTGAACGCGATTTTGGATGCACCGGTCTTGCTGCTCGCCGGGCCAAAAGCAGCGGCAAAGCCAAGTTTGGCCGCTTCCTTGACGCGCAAATTGGCATGAGCAACGGGGCGCACTTCGCCGGAGAGTGACACCTCACCGAACCAGACCGACTTATCAGGGAGCGGCCGATCCGCCAACGCGCTGACCAGCGCGGCCGCCACCGCCATATCGGCGGCGGGATCTGATAAACGGTACCCGCCGGCAATATTCAAATACACTTCGGCCGAACTGAAATTGAGCCCGCAGCGAGATTCCAGCACCGCCAACAACATCGCCAATTTGCTGTTGTCCCAACCGACCACCGATCGCCGGGGCGTTGCTCCCGATTGCAAGCGGACAATCAAGGCTTGAATTTCGACCAGGACGGGCCGTGTTCCTTCGAGAGCGGGGAAAACCGCGCTGCCTGCCAATGGTTGATCCCGTCCAGATAGAAACAGCATCGAAGGGTTGCTGACTTCTTCCAACCCTTCCTGCTCCATAGAGAACACGCCGATCTCGTCGACCGCGCCAAAGCGGTTCTTGAGTGCGCGCAGGATGCGGTATTGATGGCTCCGCTCTCCCTCAAAGCTCATCACGACATCGACCATGTGTTCCAGCACGCGCGGCCCAGCGATGCTGCCGTCTTTGGTCACATGTCCGACAAGCACGAGCGCGACACCATTCTCCTTGGCGTATCGGATCAATTCAAAGGCACATCCGCGAACCTGACTAACAGTGCCCGGAGCCCCCTCGATTGTGTCCGAATACATGGTCTGGATCGAATCGATCACTAACAGAGCTGGCGCTTCCATCTGACCCAATGTCGTCAGGATATTCCGCACTGATGTTTCTGACGCCAGCTGAAGCGGTGCATCGGACAAGCCGAGCCGTGCTGCGCGCATCCGCACCTGGCCCGCGGCCTCCTCTCCGCTGACATAAACCACACTTCCACCATTCTTCGCTATGGTCGCTGAAGTCTGTAGCAAAAGAGTGGATTTCCCGATCCCGGGATCACCGCCCATCAGCACCGCCGAGCCGGGCACCAGCCCACCGCCAAGTGCGCGGTCAAATTCCGCCAGTCCCGTCGAACGGCGTTTGGGTAATTCTGTTGGCGCATTCAGTTCTTCAAAGGCAACCGCACGACCGCCTCTCGATAGGTCATGCTTTTGCGAGAACACGGTCGCTGGCGCATCCTCAACCATAGTGTTCCATTCGGCACAATCGGGGCATTGCCCCTGCCACCGGTGTGTCACGCTTCCACAAGACTGACAGACATATCGCTTCTTTGCTTTCGCCATCCGCAGATCGATAAACGGAACATAGGCAGAACGCAATTGCCTTCTGTGGTTAAACCCCTAAGGAAATCAACATGCACCAGAAGGAACTTCGTATTGCATTGGTTTGCTACGGCGGCGTCAGCCTGGCGATATACATGCACGGTGTTACGAAAGAGCTCTGGCATCTGGCCCGCGCAAGCAGATCCTACCACCTGGAGGAAGAGCCAGAGGGGCACGTGGCCAAGGTCTATCATGACTTGCTGGGAGAGATTGAGGCGCAACAAGGACTAAGATTGCGCGTGCTGCCTGATATTCTAACCGGCGCAAGTGCAGGCGGGATAAACGCGGTATTTCTGTCACAAGCTATATTCGCCGGACATTCGCTTGAGCCACTTACCGATCTGTGGCTTGAGAATGCCGATGTCGACAAATTGCTGGACCCCGATGCCCGCCCAATGTGGAAGTTCGCCAAATTCTGGGCCCAACCGATAGCCTGGTGGCTGTTCAAGCGACCCGGCAATGTGGTGTCGGAGAGCGTCGCCCCTGAAACGCGGAGCGAGGTGCGCCGGAAGGTCTCGCGTTTTGTGCGGGGGCGATGGTTCCAGCCACCCTTTTCCGGCGACAATTTTTCGCAGCTACTGTTCGATGCAATCAAGGCGATGAACGCCAATGAAACGGGGCCGCCGCTTTTGCCACCAGGCCATCCGTTGGATTTGCTGGTAACGGCCACAGATTTTCGCGGGCATGTAGAGATGCTGCGCCTTCATAGCCCGGCGGTTGTTGAAGAAAGCGAACACCGCTTGCCGATCGGATTTCGTGGTCTGACCCCGGCTCAATCTGGTGCAGGACTTGCTGATCCGCTTGAGCTGACGATTGCAGCGCGCGCGACGGCAAGCTTCCCGGGCGCCTTCCCGCCGCTTGAACTGGCAGAGATCGATCGTTTGGCCCAGCGAAGCAAACACCATTGGCAAACTCGCGGTGCCTTTCTGAAACGTGTCATGCCCACTCACGTGCGTCTGGGCACGACCGAACAAGTTGCGCTTATCGATGGCTCGGTGCTGGTCAACGCACCGTTTGAGGGCGCAATTGATGCCCTGCACGGCCGCCCTGCCCATCGTGAAGTAGACCGGAGATTTGTATATATCGATCCGCGTCCAGATCGGATTGCTTCGCTCAAAGATGAGGAACAAAAGCCCGTCGGGTTCTTCGCTGCGATTTTCGGTTCGATATCCGCCCTGCCGCGAGAGCAACCGATCCGCGACAATCTGGAAGAGTTGAAACAGCAATCCCGCAACGCCGAAAGGTTGCAGCAAATCCTTGCCGGTCTTCGGCCTGAAGTCGACCGCGCGGTTGAGAAACTTTTCGGGCTGACATTCTTCCTCGACCGGCCAACGCCCAAACGGCTGCACAACTGGCGCGCGAAAGCGCAGCAATCGGCAGCGCAAGAAGCAGGCTATACTTTCCATTCCTACGCGCAGGTGAAACTGGCAGGTATTGTCGAACGCCTGGCGAAATTGGTTCATCAGGCGGCACCGCAACTGGATCTGCCCGACTGTGATCCCATTGTTTCTACCCTGCGCGGCGAATTAATGCGGCGCGGGTTGGATCAATTGTCCGAGGAAAATGGCGGTGCAAGCGAGGCTGCAATCGCATTCTTCCGGACACATGATCTGGGCTTCCGGATTCGCCGTTTGCGCTTGCTGGCGCGGCGATTGGCGCGCGATTGGGAGCGTGATCCCGAAATTCCTGACGATGTACTGGACCTCGCGAGGGGTGAAATCTACGCCATTATGCGGCTATACCTTGATCGGGACAAGCATGCGGTTCGGCACCCTGAATTCGGTGACCTGGCCGCCAATGTTTTTGCCGATCCCGGCGCGGTGTTGGACCACTTGGGGGCGCATCGCTTGCTGCCGGAAATCGATGATGAAGCGCTAGATCGCCTTTGCGCTGCACTGGCACAGATGCCCAAGCAACTTCGCCGACGTATGCTGTTCGCCTACCTCGGGTTTCCGTTTTACGATGTCGCGACGCTGCCACTGTTGCGGCACGAAGGATTTACCGAATACGATCCGATCAAAGTGGATCGAATTTCTCCTGATGATGCCCCATCGATACGAGATGGCGGCGCCAGAGCGACGCTGCGCGGCATAGAGTTCTACAACTTTGGCGCTTTCTTTAGCCGTGCCTATCGCGAGAATGACTATCTATGGGGCCGATTGCACGGGGCAGAGCGGATGATCGACCTTGTTTGCTCAACAGTAGACAGCGGTGTTGATAGCCGCGTCTGCCATGGGTTCAAGCGGCGCGCATTCGAAGCAATCCTGCAGGAAGAGACCGAAGCCGGACGCTGCGACGCCGGCCTGATCGAAAGCCTGAAAAGTGAAATCGCGGCGAAGTTTGATACCGTTTAAGCTGTCGAATTAGTTGAGGCTTTTCCAAACGGCCTCAATAAACCGATCTTCGTTGATGAAGCCTTCACCCCCATCAAAACTGTCGAGCGGGTGCAAGGCTTGAGCTTCCTCCAGCGATGATCCGGAATCGCGCAGCGCGCGAATTCGGGTCACAGCCTCACCTACAGTGTTGCGATAAGCGATCAATTCGCGGCGATCCGACATTGTGCCATGGCCCGGGATCACCTTTGTATCCTCATCCATCAGGTTGATCGCGCTATCCAGCGAATAGAGCAGGTCTTCGATATCACCGCCGGACGCCACATCGACAAAGGGCCAGCCCGGTATCTTGAAGTAAAGATCGCCCATATGGACGATATTCTTTTCGCGCCAGCGCACGATACTGTCGCCATCGGTTTGGCCACCACCGACAAACACGACATCAATTGTGTCGCCATTGAGGTGCAAGGTCACACCGCGTTCATAAGTGACAACAGGCAGAGCCACCTTGGGTGACGGCGGCGTTACGCGCTCACCGCGGGTCGGCGGGAATGACATCCGGACGCGCACATTGTGATGCGCGGAGATCGTTGCGCCACTGCCGCCGAAATGTTCGTTTCCGCCCGTGTGGTCACCGTGCCAATGCGTATTGACGACATATTTGACGGGCGTCGCGCCAAGATAGGCGACCGCGCCTTCGATCTTCTCTGATAGCGGCGCGAACTGGTCATCGATCAGGATCGTGCCATCCTCACCATGGCTAACAGCCATATTGCCGCCCGCATCGAAAAGTACGGCCACACCCTGCGCCAACTTTTCGGAAGTAATCTCCACCTCGCTGAAGTCTCGCTGAGCTG
The DNA here is from genome assembly GCF_030284385.1 of Altererythrobacter rubellus. Lineage (NCBI taxonomy): Bacteria > Pseudomonadati > Pseudomonadota > Alphaproteobacteria > Sphingomonadales > Erythrobacteraceae > Altererythrobacter > Altererythrobacter rubellus. The sequence continues at coordinate 1,576,646 of NZ_CP127221.1, forward strand.
CCAGGGGCGATGCAATAAAGATCGATGCGGTTGCTAGTGCGGTGGCGAAAATGCGTTTCATGACTGTTCCCTCTGTTTGACCTAGGCTTAAGTCTTGCCGAGAGAAGGGTCGAGAATTGCCCGTAAATTAACTGCCGAACGCTTCCTTCACGCGGTCGAAAAAGCCCTTGCTTTCGGGGCATTCTTCACCGGTTTCGGTTTCGCGAAACTGCTTCAGCAGTTCCTTTTGCGCCTTGGACAGTTTGGTCGGTGTTTCCACCGCAATTTCGACCACCAGGTCACCACGTCCGCGGCCTTGCAGCACGGGCATCCCCGCTCCGCGTACGCGCAACTGCTTGCCGGATTGAATGCCCACCGGGATTTCAACGCTGTTATCGTCACCGCCCAGATCAGGGATATCGACCGTGCCGCCAAGCGCAGCTGTAGTGAAGCTGATCGGAACGCGCGTGAGCAGCGTCGTGCCCTCGCGCTGGAAAACCGCGTGCGGCTTCACATGTACGAAAATGTATAGATCGCCCGCAGGAGCGCCTCTGGGCCCGGCCTCCCCCTTGCCAGACAAACGAATGCGCGTACCGGTATCGACGCCTGGCGGAACTTCAACCTCGAGTGAGCGCGCCTTGTCGACGACCCCTTCCCCGCGGCAATCACCGCAAGGGTTTTCGATCACAGCGCCGCGGCCGTGACAGGTCGGGCATGGGCGTTCAACCACGAAGAAACCTTGCTTGGCGCGAACTTTGCCGTGACCATCGCACATTCGACATTCGCGTTCGCTTGTACCCGGAGTAGCGCCAGACCCATCGCAAGTGCCGCAGCTCTGCGAGACTTCGATTTCCAGCTCGACTGTTTTTCCGTGGAAGGCATCGTCCAGGCTGACTTCCAAATCATATCGGAGATCCGCTCCGCGCCGCGGCTGCGCGCGTTGCCGCCCGCCACCGCCGCCAAAAGCGCTGCCGAAAATAGTCTCGAAGATGTCCCCGATATCGCCAAAATCGCCTTGCGGACCACGACCGCCGCCGCCACCGCCGGACATTCTCTGCGTATATGCTGAATGGCCATAGCGATCATAGGCCGCGCGCTTCTGCGGGTCCTTCAGGCAATCATAGGCCTCGTTGATGGCCTTGAATTTTGCCTCACTCTCGGCATCGCCCGGATTACGATCCGGATGATACTTCATCGCAAGCTTGCGGTATGAGCTCTTCAGCGCACCGCCGTCAACGTCGCGCGAGACTTGAAGCAATTCGTAATAGTCGATGTCGGTAGATGCCATGCTGCTGCTTCCCTGCCCTAAACGCTAACCGCCACCGGCGCTATATGCGCTGGCGGCGGCAGAGTTTCCCATTAGGACATCAGCCCTTTTTGTTGTCGCTGTCTTCGCTCGAATTTTCGTCAACTTCGGAGAATTCCGCATCGACAACTTCTTCGTCAGCCGAACTATCCGAAGAACCTTCCGCGCCAGCGTCAGGACCGGCAGCCTGCTCTTTTTCGTAGATCTGCTGACCCATCTTCATGGCCGCTTCTGTAAGCGCCTGCGCCTTTGCATTGATCGCATCGACATCATCGCCTTCGAGCGCGGTCTTAGCTTCGGCCAAGGCTGCTTCGACGGCAGATTTCGTATCAGCGTCAACCTTGTCGCTATGCTCTTCGAGCTGCTTCTCGGTCGCGTGCACCAGGCTGTCTGCCTGATTGCGAGCTTCCGCAGATTCGCGGCGCTTCTTGTCTTCTTCCGCGAACTTTTCGGCATCCTGAACCATCTGATCAATGTCCGAATCCGACAAACCACCAGACGCCTGGATCTTGATCTGCTGTTCCTTGCCGGTGCCCTTATCCTTGGCAGAGACATTCACGATACCGTTTGCGTCAATGTCAAAGGTCACTTCGACTTGCGGAACACCGCGCGGCGCGGGCGGGATGCCCACCAGATCAAACTGTCCAAGCAGCTTGTTGTCAGCGGCCATCTCGCGCTCACCCTGGAAAACCCGGATGGTCACGGCATTCTGATTGTCTTCAGCGGTCGAATAGACCTGTGTCTTCTTCGTCGGGATCGTCGTGTTGCGATCGATCATGCGGGTGAAGACACCGCCCAGTGTTTCAATACCCAGCGACAGCGGGGTCACGTCGAGCAGAAGCACGTCTTTGACGTCGCCCTGCAGAACGCCCGCCTGAATGGCGGCCCCCATGGCCACCACTTCATCAGGGTTCACGCCAGTGTGCGGCTTCTTGCCGAAGAATTCTTCCACGACTTCGCGAACCTTTGGCATACGGGTCATACCGCCAACCAGGATCACTTCATCAATCGCGCCTTTATCCAGACCTGCATCAGCGAGCGCTTTCTTGCACGGATCGAGCGTGCGCTTGATCAGATCGCCAACCATCTTTTCCAGGCTGGAACGTGTGATCGTTTCAACAAGGTGCAGCGGCGTGGAAGAACCATCTTCCATGCGCGCGGTAATGAACGGCAGGTTCACTTCTGTCTGCTGCGAGCTAGAGAGTTCGATCTTGGCCTTTTCAGCCGCTTCTTTCAGACGCTGTAGTGCAAGCTTGTCCTTGCGCAGGTCCATGTTCTCTTTCGTCTTGAACTGGTCAGCCAGCCATTCAACGATCGCGCTGTCGAAATCTTCACCACCAAGGAAGGTATCGCCATTGGTCGATTTAACTTCGAACACGCCATCACCGATTTCGAGGACGGAGATATCAAAAGTACCGCCGCCAAGGTCATAGACAGCGATGGTTTTGCCGTCTTCCTTGTCGAGGCCATAAGCCAGTGCCGCGGCAGTAGGCTCGTTAATAATACGCAGAACCTCGAGGCCTGCGATCTTGCCCGCGTCCTTGGTTGCCTGACGCTGGGCATCGTTAAAGTAGGCCGGAACAGTGATAACTGCCTGCTCTACCTTCTCGCCAAGATATTCCTCAGCGGTCTCTTTCATCTTTTGCAGGATGAATGCAGAGATCTGCGACGGTGAATAATCTTCACCGCCAGCGTTGACCCATGCATCGCCATTGGTGCCCTTGACGATATTGTAAGGGACCAGTTCCATGTCCTTCTTGGTCATCGGATCATCGAACCGGCGACCGATCAGGCGCTTCACTGCATAAACCGTATTGTCAGGGTTGGTCACTGCCTGGCGCTTTGCCGGCTGACCAATCAGACGCTCACCATCTTTGGTGAAAGCGACGATAGAAGGTGTAGTGCGCGCACCTTCAGAGTTTTCGACGACCTTGGGCTTGCCCCCGTCCATAACAGACACGCACGAGTTGGTGGTGCCGAGGTCGATACCGATTACTTTACCCATGTTTCTTCGTTTCCCATCAGTTCAATTATTGGACACCGCGCATTGTGCTTTCCAAAGTTGGCAAAACAGCTCGGCGGCTCAGTCCGTCAGGTGTGATACTCGGGGGATATAGGTGCGGTTTTGCTTGGCACAAGGGAACAGGCACACTAGATTTTGCATGTTTTCAGACCGGAGAAACCTGACATGAAGTTCAATCAATTGGCCGCCGCGAGCATGCTCTTCTCTACATTCGCCTTGGCAGCTTGTGGCGCAGAGCCGGAGACTGTGGTCGAAGCCGAACCCGAAGGTGTGCCCGGTTTGAGCGTCGAAAATGCTCGCGTTGTTCTGGCGCCGGTGCCGGGCAATCCGGCTGCAGGCTATTTCGATCTGAAGTATGAAAACGACCGCGGCCTCGCGATCCGCCGGGCCGATGTAAGCGGCGCTGAGAAGACCGAAATCCACGCTTATGGAGAATGGAACGGCAAGATGACCATGGCCGAAGCCATGGAAATTGCCATTCAGAAGGGCACTGAAATCGCGTTCGAGCCAGGCGGCTATCACCTGATGGTGTTTGATCTGGATGAAAGTGTTGAGCCCGGTGATACGGTCGAGTTTACGCTGACTGTGTCGGGAGGGGACAAACACAGCTTTGAAGGCGAAGTTCGCGCAGCCGGGGACGAGCGCTGAACCACGTTTCCACCGGAGGAAATTTAAGCGTTTCTCCACTCGCCTGTCCGGTGGGTGGCGAGCGCGCACTTACTCCGGGCGAAGTGAAATTGGCAGCTTCTGTTTTCGGGACGGCGATCGACTACGCTGCAGTCACAATCCGGCGCAGAAAGTGGTTTCCGTTTCAGCCGCGCAAGGTCACGATGGCACCGGGCGGGCATTTGCATTTCCATCCCAGGGGCAGCGCCTATTGCGATGATTTCTCAAGCGAGGATCTGCACCGGCAGGGCTTCTTCATACATGAGATGACACATGTCTGGCAGGCGCAGGCACGCGGCATCTGGAGTACGCGGCAAGCTACATCAACAAGCAGGCCGGCAGTATCGCGGGCAATGACCCCGATGTCGGCACCGGCGGCACGCCTTTCATGAAGTATCTGAAGAAGCACCACGATGAAAACTGTGCGCAAGTAGTGGCCTGATACAAAAAGGGCGAGGTAGCAAACGCCGCCTCGCCCCTTTTTCAAATTCTAGTCTCTGACTCAGGGCTTCTTCGCCACGCCAACCATAGCCGGACGTAGCAAGCGGTCCTTGATCATATAGCCGCTCTGCATTTCTTGCACGATCGTGCCTTCTTCGTACTCTTCAGTTGGCACTTCCATCATCGCCTGATGCTGATTCGGATCGAGAGGCAGGCCAACCGAAGCAATGCGCTTCACACCGTGCTGGCCGAATACTTTCTCAAGTTCGCGCTGAGTGGCTTCAATGCCGGTTACAAGCGCCTTCATCTTGTCGTCTTCACGCAGACTTTCGGGAATTGCCGCAATCGCACGCTCAAGGTTGTCTGACACGCTCAGAACATCTCGTGCAAAGCCGGTCGCGGCGTAGGCGCGCGCGTCTTGCACATCCTTTTCCGCGCGGCGGCGCACATTCTGTGCCTCTGCTTTGGCGTAGAGAATATCCTGCTTTGCGGTCTCCAGATCGGCCTTCAGCGCATCGAGCGCTTTCTCGAAACCGTCTTCAGATGCCTCGTCCTCTCCATTGTCGAGGAACTCCTCCGGCACGCCTTCAAGTTCTTTGTCTACCGCATCATCTTCTGCTTGCGATTTGTCGTTGTCGATCATGTTCTTACATTTCCAAAGCTATCCGATAAGCTTGCCCAGCGAACGGGCGGTCAGGTCAATCATGGGTATCACGCGCGCGTAATTCAACCGTGTGGGGCCGATGACGCCAAGCACGCCGACCACCCTTCCCTCACGGTCACGATACGGCGACGCGATAACCGAAGAGCCGGACAATGCAAACAACCGGTTCTCGCTTCCGATGAAAATCCGCGTAGCTTCGGCTTCGCGCGCGCTTTCCAGCAATTCGGCAACTGATTGCTTGCTTTCCAAGTCTTCGATCAGGCTGCGCACACGCTCAATGTCCTGCATCGCTGCGTCATCGAGAAGATTCGCTTGTCCGCGTACGATTAAAACCGGACGCTGTGCTGCGTCTTCGCTAAGAACCGCAAGACCACGCTCGACCAGATTGCGGCTTGCGCTGTCGAGCTGAGACTTGCCCGATTTGATTTCTGCCCCGATCGCAGCATTGGCTTCGGCCAACGTCCGCCCAGCAAGACGTGCCGTGATGTAATTGCTCGCTTGCTCCAGCACTGAAGGTGCCAATGAACCACCCAACTCGATTACGCGGTTCTCGATCGATCCATCTTCGCTGACGAGCACAGCTAGCACCCTCCCCTGGCCCAGATTGACCAGGCTGAACTGTGCAAGCTTGGCCTCGCGGGTTGGGACCAACACCATCCCGGCAGCGCCTGAAATGTCAGACAGGATTGCGCTGGTTTGCTCCAATGCTTGTTCGATCGGGCCGCTGTCTGAAAGACGCCCCTCTATCGCGGCGCGCTCCTCCGCATTGGGCTCTGACACGCGCATCATCCCGTCAACAAACAGGCGCAAGCCGCTTTCGGTTGGCATGCGCCCTGCACTTGTGTGCGGCGCGGATAGCAAACCGTGTGCCTCAAGGTCCGACAACACCGCGCGGATCGAGGCCGGCGAAAGATTGACCGTACTATCGCTGGCAAGCGTTTTTGACCCGACCGGCTGCCCGCGATCCAAATAGCCTTCGACCACGAGACGGAAAATCTCTCTCGCACGGTCGGTCAATTCTGCGATGGGTGGTGTGGACATATAACGCTATCTAGCGCTTTGCTCCACAGCCTCAAGCCTTGCAGGTGACACCGCGCACAGCCTATCCCGGCGGCAACGAATCAAAACACAAGGGATTCTCATGCGACCTTCCGGCCGCGCGCCTGACGAAATGCGCGCTATTAGTATCGAAACCGGCTTTACCAAGCACGCTGAAGGCAGCGTGCTGATTAGTTGCGGCGACACGCGGGTGCTGTGCACAGCGAGTATCGAAGAACGCATTCCACCCTGGCTGCGCGGCAAAGGCGAAGGTTGGGTCACAGGCGAGTATTCTATGCTGCCCCGTTCTACGCATACGCGCAGTGGGCGCGAAGCAGCGCGCGGCAAGCAATCGGGCCGAACGCAGGAAATCCAGCGCCTGATCGGCCGGTCATTGCGAGCTGTCGTTGACTTGAAGAAGCTTGGCGAGCGTCAGATCACTCTCGACTGCGATGTGCTTCAGGCGGACGGCGGAACACGCACGGCATCCATTTCAGGTGCCTGGGTGGCGCTGCGTTTGGCGGTGAACGGCCTCATGGCGTCTGGCGACCTCAAAGAAGATCCGATCACAGGCCAGGTCGCTGCAATCAGCTGCGGAATCTACAATGGCACACCTGTGCTTGACCTCGATTATGATGAAGATTCCAGCGCCGATGCAGATGCGAACTTTGTCCTGATCACAGGTGGCCAAATCGCCGAAGTGCAAGCAACAGCAGAAGGCGCAACCTATGATGAGGAGGGCCTGCTACGCTTGCTGCGTTTAGCCAAAATCGGCTGTGACGGCATCTTCAAGGCACAGCTGGACGCCTCAAAATGACTCGGAAGCTGGGCGGAGGGTCACTCGTTATCGCCACTCACAATGAAGGCAAATTGCGCGAAATCTCTGCCCTGCTTGCGCCATATGGCCTGAAATGCATTTCGGCAGGTTCGCTTGGTCTGCCGGAGCCCCCCGAGGATGGAAAAACCTTCGTCGACAATGCGTTGATAAAGGCGCGCGCAGCCGCCGAGGCGTCGGGTCTCGCGGCGCTGGCCGACGATAGCGGATTGTCCGTGGACGCATTAGGTGGTCGCCCCGGTGTGTACACCGCGGACTGGGCCGAACGGCAATGGTTCGAAGGCGATCCGGGCCGCGATTGGTATATGGCGATGGGCAAGGTCGAAGGGATGCTCCAACAGCTTGGCCCGGATACAGACCGCAGCGCGGCTTTCCATTGCGTACTGGCGATTGTGTGGCCCGGTGGCGAGCATGAGGTTTACGAGGGAACATGCTCGGGTTCGCTGACGTGGCCGCCGCGCGGTGAGATGGGTTTCGGTTACGATCCTGTTTTTGTCCCTGAAGGCCGCGATCAGACCTTTGCTGAAATTGACCCGCAAGAGAAACACAGCATGAGCCACCGCGCGGATGCGTTTGCCAAGCTGGTCGCGGACCAGTTTGGCAGTTAGTATGGGCGCATGGCGCGCGCACTATACATCCATTGGCCCTTCTGCGCGAAGAAATGCCCCTATTGCGACTTCAATAGCCACGTCCGCGACTTGGTGGATGTGGCGGCGTGGCGCGATGCCTTGTTGGCGGATATGCGCCACGAAGCCGAACTGGCAGGCGGTGAACCACTGCATTCGATATTCTTTGGCGGTGGAACGCCTTCCTTGATGCCACCTGCCCTGGTCGAGGCATTGCTTCAGAAAGCGGAGGCGTTGTGGGGTTTTGACGCCAATATCGAAATCACGCTCGAGGCCAATCCATCGTCGGTCGAGGCTGCGAACTTTGCCGCTCTAACGCAAACAGGCGTAAATCGGGTTTCTCTTGGTGTTCAATCACTTGAAGACGATACCTTACAGTTTTTGGGGCGCCTGCATGGGGCGCAGGAAGCGCTGGATGCGTTCGAGACTGCGCAACAGAATTTCGACCGCGTCAGCATCGATCTGATTTATGCGCGCCCGGGGCAGTTGGCTGAACAATGGACAGCGGAGTTGAGCCGCGCTCTGGCGCTCGGCACGGACCACATGTCACTCTATCAACTCACGATCGAGCCAAACACGCGCTTTGCCACCGATGTCCGACGTGGCGTGTTCACCCCGCTGGACGACGATCCGGCAGGTGATCTGTATGCGCTAACGCAAAAGATCATGAACGCGGCGGGCCTTCCTGCCTATGAGATCAGTAACCACGCCAAACCGGGGCAGGAAAGTCGCCATAATCTGACCTATTGGCGGTATCAGGATTATTGCGGGATCGGCCCCGGCGCACACGGACGACGCGGTGGAGTGGCAACCGAACGCCACAAGAAGCCGGAGAATTATCTGTTGGCGGTCAGCGAGCACGGACATGGCATCAAGGATCAGCGCGCACTCTCGATGGGTGAACAAGCATCCGAAGCGCTGCTTATGGGCCTGCGCCTCGCTGAAGGGATTGATTTGAGCAAGTTGGAGGCGCGGTTTGGAATCCCTTCTACCGATCTGATCAATGCGGATCGCCTTGCACTTCATAGTGACCTTGGCCTGCTTGAATACGATAGTGGCCGGATCACCGTGACGCCCTCCGGAATGCCGTTGCTGGACGCGCTTCTTGGCGAAATTGTTGCGGACGCGCTGGTAACCGCATGAGCGCGGCGGATCTCCTCGAAGCGTGGAACAATGAGTTGACCAATTCGCGCCGGCGTAGCCCGCATACGGTGCGCGCCTATCTGGGCTGTGCGGATCGTTTGCTGAAAGCGCGTGATTTGGTCGATTGGGATGGTGTGGCCTTGTTGGAGGCCCAAGATTTACGCCGTCATCTGGCCGAGCGCCGCGCGGATGGAATCGGCAATGCCAGCGCCGCGCGTGAATTGTCCGCGCTCAAAAGCTTTATCGCTTTTGCACGTGAGCAAGCGGGCGATCCTGACCCCGCCTCACCGCGCCTACGCGGGCCGCGCGTCAAGAAGGGCTTGCCCCGCCCGGTTATGCCCGATGAGGCAAGCAATCTCGCCGATCTGGTCGCGGACAATGCCAAGGCGGAATGGCTGGGCGCGCGCGATCGCGCGGTGCTGCTGCTGCTGTATGGTTCAGGCTTGCGGATTGCCGAGGCGCTGTCGCTCAAAGCCAATGACGTGCCGTTGGGAGAGGTGCTGCAAGTGACGGGCAAAGGCGGGAAGCAGCGTATGGTGCCGGTGCTGCCGATCACCCGCGCTGCGGTGGCGGATTATTGCGCAAAATGTCCGTGGCCGCTGCCGGGCAATGAGGTGCTGTTCCGCGGCGAGAAAGGTGGCCCGCTTAGCCCCGGCATGGTTCAGAAGGCGACCGCGCAAGCGCGCCGCGCGCTGGGCTTGCCTGAGACCGCCACCCCGCATGCATTGCGGCACAGTTTTGCGACGCATTTGCTCGGGGCGGGAGCGGATTTGAGAAGCTTGCAGGAATTGCTCGGCCATGCTTCTTTGGGATCGACGCAGATTTACACCAAGGTTGATGCGGCCACGATGCTGGAAAACTACCGCGACGCGCACCCGAGGGCGAAGAAGAGGTAATTTCCACCAAAAGCAGACATTCCGCAAACGACCCAATTGCAGACATTTGGCTGCAAGATCGGCTAAATCTTGAGCGGACCTAAGCTAATCGCGCCTCAATCGCGTCCCAGATCATTCCGGCGGTATCGGTGCCGTTGAACTTATCAATCGCAACAATCCCGGTCGGTGAGGTGACGTTGATCTCGGTAAGGTATCTGCCGCCGATCACATCGATGCCGACGAATGTCAGCCCGAGCCGTTTCAGTTCCGGTCCCATCGCATCGCAGATTTCCTGCTCGCGCTCGGTCAACTCGGTCGCTTCGGCGCTGCCGCCCATGGCTAGATTTGAACGAAACTCGCCCTCGCCCGGCCGGCGGTTGATCGCGCCCGCCACCATGCCATCGACCAGCACGATGCGCTTGTCCCCTTCGGCCACTTCGGGAAGGAAAGGCTGCACCATATGCGGTTCGGGCCAGGTCTGGTTGAACACTTCGAACAGTGCAGACAGATTGTCGCCATCGGCGGGCACGCGGAAAATTGCCTTACCGCCATTGCCGTGTATCGGCTTCACCACCACCGCGCCATGCTCAGCCATAAAACGCCGCACTTCGTCGACTGATCGCGTCACCAGCGTAGGCGGCATAAAGCGGCGATAGTTCAGCACCATCACCTTTTCCGGCGCATTGCGCACGCTGACCGGATCATTGACCACCAGCGTCTCGTCCTTAACTCGCTCGAGCATATGCGTGGCGGTGATATAGCCCATGTGGAATGGCGGGTCCTGCCGCATCAGAACAACATCGATATCCTTGCCCAGGTCGAGCCGCTGCGCTGCGCCCTTAGTCACATGGTCGCCCTTAACGCGTTGAAGTTTGACCGGATGGCATTCGGCATAAAGCCGATCGTCTGCATCCAGCGTCAGGCTCTCAACGTGGTATTCAAATACCTCATATCGGCGCTCCTGCGCGCTCATCATCAGAGCAAAGGACGAATCCCCGTCTATGTTGACGGTTTCGATCGGGTCCATCTGAACGGCGACGCGTAGGCTCATTCTGTATTCCTAATTCTCGCCCTACTCAGGGCATCAATGCATTGGTGATGTGGCGAGGGATGCTCGCGGGTGCAAGCAGGATTACATCAACTCGTATATCATCGCCGTCGCGAACATATTGATGTGCAACCGCTACTGCCGCTGCGGCAAGCCTACGCAGCCGGTATTCATCAATCGCATGATCAAGGTCTTCGCGGCGTTTGCGCCTTTTAACCTCGGTGAATGCGACCACACTATTTCGCCGCGCGATCAGATCAATCTCGCCCAGCGGGGTTTTCACCCGCTCAGCCAAAATTTGCCAGCCTTGCAGCCGCAAAAAAATGGCGGCGCGAAATTCGCCTTGCCGCCCAGCTCGCTCGGCACGTTTTCTGGTCGCTGCGGGCCGCTTCATTCGGCCTTCAGTTCCATAGCACGAGCGTATAGCGCCTTACGGTCAAGCCCGGTTGCCTTCGATACCCTGGCGGCAGCCTGAGAAGTCTTCATCGTAGCAAGCGCCTCTCGCAGCAGCACGTCCGGATCAACATCGCAAGAGTTCTCGACCGGCGGACCCACCATCAGCACAATCTCGCCCTTGGGCGGGTTGGCAGTATAATGATCGGCCAGTTCCGTCGCTGTCCCGCTGCGGCATTCCTCGTACAACTTGGTCAGCTCGCGCGCGACCGCCACTTCGCGGGTGGGCCACAGTTCCCCCAACATATTCAGCGATTTCACCAGGCGCGGTCCGCTTTCGTAGAATATCAGCGTAGCGTGGATGCTGGCCAATTCCGCAAGTGCGTCTGCACGCGCTTTTTCCTTGGTCGGCAGGAATCCCGCAAACAGAAAGCGGTCATTGGGCAGCCCGGACATGGTGAGCCCCGCGATTGCAGCACACGCGCCTGGCAAAGTTGTGACCGCAACGCCGCTTTCGCGGGCAGCCTTCACCAGACGATATCCCGGATCGGATATCAAAGGTGTGCCTGCATCGCTGACCAGTGCAATCGCTTCACTGCGGGCGCGTTCGACAATTGCCAAACCCGCCGCCTCGCTCGCGTGATCATCATATCGAATCAATGGTTTATGAGTGAGCAGACGCTTCAGCAGCTTGCCCGTCACCCGCGTATCTTCGCAGGCGACAGCATCGCATTTGCTCAGTATATCGACCGCACGGAGCGTTATATCGCCAAGATTGCCAATCGGCGTGGCGACGATGTACAGCCCCGGATGAAGAGGTTCAGACAGGGCTTGCTCAGGGGCGATTGTGTTCACAAGATGCTCTTTGGAACAGCCAAGACAGGGTCGGCAAGTATGAAGCGTAATTTGTTTAATCGGCGCAATCTGGTTGTGGGCGCCACAGCACTGCTTTTGGCAGGGTGTCAGGTCATACCCAAAACCGGTCCTGCCACAACTGAGCCAGTAGCCGGTCCAACTCCCGAACCAAGCGCAACAGCGCTTCCCACAGACGAAACACGCCACCGGATAGCAATTCTGGTGTCTTTGTCCGGTCGCAACGGCGCGGTTGGCGAATCGATTGCCAATGCGGCCAACATGGCGATCCTCGATACCGGCGCGGATAATATCCGTATCACGACCTACGATACATCCAGTGGTGCGGCCGAAGCTGCGGCCCAAGCGGTCGCAGATGGCAATCGACTGATACTTGGCCCGATGCTGGCAGACAATGTTCCCGCGGTGCGTAACGAGGCTGCCCGCGCGGGCGTTCCGCTGATCTCGTTCTCCAACGACACCAATGTTGCGCGGCCAGATGCATTTGTGATGGGTCACATCCCGGAACAGTCTATCGCGCGCTCTGTCGCCTACGCCCGTTCGCGCGGGGCGGAACGGTTTGCCGCATTGTTGCCCAGTGGCGACTATGGTGATCGAGCAGCCAGCGCGCTCGACAATGCATTGCAGGACTACGGAGGTCTGTTGTCTCAGACACGCCGTTACGACCGGGGCAGCAGCGCGGTCATCAGCGCAGCGACGCAGATGCGCGAAGCTGGTGGCTATGACACCGTTCTGATCGCAGACGGGGTACAATTGGCGTCGCAAGGTGCCAATGCCCTGCGTGAAGATGAGACAGGCTTGCCGCCGCGGGTGCTGGGCACAGAGCTTTGGAGTGGTGAAAGCGCTGTGACGCGGACCAGCGCATTGCGCGGCGCGATCTTTTCCGCGGTGTCTAACCGTCGGTTCCAGCGTTTTCGCGATAGCTATCAGGAGCGCTTCGGCAGCGCGCCCTACCGGATTTCGACATTGGGCTATGACGCTGTCTTGCTGACCTTGCGGGTTGCGCGCGATTGGGAGGTTGGCCGCCCTTTCCCCACGCGTCAGCTGACGACCAACGACGGGTTCCTAGGTCTCGACGGGGCTTTCCGCTTTGGCGGCAATGGTGTGATTGAACGGGCCATGGAAGTGCGCGAAGTTCAGCAGAACCAAGTTTCCGTTGTGGATCCAGCGCCTGCCCGCTTCAGTGACTGAGCAAAACATTCTGTGCCCGCTTGTCGCCGTGATCGCGCGCGGCATATAGGCTGACCTATGTCCGATGACCTGTTTGAAAACGCGCCAGCTTCCAGCGGTGACTATGATTCCTCCTCGATCGAGGTCTTGGAGGGGCTTGAGCCTGTCCGCCGCCGCCCTGGCATGTATATCGGCGGCACCGATGACCGCGCGTTGCACCACTTGGCAGCCGAAGTGCTCGATAACTCAATGGACGAAGCGGTTGCCGGCCACGCCAACCGCATTGAGGTGCGGTTAGATGAAGGCAACAGGTTGTTGATCAGCGATAATGGTCGCGGCATTCCGGTTGACGAGCACCCCAAATTTCCGGGCAAGTCCACACTCGAAGTGATCCTGTCTACACTGCACTCAGGCGGGAAATTTTCTGGCAAGGCCTATGCCACATCTGGCGGTTTGCACGGCGTGGGCGTGAGTGTGGTCAATGCGCTGTCGAGCCACACCCGCGTCGAGGTGGCACGCGACAAACAATTGTTCGCGCAGGAATTCTCGCGAGGCCAAACCCTTGGCAAGATCGAAAAGCTGGGCGCTGCGCCCAATCGCCGTGGCACAACGGTCAGTTTCACGCCCGATACGGAGATTTTCGGCGACCGGCAGTTCAAACCGGCCCGCCTGTTTAAACTGGCCCGGTCAAAGGCGTATCTGTTTGCTGGCGTCGAAATCCGCTGGAAATGCGCACCTTCGCTGGCAAGTGAAGATGTACCCGAAGAAACAACCTTCAAATTCCCCGGCGGATTGGCAGATCACCTGGCCGAACAGATCGGTGAGCGCGAATGCGTGACGGCTGAAGCCTTTACCGGCAGCCAGGATTTCCCTGAAGAAAAAGGCCGCGTGGAATGGGCCGTCGCATGGCCGCTATATTCCGACGGCTCGACCAGCTGGTATTGTAACACTGTGCCCACCCCGGATGGCGGCACACATGAACAAGGCTTGCGCGCGGCATTGACCAAAGCATTGCGCGCGTTTGGCGAACTGACCGGCCAGAAGAAGTCAAAGGATATCACGGCAGACGATGTGATGACCGGCGGCGAAATCATGCTGTCGGTTTTCATTCGCGATCCGCAATTCCAGTCACAGACCAAGGACCGGCTGACTTCATCGGAAGCCTCTCGCCTGGTTGAAAACGCTGTGCGCGATCATTTCGATCACTTCCTGACCGCTAATATGGAGCGCGGTAAAGCGCTGCTGGGTAGCGTGATGGAACGCATGGACGAGCGGCTGAAGCGCAAGCAAGAGCGCGAGATCAAGCGCAAGACCGCGACCAATGCAAAGAAGTTGCGGCTGCCCGGCAAGCTTACCGATTGTAGCGGTGAAGGTGACCGCGAGACCGAGCTGTTTATCGTCGAGGGCGATTCTGCGGGTGGCAGCGCCAAACAGGCGCGCGACCGCAAGAGCCAGGCAATTCTGCCGATCCGCGGCAAGATCTTGAACGTTGCCAGCGCCACCGCTGACAAAATCCGCGCCAATCAGGAGATAGCCGATCTTTCGCTGGCGCTGGGTTGTGGCACCCGCAAGGACTGTGACCCAGAACAGCTCCGCTACGACCGCATCATTATCATGACCGACGCTGACGTTGACGGCGCGCATATCGCAACGCTGCTGATGACATTCTTCTTTCAGGAAATGGCGCCCATTGTGCGTGGCGGTTATCTCTATCTAGCGCAGCCTCCTCTATATAAACTCAGCAGTGGCAAAGAGACGCGTTACGCGCGCGATGATGATCATCGAGCCGAACTGGAAGAGACTGTCTTAAAAGGCAAAAAGGTCGAAGTGGGCCGTTTCAAGGGCCTTGGCGAAATGAACCCTGGTCAGCTGCGCGAAACCACCATGAATCCGGAAACGCGTTCATTGATCCGTATAACCTTGCCCGAACAACATGAGCAGCGTTTTGCGGTGAAGGAACTAGTCGACCGTTTGATGGGACGCAATCCAGAACACCGGTTCAACTTTATCCAGAACCACGCCAGCGATGTCGATCGTGACATGATTGACGCCTAAAAAGGTGCGCCTTCGATAGGCATTGCAGAGAATATCGATATCTCTGGAGGTATGATCGCCAACCCGCCAATCTGCTGAACAAATGTACCGGATTAGGGCACTGCAAAGTGTCTTTGAACGGTATCCATATCACGCCATTGCTCGAAGAAATGTATCCGGTTCGCATCCTCGGCATCATCACGCTTGGTCGGATCAATAACGACCGTGCCTGTGATAATGATCATTGAGCGACCTCCGTATGAATATGCAAGTGTCCTTCGAGCGTGCGGTGCACCGGGCATTTGTCAGCAATTTAGATCAGCTTGGCGCGTTGTTCCTCGTCTGGCTCCTTACCCAGGATCTCGATCTTTCGCTTCAGAGCCTGGATCCGCACCTTTTCATCCAGCACATGATCGCAATCTTCAGCGTGATCGCGTTCCTTCGAACGGCCATTCCTTGCGATCCGCATACATTTTCATAGTCATCGCCGTGCATGTGCCAAGCGCTGCATTGAGCAAATCGTATGGCGTCGGGCTGGTGTCGTCACCGTACATAACTCACTGGTTCATCGGCAACGAAGCGATGGCTGACAGTGTGCACCTCTGTGCCGAATTTGCCATTGCCGGTCTGCACGATCACGCCCTCTTCCGGCATCTCTAGCTGATCTTTCTGGGGCAGATATCGCCCCGCCCATGCCGCGATCATTTGCGCAGCAAACCTGGCGTCCGCCTCGTTCAGCAGCAATTGATCCGCACCTGCCAAGCTGACAAAGTTCTTGGGATGCTTGGCCGCTGCGAACAGGTTCGATGCATGCTCAACACCAACAATGTCGTCGGTCGGCGAATGCATAATCAGCAAGGGCACGCGCAGAGCGCCGATGCGATCAAGCAGATCAATCTCGCGCGTCTTGTCGAGGAATTCCTTGCTCAGCTTAAACGCGCGGCCACCGATGGTGACATTGCCTTCGCCATTGCGCTCGATCTCGTCCAGATCGCCTTTGATATTGTGTAGGACATGTGGCACTTCGCGAGGCGCGCCAATAGTCGCAACCGCGGCGACATTGTCCCGCTCGAGTTCGGTGGCAGCAGCCAATACCGCCGCCCCGCCCAAACTGTGGCCGACAAGCAGAACCTGGCAATCGAACCGCTCGATCAAATGCTCTGCCGATGCAATCAGATCCTCGACATCGCTGGCAAAGCCCGCCCGCCCGAATTCGCCCTGGCTGCCGCCAGTCCCGTAAAATCGAATCGCAGCGATGCGATGCCTTCGCGCGCCAAAGCTTGCGTTACCGCCTTGGCGCCCTTCGATTGCTTGGTGCGCGTAAAACAATGTGCAAACACCGCCGCCCCCCGCACCAGCCCAGTTGGCAATTCCAACGCGCCAGAAAGCTCATGCCCTTCAGATGTTGTGATCTTTAGCGTTTCAGTTGGCATTGTTCTCTCCTTGGCCTGATAGCTCTAGAGCTTTATTCGCGCGCCAGTGTCAAAGGTTTCATGGACTGCATTACCCACTCGCCAATTCGATAGCTTACGCAGCGTCACCCTTGCGCTGGTCGCGTGTGTAACTTAACGCGCTCGGCAAGTTTCAAACGAAAACCTCATGGGAAAATTCATGACCGATCAGCCGCAACGTTTCGAAGGTACAAACGACTATATAGCTACTGACGACCTGAAGGTTGCGGTGGATGCTGCGGTCATGCTGCGACGGCCCTTGCTGGTCAAGGGTGAGCCAGGCACCGGCAAAACCGTGTTGGCACACGAGATTGCCAAGGCAATCGGTGCCCCGCTGATCGAGTGGAATGTGAAGTCGACTACCAAGGCCCAGCAAGGTCTGTATGAGTATGACGCAGTTGCCCGTTTGCGCGATGGCCAGTTGGGCGATGAGCGCGTTCATGACATTGCGAACTACATCAAGAAGGGCAAATTGTGGGAGGCATTCACCTCCAAAGAACTGCCTGTCTTGCTGATCGACGAGATTGACAAGGCGGATATCGAATTCCCCAACGACCTTTTGCAAGAGCTCGATCGGATGAGCTTCGACGTGTATGAAACGCATGAGACAATCACTGCGAAAGAGCGCCCGATTGTCGTGATTACGTCGAATAACGAGAAAGAGCTGCCCGATGCGTTCCTTCGCCGCTGCTTCTTCCACTATATCAAGTTCCCAGATCGCGACACGATGCGCGACATCATCGAGGTTCACTATCCCGGAATTCAGAAGAACCTTGTCAGCAAGGCGATGGATATCTTCTACGAATTGCGCGACGTTCCCGGCCTGAAAAAGAAGCCGTCAACCAGCGAGCTGCTCGACTGGCTCAAGCTGCTTCTGAATGAAGATATGCCGATGGATGTCCTGCAAGACAGCAATCCGAACAGCGCCATTCCCCCACTGCATGGTGCCTTGCTGAAGAACGAGCAGGATGTGATGATGTTCGAACGGCTCGCGTTTATGGCGCGCCGCAATCCGAGTTAAGCCAGCGGCCAGCTTTAGTCGAAGCTGTAGGCCAGTTCGTAATTACCGCAGCTTTCCGGAATCATGTCGAGCGCACTCGCGCTTCCCGTGTCGATCTCAATTGGCTTCATGCCGTGTCATGCCCCTGAATTTCCGTCTTGAGAACCTCGGTAACCGCGTATGGTTATCGTTGGGTTAAATTAGATAGGGGTTTGCACTCAGGGCTGGCGAGGCCACGATAGGTGCGCTATCGAAATCGTCATGTTCTTCAATTTCGTCGATGAGCTTCGCGCTGCGGGCATACCCGCTAGTTTCAAAGAGCACCTCACATTGCTTGAGGCGCTCGACAAAGATGTGATCGAGCAAACGCCAGAAGCGTTTTACTACCTGTCGCGCGCCACATTCGTGAAGGACGAAGGCCTGATCGATCAGTTCGACCAGGTCTTCAACAAGGTATTCAAAGGCATTCTGTCAGACTACGGGCAAAACCCGGTCGAGATCCCGGAAGACTGGCTGAAGGCCGTAGCTGAGAAGTTCCTGTCCGAAGAGGAAATGGAAAAGATCAAGTCACTGGGCGACTGGGACGAGATCATGGACACGCTCAAGAAGCGCCTTGAAGACCAACAAAAGCGCCACGAGGGCGGTAACAAATGGATCGGCACCGGCGGCACATCCCCGTTTGGACATTCCGGCTACAACCCGGAAGGCGTGCGTATTGGCGGCGAAAGCAAGCACAAGCGTGCAGTGAAGGTGTGGGAAAAGCGCGAGTTCAGGAACTTGGACAACACCAAGGAGCTTGGAACGCGCAACATCAAGATGGCGCTGCGCCGCTTGCGCCGTTTTGCGAGGGAAGGTGCGCAGGACCAGCTTGATCTGGACGCGACAATCGATGGCACGGCCAAGCAGGGCTGGCTCGATATCCATATGCGCGCCGAGCGCCGCAATGCGGTGAAGCTACTCTTGTTCCTTGACGTAGGCGGTTCGATGGATCCGTTTATCAAGCTCTGTGAAGAGCTGTTCAGTGCGGCGACTAGCGAGTTTAAAAATCTGGAGTTCTTCTACTTCCACAACTGCCTTTATGAAGGTGTGTGGAAGGACAACAAGCGTCGCTGGCAGGAACGGACCAAGACCTGGGATGTGCTGCACAAATACGGACATGACTACAAGGTCGTGTTCGTCGGTGACGCCGCGATGAGCCCTTATGAAATCACTCATCCGGGCGGCAGTGTAGAACATATGAACGAAGAAGCCGGTGCGATTTGGATGCAACGTGTCACGAACACCTATCCAGCGACTGTGTGGCTCAATCCGGTGCCGGAGAAGCAATGGGGCTATTCACAAAGCACCAAGATGCTGAAGCAACTGGTCAATGACCGGATGTATGGGCTGACATTGGATGGCCTGGATGAAGCCATGCGCGAACTCAGCCGAAAGCAAGGGCATTGACCTTCAGATCGGAATATCAGGCATTTGCCGTAATTATCGCTTGTTCCCGTCACCAACTAAGGCGTAGGTGTATAGCGTCACTTTCGTGCAAGCTAGAGGGGCATGTGGTCGCAAGCCAACCTTAAGGGTCGCAAAACCTAAAAGGGGGAATGACCAATGAAACGCATTATACTGAGCAGCATCGCAACTGCATCTTTAGCCTTTACCGCAGCACCTGTAACTGCACAGGATGAACCGGAAGAGGCGCGCACAACCTACACCGTCGAGTTCTTGCGTTTTGAGCCGGACAAGGCGGAAACATGGACGGAAATGCGCGAAAAATACTGGGTCCCTGCGGCCAAAGCGGCAGGCCTACCCGTACCCACAGTTCATTGGATGATGGATGGGGAATGGGATCTGATGGTGATTCGTGAGATTCCACGCGGCATGGCGTCTTTCGACAGGCACGGGTCTCCTGAGGGGGAGCGCTGGAATGAAGAGTTTCTGAAGCTGGTCGGCGGTGAATAAGCTGCTGCAGCCCTTCGCGAGAAAAACGGCCAACTGATCGAAGCCTCGGCAAGCTACTTCACACACACTCATCCTGACTAAGCGAAAGCCAGTCGGACAGTTTGAATTGATTACAAGGGCGTCATGTCATTCTGGGTGTGGCGCCCTTGCTAGGTCTGAAATCGTTCAGCCGCCGGCATCTGTATTGCTAATAAATCAGCAAATCCCGCACATCGGCGATCCACGCCGCTTCGTCATTGCTCGCTAGCGCATCCAGATCGGCAAGCCTGGCGGCAGGATCATCGACCCATTCGCGCAGCGCCGGCCCACCATTGATCACATCAATCGCGAGCACATTGTCCGTGTACTCGTATTTGAAGTCGGACCCGCGCCACAATTGATAGCCCGGATACACGTTACGGATCGCCTTGAACGCGAGCGCCTGCAACCTCCATGGTTTGAAGGCATGATGATCATAAAACGGCCCTTCTGCGTGGATCATCAATGCGTTACACAGCTTACCTGCATGTTTGTGAAAAGTAGGTTCGAACCAACATTCACGGATCGCGCAGCCTTCGATCCAATCAGGCGCTAGCCTCCACATTTCGGCCAAGACAGCCTTTGTGTCGATGTCAGGCGCACCGAACAATACCTCCAGCGGGCGAGTAGTGCCCCTGCCCTCGCTCACCGTCGCGCCTTCGATCATCACCGTTCCGGCATAGGCGCGCGCCATGTTTACATTGGCGGCATTCGGTGAGGGATTGATCCATATGCGTGTCAAAGGCCAGCCATGGCCTGGACCGTCAGGCTCCCAACCCTGCATCTCGATCACGCGATAATCTACGTTCAGGTCAAAATGGCGGATGAACCAATGCCCCATTTCTCCCAGCGTCAGCCCGTGCCGCATCGGCATTGGAGCGGCCCCGACAAAGCTTTCATTGCCCGGAATCAGCAAACTTCCTTCCACGGGCCGGCCTGCCGGATTTGGCCTGTCTAGTACCCATACGGTCTTTCCAAATTTCGCGGCTTCTTCAAGTAGGTAGAGCAGAGTGGTGACAAATGTGTAGATGCGGCAACCGAGATCCTGCAGATCGAACAGAAACACATCCGCACTCGACATCATCTGACACGTTGGCCGACGCACTTCGCCGTAAAGCGAGAATACGGGAATGCCGTATTGCGGATCGTTTTCATCCGCGGTTTCGACCATATTGTCTTGCTTGTCGCCTTTCAGCCCATGTTGCGGGCCAAATGCGCTGGCGACGTTGACCCCGGCGGCGATCAGCGCGTCCAGACTATGCGTCAGGTCTCTGGTCACTGATGCGGGATGAGCGACCAAAGCCACGCGCTTGCCATCGAGCTCACGGAGAAGCACTGGATCGCCAAGCAGCCGGTCGATACCGAATTGCACGCTCATTCTCCTCGCTCCACCCGCAATTGGCGGCAAACCTCGCTGTGGAATTCCGGCTTTCCATCGGGGAATGCCAATGCCCAGAACTGGATATTGCCCTCAAGGTCCTCGACAATTGCATTGAGCGCCACTTGCGCAGGGTCCCCTAGCTCGGACGCAATGCCCGCGCGCAGCAGCAGACCATCGGCGGAATGGGTACAAGCGACCGCAATTGCCTCAACTGGCCCATCACGTGAATTGAGGCGGAAATCGTCAAAATCATAACACGCCCATTTCGATGAAGGTGAAAGATTGAATTCGCGGTACCACTGGCCACCGTTTGGCTGCCAGAAGATCTCGAAACAGGTGGTCTTCCATAGGAAATCCTCGCGCAAGGGTGTCGCTTGCGTCGGAATCTTTATTGCGCCGATGTCTCCTTGAAGGCGAAACTCGGCCGTACAACCCCCTGCCGTTGGTGAGAGGCTGGCCGTTACCGATGTAATCGGCCCAGGCTTGCAATCGGGATGAAGAACTAGCTTATGCATGGCTTTCAGCCCTATGTCTGTGCGAACAGGCAAGCAAGAGGCTTACCTTCCGCAAAATGCATTGCTAGAGGCCTCTCCACAATGAGCACATACAAATCCGATCTTCTGCGCGTCCTCGATGAACGCGGTTATATCCACCAAACAACTGATGCAGAGGGTTTGGATAAGCTTGCCTGTGACAGAGTGATCCCGGGCTACATCGGCTTTGACGCGACTGCACCCTCGTTGCATATTGGCAGCCTGGTGCAGATCATGATGCTGCGCCGCTTGCAGCAGGCGGGGCACAAGCCGATTGTCGTGATGGGCGGCGGGACGACCAAGATCGGTGACCCGTCTGGCAAGGATGAGAGCCGCAGGCTGCTGACCGCTGAACTGATCGATGAGAATATCGCGGGCATCCGCACGGTATTTGAGCGGCTTTTAACCTTCGGCGATGGTACGACCGATGCGATCATGGTCAATAACGATGAATGGCTGAGCACGCTTGGTTATATCGAATTGCTGCGCGATGTTGGCCCGCATTTCACAATCAACCGCATGCTGACCTTTGATTCAGTCAAGCTGCGGCTTGAGCGAGAGCAGCCGCTCACCTTCTTGGAATTCAACTACATGATCCTGCAGGCCTATGACTTTCTCGAGCTGGCACGCCGCTATGGCTGCCGCTTGCAGATGGGCGGCAGCGACCAGTGGGGCAACATCGTCAACGGTATGGAGCTTTCACGACGCAAGGATGGGCGCGAGCTCTACGGTTTGACTACCCCGCTGCTGACCACTGCCGATGGCGCGAAAATGGGCAAGACCGCAGCGGGTGCTGTTTGGCTGAACGAAGCCCAGCTGCCCGGATACGATTTCTGGCAATACTGGCGCAATTGCGATGACCGCGACGTCGGGCGTTTCCTTCGCCTGTTCACCGATTTGCCGCTGGATGAGATTGCCCGGCTCGAAGCGCTAGAGGGTGCAGAGATCAACGATGCCAAAGTCGTGCTGGCCAATGAGGTGACCAAATTGGTCCGCGGCGAAGATGCAGCAAGAGCGGCGGAGGCCACCGCGACGCAGACTTTTGCTGGCGACGGAACCGGCGATGACCTGCCCAGCGTGGCAGTCGGCGACGAAGGTATGCGCATAGGCGCATTATTGACTGAGATCGGGTTCACAGCTTCGAATGGCGAAGCGAAACGCAAGATTGCCGAAGGCGCGGTGCGACTTGATGGATTGCCCATTATCGACCCTTCAACCTTGGTCGAGGTCGGTGAAGGTGATCAACGCAAGCTGAGCCTTGGAAAAAAGAAGCACGGCATCGTGACACGTTAACCGCACTTAATATCTGTATCATAAAGTCGTTTGCTCAGACCGGCACGAAGAGCCTGGCTCAATTGTCGTTTTGATCCAACCGGTCCTTACCAAATATCAGCCTTTAGCGCGCATACCGCATCCTCAGAACGATAACTGGAGGTTGTGTTGTGAGTGCCGGAGCAAATCTGAGCGTTACTGATCTACGTCGCGCTGCGCGTCACCCGGTTGATTTCCCGGTGATTGCAGAACACCGCCGTCTCGGTGATATCGAACTGCACGTGGCCAATCTGTCAGCCCACGGTTTCATGGTCGATGACGCTGAGAGCCTTCAACGTGGAGACCGGGTTATCATCCGTCTGCCAGTTGTCGGACGCATCGAAGCCTATGTGATCTGGACCCGCGACGAGCGAGCCGGCTTCCAATTCGAACGCATTTTGCGCCTGGACGATTTCCTCGCCATCATCGACGAGCTTCAGCCAAACCCGCGTTTGCGCAAACTGCGCTGAATAATCGCAACTCCGATAAGATAAATTTTTGATATCTTGGCACAGGGCATTGGCCCTGCCATGGCGGTTGGGTGAATAACGCAGCCTCCCCCTCTCCGGATGACTTGAGCGAGCCTTCGCACCCGTTCCGTGTCGCTAACTTCCGTTACTATTGGGTCAGTCGTCTCAGTATGACACTGGCGCAATATGCCATGCTGCTGATCATCGGTTGGCAGACCTACAATATCGCGCGTGATGACGGGATGGGCATCGCCGAAGCATCTGGCCAACTGGCACTGATCGGCCTGCTTCAGTTTCTGCCCCTGTTTATCCTGACCCCGTTTAGCGGGCTCGCAGCAGACCGGTTTGACAGGCGTAAACTGGGCCGGCTCACCGTGCTGCTTCAGCTAGCATCTGCGTTGGTTCTGGCATGGTTCAGTTGGACCGAAGAGATTACGATCCCGATCCTGTTCAGTGTGGCTGTGGTGTTGGGAATTGCGCGCGGCTTTGCTGGCCCTGCGCTCTCCGCACTGTCTCCAAACCTGGTGCCCAGAGCTATACTTCCCACCGCAATCGCGCTTTCCTCTATCTCTTGGCAAGTCGGCATGATCGTCGGGCCAGCGTTGGGCGGCGTGCTCTACCGGATCGCGCCCGCACTACCCTATGCCGGTGCCGCAATTCTTTTTGCTATTTCAGCTATTGCACTGACTTTGATCGGTAAGGTTCCGCAGCCAGCCACGCGCAAGGATCAGCGGCCAATTGGTGCGATCGTTGACGGCTTGGCCTATGTCGTGCGCAACAAGATGGTTCTTGGTGCAATAACACTCGATCTTTTCGCGGTGTTTCTGGCTGGAGCGACTGCGCTTTTCCCGGTCTATGCGCGTGATATCCTGCAAGTAGGTGAGATAGGATTGTCCATGCTTGCTGCCGCACCTGCTACTGGTGCAGCGCTCACCGCTCTATTTTTCAGCTTCCGTCCCTTGGAAAGCAATGTTGGCCCGAAGATGCTCTTGGCCGTGGCGATCTTTGGCGTTGCGACAATTGTCTTCGGTCTATCAACCAGCATGCCGCTGAGCCTTGCGATGCTCTTCATTGTCGGCGCGGCGGACATGTTCAGCGTCTACATACGCCAGTCGCTCATCCAGCTGCACACACCCGATGACAAGCGCGGGCGCGTATCATCGGTCAGCCTGCTGACCATCAGTGCTTCCAATGAAGGGGGGGATGCTTTTTCAGGTGCCCTCGCCTTCGTTATTGGCCCGGTTGCGGCAGTGGTGGTTGGCGGTGTCGGTGCGCTTGTAACCGTTGGGCTTTGGAGCCGAATATTCCCTGTATTGCGCACGACAAAGACCTTCGATCCGCCAGAAGACGTGCTACAAGCAGGTCGACGAAATTAATCTCAGGAGGCCTGACATGAAAGCCGCAAACATCCTCGAAACGATTGGCAACACCGCACATATCCGGCTGTCGCGTATGTTCCCTGACCATGAAGTGTGGATCAAGAGCGAGCGATCCAATCCGGGCGGATCAATCAAGGACCGGATTGCACTGGCGATGGTGGAAGATGCCGAACAATCGGGCGCTTTGAAGCCGGGTAGCACCATCATTGAACCGACAAGCGGCAACACGGGCATCGGCCTGGCTATGGTGGCGGCTGTAAAAGGCTATAGGCTGGTTTTGGTCATGCCGGAGAGCATGTCGCTTGAACGTCGGCGTTTGATGCTGGCTTACGGTGCATCCTTCGATCTGACCCCGAAAGAAAAAGGGATGAAAGGCGCGATCGAACGCGCGCACGAATTGGTCGAGAGCACCGAGAACTCGTGGATGCCCAGCCAGTTTGACAATCCCGCGAATGTCGCTGTTCATGTGAAGACCACCGCGAAAGAAATTCTGGCGGATTTTGCCGAAACACCGATTGATGTGATGATCACGGGTGTGGGCACCGGCGGGCACCTGACAGGGTCTGCAGAGGAGTTGAAGCGTCATTGGCCGGACATGAAGGCCTATGCCGTGGAACCGACGCTTTCGCCGGTGATCAGCGGCGGACAGCCAGGCCCTCACCCGATCCAGGGTATCGGCGCCGGCTTCATTCCCGGCAATTTGCACACACAAGCTATCGACGGCGCGATCCAGGTTGATCCCGAAGACGCAAAGGAAATGGCGCGCCGCGCAGCAAGCGAGGAAGGCATGCTGATCGGTATCTCGTCCGGCGCAACTCTGGCAGCGATTGCGCAGAAACTCAGCGATTTACCTGCTGGATCGCGCGTACTCGGCTTCAACTACGACACAGGCGAGCGGTATCTCTCAGTGCCGGATTTCCTGCCAGTCGAATAAGCGAAAGAACAGGCCACAATACAAAAGGCCCGAAGGATTGTTCCTTCGGGCCTTTTTTGTTTCCGAATTCAGATCGGTTTAGGCTGCCGTGGCAAAGGCCTCTTCACCCAGCGCCATCATGCTCTCGCTACCTGCTTCGATCTTGCGGCGAAACGCACCGGCATCCGGCAAATACCGTTCAGCGTAATAACGCGCGCTGGTAAGCTTTGCTTCGTAATAGGCCTTGTCCTCGGTATCCGCGGCCAAAGCCTGCTTCGCAGCCTTTGCCATGCGCAGCCACATCCAGCCAAGCGTAACAATGCCCATAATGTGCATGTAGTGATGCGCGCCCGCGCCGAGGTGGTTCGGGTTCTGCATCGCATTGTTCATGAACCACATGGTGGCCGCTTGCTGCTGCCCGAGAGCTTTCTCCAGCATTTCGGCGATGTCTTTCAGCGCTTCGTCTTCCTTGGCTGAAGCGATGTCTTCACCAACGATCTTGAAGAAGGCCTGGATTGCGGCGCCACCTTTGCTCGCGAGCTTGCGCCCGCAAAGGTCCATCGCCTGCACGCCGTTGGTGCCTTCGTAGATTTGCGCAATGCGCGCATCGCGAACGAACTGGCTCATGCCCCATTCTTCTACATAACCATGGCCGCCGAAGACCTGCTGCATGTTGGTGGCAATGTCATAGCCCTTGTCAGTGCCATATCCCTTGATCACCGGGGTCAAGAGACCAATCAAAGCGTCCGCCTGGTCGCGTTCTTCCTCAGTCTGCGCCTTGTGAGTCAGGTCGACCTGCAATGCGCCCCAAAGGCACAATGCCCGCATGCCTTCTGTGAAGACCTTCGCGTCCATCAGCATCCGGCGAACGTCAGGGTGAACGAAAATCGGATCTGCTTTTTCTTCTGGCTCCGCTGGACCGGTAAGCGCGCGGCCCTGTCGGCGATCGAGCGCATAGGCAACTGCATTCTGATATGCCGCCTCAGCCTGTGCGAGGCCTTGAATGCCAACGCCAAGACGCGCGGCATTCATCATCACGAACATGGCCGCCAGCCCCTTGTTCTCCTCGCCAACCATCCAGCCTTTCGCACCGTCATAATTGAGCACGCAGGTAGCGTTTCCGTGGATGCCCATCTTGTGCTCGATTGAACCACACGAAACCGCATTGCGGTCGCCTAGCGAGCCGTCATCATTGACCAGCACCTTTGGCACCACGAACAGGGATATGCCTTTGGAGCTATCCGGTGCGCCTGGTGTCTTGGCGAGTACCAGGTGAATGATGTTTTCAGTCAGGTCGTGCTCGCCTGCCGAGATGAAGATCTTCGTTCCGGTAATCGAATAGCTGCCGTCTGCCTGTGGCTCTGCCTTGGTGCGGATCATCCCCAAATCCGTGCCGCAATGCGGCTCAGTCAGATTCATAGTGCCAAGCCATTCGCCCGAGATCATTTTCGAGACGTATTTCTCTTTCTGCTCTTCAGTCCCCGAAGCGATCAGCGCCGCCACGGCTCCAGTGGTCAAACCCGGATACATACCGAATGCCTGATTGGCTGATGCAACGAATTCCTCAATCACGAACCCCAAAACGTGCGGCATGCCCTGTCCGCCGAATTCTTCAGGCGCAGAGATCGTACCCCAACCTGCTTCACGATATTGCTTGAAGGCTTCCTTGAAGCCATCTGGTGTTGTCACGCTGCCGTCATCGTGGCGCGTGCAGCCTTGCTGGTCGCCAATCTGGTTGATCGGGGCCAAAACCTCGGAGCAGAACTTGCCGGCTTCGTCCACAACCGCTTCGACCATGTCGGGCGTTGCCATTTCAAAGCCTGGCAGATTACCGAAGGATCCTAGCTCCAACATTTCGTTGATTACGAAACGGGTGTCACGGGTGGGGGCGTTGTAGGTGGGCATCTGTGTGTCCTTGCTGCAATAGGGTTGCGACTATAGGAAAAAGCTCACTTGTTGAGGTTGAGCGTTTCGATCTGTTTGATGAATTCGCTGAGCTCTTTGATCGAGGAATCAATGTCTGCGCGCTGGCGCTTCAGCTTTGCAACATGCGCCTTGCATTTTTCGATTGTAACGCGGCGCTGTTCAACACGGCCATCATCGAGATCGTAAAGGTCGATCATTTCACGGATTTCGACGAGGCTAAAGCCGACATTCTTTGCCCGCATGATCCACGCCAGACGAGCCCGATCGCGCTTCGAATATACGCGCGTCAATCCGACCCTTGCGGGCGAGATCAATCCTTCGTCCTCATAAAAGCGCAGCGCGCGGGCGGTGCACTCAAATTCCGTTGTCAGATCGGAGATTGAGTATTGCTGGCGTGCGAGTTTATCGGGTCGGTCGATATGGGCCCCGGCATGCTTGCCGTCTTGAGCTATTTGATTCGATTTTGCTGGTGCTGTTGCCATACCACTGGCTATAGCTTACCTTTACGTTAGCGTCAAGTCTTGACCCTTACGAGAGTGCCGTCACTGACAATCCGATAAAAGCACGAATGCTCTCCGGTATGACACGCAGGACCGGCTGGATCGACGTAAAGAAGCAGCGCATCCTGGTCGCAATCAGTACGCATTTCAGTGACGCTCAAGTTATTGCCCGAGGTCCCGCCCTTCATCCAAAGCTCTTGCCGCGAGCGTGACCAGAAATGCGCTATTCCACTACTCTGCGTTTGAGCAATGGCATCTGCATTCATATGTGCCACCATCAGAACATCCTTGGTCGAATTCTCGATCACAACCGCGGTAACAAGCCCGGCCATGTCGAACTTAGGCCGGAACTCTAATGACAGTTCGGGTGATTCAGATCCGCCATTGTGATCAGTCAAAATATCTTCCTTCGATGAACGGGTGGTGGCTTACGATGGGTTGTTGCAGGATAACCACATTGCCGCTCCAAAATCTATTGGCAAGCGACTTCACACTTTGAGTTTTGACGCTGCAGTGAGACGTAGCGTCATCGGGCTCAGGCTCGACCACCGGACAAAGGTGCAAAATGCGCCGGGTTCAGGGGGCAGTCGGAATGCAGCACTCCTTTTGGAAGAGCTCTTTCGGCAAGAACGATGAGGGATAGGACCCGAACAACCAAAAAGGGGGTGGTTGTTCAAGCTTCTATGAAGAGGGTTTGTTTAATTTCGTCACGTGGCGCCCGGGGCCTTTTCGGCCTCGGGCGTTATGTTTTCAGACCTTGGGGTATCGCGGCATGATCGCCATGCAGAGCACCCGACATCACCCTCCCAAAACACGCGATGGAGACGGACCGCGCTCCGCTTTTCAGAAGTACGCGCGTGCACACATCACTGGTTGCTCCGCTGGTCAGCACATCATCGACCAATATGATATCCTGACCAGATAGCATTGTTGCCCGACGCGGGTTCAATCGAATCGCACCTGAAAGGGTTTTCTCGCTTTGTTTAGGAAGCATTCCGCCAAGCATTGGCGTATTCCTGATTCGGTATAGCCCGTCGACAAGTGCTTTCCCTTTTCCCAACTTCTCCAGTTCTAGCGCGAGAAGCGCGGATTGATTGTATCCCCGCCGCCATAGCCTCCACCTGTGCAGTGGCACCGGCACCAGCAAGGGAGGTGGCACCACACCATCCGTTTGTGGAATCTTGGACCCGATCATTTCTGCGAGCTGCCGCGCCAATCCGATCTTTCTGCCATGTTTGAAAGAGAGGATCAGCTTGCGCGACGCGTCATTGTAAATCGTTCCTGCGTAAATCCCGGAGTGCTTCGGCATACGCTCGAGGCAAACGGCACATTGTGCGCCATCGGGATTGGTCATGTCGCTTGGAAAAGGCCTGGAGCAAGTCGCGCAAGCAGGATCACCGGGAATAACAAGCCCACTCCAACATGGTGCGCAAAGCCCGTCTTGATTGGCTGTCGCATTTCCGCAGATCGGGCAGCGCGGCGGGTAAACTAGATCAATCATCGGCGCGAAGGCTTGCGCGGCCTGCGCAAGAACTCTTCCGCCCGATCTGCTGCTGGTCATGCGGCCCTCTTGCGTTGGCAATGTAAGCACGGCAGTGATCGCATGATGTCGCAAACACAGGTACCTACTATATTCTCAAGAGCGCGCCGGGAGCAGCGAGAGCAACGGGCGTCAGTCCGCATCGGCACAAGCTGGCTCTATGACGCTATGCAGGAAGATATCGGTGAGCGGCTCGACTTCATGCGGCACGAGGCAAAGAGTGCCCTTCTGGTGGGGCACGAAACTTCCTTGCTTGAGACAGCACTTGCGGCCTCAGCATCGAATATCTGTTCAGCCCGCACTCTTGATGAAGAAGAGCCACTGCCATTCTCCGAGCTTAATCTGCTTGTCAGCCTCGCCCGGCTAGATAGCGTCAACGATCTGCCGGGCGCGCTTATCCACGCGCGCAATGCACTGGCTCACGGAGGGCTGATGATCGCGCAGATTATCGGGGCTGGTAGTTTAACATCGCTTCGGGAGATCATGCTGGCTGCGGACGGCGATCGGCCAGCGGCGCGCATTCACCCACAGATTGATGATCGCGCGGGGACTGCTCTGCTCCAACGCGCCGGGTTCTCAAAACAAGTGGTCGATACACACAAACTTACGGTGCGCTATAAATCAGTGACGACGTTGATTGATGATCTTCGCGATCAGGCGCTGACTTCAGTGCTGGTATCACCGGCCCCGTATTTGGGAAAGTCGGGTCTGGCCCGCGCGCAGGCCAAGTTCGATGAGCTGCGCGAGGACGACGGGAAAGTTTCCGAAACCTTCCAGATCCTGACGCTGACCGGTTGGCGCTACGCCTTCAGTGATGATTGCGCCGCCGCCAGTCGCGCGATCGGCACGCGGTATGGCGATGCGCTGACATAATCCAGGCCAACGCTCTCGTAGAAGGCGATGCTGGCAGGATCACCGCCATGCTCGCCGCAGATGCCTAGCTTGATATCAGGGCGCGTTGCCCTGCCGCGCTCTGCCGCGAGTTCGACCAGTTGCCCGACACCTTCGATATCCAGACTCACAAACGGATCACGCGGGAAAATGCCCTTCTCAACATAAGGCGCCAGGAAACGTGCACTGTCGTCGCGCGATACACCAAGCGTGGTTTGCGTAAGGTCGTTCGTGCCGAAGCTGAAGAATGCACCTTCTTCCGCGATCTCTCCGGCCATCAAGGCCGCGCGTGGCAGCTCAATCATGGTGCCTACTAGATAGTCGACCGCAATACCCTGCGCCGCGAACACCTCAGCCGCGGCTTTGTCGACCAAGGCTTTGAGAATCTCCAGCTCCCGCTTGGTCGCAATCAGCGGGATCATGACTTCCGGAATCGGGGCTTCGCCCGATGTCTTTGCCACCTCACACGCGGCTTCAAAGATCGCCCGCGCCTGCATCTCGTAGATTTCAGGGAAGGTGATCCCAAGGCGGCAACCGCGGTGGCCCAGCATCGGGTTGAATTCGTGCAACTCTCCCGCGCGGCGCTTTAGGTGATCCACGCCAAGGCCGGTTGCATCCGCGAGATCGGCAAAGTCTGCATCCTCGTGCGGCAGAAATTCGTGCAGAGGCGGATCAAGCAAACGGATGGTGCATGGCAAGCCGACCATCACTTCGAAAATGGCCTTAAAGTCTGCGCGCTGTTCCGGCAGCAGTTTATCGAGTGCAGCACGCCGTGTTTTCTCGTCTTCTGCAAGGATCATCTGACGCACTGCCCGGATCCGGCTCGCGTCGAAAAACATATGTTCTGTGCGGCAAAGCCCGATGCCTTCAGCACCAAATTGCCGCGCCATCTTGCAGTCTGCGGGCGTTTCGGCATTGGTTCGCACACGCATGCGGCGGTGTTTGTCCGCCCATTCCATCAAAACACCAAAGTCGCCGGCCAGTTCTGGCTCGATGGTGCGAACCTCACCGGCCATGATCTGGCCATTCGCGCCGTCTATGGTGATGGTATCACCCTCTTTCAGCTCACGATTGCCGATGCGCAAAGTCTTGCTCGCGCGGTCGATCGAAACGGTCGACGCGCCCGAAACACAGGGCCGCCCCATACCGCGCGCAACCACGGCTGCATGTGACGTCATGCCGCCACGCGCTGTCAGAATGCCTTGCGCGGCGTGCATTCCGTGGATGTCCTCTGGCGAGGTTTCTACCCGGACCAAGATCACTTTCTCGCCGCGACCGGACCACTGTTCCGCGGTGTCTGCATCCAGCACGATCTTGCCTGAAGCTGCGCCTGGTGAGGCGGGCAAACCGGTACCCAGAATATCGCGGTGCGCCTTGGGATCAAGCGTGGGGTGCAGCAACTGATCCAACGCCATCGGATCGACGCGCAGGATCGCGGTTTTCTCGTCGATCAGGCCTTCACCAACCATATCGACCGCCATCTTCAGGGCAGCCTTGGCAGTGCGCTTGCCCGATCGTGTCTGCAGCATCCACAGCGTGCCCTGTTGCACGGTGAATTCGATGTCCTGCATGTCCTTGTAGTGATGTTCCAGCAGGTCAAACACGCGGGCTAGCTCGCCGTAAGCCTCTGGCATCGCCTCTTCCATACTCAGCGGTTTGGCATTCGCTTTCTCGCGCGCAGCTTTCGTCAGATATTGCGGCGTGCGGATGCCAGCCACCACGTCTTCACCCTGCGCATTGATGAGATATTCGCCATAGTACGCACGCTCGCCTGTTGCCGGATCGCGCGTGAAGGCAACGCCAGTGGCCGATGTGGCGCCCATATTGCCGAACACCATGGCCTGCACATTGACGGCGGTGCCCCAGTGGGCAGGAATATCGTTCAACCGGCGGTAAACCTTGGCGCGGTCGCTATCCCAGCTGTCAAACACTGCCTGGATCGCGCCCCACAGCTGCTCGGTCACGTCTTGCGGGAACGGATGGCCTAGCTCTTTTTCGGCGATGGTTTTGTATTCGGCGACCAGTTCCTTCCAGTCGCGCGCCTCCATCTCGGTATCGGCGTAGAGGCCCTTCTCGTCTTTCGCGATCTCCAGCGCTTCCTCGAACAATCCGTGATCTAGGCCGAGCACAACGTCCGCATACATCTGGATGAACCGGCGATAGCTGTCCCACGCGAAGCGTGCATCGCCCGATGCACTGGCGAGGCCAGCAACGGTATCATCGTTGAGGCCGAGATTCAGGACGGTGTCCATCATGCCCGGCATGGAAACGCGCGCGCCCGATCGGACCGAAACGAGCAGCGGGTCACTCGCATCACCAAAGCTTTTACCAACGGTCGCTTCGATATGCTTCAGCGCGCCTGCAACTTGCGCGCGTAATTCTTCCCCGAATTCCGCACCTTCTTGCAGATACTTCACACATTCTTCAGTGGTGATGGTGAAGCCCGGAGGGACCGGCAGGCCGATGCTCGCCATCTCTGCCAGATTGGCGCCCTTCCCGCCGGTAACGGTCTTGTCCTTTTGGCGTTCATCCGAGTGATCTGCCGATCCGCCGAAAGTGTAAACCGTTTGAACCATCAACCTTCAATCCTTGAGAAATCTGCTACTTGATGCACTGCATCGTGGAAGCGCGATAGCAGCGTCAGGCGCGCTGCGCGAACATGCTTTTCTTCAGCGTTGACAATCACGTCTTCAAAGAAGTGGTCGATTGGCGCGCGCAGACTGGCGAGAGCAGACATGGCAGCAGCAAAGTCTTCTTCGGCAATCGCTGCGACTACCTTGGGTTCCGCAGCCTGAAGCGCATCGATCAGAGCCTTCTCGGCGTCTTCAGGCGCATGCGAAGGCTCGGTCGGCTCGAATTCCTCTTTCTTGAGGATATTCGCGGCACGCTTGTAGCCTGCTAGGAGGTTTGCGCCATCTTCGGTGTCTAAGAACACTTGAAGCGCTTTGGCGCGACGAACAACGCGATCCATTCGAACGTCTTCCCGGAAGTTCCAGCGGTCTGAAGCGTCAATTCGATCGTGCTTAATACCCTGCTCTTTTAACTGAACCTTGAGACGATCAAGTAAGAAGACCGGTATCGCCGTTAGAATGCTTCGACGCGCAATATCCTGCTCAGAAAGATGCTGCGTCGGATCAGCCTGTCCGAGCCACTTCTCGATTACAAAGTCTGTTTGGACCCTAATGTCATTTTCTAGAAGCAACCGAAGGATTCCCAGTGCCGCGCGCCGAAGGGCAAATGGGTCCTTCGACCCGGTCGGGAATTCCATGATATCAAAGAATGCGATGAGCGTATCAAGCTTATCCGCCAAACTCACCGCCACGGTCACCGGCTCGGTTGGCACTTCATCACCCTGCCCCACCGGCTTGTAGTGATCGCGGATTGCGTCGGAAACTTCCTGACGCAAGCCTTCCTTCTCGGCGTAATATCCGCCCATCAGGCCTTGTAGCTCGGGGAACTCGCCGACCATTTCAGTGACGAGATCGGCCTTGCACAGGCGCGCGGCCCG
Organism: Altererythrobacter rubellus; assembly: GCF_030284385.1. Taxonomy (NCBI): domain Bacteria; kingdom Pseudomonadati; phylum Pseudomonadota; class Alphaproteobacteria; order Sphingomonadales; family Erythrobacteraceae; genus Altererythrobacter; species Altererythrobacter rubellus. The sequence goes on from NZ_CP127221.1 coordinate 1,610,534, forward strand.
TTCGGCCAAATCGGGATTGGCTTTGACGATCCCTTCCTCGCACAGCCAGCGGGAAAGCTTCGCCACACGCTCGACCTTGTCGGCAACGGTGCCGAGCTTCTCGTGGAAGGTAATCCGCTCCAGCTTTTTTGCGTGATCTTCAAGGAAAGTCTTCTGGTCCAATTCCCAGAAGAACCGCGCGTCGGAAAGCCTTGCGGCAAGGACTTTGCGGTTTCCGTCGACCACAACCGCCGGATCGTCGGCTTCGATATTCGCAGTGCAAATGAACGCATTGGCCAGTTTGCCATTCGCATCCTCGCACACGAAATACTTCTGGTTCACCCGCGCAGTCAGCTGGATCACTTCGGGCGGAACGTCGAGATAACTCTCATCGAAACGGCCGAGCAGCGGCACCGGCCATTCGGTCAGGCCGGCATTCTCGATCACAAGACCTTCATCTTCGACTAGATTCAGGCCCGCATCTTCCGCTGCCTTTTTCGCACCCGCGCGCACAGCATCCTGCCGCTCTTCATGATCAACGATCACATGACATGCGCGCAGCTTCTCGACGTAGTCATCAGCCGAACTGATGGTGATTTCACCTTGGTGATGGAACCGGTGGCCAACCGTGGCATAGCCGCTTGTGATGCTGTCTACGCCGCATTCGATCAGATCTTCGCCCAATATCGCCACAATGCCAGACAATGGACGCACCCAGCGCGGGCTTTCCGTGCTGATCGAGGCATCGCCCCAGCGCATCGACTTGGGCCAGGCGAAATCGCGGATGATCGCAGGGATAGCCTCAGCGAGCAGATCCTTCACTGCCCTGCCCGGCTTTTCGATCACGGCAAAATAGGTATTGCGCCCTTTGACCTCGCGCACTTCCAGCTGATCACGCGTCACGCCGTTCTTGCGGCAGAAACCCTCGATTGCTTGATCGGGCGCGCCTTCGGGCGGCCCCTTGGCTTCTTCGCGAACCGCCTCGGTCTCGGTCGGTAAATCGCGCGCGATCAGCGCCAGCCTGCGCGGGGTCGAGTAAACGGTCAGATCACCGACCGAAACACCCGCCGCATCCATCTCGCGACGGAACAGTTTCTCCAGTTCAGCGCGCGCACCAGCCTGCATCCGCGCGGGGATTTCTTCGGATAGGAGTTCCAGGAGGAAGTCGCTCATTTCGACCACTCCGGATATTTCTCCGCCCAGCCCGCGGCTTCTTTTTCCATATGCGCTTCGCAGCTTCCTCGCGCCAGATCACGTACGCGGCCCATATAGCTCGCGCGTTCCTGAACGCTGATTACGCCGCGCGCCTGCAGCAGGTTGAAGATGTGGCTCGCCTCGACTGCCTGTTCATAGGCCGCGATCGGGACATTGGCCGAAAGTGCGTTCTTGCACTCCGCCTCTGCCTTGTTGAACAGGTCAAACAGCGCGTCTGTGTCAGCAACCTCGAAGTTCCACTTCGACATCTGTTTCTCGTTTTCGAGAAACACCTCGCCGTAGCTTACACCGCGACCGTTGAAGTCGAGGTCGTACACATTGTCGACGCCCTGGATATACATCGCCAGTCGCTCTAGGCCGTAAGTTAGCTCGCCAGCAACGGGTTTGCAGTCAAACCCGCCCATCTGCTGGAAATAAGTGAATTGCGTGACTTCCATTCCGTCACACCACACTTCCCAGCCCAGGCCCCATGCACCCAAGGTGGGGCTTTCCCAGTCATCCTCGACAAATCGGATATCGTGCTTAAGCGGATCGATCCCGATGACCGAAAGGCTATCGAGATACCATTGCTGGATATCCGGCGGGCTTGGCTTCAGGATCACCTGATACTGATAGTAATGCTGCAGGCGATTGGGGTTCTCGCCATAGCGCCCGTCAGTCGGGCGGCGGCATGGCTGAACGAAAGCCGCGTTCCAAGGCTCCGGCCCTAGCGCGCGCAGCGTGGTGGCGGTGTGGAACGTGCCAGCGCCCATGCGCATGTCGTAAGGTTGCAGCACCAGACACCCCTTTGCGCTCCAGAAATCATGGAGCGCAAGGATCATGTCCTGAAAAGACCGCTTTGGATCGCGTTTTGGCGGGTCGAAACTCATAGCGCAGGCCAATGGCTCAACCCCCTGCCCTCGTCAATGCTGCGATGCAGCGTTGGCGCGCGTAAGCACGATTTTCCCACGATACACAGCAAGACTTCATTGCGTGTTAAGGGCAGGTGCGGATACGGTCGATTTCAACATTAGCGAGACAGGACTAACCCGAAGATGCGCATCAGGATCACCACAGCACTAACCGTGTCTGCTTTGCTACTGGCCGGGCCAGCCCTGGCACAAGATGAGATTGCTCCTGAGGTAACAGAAGAAACCGCGGCAGAAACGGGATCCCCCGCGCTTTGGAAAGTCGCAGACGAAGACACCACGATCTATCTCTTTGGAACCGTCCACGCGCTACCTGACGACGTCGAATGGTCGACACCGATGCTGGAGAACGCGCTTGCCGAATCCGATAGCATCGTGACCGAAATCAAGATGGGCCCTGAAATCGGGCAAGAAATGCAAACTCTTGTGATGACCAAGGGGGTCCTACCGAAAGGTACCACGTTACGCAGCTTGCTGTCAGCGGAACAAAAGGCTTCATACGAAGAAGCGATGGGCAAACTTTCTGTCCCGCCAGCGGCGTTTGACCAGTTCGAGGCATGGTATGCTGGTATGATGATGAGCATGTTGCCCTTGCTGCAGCAAGGCTATTCGCCGGATGCTGGCGTTGAGAAAGTGCTGCTCACAAAGGCCGGCGAAAAAGACCAGCAAGCACTTGAGACCATCGAATTCCAGATCAGCGTGTTCGATGAACTGCCCCAAGAATCGCAGATTGGATTCCTGATCGACGCCGCAAATGGGATCGACGAGATCAAGCCCATGCTGGACAAGATGGTGGCAGAGTGGGTCGAAGGTGACGCTGATGCCCTGGCAAACCTGATGAACGAGGGCCTGACCGATCCCGCGGTCGCTGAGAGCCTCCTCTACATGCGCAATCGCAATTGGGCCGACTGGATTGACACGCGTTTAGACACCCCTGGCACTGTCTTCATCGCCGTGGGTGCGGGCCACCTCGCGGGTGACAAGAGCGTTCAAGACTATCTGGCAGAACGCGAGATCGAAACAATCCGCGTTCAATGATCGCAAGGTTCGCTTTCTTGCTGGCGGGTGCCTTGGTGCTAGCCGGCTGCGAAGCTGGCGGTGAAACGGTCGAAAACGACCAGCTCACGCCGTCTCCGATCTTGTACGAGATCGCGGACGCGAAAGGCGAGCCTCAGGGCTGGCTGTTTGGCACTATTCATGCGCTGCCCGACGGGGTCGAATGGCGAACCGCTGATCTCGAAAGGGTTATCGATCAGGCACAGCTACTTGTCGTTGAAGTTGGCGATTTGTCTGACACACGCTCGATCAACAGCACATTCACCACTCTTGCCACGACCCCCGGTCAACCCGACATACGGACCCGGGTCGATGCCGAAGACCGTCAGCAACTCGATGAAATGATGGCAAAGGGACATTTTTCATCGCGCGATTTTGCAAATGTGGAAACCTGGGCGGCAGCCCTTATGCTCGCGCGGGTTTCCAACACCGGCTCCCCGCGTAACGGAGCGGACAAAGCACTTCTGCTTGAGTTCCCCGACCATCGGGTGCGCGAGCTCGAAGGCACACTCACCCAAATGCGCATCTTTGATGATCTGGCACCGCAGGATCAAACAGATTTGCTGACCGGAATTATAGACGAGTACCGCTCGCTTGGCGACAATCCGGAGCGATTACGGAAGGCATGGCTCAGCGGTGACGAGGAAGGGCTGATCAACGCAACCCAATCGGGCATTATGGCTGATCCCGAACTCTATGAGGCCCTACTAGCCGGCCGTAACCGTGCCTGGATGAAAGAAATTGACGACCTACTGGCTGATGGGCCCAATCCTCTCATCGCTGTGGGCGCTGCCCACCTGGTTGGCCCAGACGGGCTGACGACCCTGATTGAACAGCGCGGATACACCCTCACCCGCCTGCAATAGCGCTTGCCATTCATCTGCACCCCCTCTAAAGGCCCGCGCTTCGGCGTCATGGTCATCCCTGGAGGTGTGGCGCGCGAAGTAACCAAATAAGCATTTCGAAAGGTAAGCGACATGAGCGACGCTCTGACACTTCCGGCCGAGACGCGCGAACGGGCTGGCAAGGGAGCCTCCCGTGCACTGCGTCGCGAAGGCCGAGTACCCGCTGTAATTTATGGCGGCAAAGAAGCACCAACGACAATCCATCTGGAAGAAAAAGAACTGGTCAAGCAACTCGGGACCGGTCACTTCATGAACTCGATCGTTGAGATCAAGCTAGGTAGCGAAATCATTCGCACTCTTCCCAAGGACGTATCGCTCCATCCGGTCACAGATCGTCCGGAACATGTCGACTTCCTCCGCATGACCAAAGGTGGCAAGATCGGCGTGTCTGTCCCTGTTGTCTTCATCAATGAAGACGCATCACCAGGTCTCAAGAAGGGTGGAGTTCTCAACGTAGTCCGTCACGAGCTGGAACTGGTCTGCGAAAACGACAAGATTCCGGGCGAGATCGAGATCGATGTCACTGGCAAGGAAGTGGGCGATTCGATCCACATCAGTGAGTTGACGTTGCCAGAGGGCAGCGAGAGCGCCATCACCGATCGTGACTTCACCATCGCAACGCTGGTTGCTCCGTCCGCACTTAAGAAGAGCGAAGATGAGGCGGCAGCAGGCGATGAAGATGCAGGCGAAGCAGCGGAAGCTGAAAGCGGCGATGACGCAGCTGACAGCGAAGAAGGCGGCGACGAGTAACTCGCTTCCAACCGCTTTCTCATTGAGAAATCACCAAGGCGCCGGGCTTCGAAAGAAGTCCGGTGTTTTGTTTTTTGCATCCGCTCGCTAGGGGATCTGCATGCAAATTTGGGCTGGCCTTGGTAATCCTGGACCGTGTTACGCGATGAACCGGCACAATGTCGGTTTCATGGTGTGTGACGTCTTGGCTGAAATGCACCCGTTCGGCCCGGTGCAGAAGAAATTTCAAGGATGGGTGCGGGAAGGCCGGATCGGCTCCGAAAAAGTGCTTTTGCTGAAACCTGCGACTTTCATGAACGAAAGCGGGCGTTCCATTGGCGAAGCGCTGCGTTATTACAAGCTTAGTCCGCAAGACCTGACCGTATTTTATGACGAGCTTGATCTCGAACCGTTCAAGATCAAGGTAAAGCGCGGCGGTGGGGCTGCTGGACACAACGGAATACGTTCTACAATTCAGCACATAAGCGAGGATTTTCGCCGCGTTCGCATCGGTATAGGTCACCCTGGACATAAGGAACGCGTCACTGGCCATGTGCTGGGTAACTATGGCAAAACGGAACAAGATGATTTGGTTCAGATGCTAGGGGCGATCGGAAGCGAAGCTGAATTGCTGGCGAAGGGAGATGATGCCCGGTTCATGAGCGACTGCGCGTTGCGCATAAATGGCTGATACAATGCAAAGAGTGATAGTCATTGGGCCATGCGGGGCTGGCGAGAGCACGGCGTCACATCGGATCGCGACAGCTCTAGGCCTGCCAATCTACCACCTGGACAAGCTCCATTAGAGTGCCGGGTGGGTGGAAGGCTCGAAAGATGAATTGCGAACAGCTCTGGCGCCGATTGTCGCGAGCGATTGTCGGCTAATCGATGGCAACTATGGCAGCACAATGGAGGCGCGCCTTAAGCGCGCTGATACGGTTGTCTACCTCGACTACCCAATCACCCTTTCCCTTTGGCGAGCAGCCAAACGAGTGTGGTTTTACCGCGGGCGATCTCGACCGGACATGGCAGAAGATTGCCCTGAAAGGTTCAGTTTCGAGTTCTTCTGGTACATTGCGAATTGGAACCGCCGCGCGCGACCAAGAACCGAAAACTTGCTCAAGGGATCTGAAGCACGCATCCTGCGTTTCAAGAAACCACAGCAACTCGATCGCTGGTTGTCGAACCTGGAGAGTAGATCATGAGCAGTATTTCCCGTCGCGGCCTTCTTGCTGGTGGCGCAGCAGTTGGAACTTTTGCAGCCACCGCCAGCTTCGCGCAGACAGATCAGATTGCGGTCAAGCACGACATGCGCGGCAAAAGCATCCTTATCACCGGTTGTTCTTCCGGCTTCGGACGGTTGATGGCTGAAGATTTCGCGCGCAAGGGTGCCAAGGTTTTCGCGACCATGCGCAATTTGCCGCGCCCGGAAGCAGGCGAGCTTGAGGCGCTGGCAAACACGGAAAACCTTGATCTGCATGTGATCGAGATTGACGTGCAGTCCGATGAACAAGTCACCGCTGGTGTTGCCAAAGCGGAAGAGATTGCAGGCGGCGCGATAGACATTCTGATCAACAATGCTGGGATCGGTTATGCTGGCCCGATCGAGTTGCAGGATATGATCGCAACGCAGCTGATCTTCGATACCAATGTCTATGGCCCTCACCGTATGTCGCGCGCTGTCCTTCCCGCGATGCGCCGCGCCAAGAACGGCTTGATCTTCAACATCTCCTCTCAGCTAGGGCGCGTAATCGTTCCATCAGCGGGGCATTACTCGCCAACAAAGTTCGCGTTGGAGGCGATGAGCGAAGCAATGGCTTATGAGCTTGTCCCGCACGGCGTAGAAGTGTGCGTGATCGAGCCGGGCGGCTATCCGACCAAGGTCTGGGTCAATCGCAACAAGCTGGCAAGTGAACTTAAGGAACGCCTCAATTTTGACGAGCGCGCCGCCTATCCGCAATTGGTTGCACGCATGGGGCGGGAAGATGGCACTCGCCGCACTGCGGACCCGATGGATGTGCCAAATGCTATCGCCGAAATCATTTCCATGCCGCCCGGCACGCGCCCGCTGCGAAAGGCGGTTCATCCTGGCAGCAAACCGCAGATTGCGATCAATGATCTAACTGCGAAGGTTCAGGTCGATTTGCTGGGTGAGACCGCCTTCGGCCCTTGGATCAAGGACGTTCACAACGTCTGACCTGATCAGATCGGGCTGCCTGGTGGTAGATCAGGCAACATGCTCTTGTTGCTGATCGCCGCATCCAGCGCCTGACGGTCTGACAGAAGCGCGCCCAGCCCGCGCGCCCAGTCTCCGTCAGCACCCTTGGCACGGCTGCGGCTGAGTTCCGCCGCCCAGGTCGCAATGCGCCCGTCCATCTGCATCCCAATCGATTGCGAGAGCGCGCTTTCACGCGATGCTTTGGCCATGGACAGCGCTATCGTGGTCGCGATCCTGCGGCCCAGCGCTCCCTTTCTGGCGGAATCATTGGCATGCCCGATCAGTCGGTCAAGCACACGTTCGACATCGGGCGCGGCAATCCCGTCTGCCTGCTGAATGTCGAGCCGGTTGAGCCGGTCTGGCGCAAGCAAATTGTCCAGAACCGCGACGGCACCGATTTCGGCAGCGCGCATAGGATCGAAAACCGATCCACCAGCCATTGGCAAGATCTCGATTGTCGTCGAGTAATCGTAATCGGTGCGCGGGCCGTATGACAGCGCATGCCATAGTTGCCGGGGTATGCTCAGCGTTTCGACTGACAGGGCACGCATGAGCGCATCCAGCGCGGCATCCTGCTGGTGAGCCGGAACCTTTGAGACTGCGACATCGTCTCCGTTCAGTCCGATGGGAGTATAGACCCCGCCAAGCAGCTTTGCGCTCGCCTCTGTCTGGTAGCGATGAAGCAGCCAGATTGGCACGAACGCGCGGCGTAGGCTCGCCAGATCCTGACCCGCAGGGATCGCATCAATATTGAAGCGTTTAAGCGCCGCTTCGCGCACATCCAGCACCCGGTGCAGTTCGGCCGCAGGCTCCAACCCGTCATCCCACAACCCGCCATATGGATTGGCCGCGCCGGTTCCATCAGTGTCGGCATTGGACGCAAAGCGTAACCCCCTCGCTTGCGCTTCCTGCACCATGGCGCGGGCCTCTTCATCTGTCTTGGCAGCATAGAGGTATTTGATCGCGAACTTGTCCCACTCGCCCACGCCTACGCCATATGCATTGGCAATGGACAACTTGCCTTCAACCAGCTCCACCCGTGGCGCAGGGTAATCCATGACCGAGTATCGATCCTGCGTGCTGGCCGCAAAATTATGCGCCAAGCCTAGAGTATGACCTACTTCATGCGCGCCCAATTGGCGAATGCGCGCCAACGCAACCGGAACAGGATCGTTGGGATCGCCAGTGTCCGTCAGCCCCGCCCCCATCAGCGCCTGGAAGATCATGATATCCTGCCGCACGCGCAGCGAGCCGAGCATTACGCTGCCCTTCAGGATCTCTCCGGTACGCGGGTCGACTATGCTCGGGCCATAAGACCAGCCCCTGGTTGCTCGATTGACCCAATTGACGGCATTGTAGCGCATGTCGAGCGGATCGACGTTTGCCGGAAGAACTTCAACGCGGAAAGCATCGATAAAGCCCGCTTCGTCAAACGCCTCTGCCCACCAACCAACACCATCAATCAGCGCTTGGCGCACGGGCTCTGGCGCGGCCCCATCAACGTAATAGACAATCGGCTCTTTCACCGGACCGCGCTCGGCCGCCGGATCGACTTTCTCCAAGCGGTGCCGTTCGGCCAGATTGACCAGCATGGATTTGCCCAGAGGCGCAGAAAAGTCATAGGTTTGCGTGCTGAACGCAAAGCCATAGGGATCGGTGCGCCGCGGCATCGGATCATCCGGCAGTTCGACAAGCGAATGGCGCACCCATAGCGAGATGTCGCTGCCATTTGGCGACACATTGCGCAGCGATGGATCAGGCTTCTTGGAGGTGAAACTGAGCAGCGCGGAAAACTCCACGTTCTCGGGAAAGGCCTTCACCTTTGCCGGGTCCGCAAGGGAGTAATCCCCTTGCAGAGTGTACCCGTCGCCCAGTTGTTGCGCGAAGCCGAAGTGATCCTTGGCTAAGAAAGGCGCGAAGTCAAAACTGAAGCTGCCATCTTCGGATGTTTCCTTGATATCGCCAACCCACATGGTCGCATTTGAGAAGCTGTTCGCGATGGAGTCCTGTTGCGCCTTCGAACCATTGGGCGCGATGAACTTGGTATTCTCAAGCTCTGCCACAACCTTCTTGCCAAGACGGCGGAACCGCAGGATCCCTGTGCGCAAAGGTGCGCCGCGATCTACACCAGTCGCGGCTGATCCCACGCCTGTTTCTATCTGCGCAACATAAAGATATCGTCCTGCTATGCCGGCATCGTCGGGGGCTGACATTTTTAACATGATCGTGCCCGTTTCGGTATCGGCAGCAACCGGCAGCAAAGTGTCTTGAGCAGCTAGCGGTCCGAACGGCATGGCGCTCGCTAACGCAGCAGCAAGGATGAGTTTACGCATTGTCTATCCCCTGTTGTTGCACAAAGAGTTAGCAGCTTCACACAATCTGTCGAGCATCGCGCTTCCCCCCGCGCCGCTAACCCGCTAAGGCCCGCGCGAAATCACTTTTACCGGAGTTTTGCGATGGGTTTCCGTTGCGGGATCGTCGGCTTGCCCAATGTTGGCAAGTCCACCCTATTCAATGCATTGACTGAGACGCAGGCTGCGCAAGCTGCTAACTATCCTTTCTGCACGATTGAGCCGAACGTCGGCCAAGTCGCCGTTCCGGATGAACGGCTCGACAAGATCGCCGCGATTGCCGGTTCGGCCAAGATCATCCCCACGCAGCTGGCGTTTGTCGACATTGCAGGCCTCGTCAAAGGCGCAAGCAAAGGCGAAGGATTGGGCAACCAGTTCCTGGGCAACATCCGCGAAGTCGACGCGATTGTGCATGTGCTGCGCTGTTTCGAGGATGACGATATTCAGCATGTTGCCAACAAGGTCGATCCGCTGGCCGACGCTGAAGTGGTCGAGACCGAGCTGATGCTGTCCGATCTGGAAAGCCTGGAGAAACGTGTACCCAATGCGCAGAAGCGCGCCACCGGCGGCGACAAGGAAGCCAAGATCATGGCGTCCGTGCTTGGCCAAGCGCTTGAATTGCTGCGCGAAGGCAAGCCAGCCCGGCTGACACAGCCCAATGACGAAGAAGAAGCGCGGGTCTTCGCGCAAGCGCAATTGCTGACAGCGAAGCCGGTTCTCTATGTCTGCAACGTTGCTGAGGAAGATGCGGCAGAGGGCAATGAACTGTCCGCACAGGTATTCGCCAAGGCCGAAGCAGAAGGCGCGCAGGCAGTGGTCGTCTCGGCTGCGATCGAGGCTGAGTTGGTTGCAATGCCACTGGAAGACCGCGCGGAATATCTTGAAGCGCTGAGCCTTCATGAAAGTGGCCTCGCGCGCGTTATCCGCGCCGGATACGAGCTACTCGATTTGCAGACATTCTTCACCGCGGGGCCAAAGGAAGCGCGCGCATGGACGGTCGCAAAGGGCGCGAAAGCTCCGCAGGCCGCTGGCGAGATTCACACCGATTTCGAGAAGGGATTCATCCGCGCAGAAACCATCGCCTATGACGACTACATAGCTCTGAACGGCGAAGCGGGCGCAAAAGAGGCAGGCAAGATGCGTCAGGAAGGCAAGGAATATCTTGTCCAAGATGGCGACATCATGCTGTTCAAATTTAACGTCTAAATCGGAGCACCTGATGAGCGACGACATGATCTATTACGAAGATCTGGAAATCGGTGCGAAGCAAAACTTTGGCCGCTATGAAGTCACGCGCGAGGAAGTGATCGAGTTTGCGAAGCAATACGATCCGCAAGCCTTTCATCTCGACGATGATGCCGCTGCCAGAACGCATTTCGGCAGGCTTTCCGCAAGCGGCTGGCACACCTGCGCCATGACCATGGCGATGATGGTCGAGAATATGAAGAACGTGAAGCAGGCCGGGCTCGGCTCGCCGGGGCTCGATAATCTGCAGTGGAAGAAGCCGGTCTATCCCGGCGATACTTTGCGCGTGGAAAGCGAAGTTATCTCGAAACGTCGCAGCCAGTCGCGCCGCGAAATGGGCCTGTTCAAGAGCCGCGCGCAAATTTTCAATCAGAACGATGAAATTGTGCTGGAGATGACCTCGAACGGCCTTATCGCGGTGCGTGATCCTGACGCCCCGATCGAAGGATGATTGTCTGATTTTGGGGTGGAAAGCGGACGTTAGTGGGAACGGTCAAAATACCATTTCAACAAACGGTTGATACCAAAAGCGATACAGAAGGCCACGATAGCTAGAACAGCAGGCCCGATCCATGTGGAACTGTAATCCAATATGCAGTTCGCAGGATCAGCGACGAACTCGCATCCTCCACCACCCATAGCTCCCACCATGAACCAAAGAACGGCGAGAGGACTAACTAGGAGGGGGCTTACCAAATAGCCCCACCTTGGGGGTCCGTGGTCACTGAATGCCATAAGTCACCATACGTTTTTCGATAAGGTCAGCAATTGGGTCGTAAGCGGACAGTCCGCTTTCTAGTGCCGCCCGAACAGCTTTTCGACGTCTTCCATGCTGAGTTTTACCCATGTCGGGCGGCCATGATTGCATTGCCCTGAACGCGGGGTGGCTTCCATCTCGCGCAGCAGGGCATTCATTTCCTCGACACGAAGCACGCGCCCAGCCCGCACCGATCCGTGGCACGCCATGGTCGCGAGCACATGTTCGAGCTTCTCTTCCAGCAACAAAGCTTGCCCGTGCTTGGCGATATCATCGGCCAGATCGGTTAGTAGCGCTTGCGGATCGCCCTTGCGCAACGCGTGCGGCATTGCGCGCACCAGCATGGCGGATGGTCCAAACCGCTCGATTACCAGACCGAACTTCGCAAAACCCTCGGCTGCCTCCTCAAGCCAGTCGCAATCAACCTCGTCCAATTCCACAACATCGGGAACCAGCAGAGCTTGCGAACGTGCCACTGCGTCCCCTGCCCCCGCCGCACGCAACCGTTCCAGTACAAGCCGTTCATGCGCTGCATGCTGATCAACCAGCACCAGACCATCAGCTGCTTCAGCAACAATATAGGTGTTTGCCACCTGCCCACGCGCAACGCCCAGCGGGAATTCCTCTGGCGCTTCCCGCTGTTCGGCCTCTGTCGCCCTGCCCCGCGGCGCGTAGTCATCACGCGCCATCACAACGCTCTCATAGGCTCGGTATGTCAGGCCCGCGCCGCTTACCCGCGATTGCTGCGCCGACCAGTCACGTCCTTCGAAGATCGAACGCAGGGCCGGCGATGGCTCAGATACTGGCTCTTGCTGCCAACGTTCCATCGCACCGCGATCCGGCCCCTGAGCGCTGCGCCTGTCACCCGTCCCAAGCGCTTGCCGCAAGCCCGAAACAATAAACCCGCGCACACCACTGGCATCACGGAAACGAACCTCCGTCTTTGCCGGATGGACGTTCACATCGACGTCTTCGGGCGGCAGTTCGAGAACCAGCGCGAGCACTGCATGGCGATCACGCGCCAGCATATCGGCATAGGCCCCGCGCACCGCACCAACCAGCAGCCGGTCTTTCACCGGGCGACCATTGACGAACAAGTATTGATGATCAGCCACGCCGCGATTGTATGTCGGCAGACCCGCAACCCCGGTCAATCGCATCACACCGGCGGGGCTTGGTCGCTCAAGATCGATGGCAACGCTGTTGTCCTTAAGCTCGCGCGCGATAATGCCCGACACGCGGTCGATCAGCGGCTCATCCGCTTGCAGACCGAATATCCGGCGCTCGCCATGCGTCAGAGAGATCGCAATGTCAGGCCGCGCCATGGCAAGTCTGCGAACCACATCCAGGCAGGCAGCATACTCGCTGCGCGGCGTGCGCAGGAATTTGCGGCGCGCAGGCACTTTGGCGAAGAGCTTTTCAACCTTCACGCGTGTGCCGGGCGGTAAAGCAGCTGGCCCTTCTTCAACCATCTGGCCGTGATCGACTATCTTCCGCCATCCATCAGCGGCGTCTCTAACGCGGCTCTCGATGGTAAGTTGCGCGACGCTGGCAATTGAAGGCAGCGCTTCGCCGCGAAACCCCAATGTGCTCACCAGCTCGATCGCTTCATCCGGCAGCTTGGACGTGGCATGACGTTCAAGCGCGATGGACATTTCCTCCGCACTCATCCCGCAACCATCGTCGACAACCTCGATCTTGCCGAGCCCGCCTTCAATCAGCTTCACATCGATGCGACTCGCGCCGGCATCAATTGCGTTCTCGACCAATTCCTTGAGCGCGGCTGCCGGTCTTTCGACCACTTCACCTGCCGCAATACGGTTGATCAGGCTTTCTGGAAGGCGGCGGATTTGCGGCATTTTGACAAGGTAGCGGCCAATCGCTGCAAATTCGAGGCCAGCGGTGGAAAATACTGTGTGGATCGAACAATTATTTTGGCCTTTTCCCTGGCGATCCGTTAGATAGAGATCATCCTGTCAAATTGGGATCGCAGGGGAGGCACCGTGGGGGTTGCCAAGGCGGTCCACTACACATGAATTGCATGGTCAAATGAGCTTCTTTTCCAAATTTCTGAAATTCGGTTCACACAATATGGCTATCGATCTGGGCACAGCAAACACGCTGGTCTATGTCGAAGATCAAGGCATCGTGCTGGATGAACCTTCTGTGGTCGCGATTGAAACTATCAACGGGATCGAACGCGTCAAAGCCGTGGGTGATGACGCAAAGATGATGATGGGCAAGACACCCGATACGATCAAGGCAGTCCGCCCGCTTCGCGACGGTGTGATCGCTGATATCGAGGTGGCAGAAAAGATGATCGAGCACTTCATCCGAAAAGTGCACGGCAAGCGTACGCTGTTCCGCTATCCCGAAATCACGATCTGTGTGCCGTCTGGCGCTACTTCGGTCGAGAAACGTGCGATCCGCGATGCCGCCTCGAATGCCGGTGCCTCGGAGGTCTATTTGATCCTTGAGCCGATGGCCGCCGCGATTGGAGCGGATATGCCGGTAACCGAACCGGTTGGTTCAATGGTGGTCGATATCGGTGGCGGCACGACAGAAGTCGCCGTGCTTTCGCTCCGTGGTCTGGCCTACACCACTTCGGTGCGTACTGGTGGCGACAAAATGGACGAAGCCATTGTCTCCTACGTTCGCAGACATCACAATCTCCTGGTCGGTGAAACCACGGCAGAGCGGATCAAGAAGGATTATGGCATCGCGATCATTCCCGAGGACGGCGTAGGCGAGACCTTCACCCTCAAAGGGCGTGATTTGGTCAATGGCGTCCCCAAGGAAATCACGATCAATCAGGCGCACATTGCAGAAGCATTGTCCGAGCCGATCGGGGCCATCGTGGAGGGCGTGCGTATCGCGCTTGAAAACACCGCGCCTGAACTGGCGGCCGACATTGTCGACCAAGGCATTGTGTTGACCGGCGGTGGTGCCCTTATTCGCAAACTTGACGAGCATCTTCGGGAAGAAACCGGCCTGCCGGTTAGCATTGCGGAAAACCCGCTAACTTGCGTAGCGATCGGGACAGGCCGTGCGATGGAGGACCCAATCTATCGCGGCGTTCTGCACACGGCGTAGCTCATGGCGCCGCCGTCGTCCCGGGCTTCTGGCCACTCACGCAAAGCGCAATACTCACGTTTTACGAGTTATCTGATTGCCGCCGTCGGGGCGGCCATCGGTCTGGTTCTGCTCGGCATTTCGCTTTGGCAACCAGCGACATTCAGCTCGCTGCGCGGCGTCGCAGGTGATGTCGGTGAACCCGCCGGACAGGCGGTTGCCGTATCACGCGACGGAAGCGGAACTGTGCTCGATCGCATTGCCGGATTTTGGAATGCCGGCAAACAAAACGCCGCCCTTCGCGAAGAACTTCAGCTCGCGAGAATTCGACTGAAGGAGCTGGAGGCGACCGAACAGGAGAATGCGCGGCTCAAGGCACTCCTCGATTTGACCGAGGAAAGTGGAGCGCCCGTCGCTATCAGCCGCATAGTCGGGTCCAGCGTGGTCAGCGCGCGCAGGTTTGCCTATATCGGAGCAGGTTCCAGGGATGGAGTGCAGGCCGGAATGCCCGTTCGTTCCGAACGAGGAATTCTGGGCCGCGTTTTCGAAACAGCATCGTCAACCGCACGCGTTCTTTTGCTATCCGACAGTGAGAGTGTTGTCCCAGTGCGGCGGGCTCAGGATGATCTGATTGCTTTTGCCGAGGGGCGAGGTGACGGCCTGGTCCGAATTCGCTTGATCAATCTTGGCATCAACCCTGTCGAGGAGGGTGATGTCTTTGTGACGAGTGGCGCCGGCGGCTATTTCAAGCCAGGCCTCGCCGTCGCGGTGATCCATGAAGTAACCGATGACGGAGGTCTGGCTCGCATGATTGCAGATCCTGCGGGGACTGACTTTGTCCGTGTCGAGGCATATTGGGAACCGGAGGCGGTCGAAGCCGCCCAACAGTCGCCTGATCAGATGCTGCAAGGCACGAACGCGCCACAATGATCAACAGCGATCTTCAGATGGGCCCGCATCCAAAGTACTCTCGGCGCCAGATCAATCGAGAGCCTTCGCCCTTACTTGCCGCCTCGGTACTCTATGGATCCATCATTCTCGCGTCTTGGGTCCCAACATTCCTGGTGACTACCAGCATGCCGTTGGTTCCGCCGATGGGATTTCTCTTGCTAATCGGCTGGCGCCTGATGCGGCCGGGAACCCTGCCCGCCTGGATCGGCTGTCCACTTGGTGCGATCGACGATCTGGTTAGCGGTCAGCCCTTCGGCAGTGCCATCTTGCTCTGGGCTGTCACTCTGCTTGCCTTTGAGTGGTTTGAGAGCCGGTTTCCATGGCGCGGCTTCTTTCAGGATTGGCTTGCAAGCGCAATTGCTTGTGGTTTTTACGTCGTTTTGGCAGCGCTGGTATCAGGAGCGGTGCTCAGCCTGCCGATTCTTGCAGCAATTACGCCTCAACTCTTGCTGTCGATGGCGCTCTATCCCATGATAGCCGCCATGGTCGCCACGCTTGATCGCATCCGTCTCATACGCATCAGGGAAATTCGCTGATGGCGCTACGCGGTGCGCGTTCGACACTTAATCCAACGAAGCTGAAGAATGCCTTCGATCGCCGGAGCTTTGTAGTCGGCACGGCGATGGGCGGGATTGGTGTGCTGCTGGCCGCGCGGATGGCCTATCTCTCGATCGGAGAAAATGAAAAATACCGCACGGAAGCGGAAAGCAACCGCGTCAATCTGACTCTAATTCCGCCGCGCCGGGGCTGGATTCTAGATCGCAATGGTGCGCCATTGGCCTCGAACCGTGCGGATTTTAGGGTCGACATCATTCCGGAGCGAATGAACAACCCCAATGCCACGATTGAGCAATTGGGCGATCTTCTTGGTCTTGAGGCAGACCGGATCAGCGACATCAAATCCAAAGTTGAGGGCTCGCGTGGTTTTCGGCCCATCGAAGTTGCCAGCGGTCTCGATTATCATGACTTTGCTGCGGTTAGCGTCCGCCTGCCGGATTTACCGGGGGTCGTTCCGCAAAGGGGTTTCTCACGGTATTATCCAACCGGTCCTACAGTCGGTCACTTGATCGGCTATGTCGGCCCGGCATCGGCCGAAGAATACGAGCTGGATCGCAATCCCCTTCTCATTACGCCTGGTTACAAGATTGGCAAAGACGGGATGGAGAAGCAGTTCGAACAGACGTTGCGCGGGGTACCCGGTGCCCGCCGTGTCGAGGTTACGGCATCAGGCCGTATTGTGCGCGATCTCGAAACACGTGAGAATATTCAGGGCAATGCTGTCCGACTGACTATTGACGGGCCATTGCAAGACTATGCCGCGCGGCGGATCGGACTGGAAAGCGGTTCCGTAGTCGTAATGGATTGCCGGACCGGCGATTTGCTCTGCATGTCGTCCATGCCCAGTTTTGATCCCAACAGCTTTTCTGCAGGCATTGGCAGTATCGAGTATTCGATGCTGCGCGAAGACGAACGGGTTCCCCTTCGTAACAAGGTCCTGAAGGGACTTTATCCGCCGGGCTCCACCGTCAAGCCAATGGTTTCCATGGCCTTCCTCAAGGAAGGCATCGATCCTGAGGAAACCGTGTTTTGCGGTGGGGGATTGCGGGTTGGCAATCGTGTTTTCCGCTGCTGGAACCGGAGCGGGCATGGCCAAGTCAACATGGCCAAGGGCATCTACCAGAGCTGCGATGTCTATTTCTACCATCTGGCCCAACGCATCGGAATGGACCCGATTGCGGAAATGAACCGCCGTTGCGGCCTGGGCGAAGAATTTCCCTTGCCGGTCACAAGCCAGTTTTTCGGCACCGTCCCTGATCCGGAATGGAAGCTCAGCAAGTTCGGCCGGGAATGGCAGGCTTTCGACACCGTTAATGCTACCATTGGTCAGGGTTATATGCTGGCCAGTCCACTTCAATTGGCGGTCAGCGCCGCTCGGGTCGCGACAGGCAGGCATGTCATGCCGCGCCTGACAATTGATACGCCGCCCAAGGGCTTCGATCAGGTAGACTTTCCACCCGAGCATGTGGCGTATGTGAGGCAAGCCATGAGCGATGTCGTAAATGGCCCGGGAACCGCAGGGCGTGGCCGCCTGCCGTTCGATGATATATTGATGGCAGGCAAGACGGGCACTGCACAAGTCGTCTCGCTAAATGTTTCTGACGGCAAAAGCGGGCCGTGGAAGTACCGCGACCATGGTCTGTTCACTTTCTTCGCACCGTTTGATAATCCGCGCTACGCAGGCGCGGTTGTGATCGAGCATGGCGGTGGATCAGGCGCCGCTTACCCGATCGCTCGCGATGTAATGACTTTCCTGTTCGACCCGCAACAGGGGTTGGAAAAACTCCGCGCCCTGGAAACCCAATGGGGAGGCAATGCGCAAGACCGGCTGTCCGCAAAATACGCGGCATATGCCGAAGCAAGGGGCGAAGTGGTCAGCCCTCCACCTCGGCGCGACGAGGACATATTTGCAAGGGTCGAAGCCGAAGCACGAAGTGCCGCCGCGCAATCTGAAGCGATTGCCGATCAGGCTGTTGCGCCGCGGCCAGAGGCTGCACCGACTGGCGAACCCCGGCCCAGTCCGATCGAATTGATCCGGAACGAGGCGCGACCATGAGCAGATTCGGCGAGCCCGCCAATACATCGCTCATTCCTGCGCCCATCGCTCGGCTGCCTTGGGGCATGCTGATCCCTCTGTTCCTGCTGGTAATGTTCGGCGCAGCCGTGCTCTATTCGGCGGCTGGGGGTGCAATGCAGCCATTTGCCTCCTCTCATCTCATCCGTTTTGCCGTGTTTATGGTGATGGCTGCCATCATCGCTTCATTGCCACAACCATTCGTGAAGTTCATGACATATCCGGCATACATCGTCGTCCTGCTATTGCTGCTGGCTGTAGAGATAGTCGGCGCTATCGGCGGGGGAAGCCAGCGCTGGCTCGATCTCGGCTTCATGCGCTTGCAACCATCAGAAATCATGAAACCGATAGTTGTTCTGGCCCTGGCGCGGTTCTTCTCATCCCTTCCTCCGGGCATGGTCGGCAGTTGGCAGGCTCTGGCGCTCCCCGGCGTGCTGATCGGATTGCCGATGGCGCTTGTCTTGATGCAGCCAGACCTTGGAACCTCGCTTGCGTTGGCATTTGGCGGCGCTGTGGTAATGCTGCTTGCAGGCCTTCCGATCAGATGGTTCGCAGCCGGTGGCGCAGTCGCAGCGGTAGCCGCGCCGATCGCGTTCTTCTTCGGACTGCAGGATTACCAACAGCGGCGCGTCACAACTTTCCTTGATCCGGAAAGTGACCCACTCGGCGCCGGATATCACATTACCCAGTCAAAAATTGCGATCGGATCCGGCGGTATTACGGGAAAGGGATTCAATCAGGGATCGCAGAGCCACCTCAACTACCTCCCCGAGCCGCATACCGACTTCGTCTTTTCAACGATGGCAGAGGAATGGGGCCTGATCGGCGGTCTTTTCGTCATGGCTATGTTCGCGCTTATCCTGCGTTGGGGTTGGCGTGTTGCCGCTGCATCAAACGATCGATTTTCCATGCTCCTCGCAGGAGGGGCGACAGCCACCATTTTCTTCTACATTGCGATCAATCTGATGATGGTGATGGGCTTGACCCCGGTTGTCGGCATCCCGTTGCCGTGGATGAGCCATGGTGGATCGTCGATGCTGACCAATATGATCTGCATTGGCCTGTTGATGATAGTGAACCGATGGAATCGGACCGCACCGCGGCGCGGATTGTCGGGCTAGGCTTTCAAACGCCTAACAATCGCTTCCAATTCGAAACAGCATCGCTATATGAGCCCGTCTATTGATTCGAAGCGGCTTGCTCAAGCTTCTCCGAAAGTCAGGAATGGACGCATAGCTCAGTTGGTAGAGCAGCTGACTCTTAATCAGCGGGTCCTAGGTTCGAACCCTAGTGCGTCCACCATAAATATCAACGACTTAGAACTGACTCTAGCCCCACCTAAACAGCCAAAAATCGGTTAGGGTAACAAATGGGGTAACAAACGGCGGCGAACAAACCCCGTTGCCTGACCGGTGCGCCGCGCTAATCTGCGGCAGGGGGTCAGCCTTCACCCACCAAGGACAAAAAGGGTCGTACAATTTTCAAGGCTGTCTAAGGCAATACTTTCCAGAAGTATACCAACCTGAAGGACAAGAACCGCCAACCTTTGGGATCGCGATTGCTTCATTTGAAGTGGAAGCGACGCAGTAGTTGCCGCTGCTAAAAAATCCTGAAGGGCAAGAGTTCAATCTCTTAATCGCTCGGCGCGCACCCGTCGAAGGGACGCAATACGCCCCACTGGTGAAATATCCGCTCGGGCAGGCGCCGTCTTTCGCCAAAGGCTCGGCATGACACGAAGCCGCCGCGGGAAGAGAGTAAGAAAGCATTGCTATGAGAATTAAAGCGAGGCGCATGGACTATCCGAACTAATTTTCAGCGAAGCAGACAGAGGTATATAAGAGCTCATTAACAGGACATTATCCTTCGCCGTCATTATCGACAATACCACCAAGTCTGGCTTTGTGCGTTTAGCCAGTTAAGGCGGGCCCGTTCCCGTTTCGACTATTGGTCCAGGAAGTGTAAGCGGATCCTAAGTTCGAACCAAAGTGCGTCCACCATTTTTCTCCTCTTAGAGACCCTCCTCCGCGAACACTTACACATCTTGGTGTGAAGTTGTGTGGTTTTGACAAAGTTCTTACCCTTGATATCACATCATGGTGTGATACTGATAATAAATGGACACATCAATCATCACACGCGTCCGCGAGATTATTTCCTCGGGCGAACTCACCAAAGCCGGTCTGGCTCGCGCCTCCGGCCTTCACGCAAACACACTTCGCGAATGCACAGAAGATGGCTGGAACCCCACAGCTGAAACGTTAGCCAAGCTCGAAAACTTTCTGTCGGGCAACGACGACCGCCCTGCCCTTGTCGGTATCGAGGAAATTATTGACGAGGCCCGGAACGGCCGGATGTACATTCTGGTCGATGACGAAGACCGGGAGAACGAAGGCGATCTGATCATACCTGCACAGATGGCCACTCCCAATGCTGTCAACTTTATGGCGACATACGGCCGCGGTTTGATCTGTCTGGCGCTGAGTCGCAGCCGGGTTGAAGCCTTGGGGCTTGAACCCATGACCGCGAACAACACTGAAAGTATGCAAACCGCCTTCACCATTTCGATCGAGGCGAAAGAAGGCGTAACCACCGGCATTTCAGCCGCCGACAGGGCGCGGACAGTCTCTGTCGCGATTGATGCGACCAAGGGCCCCGGCGACATTGTCAAACCCGGCCATGTGTTCCCTTTGACTGCACGCGATGGCGGGGTTCTGGTGCGCGCCGGACATACCGAAGCAGCGGTAGATATTTCGCGCCTTGCGGGGCTCAATCCCTCCGGCGTGATCTGCGAGATCATGAACGAAGATGGCAGCATGGCTCGGCTAGACGATCTGATCGGATTTGCGCGGAAGCATGACCTCAAAATTGGTACAATCCGCGATCTGATCGAATATCGCCGCCGCAACGACCACTTGGTCGAGCGGGTTAGCGAGCGTACGTTTGAATCCGATTATGGCGGGCAGTGGAAACTCATCACCTATCGGAACACCGTCGACGGGAGTGAAGCGCTGGTTCTGCAAAAGGGGCATGTAGTACACGGTGAGCCCACTCTTGCCAGGGTGCACCCGATCTCGGTGCTGGACGATGTTCTTGGTCAACCCGGCGAACGCAAACGCGTTTTGCAGCGTTCCATGCAGGCCGTTGGCCAGCATGGTTCAGGCGTCATCGTTGTCCTTCGCGACCGCCCGGCCACAGGTAGTTATAGCGAAGAGGATGAGATCAGAAATGTGGGCATTGGTTCGCAAATTCTTGCAGACCTCAAGATCCATGACATGATCCTGCTCAGCAATTCCCAACCCAATGTTGTCGCGATTGAAGGCTATGGCCTCAATATCGTCGACCATATGCCTATTCCGGAGTGACTAAAATGGCGAAAATTCTGATAGTTGAAGCACGCTTTTACGGTCATTTGAATGACATGCTGATCGCTGGTGCGAAGGCCACGATCGAAGCGGCAGGGCATGAGGCCGAAGTTCTGACCGTTCCCGGCGCGCTGGAAATTCCCGGCGCAATCGCTCTCGCGTTGGAAAGCGATCAGTATGACGGTTTCGTAGCGATTGGCGTGGTGATCCGCGGCGAGACCTACCACTTCGAGATAGTCGCCGGCGAAAGCGCTCGCGCGATCATGGCGCTGACCATGGATGGCATCGCCATTGGCAACGGCATCCTGACGGTCGAGAATGAAGATCAGGCGCTGGTGCGCGCAGACCCTGCACAAAAGAACAAGGGTGGCGAAGCAGCCGAAGCCGCCCTCGCCTTGCTCAATTTGCAGGAACGCTTTGGCGGCTAGTCAGGCAAGCCGACCGAAGCAGCCGGCGCCGGCGTAAACTGCGTTCGCGCCCAGCTCTTCTTCGATCCGGATCAGCTGATTGTATTTCGCCAAACGGTCAGAGCGCGCCAGCGAGCCGGTTTTGATCTGCCCGCAATTGGTTGCGACTGCCAGGTCAGCGATGGTGGAATCCTCGGTTTCGCCCGAGCGGTGGCTCATTACAGATGTATAGCCCGCGCGGTGTGCCATATCGACCGCAGCCAGTGTTTCTGTGAGCGAGCCGATCTGATTGACTTTCACGAGCAGCGCATTGCCCAGCCCCTTGTCGATACCCATGGCAAGGCGTGCCGGATTGGTAACGAACAAGTCGTCACCCACAAGCTGAACCTTGCCACCAATCTTGTCGGTCAGGATTTTCCAGCCTTCAAGATCATCTTCATCCATACCGTCTTCGATCGACCGAATGGGATAATCATTGCAAAGCACCGCGAGATAATCAGCCATTTCCTCGCTCGAAAGCGATGCCCCCTCACCCTTCATCTCGTACCGGTCTTCAGAGAAATACTCGGAAGACGCACAATCAAGCGCCAACACGACTTCGCTGCCAGTTTTGAAGCCAGCCCGTTCGATCGATGCCATAATGAAATCGAGTGCGGCGCGCGTGCTGGCCAAATCAGGCGCAAACCCGCCCTCGTCGCCGACAGCTGTCGACAAGCCTTTGTCTGACAGGCCCTTTTTGAGGGTATGAAATATCTCTGCGCCCCAACGCACCGCTTCGGCCAGGCTGCTTGCCCCAACCGGCATGATCATGAATTCCTGAATATCGATCGGATTGTCGGCATGTTCGCCGCCATTGATGATGTTCATCATAGGTACCGGCAGGACATGCGCAGACACACCGCCAAGATAGGAGTAGAGCGGCAGGCCGCGCGCATTGGCCGCTGCCTTTGCCACCGCAAGACTGGTGCCCAGAATGGCATTCGCCCCGATCCGTCCCTTGTTCGGCGTCCCGTCCAGTTCGATCATGGCGAAATCGACGTCGCGCTGATCTTCCGCATCCAAGCCAAGGATTGTATCGGCGATCTCGGTATTCACTGCATCCACCGCCTTGAGCACACCCTTGCCGAGGTAGCGATCTGCGTCACCATCACGCAGTTCTACCGCTTCATGTGCGCCAGTCGAGGCGCCTGATGGCACTGCGGCGCGCCCGAAACTTCCGTCCTCAAGCAAAACATCGACTTCCACTGTCGGGTTTCCGCGGCTATCAAGAATTTCTCGGCCATGGAGGTCGATAATTGCGGTCATTTTCAGGCTCCTGGATGGGACTGTTGTATTCGGGTAAAACACCCCCATATGAGGGTTGCAATCGCGCTCTATGCGCCCGCTCATCGTGGTGCAAGCCGCGTTGCAGAATTAGTAGGTTCGGCAGACGTATTCATGCCGAACGTTTTAACACATTAGGCAAAGGACGGATCATGGCAGAAACCAGCAAAACCAAGACCCGAAAGTCTGCCGCCAAGAAGCCGGCAGCAAAGAAAACAACCAAAGCAAATGCGCCTGAGAGCAATACCGCTGAAGCGAAATCGCGCTTCAACGCGGCGCTTGACGAAGCAAGGGCCGGTGCTGCCGCATTGAAGGCGGAGGCTGGCGAACGTGCAGGCGCCTATCGTCAACAGGCCCGTGAGAAAGGAACGGATCTCGTGTCGGAAGCAAAGAATTACGGCAATGAAGCCAAAACAAAAGCCAGCGATCTGGCGGTTGAGGGCAAGACTCGCGCGAGCGATGCGCTGTCATCTTTTGGCAAGATTGTAGCAGACGTGGCCCCTCAGATTGATGAGAAGGTCGGCGAGCAATATGGCGACTATGCTCGCAAGGCATCGCGTAGCCTTCAGGAAGCCTCTGCCAAGCTGGAAGCCAAAAGCGTAGATGAGATCGGCGAAGATGCGCGTGAATTCGTGCGGAAAAGCCCGGGCACAGCGCTTGGTATCGCAGCTATTGCAGGCTTCATCATTGCTCGGCTATTCCGTGGGAGCAAATAAAGCGCCACACGGAAGGGGCTGATCATGAGCGATACGGATCGGGCTGAACGCAGCCCGGCCGAATTGGAGGACGAATTGAACGCTGCGGTTCGCGGCGAGAAGGATTCTGCGCCTCCTGAATCCTCTTTGATCGATGATCTGACCGCACTCGCTGACGATGGTAAAACGCTATTCGAGGCTGAGATTGGATTCCAGAAAACCCGTCTTGCATTTGCAGCGAACCGCAGCAAAACCGCAGTTCTGTCCGGCCTTATGGCGATCGGGTTTCTTCATCTCGCTTTGATTGCACTCGTGGTTGGAGCGGTGATTGGATTGACTCCCTGCCTTACCGCATTCGGCGCCACTACCGTAGTTGTAGGCGCATTGCTGCTTGGCGCTCTCGCGTTCTTGAGTCGTGCACGTGGATCCGCGCGTGACATTGGTGAAGCATTCGACAAAAGTTCGGGTGAGACTGATGACTGATCTCAAACGGCAATTAAAGGAAGACAAGGCCATTCGCAGCGCGGCCCGCTCGATATTGTTGGCGCAGATAGCACAGGTTCGCCATGGCCTGTCCGGTCAACGTATCGGGGAAAAACTAGCGGACAAGATTGGTAATCCTGCGCTGGAAAAACTCGAAAACGCGGGAACACCTGCAAAGGTGATTGCGGCTGCCGTTGCCGGGGCCGCCAGCGTCGTTGCCGTCGCACTGGCCTGGAAACCTTTAACTGACCTGTTTGCGACAACTGCCGAAGAAGAAGCTTTGGAGACCGACGATGACGCGTGAACACAAGCGCGAAGCGCTTAAAGAACGGATCGCGGCTGCTCAAGCGCGCTTCAGTGACCGGCCTCCCGAAGAGATCGTGGCGGATGCTGCCGGTGCAGCCTTTGATTTTGCCAAACAAAATCCATTGGTGGTGATCGGCGGGGCGGTTGTTTTGGGGTTGACGATTGGAAGCCTTAGCCGGCGTGACCGCAAGGCAGCCAGGACAGGCGGAATTCTCGCCCGGATCGCTATCGACGCCGCAATAGGATTTGCGCTGGCAATGTATGAGAAAGCCAATCATGCACCAAAGGAAGTTGGTCTTGCGAAGGGCCAGGATTTGATCGAGCAACAAAAGACCGATCAAGAATAGACCTACACAAGCCCCTCCCCTTGCCTCTGCGGCACACTTGTTTATTTCGCGCGGCATCAGAACAAGCTTACAGGACAATCCATGGCCGAACTCGAAACCAAACAACGACTCCACCTTGTTATGGGTGGCCGCGTCAGTGATCCGCGATCATACGAATTTCAGGACCCGGAAAGCATCCACGTCGTCGGCGTGTTCAGCAATTATGAGGACGCGGTTGAGGCATGGCGTGGCCAGGCCCAGCGCACCGTTGATGATGCTGAAATGAAGTATGTCGTGGTGCACATTCACAAGCTGCTCGAACCGGACGCATAAATCCAACTAATGTCGTATTCTCTTCGCCTGTTCCGGAGCATCGATGCCGCACGCCTCGGCGAAATCTTCGCGGAAGCTGTCCGCGTTGTGGGTGCGCATGGCTATACGAACGAGCAAGTTGCAGCATGGGCGGCGAGGTCACCCGCCGCAGAATCTCGCATCTTTGAGCGCATATCGGCAGGCGATAGGATAATGGTCGCAGTTGGCTCAGACGATGATCCTGTCGCCTACGCCATTCTCGAACAAGACGGACATCTGGACCACCTCTACTGCCACCCGGATCACACTCGGCAAGGTTTGACTGATTTGCTGCTAGAAGCGGCCGAGGAACAAGCACGTGCGCGGGGGTGTTCGCGCCTATACACCGAAGCGAGCGAGCTTGCTCGCCCGGCATTTGAACGTGCGGGCTATATCGTGACGCATAGACGCGACTTTTCCATCGCACATGCCGGGCAAGATGTGCCGATCCACAACTACGCGATGGAGAAAGCGCTCGATTGAACGCCGCTCAATTCGAGATCAGATGAATTCGATCTTGCTGACGAGATAGAACTTGTCGCCTGACGGGACAGTCACTTCGATCTCGTCGTCGACCTCTTTGCCGATCAGAGCGCGCGCAAGCGGTGAACTGTAAGAGATGCGGCCCGATGCCACATCAGCTTCTGTTTCGCCAACGATCTGATATTTGATCGGCTTATCGTTTTCATCAAGCAATGTAACGGTCGCGCCGAATACAATCCGGTTACCGCTCAACGTTGCAGGATCTATAATCTGCGCGCGGCTCACCTTGCTTTCGATGTCGCCGATCATGGCCTCAACCTGGCCCTGACGCTCCTTCGCGGCATGATATTCAGCGTTCTCGGACAGATCGCCATGTGCGCGAGCTTCCTCAATCGCATCAACAATCTTGGGTCGTTCCTCGCGCAGCACTTTGAGGTCGGCTGTCAGCCGTTCGTAACCCTCTGCCAGCATTGGAACCTTTTCCATCGTAGCCATCCAGTCTTTCCTTCAGCGCTCTTCCCTACTGAAATCACAGTCATTTCGAACGTGACCGCTTCTGTCGAAGCGGCTTGGTCACGCTTGAAATGTGGGGAAAGAGCTAAGTTTCGCTAGCGATAATAGTCCTGCAATGACCGGACTTCAAGGTCACTTGCGCTTATAGCACGAATTGCATTGGCAACGGCCAGCGATGCGGCGGCTGTTGTATAGTATGGTAACTTCGCCTCCAGGGCCGAAGCGCGGATCGATTTTGAGTCCAGCAAGCTCTGCCAGCCTTCGGTTGTATTGAAAATCAAATCCACATCGCCATCGATGATTTTGTCGACAATATGCGGCTGTCCTTCGGCAACCTTGTTGACGCGTTCAACGGCCAATCCCTGCTCGCTCAGATAGGTCTGCGTGCCGCCTGTGGCAATTGCGCTGAAGCCTTGCTCGATCAGAGACTTTACTGCCGGAAGGATGTACGCCTTGTCGCTATCCTTGACCGATACGAACACAGTTCCTTCAGACGGCAGTTTCATGCCGGCCCCGAGTTGCGACTTGAGGAAGGCCGCTTCGAAGGTCAAATCGATGCCCATGACTTCGCCGGTCGATTTCATTTCCGGTGAAAGAATCGGATCCGCGCCGGGGAAACGGCTGAACGGGAAAACCGCCTCTTTCACTGCCATGTATGGCAAGTCGCGCTTGAACGGCTCAAAGTTAGAGAGCGGTTCGCCCGCCATTACCCTGGCAGCGATCTTTGCCACCGGCTGACCGATTGCCTTGGCGACGAAGGGCACCGTGCGTGACGCGCGCGGGTTCACCTCGATCAGATAGACCTCGCCATCCTTCACCGCGAACTGGACATTCATCAGGCCCACGACATTCAGCGCCTTGGCAAGCGCATTTGCCTGGCGCTCCATCTCTTCAACGATATCAGCCGGAAGCGAATATGGCGGCAATGTGCACGCGCTATCGCCCGAATGGACGCCCGCTTCCTCGATATGCTGCATCACGCCCGCAATGCGCACTTCCTTGCCATCACACAGGGCATCGACATCGCATTCAATCGCATCGCGAAGATATTGATCAACCAATACGGGACTGTCGCCCGATACGTTCACAGCGGTGCGGATGTAGTCATCGAGTTGCGCTTCGCTGTCGACGATTTCCATCGCACGGCCGCCCAAAACGTAAGACGGGCGCAGCAGCACCGGATAGCCGATCCGCGCTGCCACAGCTGCGGCTTCGTCGCGGCTATATGCAATGCCATTGTCCGGCTGCTTCAGGCCGAGCTTGTCGACCAGTTTGGCGAAGCGTTCGCGATCTTCGGCCAGGTCGATCGCATCCGGCGAAGTGCCAAGGATTCGCACGCCTGCATCTTCCAGCGCCTGTGCCAGCTTTAGCGGCGTCTGCCCGCCAAATTGCACGATCACACCTGCCAGAGTGCCCTTGGACATTTCGACGCGCATGATCTCCAGCACATCTTCTGCGGTCAGCGGCTCGAAATACAGGCGATCGGACGTGTCATAATCAGTCGACACCGTTTCCGGATTGCAATTGACCATGATGGTTTCATAACCCTGCTCGGCCAACGCAAAACAGGCGTGCACACAGCAATAATCGAACTCGATCCCCTGTCCGATCCGGTTCGGGCCTCCGCCCAGGATCACGACCTTCTTGCGCTCTGACGGATCAGCTTCACATTCCGGCTCGCCGAATGTCGGTACCTCATAGGTAGAATACATATACGGCGTGATGGCTTCGAATTCCGCTGCGCAGCTGTCGATCCGCTTGAAAACAGGCCGCACGCCCAGCTTTTCGCGCAGCGCGCGCACTTCGGCTTCGCTGGTCGCACCCGCCATCGCCTGCAAGGCATCGTGCAGCAGGCCGGAACGTCTCGCCTGTGTTTCGCCCAGACTGCCTGCAACGCCGACTGAACGCACAGCCAATGTTGCCAGGCGCTTGTCAGAAAAGCCCATCGACTTAAGCTTGCGCAGCCCCGCCGCATCGCGCGGCAAGCCATCTTCGGAAATCTGCTTTTCAGCAGCGATAATCTCTTCGATCTGGCGCAGGAACCACGGGTCATAGCTCGTGATTGTGTGGATCTCTTCGACGCACATGCCTTCGCGGAATGCTTGCCCGACATTTAGCAACCGGTCCGGCGTACGTTTGCTGAGCGCCGCGGTCAGCACTTCGCGCGATACACCTTCCAGCGCGAGTACGCGGTTGAACCCATCGAGATCGGTTTCCAGCCCGCGCAGCGCCTTCTGCATCGATTCCTGGAAGTTACGCCCAATCGCCATGACTTCGCCGACCGATTTCATCGCGGTCGCAAGCTCGTTCTCCGTGCCCTTGAATTTCTCGAACGCAAAGCGCGGGATCTTGGTCACAACATAGTCGATAGTCGGCTCGAACGATGCCGGGGTTGCGCCGGTAATCTCGTTGGTAATCTCGTCGAGCGTGTAACCAACCGCCAGCTTTGCCGCGACGCGCGCAATCGGAAAACCGGTTGCCTTGGAAGCAAGCGCAGACGAACGCGACACGCGCGGGTTCATCTCGATCACAATCAGGCGGCCATCTTTGGGATTGACCGCAAACTGGACGTTGGAGCCGCCGGTTTCGACGCCAATCTCGCGCAGCACGTTCAGAGACGCGGTGCGCATGATCTGGTATTCCTTGTCGGTCAGCGTCAGCGCGGGTGCGACAGTGATCGAATCCCCGGTGTGCACGCCCATCGGATCGACATTCTCGATACTGCAGATGATGATGCAGTTGTCATGCTTGTCGCGGACAACCTCCATCTCATATTCTTTCCACCCTAGCAGCGATTCCTCGATCAGAACTTCTGTGGTTGGCGATGCATCCAGCCCTTCGCGAACGATGCGTTCAAATTCGGTCTTGTTATAGGCAATGCCGCCGCCGGTGCCGCCCAGAGTAAAACTGGGGCGGATGATCGCGGGCAATTTGGTTCGCTCGAGAACTTTCAGAGCATCGTCCAATGAATGCGCGATCCCGCTGCGTGCGCTTTCCAAGCCGATCTTGTCCATCGCGTCTCGGAATTTCAGCCGGTCTTCGGCCTTGTCGATGGCTTCGGCATCGGCGCCGATCATCTGGACGCCGTATTTCTCCAGCACGCCCATCTTGTTGAGCGAGAGCGCGCAGTTCAGCGCGGTTTGCCCACCCATCGTTGGCAGCACAGCGTCTGGCCGCTCCTTGGCGATGATCTTCTCGACGATTTCGGGCGTGATCGGCTCGATATAGGTCGCGTCGGCAAATTCGGGATCGGTCATGATCGTCGCCGGGTTCGAGTTCACCAGAATGACGCGATAGCCCTCTTCCTTCAGCGCCTTGATCGCCTGCGTACCGGAGTAATCAAACTCGCACGCCTGGCCGATGATGATCGGGCCTGCGCCAATAACGAGGATCGAGGAGATGTCAGTGCGTTTGGGCATCAACTAGCCTTTATTTCGAGGGAAACTGGCTCAGGCGAGTTTCCGAAGTTCACTACGAGACAACACAAAGAGGGCTCGATTTCCTCCGTAATAGGAACGGCATAAGCCAGACCATGACGGTTCAATTCAATCTCGAATGCTTCCAGGCCACATTGGCTAATAACTTCGCCCACTTTCAAACTAAGGTTCTCGAGTTCATCGAAATCTGACTGAGCATAACGAATGTCAGGAGCGCCGATCACTATGTGAGGCATTGGCGCCTCTTCTTCAGCCTCAAATAAAGAGACCGAAATAGCCCAGCTTGCGAGAACCGAAGAAGCACCAAAAGCAAACCAGATAAGTTTGGTTCGCCTCACCCCAACATCCCCACGAATTTCTCGAACAGGTAGAAGCTGTCTTGCGGGCCGGGTGAGGCCTCGGGGTGGTATTGGACGCCGAAGGCTTGCTTGCCCTTGATCGAAATGCCGCAATTGCTGCCATCGAACAGGCTGACATGCGTCTGCTCGACATTGTCAGGCAGGCTGTCGGCATCCACCGCAAAGCCGTGATTCATGCTGGTGATTTCAACCAGCGTTTCGCTGTGCCCCCAGCTTTCGCCCACACGCTGAACCGGATGGTTCGCGCCGCGGTGCCCCTGATGCATCTTAACCGTCTTCGCGCCCGCTGCCAGCGCAAGCATCTGGTGCCCCAGGCAAATGCCGAACAGCGGAATGTCACGTTCCAGTAGAGCCTTGATCACCGGCACCGCATACTCGCCCGTCGCCGCCGGATCGCCCGGACCGTTCGACAGGAACACGCCCGCAGGCTCCAGCGCCAGCACATCCTCCAGCGAGGTCTTGGCAGGAACCACGGTTACATTCGCCCCGGCGCGCACAAGATTGCGGAAGATATTGTCTTTTGCGCCGTAATCTATCGCAACGACGTGCGGGCGATCTGCGCCCTCGCCTTCGCCATAGCCGTGGCCGAGCTGCCAGTACGAACCGCTCCAGTCTTCGCGGGCTTCGCGCGTGACAACCTTGGCGAGGTCCATCCCCTCTAGCCCCGCCCAGCCTTGTGCCTTCGCAACCAAAGCCGGGATGTCGAATCTCCCCTCAGGCGAATGCGCGATTACTGCATTGGGCGCGCCGCTCATCCGGATACGTCGGGTCAATGCGCGGGTATCGACGCACGATAGGCCGATCTTTCGATTCGCCGCCATCCACTCGCTGAAGCCTTCGATGCTGCGGAAATTGCTCGGCTGCGTCACATCTTCGCGCACCACGCAGCCCACTGCGCCTTCAACCTTGCTTTCAATGTCTTCAGGGTTCGCGCCGACATTGCCGATATGCGGGAATGTGAAGGTTACGATCTGCGCCGCGTAGCTCGGATCGGTCATCACTTCCTGATAGCCGGTCATCGCGGTGTTGAAGCACACCTCGCCCAATGCATCGCCGCTCGCGCCGAACCCCTTTCCCCAGATTACCGTGCCATCGGCCAATACCAATACGCCGGTAGCTCCAGTGGGTTGCGCAGGCGTAGAGGCAGAAGCCATTCGGGCTCTCCAAATTCAAGGGTTTTCCGGCGATGTCGCTAAGACCCATCCGCTAAGCTTGCGTAACGGGTCCGTCAACCTATCTGTGCAGGGTATTTTGCGCTATCGGCGCTTGCATACGAATCCATCCACAAGAAAGACAATCAAATGCCCGAAGCGAAACTGCGCGATGACATCAAGGCCGCCACGATCACTGCCATGAAGGCAGGTGAGAAGGATCGCACCGCCGCGCTTCGCCTGATCGCCGCCAAGATCAAGGATCGCGATATCGAAGCGCGTACCGGCAAGGCGCCGGATAATGACGACGATCTGGTCATCGAAGTGCTGCAGAAGATGGCCAAGCAGCGCAAGGAATCAATCCAGATGTACGACGATGGCGGGCGCAAGGAACTGGCGGATCAGGAACGCGCTGAACTGGCAGTGATCGAGGAATTTCTGCCCGCGATGATGGACGAGGCCGCTACCAAGGCCGCAATCGAAGCGGTGAAGGCCGACGTCGGCGCCGAATCGATCAAGGATATGGGCCGCGTCATGGGCGAGCTGAAGAAGCGCCACGGCGCCGAACTCGACATGGGGCTCGCCAGCGGAATGGTAAAAACCGCGCTTTCTTG
This sequence comes from Altererythrobacter rubellus, assembly GCF_030284385.1. Lineage (NCBI taxonomy): Bacteria > Pseudomonadati > Pseudomonadota > Alphaproteobacteria > Sphingomonadales > Erythrobacteraceae > Altererythrobacter > Altererythrobacter rubellus. The sequence continues at coordinate 1,642,362 of NZ_CP127221.1, forward strand.
AGATTGGCACAGGCTGGTCCACAGCCGACGCTTGAACATGGCGCGCATCCCGCGCATTGGTAACCTATGTCGATAACCCCGCAATGGAAGGATGAATTGCGCGCACGTGTGACGCTGTCTTCCGTCATCATGCGGACGACCAAGCTGCAACGTGCGGGGCGTGAGTGGAAGGCTTGCTGCCCGTTCCACAATGAGAAGACGCCCAGCTTCACGGTCAATGATCAGAAGGGTTTCTACCACTGCTTCGGCTGCGGCGCGCATGGCGATGTAATTTCATGGATGACCGACCAGCGTGGGCTGCCCTTTATTGACGCGATCAAGGAACTGGCTGCGCAGGCAGGTATGGAGGTTCCGGCCCCCGATCCTGTGGCCGCGAAACGCGCGGAGAAGCGGGCCGGCCTGGTCGATGTGACCGAAGCGGCACAGAAGTGGTTTGCCGCTAATCTGTATGGGCCGGACGGGGAGAGCGCTCGCGAATATCTGCGCTCAAGAGGTTTCAGCCGCCGCATCGTCGAAGAATTCGGCTTCGGCTATGCGCCAGACAGCAAAATCGCCCTGAAAAGCGCATTGTCCGACTTCGATGACGCAATGTTGGTCGAAAGCGGAATGCAGATCAGTGTTGAAGACAAAACACCCTATGACCGCTTTCGTGACCGGTTGATGCTGCCCATACAGGATCAACGCGGGCGCGTGATCGCATTCGGCGGGCGCATTCTTGAGTCGCGCGATGGCATGGCGAAGTACCTAAACTCGCCCGACACCCCGCTGTTCGACAAGGGCCGCACGCTTTACAATCTGCACCGCGCAGGGCCCGCTAGCCGCCAGACCAATCGTTTGGTCGTGGTTGAAGGCTATATGGATGTCATCGCGCTGGCCAATGCGGGCATTACCGATGCGGTGGCGCCGCTCGGCACCGCGCTCACGGAAAACCAGCTGACCTTGTTATGGCGCTTGGTCGATGCGCCAATTTTGTGTTTCGATGGCGACAATGCCGGGCGGCGTGCGGCGATGCGAGCGATCGGACGCGCTTTGCCCATGTTGCAACCTGGAAAGACATTGTCGATTGTGCGCCTGCCCGCCGGGCTCGATCCGGATGATCTGATCAAAAAACAAGGCGCGGGTGCGCTTGAAAAACTACTCGCGAGCCCGGCCAGCCTGCTCGACAACCTGTGGATTTTTGAGCGCGACGCGCAGGAACTCAGTACGCCAGAGGACAAGGCCGGCTTGAAAGCGCGTTTGCTGGAGCATGTCGATACGATCCAACATGCCGATATTCGCGCGCTTTACAAACGTGAATTGCTGGAGCGTTTTTCCGATTTCGCTTTTCCACCACGCCCTAAACGCGATTGGAAACCTGGCTCCCGCTCAACTTGGCAGCCCAGCCCCCGCCTTTCCAGTGATGCCGCCTCCAAGCTGCAACGCGCTCTGTCTGGCGGCGCGCGTGACGAGTTTACGCGCGCGGTTATCCATGGGCTTTTGCAGCATCCAAGCGAAATTGTCCGGCACACCGAAGCCTTGGGTAAACTCGCACAGAATGATGCAAAAATGACAGAAACTGTCGAAAGCTTGCTTGAACTGTCAGAAACGCTTGATTCGCACGGGCAAGTCGCCATATCAGGCGCAGAAGGCCTTCCTGCCCCACCGGATAACAAACGATACGCTTTCCTGCGAGAAAGCACCGACCCGGTAGATGCGCGCGAGGAATTGGCTGAAGCCGTTGCGTTACTGGTCGAGAGGCCGGCCCTCTTGTCTGCCCTCGAGGCTGCAAAGGCGCGGTTTGATGAAGACCCAGAAGGGGCGTTTGCAGAGCAGACGCGTTTGCGGGAACGGTTGGCTACACTGAATTTACGTCTGAAGGAATTTGGACGACGCAAGGCCGGGAAACCGGCCGGGACAGAAATTTCTCGCGAGGGCGCTGAATTCGAGCAGCTCTCCGACATGAACACGGACTGATTTGGACCTATGGCTTCACGGACAAAAAGCGCACCGAACAAAGATGACGACGCTCCGCTGATCGACCTCAACGAAGCTTCGATCAAGAAGCTGATGACCAAGGCAAAGAAGAAGGGCTACGTCACGCTGGACGAGCTGAACGAAGCTTTGCCAACGGATATGGATTCCGAAAAAATCGAGGACGTCCAGACCGCTTTGTCTGAAATGGGCGTGCAGATCGTCGAGAGTGACGAAGATGCTGAAGCTGAAGCCGAGCAGGAAGCCGAAGTGGCTGAAATGCAGGTCGATGAAGGCAAGAAAGACGCGAAGAAGCCTGCAGCGGCGGCGGCTGCCAAGAAGACGACAACCGGTGACCGAACCGACGATCCGGTGCGCATGTATCTGCGCGAAATGGGCGCAGTGGAATTGCTCAGCCGTGAAGGCGAAATCGCGATTGCGAAGCGCATTGAGGCTGGCCGTGACATGATGATCATGGGCCTTTGCCAAAGCCCGATCACGTTCCACGCGATCATTCAGTGGTCCGAAGCGCTCAACAATGAAGAAATGCAGCTGCGCGAGATCCTGGATCTCGACGCGATGCTATCCAAGGAACCGCCTGCAGAAAAGCTGCAAGACGGCGCCGAAGATGACGATGATGACGATATCTCGGAAGAGACCGCTGGCCCGACTATTCGCGACGATGATGATGTCGAAGACGAAGATGACGGCGAAGAAGGCGAAGACGGCGAAGGCAAGAAAAGCGACGACGATGAAGATGAAGACAACACCATGTCGCTCGCGCAGATGGAAGAAGCGCTAAAACCTGACGCAATCGAACGCTTCGCGCGCATCACGCAGACCTTCAAGAAGTTCGAAAAACTCCAGGCCGAGCGTGTCGAAACACTCGCTGCCGGCAATGAATTCCCGAAGGCCAAGGAAAACCGCTACGAGAAGCTTGGTGAAGAGCTGACCGGTGAAGTGGAAAGCATGCAGTTCCACGCCACCAAGATCGAATTCCTGGTGGATAATCTGTATGCATTCAACCGCCGCCTGACGGCGCTCGGCGGCCAAATGCTGCGGTTGGCCGAACGTCATAAAGTCAAACGCCTCGACTTCCTGAAAGCCTATGTCGGCAATGAGCTGGACGACGGCTGGCTCGAAGCCAACGCAAAGAAAGACAAGAAATGGGCGGCCTTCGCTGAAAAGGAAGCCGACGCAATTGATCGAATTCGCGCTGAAATCTCAGACATCGCCAGCCAGACCGGCATGTCGCTGACTGAACTCCGCCGAATCGTAAACATGGTACAGAAGGGCGAGCGTGAAGCGCGTATCGCCAAGAAGGAAATGGTTGAGGCCAACCTTCGCCTGGTGATCTCGATCGCCAAGAAATATACCAACCGCGGCCTGCAATTCCTTGACCTAATTCAGGAAGGGAACATCGGCCTGATGAAAGCGGTCGACAAGTTCGAATACCGCCGCGGCTACAAGTTCAGCACCTACGCGACTTGGTGGATCCGACAGGCGATCACGCGCTCGATTGCCGATCAGGCGCGCACTATCCGTATCCCGGTCCATATGATCGAGACGATCAACAAGCTTGTACGCACCTCGCGCCAATTCCTGCACGAGGAAGGCCGAGAGCCCACTCCTGAGGAAATGGCAGCACGCCTCTCCATGCCGCTGGAAAAGGTTCGCAAGGTGATGAAGATCGCCAAGGAACCGATTTCTCTTGAGACACCAATCGGTGACGAAGAAGATTCACATCTGGGCGATTTTATCGAAGACAAGAACGCAATTATCCCTGTGGATGCCGCGATTCAGGCGAACCTCAAGGAAACCGTCACTCGCGTGCTCGCATCGCTCACCCCGCGTGAGGAACGCGTGCTGCGCATGCGCTTCGGTATCGGCATGAACACCGATCACACGCTGGAAGAGGTAGGCCAGCAGTTCTCCGTGACTCGCGAACGTATCCGTCAGATCGAAGCGAAGGCGCTGCGCAAGCTAAAGCACCCAAGCCGCAGCCGGAAAATGCGTTCGTTCCTGGATCAGTAAGGTCGGTTTTCCCCATAAAGGCGCATTCCGCTCTCGCGTTCTAGCTTGAATTGCGATACCCATTGTGCGGTGCAGCATTTTGGGTTTCGAACCATGCCAACCATTGCCATCATCAGCCAAAAGGGCGGGTCGGGTAAGACCACCATCGCCCTGCACTTGGCCGCGAGCGATGCGCAGGCGAAGCAGCCAGCCTGCGTCATCGATACCGACCCGCAAGCCACCGCGGCAACGTGGGGCGACTGGCGCGGGGATTTCTACCCGTTTGTTGTCACCAGCCCCCCTGCCCGGCTCGCGAAGACCATCGAGCGTGCGCATAAGCAGGACGAAGTAGACGTGGTGGTCATCGACACGCCGCCACACGCCGAAGCTGCGATGCGCGAAGCAATCAAAGCCGCTGATCTGGTGCTGATCCCTTCGCGCCCACGTGCGTTTGACTTGCACGCCCTCGAAGCTGTGGCTGAAATGATCGAGTTCGCAGGCAAGCCCGCCTATGTCGTGCTTAACGCTGTGCCTGCAGGCGCGACCCGCCAGATCGCAAAAGCCAAAGAGACCGCAAAACAGTTTGGTCTCAAAACCTGCCCCGTGACCTTTGGCGAGCGCGCGGACTTCCTCCGATCCTCTGCCAAGGGCGAGGTCGCTTCAGAAATCGATGCGACCGGAAAAGCTGCTGCTGAAGCCAAAAAACTTTGGGCGTGGGCACGCAAGCAGGTAAGCTGATCACAGATCGCGGTAGAAAAGCCGGTATTCGGGGTAGAGAGAATCATCACCCTACCCTATGTGGTCAATATGCGTATCGCGATTGCATCTGACCACGCCGCCACCGAGCTCAAATCAGAGCTTGCAGAGTGGCTGATGGAAGCCGGGCACGAAGTTGCAGACCTTGGGCCCCATTCGACCGAAAGCGTCGACTACCCTGACTATGGCTACAAGCTGGCCGAAGTTGTGGCTGATGGCACAGCAGAGCGCGGAATTGCCTTGTGCGGCAGCGGGATCGGAATCTCAATTAGCGTCAATCGCAATCCTGCTGTGCGCTGCGCCCTGGTTTCAGAGCCCTTGTCGGCGGCCTTGTGCCGCGAGCATAATGACGCAAACTGCATTGCCATGGGCGCGCGGCTGATCGGGATCGAAATGGCCAAGGCCTGCGTTGCAACATTTCTAGACACCGAATTTGCCGGCGGGCGCCACCAGCGCCGTGTCGACAAATTGTCCAACCCGCCCTTTGACACCGACACGATTGAGCCTCTCCAATGAGCACAGCACCCTCTACCGATACCGATATCATGCGCCGTTTCTGGCATGACAACCTGGCTGAAGCCGACCCTGAAATCGCAGAGGCGGTTGGCAAGGAACTGAAACGCCAGCAAGACAAGATCGAGCTGATCGCGTCTGAAAATATTGCTTCAAAGGCCGTGCTCGAAGCAACCGGCAGCGTGTTCACCAACAAATATGCAGAAGGCTATCCCGGCAAGCGTTACTATGGCGGTTGCGACTATGCCGACGTGGTTGAAACACTCGCAATCGATCGCGCGAAAGAACTGTTCGGGTGCAACTTCGCCAATGTTCAACCCAATTCGGGCAGCCAGATGAATCAGGCCGTGTTCCTTGCGCTGCTGCAGCCTGGCGACACCTTCATGGGCCTAGACCTCAATTCGGGCGGTCACCTGACCCACGGCTCGCCCGTGAACATGAGCGGCAAGTGGTTCAATCCAGTCGCCTATGGCGTACGCAAGGAAGACGAGCGTATCGACATGGATGATGTCATGGCCATCGCGAAAGAGCATAAGCCTAAACTCATCATCGCAGGTGGCACGGCCTATTCGCGCGTTTGGGACTGGGAGGCTTTCCGCAAGGTGGCCGATGAAGTCGGTGCATATCTGATGGTTGATATGAGCCACATTTCGGGCCTGGTCGCTGGCGGTGCGCACCCCTCACCCTTCCCGCATGCTCACGTGGTCACCAGCACGACTCACAAGAGCCTGCGCGGTCCACGTTCAGGGATCATCCTGTGGAACGATGAAGAGCTGACAAAGCCGATCAATATGGCGGTTTTTCCCGGTATGCAGGGCGGCCCACTGATGCATGTTGTCGCAGCGAAAGCCGTTGCATTCCGCGAGGCATTGCGCCCCGACTTCAAGGCTTACGCCAGCGCCGTGGTAGAAAACGCTCGGGCTCTGGCGGCCAGCCTCGAGGAAAACGGTCTGCGCATCGTGTCGGGCGGGACGGACAACCATTCCATGCTGGTTGATCTGACTGCCAAGGATGTGACCGGCAAGGATGCCGAAAAGGGCCTCGACCGCGCGTGGCTCACCTGCAACAAGAACGGCATTCCCTACGATACGCGCAGCCCCTTTGTAACAAGTGGTATTCGCCTTGGCACGCCAGCGGGCACTACCCGCGGTTTTGGCCCCGCTGAATTCCGCAAGGTCGGCAAGCTGATCGCCGAAGTGGTCGACGGACTTGCCAAGAACGGTCCGGAAGGCGATGCTCAGGTCGAGGAAGCCGTGCGCGGTCGGGTATCGGAGCTGTGCGCAGCCTTTCCTGTCTACCCGGAGAGCTAAACCATGACTGACAAGAACCCTCAAGAAGGCAACATCTTCGAAGATGTGAAAGACGAAGTTGTCGGTATCGCCAAAGGGGGCGCGAAGCACCCTGGAACCAAGCCAGTTCTTACAGGCGCAACTGTCGGCGCAGTCGCAGGCGCGCTTCTGCCCGTCGTGACGTGGCCTGTTGGTTTGATCGCGGGTGTAGGCATCGCGATCTACAGCCGCGTCAAGAAATAGCGGGATAGCTTCGACAAATCATGCGCTGCCCATTTTGCGCCCACGATGACACGCAGGTTAAAGACAGCCGCCCGACCGAGGATAACACCTCGATCCGGCGGCGTCGGCAATGCTCAAGCTGCGGTGCGCGTTTCACGACATTCGAGCGCGTCCAGCTGCGCGAAGTCATCGTTGTCAAAAGCGGAGACCGGCGCGAGGCATTCGATCGCAGCAAGCTGGAGCAATCGGTTACACTCGCCTGCCGCAAACGTGGGGTAGAACAGGAACGTATCGATCAGCTTGTCTCTGGCATCCAGCGACAGGTTGAAACAGCGGGTGATCCCGAAGTTGCCTCCTCTCGCATCGGCGGCATGGTGATGGACGGACTACGCCAGATCGACAGCGTCGCCTATATCCGCTTTGCCAGTGTTTATCGCGACTTCTCAGAGGCCAAGGACTTCGAAGAATTTGCCAGCACTGTGCAGGAAGCCGCGATAGATGGGACAAAGTAACCAGCCCGTCTTTGTGCTGGTTCGCCCGCAACTGGGTGAGAATATCGGCAAGGCAGCGCGCGCCATGCTCAACTTCGGGCTGACCGAAATGCGTATTGTTGCGCCGCGCGATGGCTGGCCCAACCCCGATGCCGGCCCCTCAGCTGCTGGCGCGGATATCGTTCTTGAACGCGCAAGAGTCTACGAGACCACAGCCGAAGCTGTCGCGGATTGTGCCCACGTCTATGCCACGACTGTGCGCAAGCGCGGCGTTACCAAGCCGGTGGTCGGGCCGGACGAAGCAGGCAGCGCGATCCACGCCGAGATTGGAAAGAGCGCGATCCTGTTCGGGCCTGAACGTTCAGGTCTGGAAACAGAGGATGTGGCTCTTGCCAGAACGATCCTTACAGTTCCCATCAACCCGGAATTCGGCTCACTCAATCTCGCGCAAGCTGTGATCTTGTGTGCCTATGAATGGTCAAAGCAGGCCGATCTGGTTCAACCCACTGCGGAAGACGAAGCGCTTCCCCCCGCCCCTCAAGAGGAACTAGATGGCTTGATCGCACATCTGGAGCGCATGCTGGAACCAAAGGGCTATTTTCTGCCGGAAGCGCGGGCAGAAGCTACCCGACGGACCTTGCGGACAGTTCTGACCAAACCCGGTTGGGATTACTTGCAAGTGCGAACATTGCGCGGGGTGTTGTCATCGCTTGATCGTGGTGATCGCAAATAAAGCGGAACGCTCGAGGAAACAGAGCGTTCTTCTGTAGACATTCAGATGGGCGTGTAGTTAAAGTACGCGACCCCCCAACCCTCTCCATCCATAGGATTTTATTCATGTTTTCTACGATGCTAGCTCTTGCGCTGGTCGCACAAGCAGAACCTGCTCAGCCCGAAGTTCAAGAAGAAGAGCGCGCCGCCGAGCAAGCTCAAGAAGAAAAGGCCGAAGACAAACCGATTTGCCGCCGGATCAGCACCGGCATGGGTTCACGCAAGAAAGAGCGTGTATGCATGACGAGCAAGGAATGGCGCGAATTCAATCGCGGCAACTAAACGCAGTTCGTTTCTGGAACGCGACTTCGATCAATCACGCGTCGCGTCCCAGATTTCGAATTCATAGGCGATCGAGTTCTCGACCAGGAGATCCCAGATTGCCTCGATGCGATCACGAGGCATTCCTCTTGCTTCGGCTGCATCGCCTGCAGCGTTGATCACCGCAGCCTTGCGATCCTCGTCCCGTACGGTGTCACGCGATGGTTTTATCCGCGCGGCGGCACGCATGTAGTCAAACCTGCGCTCAAGCAACGCAATCAACTCTCTGTCAGTTGCATCTACGCCTGCCCGAACTTCGATCATGGAAGTACAGTCAGCAGCCATAACAATCGTATCAGTCATGGCCGCGCTCTTAGCCTCTGGCGCGCGTTTGTCGAGGGGGCATCTGATCTCCGATCCCCCTCTTGACGCGGTGCACAATCCTGCTATCTGCGCGCCTTCGCAAATTGGCTCCGCACCCCGGTGAAGCGGTAGCCGCGCTTGAAACTTTCTCAAACGCAGCGAGGCCGGGTTAAATGGTCGCCACAGGGGCGGCTCATGCAATTTGAAGGATAATCCATGACGAAGCGTACCAGCTCGAAGCATAAACTTGATCGCCGGATGGGCGAAAACATCTGGGGTCGTCCCAATTCCCCGGTGAACAAGCGTTCTTACGGCCCGGGCCAGCACGGTCAGCGCCGCAAGAGCAAGATGAGCGATTTCGGCTTGCAGCTGCGCGCCAAGCAGAAGCTTAAGGGCTATTACGGCGACGTAACCGAGAAGCAGTTCCGCTCTACTTACAAAGATGCAACCAAAATGAAGGGCGACACCGGTCAGAATCTGATCGGTTTACTTGAGCGCCGTCTCGACATGATCGTGTATCGCGCGAAGTTTGCACCAACCATCTTTGCCGCACGTCAGATCGTGTCGCATGGCCACATCTATGTGAACGGTGTGAAGTGCAACATTGCATCGCGTCGTTGTGATGTAGGCGATGTGATCAGCCTCGGCAGCAAGGCGAAGGAAATGGCGCTGGTTATCGAAGCCCAGAGCCTGCCAGAGCGTGACATTCCTGATTATGTTGCCCCTGACGGCAATGACAAGGTTCAGTTCACCCGCGTGCCGAAGCTGGACGAAGTGCCTTATCCGGTAACGATGGAACCGAACCTCGTGGTCGAGTTCTACTCGCGCTAATCCAAGAGATCAGCACGATATACAAACAGGGCGGCCTTTGCGGGCCGCCCTGTTTGTATTTGCCTAAATCCCTTTGCAGGGCCTATCCTCCGCGAAATGCGTATCCTGATCCTTGACGGGCACCCTGATGCCAACCGGCTTACGAGTCATCTTCTCGACTTGTATCAGGCAGGTTTAGCACACGGTGATGAAGTCGATCGGATTGCGGTGCGTGACCTGCAATTCGATCCGGTTTTGCATCATGGTTATGCCAAGCGAACCGGATGAGAGCCGGGCTTCCATCGTGTCGCTGCCTTGCTGGATGCTTGCGATCATTTGGTGGTCGCCTTCCCAATGTGGTGGGGGAGCGAACCAGCCCACCTTAAAGGCTTGCTTGATCGCGTCCTCTTACCCGGCCTAACCTTCGCCTATCATGATGACGACAACTGGTGGGACAAACTGATGGAAGGGCGCTCCGCCGATGTTATCGCAACTATGGACACCCCACCGCTGTTCTTGCGGTTGATGTATGGCAATGCGCTGATCAAGAGGTGGAAACTTCAGGTTCTGGGTTTCTGTGGATTCAAGCCAGTGCGTTTTCTCGCCCTCAGACCCGTAAAGCATGGCGAAGCGGACAAGCCTTTGCCGAAATGGCGCAAACGAATTGAGAATATGACGCGAACCGAAAGTCCCTCAGAGGCAGCCAAAAAGCGCGCAAGGCTGAAGAGCTTCTTGAACCGCTAAGCGGACAGGTAATCACGGCGGAAATCAGCAGCAAACGTTGCAAAGCGCTCTTCGGCAATCGCATCGCGCATGGCCTGCATCAACTGCTGATAGAAACTGAGATTGTGCTCAGTCACCAGCATAGCCCCCAGGATCTCACCCGATTTCTGCAGGTGATGCAGATAGGCGCGCGAGTACGTATTGCAGACATCGCAGGCGCATCTTTCATCAAGCGGGCCGGTGTCTTCTGCGTGTTTGGCGTTGCGTAGATTAAGCGGCCCGTGCCAGGTAAAGGCCTGACCATTGCGCCCTGATCGCGTAGGCAACACGCAATCGAACATATCTATCCCGCGTTCCACCGCGCCAACCAGATCATCGGGCTTGCCAACCCCCATTAGATAACGCGGTTTGTCTTGAGGTAGCTGGTCTGGGGCAAAGTCGAGCGTTGCGAACATTGCCTCTTGCCCCTCGCCCACTGCAAGCCCGCCGACTGCATAGCCATCAAAGCCGATCTCGGTTAGCTTGTCGGCGCTGATTTGGCGCAAATCTTCATCAAGCGCGCCCTGTTGGATACCGAACAAGGCTGATTTTGCGGCGTGTTCTCCGCCGCTATCAAAGCCATCCCGGCTGCGCTTTGCCCAACGCATCGACAGCTCCATGCTTTCTGCGATCACATCACGGGGCTGATCTGCACGCGGACATTCGTCAAACGCCATGACGATGTCGGACCCAAGCAAGCGCTGTATCTCCATCGATCTTTCTGGCGTGAGCATATGCTTGGAGCCATCGATATGGCTGCGGAACTCGACGCCTTGCTCGGTTAGCTTGCGCAGATCGGATAAGCTCATAACCTGATAGCCGCCACTATCTGTCAGGATCGGCCGCTGCCAGTTCATGAAGCTATGCAACCCGCCCAAGCGCGCAACACGCTCTGCACCGGGGCGCAGCATCAGGTGATAGGTATTGCCAAGGATAATGTCCGCGCCAATCTCTCGCACCATCTCCGGCTTCATCGCCTTCACCGTCGCGGCGGTCCCAACGGGCATGAAGGCAGGCGTGCGAATGTCGCCCCGCTGCATCTTGATACACCCGGTGCGGGCCTTGCCGTCCGTGGCGCTTATAGTGAATTTGAACCGTTCGCTCATGGCGCTACCCGCTAGCCGCCAGAGACAATCATGTCACTCAAAAGAAAAAGGCCGACGATGCAACTCACCGCCGGCCTGTTCCTGTTTCTCGATGATTAGAAAGAGAAAACGAATCCAGTGGTGCCACGGACCGTGTCGAACGAAACTGTGTCGACATTGAAACGCAGCTTTCCGCCAGCGAGCGGAATATCGATGCCAGCACCGACGATCAGATCACCATCGCTGGTGTCAACACCGTCCAGGTCGCCATCGTCGAGCTCAACATTCAGAATTTCTTCAACGTCGAGTTCGATTTCCTGGTAGCCACCACGCAGGTAGTATTTGGTGCCGCTTGAATCGACGATACCGAAGCGAGCCAGCGCGCCATATTCATAGTCGACTGCATCTGTGCCGAAGTGGAAGTTGCCTTCAACACCGGCGAACAGATCACCACCAATGGGGAAATCGACGCCCGCAACCACACCGAAAATCGGGCTTGCATCGTCAATATCGAAACCCTCGGCTTCGTCGGAACCGATACCAAGATCATGGTAGCCAGCTGATACGCCGATGAATGTTTCGGTTTCGTTGGAATCCTGAGCCAGCGCAGCGGCTGGCGTCATCATAGCCGCTGCGAACAGCCCTGCTACAAACTGCTTTTTCATTCTTTTGTACTTTCATTCTTCACCGCTCAGGGGGCGAGCGGCGCAGCCCATATCGTTCCCAAGCCCGAGGCCAACAAGGCAACTTAAAGTCGCATTTTACTGTTTATATTCGATAATCTGAGGGTGTTGTAATACGGTAACACACAGCGCGTTCTGGTTAGGCTCTCAGGCGCCATCCGGTCTTGAAGATGAAAGCAATTATCGCTGTACAGGCTGCCAAAAATCCCAGCGTGATACCCAGAGACAGGCCAAAGCCTACGTCTCCACTGCCATAGAATGTCCAACGCAGCCCGCTGACCAGATAAACGATCGGATTGGCGAGCGCTATCTTGCCCCACGGCTCTGGCAACATGTCGATCGAATAAAACGTGCCACCGAGGAAGGTCAGAGGGGTTAAGAACAACATCGGAATAATGCCAAGCTTCTCGAAATTGTCCGCCCATACGCCAAGGATGAAGCCGAAGAGTGAAAAGCTTGCAGCGACCAGCATGATATAAATCACCGCCAGGATCGGGTGCGCGATGGTGTAATCGACAAACAGGTTTGCGGTAATCAGGATAATGCTGGCCAGGATCAGGCTTTTCGCGGCTGCCGCGCCGACAAAACCAATTAGTGTCTCCGCGACGCCAACGGGCGCAGAAAGCAATTCGTAGATGGTTCCCGTAAACCGCGGCATGTAAATGCCGAAACTAGCGTTCGAAGTCGTCTCACCCAGCAAGGTAAGCATCAACAGTCCAGGGATAATGAACGCGCCATATTGCACACCATCAATCGGTTCCATCCGGCTGCCGATCGCCGATCCAAACACAATGAAATACAGCGATGTCGTCAGGACTGGCGCAAGGATCGACTGGAACGCAGTGCGAAAAGCGCGGGTGACCTCACGTTTGAAGATCGACCATGCGCCGCGAAAATTGAACCCCATCATGCCAGTTCCTCTTCGCCAAGCAGTGATACGAAGATATCTTCAAGCGAACTCTCGTGCACATCGATGCCGGTGTAGTCGATGCCAGCTGCGGTCAGTGCCTTTGTCAGTTCAGCAACCTCGGACTTGCCCTTGCCTGTGCCATCGCCGCCGCGATAACACAGCGAACGTCCACCTTGCTCGATCTCGACAGGAAAGTGAGCGAGTGCTTTCGGCAACTCGGCAAGAGGTGAAGCCAGCTCGATATGTGCTTCAGTCCGGCCCAAACGCTGCATCATGGCAGCCTTGTCGTCGACCATCAGCAAGCGTCCCTGATTGATAATCCCGACACGGTCCGCCATTTCTTCGGCCTCTTCGATGTAATGGGTGGTCAGGATGATTGTAACACCGCGTTCGCGCATGGTGCCGATCAGCTCCCACATGCCTTTGCGCAACTCGACGTCTACCCCAGCGGTGGGTTCGTCGAGGAAAAGCAAGTCAGGTTCATGGGCCAGCGCCTTCGCGATCAGCACACGTCGTTTCATGCCGCCTGAGAGCGCCATGATCCTTTCGCCGCGCTTGTCCCAAAGGCTAAGCGCGCGCAGTATCTCTTCAATCCTGCCAGGATCGGGTGGATAGCCGAAAAGGCCGCGTGAATAGCTGACCGCGTCAATCACCGGTTCGAACATGTCTGTAGAGAGTTCTTGCGGCACCAAGCCTATCCGCGCTCTGGCATGCCGCCAGTTCCTGGCAAGATCATGCCCGAACGCGCGTATCGTGCCAGAAGTTGGTCGGACCAGACCGCAAACCGCACCGATCAATGTAGTCTTGCCGGCTCCGTTAGGCCCAAGCAGCGCGAATATCTCACCCTGCCGGATCTCCAGATCAACACTGTCCAGCGCTTTGAGACCACTGGGATAGACTTTGCTGAGGCCATGCAGCTCAAGGATCGGTTCGTTCATTGCAACCGATTAGGGCAGCAATAATGATGAGTCACCATACGAATAGAACCTGTAGCCATGCAAAATTGCATGCTCATAAGCTTCCATCATGCGTTCGCGACCGATGAGCGCGCTGACAAGCATCATCAGTGTGGATTTGGGCAGATGGAAGTTTGTCATCAACCCGTCGACACCCTTGAAGCGGTATCCCGGCGTGATGAAAATATCGGTGTCACCTTCAAACGGGGCAATGGTTCGATCTTCGCGGGCCGCGCTTTCCAGCAGCCTCAGTGAGGTTGTCCCAACTGCAATAATCCGCCCTCCTGCAGCGCGCGTTGCGTTGAGGCGCTCAGCAACTTGAGGCGTAATCCGCCCCCATTCCGAATGCATCTGATGGTCGTCGGTGTCATCGGCCTTAACCGGCAGGAATGTGCCCGCACCGACATGCAGGGTCAGCGTTTCGTGCTGGATACCGGCTGCGTCCAATTCTGAAACCAGGCGTTCTGTGAAATGCAAGGAAGCCGTTGGTGCAGCAACTGCGCCATCCTCTTGCGCAAACATCGACTGGTAATCTTCATAATCCTGCGCGTCGATCTGGCGCTTGCCCGCGATATAGGGCGGCAATGGCATTGTGCCTGCACGGTCAAGCAACACTTCGACGGGTTCATCACCCTCGAAAAACAGTGTGAAGCTGCCGTCCGAATTTCGCTTCTCTGCAGTGGCGGTCACGCCGCCGCCGAAAACAATCTGATCGCCTTCCTTCAGACGCTTCGCATTACGAATGAACGCGATCCATCGGCGCAGATCCTCACGCTTGTGCAAAGTCGCTCCGATCCTGGCCACTCCGCCTGCACGACGGCCTTCTAACTGCGCGGGAATGACACGGGTGTCGTTGAACACCAGTACATCGCCCCGTTTGAGAAGCCTCGGCAGGTCCCGCACACCCAAGTCTTCAAATGCGCCCTCGCCCGGAACATAGAGCATGCGCGCCGCATCACGTGGGCGCACGGGACGCAGCGCGATCAGTTCTTGCGGGAGCTCGAAGTCAAATAGATCAACACGCATGATTGGCGCGCCTTAAGGTGCACCAATCGCAATGGAAAGAGAGATTAGCTTAGCGGCGCGCTGAGAAGATCAGCAGTGATCTCTTCTTCAACCGGCGCCTCGGGCTGCGGGAACAGCTGCGGCTTATTGTCCGAAGCAATGCTGGCCTGAAGAATGCGCGTAGGATTGGCAGGCGGTTCGCCGCGAGTGATCGTATCCACCCCGTCCATATTCGAAATCACGCGGCCAAAGTTGGTGTAACGTTTGTCTAGGCTGAAACGAGGATAGAATACAATGAAGAACTGGCTGTTCGCGCTGTTCTCATCTGTCGCGCGGGCCATCGAAACAGTTCCGCGAATGTGCGGGCGCGGATTAAATTCTTCCTCAAGGTCAGGCATCGCAGAGCCGCCTTGCCCAGTGCCGGTGGGATCGCCGCCCTGCGCCATAAAGCCGTCGATGACACGGTGAAAGATCACACCATCGTAGAACCCGGTACGGGTCAGTGTCTTTACACGCTCGACATGGTTGGGCGCCCAACCCGGCATCAGGCGGATTGCAACACGCTCACCATTGGATAGATCGAGCAGCCAAACATTGTCAGGGTCCGCTGTCACATCGTAATTGATCGAATATTGAACCGCGGAAGCCGGCGCCTGTTCAACGGCCTCAGTCTCAGCGTCTTGTGCAGGCGCCGCGGCCGGAAGGCCAAGCAAGGCCGCTGAAATAGAGGCTGCGAGTATTTTCTTCATCATGTTCAAGGTCACGCGATCTTAATGTCCTGATTTTCTGACATGCGATCTAGCGGCAAGCATCTGTCGCCGCAATGAATGATCGCCCCACTCTACACAGAGCGCTGTTTTGGAACCCGCGCTATCACGTCTTCGCGCACGGAAGCGGTCACGAACTTGGATATTTCTCCGCCGTAGATCGCAACCTCTTTGACCAGCCTGCTCGCAATATGCTGCAAAGAGATATCTGCCATCAGGAACACTGTCTCGACGTCATGATTAAGTTGGCGGTTCATGCCGGTGAGTTGATATTCGTATTCGAAGTCTGTGACACCCCGAATGCCGCGAATGACCGTGCCCGCGCCCATTTCATCGGCAAAATCGACCAACAGAGAGTCAAACCCGACTACCCGGATGCTGCCATCACCGATCCCCGCAACCTCGCGCTTTACCATCGCGATTCGTTCATCATCGGAAAACATGGGTGATTTGGCGGCGTTTGTCGTCACACCGATGATCAGCTCATCAACCAGCTTCGCGCCACGTTCAATGATGTCCATATGGCCCAGGGTGATCGGGTCAAATGTGCCCGGATAGATACCTATGCGTTTCTTCACCTGTCCCTCTCCACAATGTAACGCGCGACTGCAGCCAGCATCTTGGCATCATCGCCGTGCACTGACAAATGACCGATCGCCTGATCGACCAGCGCGCGCGCCTGTTCCCGAGCCTTGTCCACGCCCATCAGTGTCACGAAAGTCTGCTTGCCTTGGCGCTCATCCTTGCGCAGAGCCTTTCCGGCTATCTCGGCATCGCCTTCCACATCGAGCAGATCATCTGCAATTTGGAAAGCGAGCCCGATGTCGCGCGCATAGGCGCGCAGGTGCCCCCTTCCCTCAGGCTGAACATGGCCCAGGATCGCTCCCATTTCGACAGAAGCGGCCAGCAATGCGCCAGTTTTCAGTTGCTGCAAGCGCGTGATTGTGTGGAGATCATAGTCTTCACCCTCGGCCATCATATCCATCATCTGGCCGCCAGCCATACCGTCCTTGCCGCTAGCGGTACCGAGTGTCAGGATCAGTTCGGATCGGGTGAACGGATCTTCACTGGTGTCCGTGTCCGCAAGAATTTCAAACGCGAGCGCATGCAATGAATCACCTGCCAGAACCGCAGTTGCCTCATCGAACTCCACATGAACCGTAGGCTTCCCGTGGC
This sequence comes from Altererythrobacter rubellus, assembly GCF_030284385.1. Lineage (NCBI taxonomy): Bacteria > Pseudomonadati > Pseudomonadota > Alphaproteobacteria > Sphingomonadales > Erythrobacteraceae > Altererythrobacter > Altererythrobacter rubellus. The sequence goes on from NZ_CP127221.1 coordinate 1,659,145, forward strand.
GCAGCGAGTCATCATCCATACACGGCAAGTCATCGTGGATCAGGGAGTAGACATGGATCGCTTCCACTGCACAGGCAGCGCGCAATGCAGCATCCCGGTTCACACCGAACATTTCGGCTGTGCTAACCAACAGCAGCGGGCGAACACGCTTGCCGCCGCCAATCGCTGCGTAGCGCATAGCCTCTACCAGACGCGCCCGGCTGTCCTGCGGCACCGGCAAAATCGCGTCAAAAACGCTGTCCACTTCGCGTTGAACCCGCGCGAGACCTTCTTTCAACAGACTGTGTTCCATCCCCAAAGACACCGACCTATCCGTCGGTATCGAATTGGACAGTCGAACTGGCCGCACCGTTGGCGTCTGTCACGATCTTCTCAATGCGTGCCTGCGCATCATCAAGCCGGGCTTGGCACAGCTTTCGCAACTTCTCACCGCGTTCATAAAGCGTAATTGATTGATCGAGCGGAACGCTGCCGCTTTCCAGCTGCTGGACCACTTCTTCCAGTGCAATCAATGCCTGCTCGAAACTCAATTGGCTAAAGTCTTTCTCTGACACGTCTTTTCTGATCCCCTGACTGGCAAGAAGCATTGACCGCCCTCATGCCGACGGTCAAGCTGCGATGCAATAGAATGGGAGTCGTGAATGACAAAGTGGGTAATAGCCTACATCTCCGCCGCCATCGTGTTCGGCGTTATGGATGCAATATGGCTTCGATGGGCGGGCCCGAATTTGTATGAGCCCGTGATTGGCGAGATCATGGCGGAAAACTTCCGTATTGCGCCTGCGGCTGCATTCTATCTCGTTTACCTCGCCGGAATGTGCTGGTTCGCGATCAAGCCCGGGCTTGAAAGCGGGCAAGTGTCTACTGCGCTGCTCAATGGCGCGATACTCGGCGCGGTTTGCTACGCCACTTTTGACCTGACAAGCCAGGCTGTGTTCAAGGTTTGGGCGACACACATCAGCGTCGCGGATATCTTGTGGGGGACATTTGTAACCGGAACCTCGGCGGCGATTGCCACCTGGGTCACTCTCAAGTTCTCTGGTTAAGCGAATGTTTATAGGCCACTTTGCTCCTGCCTTTGCCGCTGCAGCGGTCAGCCCCCGTTCGCCGAAACTGGGCACGCTCTTCATCGCCGCCCAGCTGGTCGATTGGGCATTCTTTTGCTTCGCGATAATCGGCATCGAAGCGATGCGAATTGATCCAACGGCCACGGCAATGGTCCCGTATGATCTATATCATATGCCCTACACGCACAGTCTGCTGGGGACTGGTGTATGGGCCGTCATATTCGGACTGCTTGTCTTTGCCATAATGCGCGAAGCTGTAGCAGGCATCCTGGCCGGTCTGGTCGTTCTGTCACATTGGGTGCTCGATTTTCTGACACACAGACCCGACCTGACGCTGGCAGGTGGCGATTCACTTTATGGGCTGGGCCTGTGGAATCTGCCTTTTGTCGCTATTCCACTCGAACTCGCCATCACGCTGGGTGCCTTTTATTGGTTTGTGAAGCGCACAAGGGGACCAGTTGGTCCACCATTGGTCTTGCTTGCTTTGCTGCTGGTTATGCAGGCTGTGAACTGGTTCGGCCCACATCCAGAGGAGGCCGGCCTTGGCCTGTATATTCAGGCGTTGGTGGCCTTTGCCGTGCTGACATTGCTCGCGCGTTGGGTCGGGGACAATCGCAAGCACAAGCGCGCACGGGGCTAGCGCAAATATTACCTCAACGCTAAGGGCGCTGGCATGGCTACTACTGCATCTGAAATCACCCCAGACGTCGTCGAACAGCACGGCCTTTCTCCGGAAGAATACGAGCGTGTTCTCCATGCGCTTGGGCGCGAACCCAATCTGGTTGAGCTAGGCATATTTTCTGTCATGTGGTCAGAGCATTGCTCTTACAAAAGCTCGCGCTTGCACCTGAAGAAACTGCCGACCGAGGCGCCTTGGGTAATCTGTGGTCCGGGCGAGAACGCTGGCGTTATTGATATTGGCGATGGTCAGGCGGCGATCTTCAAGATGGAAAGTCACAACCACCCCAGTTACATCGAGCCATATCAGGGTGCAGCGACAGGCGTCGGCGGCATCCTGCGCGATGTATTCACCATGGGCGCGCGCCCGGTTGCAAACGCCAACGCGCTGCGATTTGGCCGCCCGGATCATCCCAAGATGCAGCATCTGGTCAAAGGCGTGGTCGCGGGCATCGGCGGCTATGGCAATTGCGTGGGCGTGCCTACGGTTTGCGGCGAGACCAATTTCCACCCCGCTTACGATGGCAATATCCTGGTCAACGCGATGACCGTTGGCGTCGCGGACGCAGACAAGATTTTCTATTCGGCTGCGACCGGGGTTGGCAATCCGATCGTCTATGTCGGCTCAAAGACCGGCCGCGATGGCATTCACGGTGCAACCATGGCGAGCGCGGATTTCGAAGAAGACGCAGATGCCAAGCGCCCTACTGTGCAAGTGGGTGACCCGTTCACGGAGAAGCTGCTGATCGAGGCCTGCCTCGAACTGATGGCGACAGATGCGATCGTCGCGATTCAGGACATGGGCGCAGCGGGCCTCACCTCTTCCAGCGTCGAAATGGCGACCAATGGCAAGGCGGGCATCCGGCTCGACATGGACAAGGTGCCATGCCGCGAGGAAGGCATGACGCCATATGAAATGATGCTGAGCGAGAGCCAGGAGCGGATGCTCATGGTGCTGAAGCCTGGCAAGGAAGCCATGGCAGAAGCGATCTTCAAGAAGTGGGAACTTGATTTCGCGGTGATCGGCGAAGTCACCGATACGCGCCACATGGTGCTAGAATTTGGCGGTGAAGTCGTTTGCGACATCCCGCTTGGGCCGCTGGCTGCCGATGCCCCCGAGTATGACCGTCCTTACCTCTCTAAAGAGAAATACACCGCGTGGGCGTCAATCACGCCCATGCACGACGCGCCCGATAGCGCCGATCCGGGTGCAGACTTGCTCAAAATGATGGCCAGCCCGCAACTGGCCTCTCGCGCCTGGATTGCCGAGCAATATGACAGCCAGGTGATGGGTGACACCATTCAGACTGGCGGTGATGCGGGTGTGGTGCGGGTGCACGGCACGAAGAAGGCGCTTGCGATCAGCACCGATTGCACGCCGCGCTATGTTTATGCCGATCCTTATGAGGGCGGAAAACAAGCGATAGCAGAGGCCTATCGCAATTTGTGTGCGGTCGGTGCGCGTCCGCTCGCGGTGACCAACTGCCTCAATTTTGGCAACCCGCAGCGGCCCGAAATCATGGCACAATTCGTTCACGCACTCGAAGGCATGGGCGATGCCTGCCGCATGCTCGATTTCCCGATCGTTTCCGGCAATGTCAGCCTCTATAATGAGAGCAAGGCGACAGGCGGCGGCTCAGCGATCCTGCCCACCCCTGCCATCGGCGGCGTCGGCATTATCGATGATTACGATCACATGATGACAATGGGCTTCAAGAATGAGGGTGACACGCTCTATCTGGTCGGCCCTGAATTCTGGGCCAAGCCAGACCCGACACGTTCGCACCTTGGCAAATCACTCTGGCTGCAAATCGTCCATGGCCGTGATGAAGGGCGCACTCCGCCGACAGATCTTGTGGTTGAACGCAATGCGGGCAAGATCATTCACGAGCTGATCGAGGATGGCCTGGTCAACGCAGTGCATGATCTGTCTGATGGCGGATTGGCCGTAGGCTTGGCTGAAATGGCACTGGCGAGCGGACTGGGCGCAGATGTCGAAGCGCATCCGGATTATAGCGCCGCGCAGTGGTGGTTTGGCGAAGATCAGGGGCGCTATATTATCTCGGTTCCTAACACCGAAGCGCTCAATCATGCGCTTGCCAAAGGCACGGAGAATGCAGAAACCGCGCAGATCGGTTTCCGTCGCATCGGCACCGTTGGCGGTGACAACCTGCTTGGAATCTCTCTTGCCGATCTTCGTGAGGCGCATCAAAGCTTCTTCCGCGACTGGATGGAGGCATAGAGCTCTTCCAGGCAATTCTGCACTATGGCGGTCATTGGCTAGCGCCGTTTGTGATCTCGGCAGTTATCTGGCGCAGGAAATGGATCCGCGCAGGGTTTGTGATTGCCGCTGGAAATCTGATCGACCTGGATCATCTCATGGCCGATCCGATTTTCGATCCCAACCGATGCAGTATCGGGTTTCATTTGCTGCATGGCTGGGAAGCCGCAGTCATCTACCTGCTCATGCTGGGGGTGCCCAAATGGTGGGTTCGCGCTTTTGCTTTGGGCACTTTGTGGCATTTGACGGTCGACTATGGCGACTGCGTGATGATGCAGGCCTCTTAAGCCGCCAATACCTCTGGCATGATCATGTCTTCGTCTTGCAACCCTTCTTCGAACAGCTGCGCGATACATTGGCGATAGATCAGCGGCTCACCGATATTCAGGCGTTTGCGCGCTTCATCGATGTCCTCTCGCATAAGGGCCTCGATGTCCTGATGCGCGATCTTGGCCGCAGCCCTGCCTAGCTTGCGACCTTCGCGCAGAGCGTCAAAGATTGGCGCCTTGGTCGGCACTTCCTTCAATCGGTTGCGCGTTCCCGCATAGGCAATGAAAAGAATGCCCAGATTGTGGTTCTGCTCGTAACTAAAGCCCAGCAGGCACGCCTCACCTAGCCCGTCGCGATTGTATGTAGTCAGCACGTGAAAGAGATCATGCGTGTCACGCAGCCGTTCGAAATACCATTCGGTCTGATCCTGATGGCGTTTCTCGGCGGGTTGCCACTTGTGACTTTCAGCCACAAGCCCGGCTGCTGACAGACCTTCGCGCTTCATGAAGCGGATATAGTGCTGCGCCACGGTGTTGGGCCCGCAATCTGCCCAGCGTTCGTGATCGTCGAGCATGGCCGGAATGTTCACTTCCTCGCGCATCATGCGTTGGCCTTCGGGTGAGCGAATAAAGTCCCAACCCTGCTTGTGACCTTTGCGCCCCTTGAGCGCCTCTATGATATGAAAAACCTGCTCGGTGTCTTCCTTGTCCGCAACAAGTTTGCGGAAGTGCTTCCACACCTTGAAAGGCCTGAAACCGGTGGTCTTGCGACCTGGTGCAACCAAAGGACGATCAATAACAGCCATTGCAAGCTCCCGAGTAGCTGGTCGCAACTTACATCATTGTAAATTCGCTGTCCACGCCCTCGGCGGTGTAACGACTTTCGTTCCGAGCTCGAATGCGCAAGAGGAGGAAACATGCAAGACACCGATACCCTGCCCTATTCGCTGCCGGCTTTGTCCGATGAGGAAAGCATAGCTCGCGCGCGATCGCTGCGTGACCGATTGAAAGAGCGCCGCACATGCCGGTACTTTTCAGACGAGCCAGTACCACGCGAAGTCATCGAGGCTGCCATCGAAGCTGCGGGCAGTGCTCCCAATGGCGCGAACCATCAGCCCTGGCATTTTGCGGTGGTGTCCTCCGCAGACAAGAAACGCGCCATCCGCGAAGCCGCAGAAGAAGAGGAACGTCGCTTCTATGGAGCAGACGGGGACAAACCCAAGGCAAGCGAGGAATGGCTAGAGGCACTCGCCCCCATCGGGACGGACGAAAGCAAGCCCTTTTTGGAGACTGCACCTTGGCTGATCGTGGTCTTCGCCCAGCGCAAGGGCGGGATCGAGGAAGATGGCAAAACGCAGAATTACTACGTTAACGAAAGCGTGGGCATCGCTTGCGGAATGCTGATTGCGACATTGCACGAAGCCGGCTGCGCAACATTGACGCATACCCCGTCACCCATGGGTTTCCTGCGCGAAATCTGTCAGCGGCCAGAGCACGAAAAGCCTCTGATGATCGTTGTTGTGGGCCATCCCAGCGACGACGCGACTGTGCCGGCGCATGCCGTGAAGAAGAAACCGCTTAGCCAGATTGCAAGTTGGCTTTAGGCTAATCGAACGGGAGGTTAGCTCGATGGAAAAGACGTGGCCGGTCTGGATTGGGGGCATGCTAGGCCTTGCAGCCATTGCATTCGCGTTTGCGACACAGGCAGGCGTGGTCAATCAATGGCATGAGGCCGCCCATTACACAGCCCGCGTTGGCTTCCCCCTCCTCATTCACGCCTACGTTGCAAGGCCGCTGGTCGAACTAACCCGCAGCGAGTTGGCGAAGTACATTCTGGCACGGCGGAAATACTTCGGTCTTGGCTTCGCCGTCGCGCATACAATCCACTTGGCGGCGCTGATCACAGCGATTGAAGTGTCGGGCGAAGGCAAAGGCATTGTGACCTATGTCTTTGGCGGCGCTGCCTATGCGATCCTGTATGTCATGGCTTTCACATCCAACACCGCTGCAATGAAGGCCATGGGCGCTTGGTGGAAACGCGTTCACCGCGTGGGCATCCATTATCTCTGGTTCATATTCTTCCAGAGCTATGCCGGTCGTATGGCCGACCCCGAACAAGCAATGGTCGCGATACCGTTCACCATCATTGCTCTGGCCGCAGCAGCTGTCCGGTTTACAGCATGGTGGAAGTCGCGGCAGCGCAAGCGCGCTCAAGCGGATAGCTAACCGCGAACCCAATCCTCTTCCGGGATGCCGAGCAGGCGTAGCACCGACGTCAGGTCGCCACTGTCGATCCACGCATTTGCGGCCTGTTTCGCTTTGGGCTTGGCCTTGTAGGCAAAGCCGTAGTGCGCAGCCTCCAGCATCGGAATGTCGTTGGCTCCGTCACCCGTAGCAAGCGAAACTGCGCCCTCACCCAATCTCGCCAGCTCGCTCTTCAACGTAGCGCGCTTGACTGAACTGTCGACAATCGGGCCCACCAATCCACCGGACAGCTTGCCTCCAGCAACATCTAACCGGTTGCCTACGACATGTTCAAAGCCAAGCAGCCGAGCCACCGGATCTGCAAAATGGTGAAAACCACCGGTGACGAGGACGGTCTGGCAATCGTGCTCTTTGAGAGTCTGCACCAGCTCGCGTGCGCCCGGCATCGGAAAAATCCGTTCATTCAAGCACAGCTGGATCGCGCCTTCATCCAATCCAGCCAGCAGTTTTACACGTTCACGCAAAGCCTCTTCAAAATCTAGCTCACCCTGCATCGCGCGTTCGGTAATCGCGGCAATCTGCGGCTTAATCCCGGCATAATCCGCCAGCTCGTCGATACATTCCTGCCCGATCATGGTGGAATCCATGTCCGAGATGAACAGGTCTGGCAGATCAACGCCGTGATCGCTGATTAACGCTGCCTCTGCGCCCAAAGCTTCACTCAACACACGCGATAGAAGCGAAGGATCATACTCACCGCTCCACTCAAACTCGTGCACGCCTTCGTCGATCTCGACCGGCTCGAACGCTGCGCCAAGTTCAATCAGCCATGCCGGCGGATTGCTCAAACGAGTTTCAAGCTGAGCTGCGTCTGCTATCAGACGGGCGATGGGCACGGGAGAATCTCCGAATAGAAAACCGGTTGCGCTCATCGCAGGGCCAACCGCCAGCGGCAAGAGCGCAATTGCTTTGCGGCTGGCAAGCGCACGTTTGGCCAAGGGCCTGCGAACCGCCATCATCAATGCGGACAGCATGCAGGTTTATCGCGATATACCCGTGCTCGCCGCTTCTCCGGACGCAGATGAGCAGAGCCAGTGCCCGCATAAGCTTTATGGCGCATGGGATGGATCGGAGGCTTGCTCCGCTGCGGACTGGGCTGCGCGTGCGAAGCAAGAGATTTCGGCAGCGCATACGGCAGGCGCTCTGCCCGTCCTCGTTGGCGGCACAGGTATGTATATGAAGGTACTGCTGGAAGGGATCGCGCCCATCCCCGAAATCGATCCGGAGATACGCTCGCAAGTTCGCGCGATGGATACGGGTCTAGCATATGCCGCGCTCCAAACCGAAGACGCAGAGCGAGCTGCCCTGTTGGAGCCAACTGATAGCCAGCGAATTGCACGCGCGCTGGAAGTGGTGCGGTCTACAGGTCAGACACTCGCACACTGGCAATCACGCAAGGAGGGCGGGATTCAAGACGACATCGATTTGCATCCGCTCATCCTGCTGCCAGATCGTGATTGGCTTTATGAGCGATGTGATCGACGCTTCGTGCAAATGTTGGAAAGTGGGGCGATTAAGGAGGTTGAGGCGTTGCTATCACGAAACCTGAATCCCGATTTGCCGGTCATGCGCGCTATCGGCGTTCCGGAGATCGCGGCGTTGGTGAAAGGAGAACTTTCCCGAACCGAAGCAATCACCGCTGGTCAGCAATCGACGCGCAATTATGCCAAGCGGCAATACACATGGTTTCGGCGACAACCACCGGAAGATTGGCCAAGGATCGAGTCATCAAATGTCGATTTTGAGCCTTATTTCGCATCATTATTACAGCGATAACGGTTGACACGATAGATTCGAACGCATAGCGAGACTTGCAGAGGCCCGGTGTTGCAGTCCCTGCACCGGGCCTGCTTATTTAGGGGCCAACTGAGCCAGAGATGCGGGAAAGTTCCTGCGCAGATGGAAGGAAGCAAAAGTGTCGAGCGAACGCAGCGGCGCCAAAATCCTGGTAGATTGCCTGATCGATCAGGGGGTCGAATTTGTATTCGGCTATCCCGGTGGCGCCGTCCTCCCCATTTACGACGAACTGTTTGGAGACGAACGCATTCGCCACATCCTGGTGCGCCATGAAGCCGGCGCGGCACATGCGGCAGAAGGTTATGCTCGTTCAACCGGTAAACCCGGCGTGGTTCTGGTTACATCAGGGCCGGGTGCGACCAATGCCGTTACCGGAATTGCGGATGCATTTCTCGATTCGATCCCGCTGGTAGTTATCACCGGCCAGGTCCCTACCCCGCTGATCGGGACCGATGCATTTCAGGAAGCCGACACCGTGGGCATCACGCGCCACTGCACCAAGCATAACTACCTGGTGAAAGATCCGGCGGATCTGAAGCCGACTTTGGAAGAAGCTTTCCGGATCGCCACTACTGGTCGGCCTGGCCCAGTTGTTGTCGATATTCCCAAAGACGTGCAAATCGCCGTTCCTTCGATCCAGCGCGCCTCCAAATCGGCGGCGCATCGCTATGAACCGCAAATGGTTGGCAGCGCGGAAGCGATTGCAGAAGCAGTTGAATTGCTTGCCAATGCAGAGCGCCCGATCCTCTACACCGGTGGCGGTGTTATCAACTCCGGCCCTGAAGCGAGCAAACTTCTGCGCGAATTGCAGGACCTGACTGGAGCTCCGCTGACAAGCACGCTGATGGGGCTTGGCGCGTTTCCGGCAAATCATCCCGATTGGCTTGGCATGTTGGGCATGCATGGCACTTACGAAGCCAATCTGGCGATGAACAAATGCGATGTGATGTTGTGCGTCGGCGCACGATTTGATGACCGCGTTACAGGTAGGCTCGACGCGTTCTCGCCTGAATCGACTAAGATCCACATCGATATCGACCGCAGTTCAATCAACAAGACGGTACCGGTTGATTTGCCCATACTGGGTGACTGCGCCGCTGTCCTGAGCCAGCTGATTGCCGCTTGGGGTGATCGCAAGCCGCAAGATCTGGGCGAGTGGAAAGCCCGCATTGCGGGTTGGCGCGCGCGCGAATGCCTGGCCTATCCGGAAAAGTCAGAGATGATCATGCCGCAAAAAGCGGTCGAGAGGTTGTTCGCGCTAACCAAGGATCGCAATCCGATCATCACAACCGAAGTTGGCCAGCACCAGATGTGGGCGGCACAATACTTCGGCTTCAACGATCCGAACAAATGGCTGACCTCTGGCGGGCTTGGTACCATGGGTTATGGCCTGCCCGCGGCAATCGGCGCGCAGCTCGGCAATCCGGACGATCTGGTGATCGATATTGCTGGCGAAGCATCGATCCAGATGAACATTCAGGAGCTTGGCACAGCCAGCCAGTATCGCTTGCCGGTCAAGGTGTTCATCTTGAACAATGAATATATGGGCATGGTTCGCCAGTGGCAGGAACTGACCTATGAAAGCCGCTATTCCAACAGCTATTCGGACAGCTTGCCCGATTTCGTGAAACTGGCCGAAAGCTATGGCTGGACCGGAATCCGCATCCACGACGAAAGCGAATTGGATGCGGGGATCGAAGCCATGTTGGCAGCCGATGGACCGGTGATGGTGGATTGTCTTGTGTCCAAGGATGCAAACTGTTTCCCCATGATCCCGTCAGGGGCTGCGCATACCGAGATGCTCCTTTATGGAGACCAAGTCCAAGGCACGATGGACGACGAAGCAAAAGCGCTGGTTTAGGAATATCCGACAATGAAAATCAGAGACGCAGCGTCCGAGCGGCACGTCCTTAACGTTACCGTCGACAATGAACCGGGTATTCTGGCCAAGATCACCGGCCTGTTTACCGCGCGCGGATATAACATCGACAGCCTGACCGTGGCGGACATATCCGAAGACCATGCTGTCAGCCGAATTACCATCGTCACCAATGGCCCGCCCGAAGTGATCGACCAGATCGAAGCGCAGCTGGAACGGCTCGTGCCTGTCCACCGCGTGGTGGACCTCACCACCGCCGGCGAACATGTCGAGCGCGAGCTGGCCTTGGTGAAAGTTGCCGGCACTGGTGACAAACGGGTGGAGGCTCTTCGGATCGCGGAATTGTTCCGCGCCAATGTGGTCGATACCACCATCGAAAGCTTCGTCTTTGAAATCACCGGAGCGCCGGACAAGATTGACAGTTTCATTGCGTTGATGCGCGAACTCGGCCTTGTAGAGGTTGGGCGCAGCGGCGTGGTGGGTATGATGCGCGGCGCTGAAGGCGCCTGAAAAAAGGGAATACGATGAAAGTTTATTATGACGCCGATGCAGATCTGGGTCTGATCAAGGGCAAGAAGATCGCTGTCTTGGGTTATGGTTCGCAAGGCCATGCGCACGCGCAGAACCTGCGTGACAGCGGTGTGGCCGAAGTCGCAATCGCACTGCGCGAAGGATCCGCGACGGCCAAGAAGGCCGAAGGCGCAGGCTTCAAGGTGCTTTCGAACAGCGAAGCCGCCGAGTGGGCTGATATCCTTATGATCCTTGCCCCGGATGAGCATCAGGCCGCCATCTACGCTGACGACGTCCACGGCAAGATGAAGCCCGGCAGCGCGCTGGCTTTCGCGCATGGTCTCAACATCCACTTTGGCTTGATCGAAGCTCAAGATGACATCGATGTGATCATGATCGCACCAAAGGGCCCCGGGCACACTGTACGCAGCGAGTATCAGCGCGGCGGCGGCGTACCCTGCCTGATCGCGGTGCATCAGGATGCCAGCGGCGCTGCGCATGACGTGGCGCTTGCCTATGCTTCCGGCGTTGGTGGTGGCCGCAGCGGCATTATCGAAACCAATTTCAAGGAAGAGTGCGAAACCGACCTTTTCGGTGAGCAGGCCGTGCTGTGCGGCGGGATCACCCACCTGATCCAGGCCGGCTTCGAAACGCTGGTTGAAGCCGGCTATGCGCCGGAAATGGCCTATTTCGAATGCCTGCACGAGACCAAGCTGATCGTTGACCTTCTATATGAAGGCGGCATCGCGAACATGCGCTATTCGATCTCCAACACTGCGGAGTATGGCGACATCAAAACCGGCCCACGCATCATCACCGATGAGACCAAGGCTGAGATGAAGCGCGTGCTGGCGGACATCACCTCTGGCCGCTTCGTGAAGGATTTCGTCCTCGACAACCGCGCGGGTCAGCCAGAACTGAAAGCAAGCCGTAAAGCAGCCGAAGCGCACCCGATCGAAAAGACCGGAGCAGAGCTGCGCGCCATGATGCCGTGGATCAGCGCCAATAAGCTGGTCGACAAGGAAAAGAACTAAGCCCAAAAAGGCGCATCATGCGTCTTTCCGACTGTCATAATATCGATGATTTCCGGAAACTGGCCAAGGCGCGCTTGCCTTGGCCGGTTTTCGATTACATCGACGGCGCGGCAGATGACGAGCTGACCAAGGCGCGTAACACCGCTGCATTTGATGGCGTTGATCTGGTGCCTGATGTGCTGGCGGGTGTGGCGGAAATCGACACCAGTTGCACAATCATGGGCCGCACAAGCGCCCTGCCCCTGATGCTGAGCCCCACAGCCGTGCAACGCGCATTCCACCATCAGGGTGAGAGCGCGGTGGCAAAGGCAGCAGAAAAGTTCGGCCTGTGGTTCGGCATTTCCAGCCTGGCGACCCGCAGCATCGAAGAGATCGCGGCGCTCACCAACGGCCCGAAACTGTTCCAGCTCTATGTTCACAAGGACAAGGGGCTGAACCAGTCGATGATCGAGCGCTGCCAGAGTGCCGGTTTCGATGCCATGGCGCTGACTGTCGACACCATTGTGTCCGGCAAGCGCGAACGGTGTTTGCGCAGTGGCTTCACCACCCCACCCCGCTTCACACCATCAGCCGTCTGGAGCTACGCCACGCGCCCGCGCTGGACGCTCGACTATCTTCTCCGCGAGAAATTCCGACTGCCTAACCTCGACACGCATGTGTCCGAGGGTACCGGTAAAGCAGTGAGTATTGCTGAATATTTCAACACCATGCTCGACACCTCGATGGATTGGGACACCGCCGCGCGCATCAGGCAGGATTGGGGCGGCACATTCTGCCTTAAAGGCGTGATGAGCGCCAATGACGCACGCCGTGCGGTCGAAATTGGCGCCGATGCGATCATGATTTCCAACCACGGCGGGCGGCAACTGGACGGCAGCCGTGCACCCTTCGATCAACTGCGGGAAATTGTCGACACGGTCGCGGGAGAGATTGAGATCATCTGCGATGGCGGCGTACGGCGCGGTACTCATGCGCTTAAATCGGTGTGCGCCGGGGCAACCGCCGCATCGGGTGGGCGGTTGTATCTCTATGCTTTGGCTGCGGCAGGTCAGCCAGGTGTGGAGCGCGCGATTGGTATCCTGAAAGACGAGATCGAGCGCGGGATGCGTTTGATGGGCGTAACTTCAGTCGACCAGATGACACCGGAACGGCTGCGCTGGCGGTAGCCGCCTAGCTGCGAGCCTTCTTGGAGGCATCCTCGACCCGCGCCCGATCAGCCAACAGAATAGTGCTGGTTGCCTTTGCCAGAACAGTGCCGTCGGGCGATTTCAGATGCCCTTCATAAAAGCTCGTGCGCTTGCCATGCCGTTCAACCCAGCCTTCAGCAATCACCAGCCCCGGCCGTGCGGGAGCGAAAAAGCTCACCTTAAGCTCAAGCGACATCGGTGTGATGTCAGGCCCGTTTCTAGCGATCGCCGCATGCGCCATGGCGGCATCGATCCAGCCTGAGATAAACCCGCCCTGCACCACGCCTCCCGAATGACACATCTCCTCTCTCGCATGATACTCGAGAGTGGCGCGCCCTTCGGGATTCATTTCGACGATGCGGGCTAACCCCATCATCTTGTACAGCGGATCTTGCAAATCGAATGCCTGTGTCATCTGCGCTGCTTAGCCGATTGATCACCACATACAAGAAAAGGGCGAGCAAATGCCCCCCTTTCCTTGCAAGAGATCTCGAAGGATCAGTTGGTTGTGTAGTGCTCATCCGGTGCGTGGGTAGGATAGTTCACTTCAGCTTTCTCGATGAAGCCCGGGATATCCTTGTTCCAACGCTCGGCCACAGCCTCGTTGAAATTCAGGTAAAGCTTGCCGTCAACGATCTTGTAAACATTGGGATCGCCTGATGCCAGCGCGTCATTGGCGCCGATCGCCCATGCACAGTAACCGCCATATTGGGGCGCATACTTGGCTGGATCTTCCTGGAAAGTCGCCGCGTTTTCTGCTGACGCGAATTGATAGTCATAGCCTTCGTACTTCACAGTGAATTCGGCCGATCCAACAACTGGCGCGTCACCTGTGAAATAGCTCACCGCGTCATAGCCTGACAGTGCCAGCGTTTGTCCGGCGACTTCGGTGTAGACCGGACCGCTGTTTTCGCCGCCAAGGTCAGCAATCACATTTGCCGCCTGAACCGCCTCTACCGCGCTATCGGTGCTCGATGCGTCAGTTGCATCGTTTTGCGCAGAGCAGGCCGCGAGTGCAGTGGACAGTGCAAGTGCAACAATAATCTTCTTCATGGGTTGTATCCTATCATCATTGTTCTGACGGGAAGTTCGCGGCCTGGATCAGAAAGGTGACACTGGCGGCCGCGAGAAATGAAATTCGCCAGAAAATGTCACTTTCGGTTGCGTCCGTTGAAATTTTCCGCAATGCGTCAGGTCATGACACGCAACGGACTGCTTCTACTACGACTTACACGCCCTTGGGCGTGACGTCTCGCGTGCCTTTAGAGCGCGCGGATGCGCTCAAGGGAACAATCAAGCAGTAAACCCCAAATCCGTTCGAGTTTTTCCAACCATGACCATGCTTTCTGATCCAAGCCGCAAATACCGGCCATTCCCGCAGGTGGCGCTGCAAGACCGGCAATGGCCTTCACGAACCATCACCGCCCCGCCCCGCTGGCTTTCGACCGATCTGCGCGACGGCAATCAGTCGATCATTGACCCGATGGATGCGGTAAAGAAAAACCGCTTTTTCGATGAACTGGTCCGAATCGGGATCAAGGAAATCGAAGTCGGTTTCCCGAGCGCCGGTGCGACCGAGTTCGACTTCATTCAAGGATTGGTTCGCTCCGGCCGTATTCCTGACGATGTCAAAGTACAGGTGCTGACCCAGAGCCGTGAAGACCTGATACGAACAAGTTTCGAAAGCCTTGAAAGCGCGAAGCAGGCCATCGTGCATCTCTACAACGCAGTTTCACCGGCGTGGCGAGACATTGTCTTCCGTATGTCGAAAGACGAAGTGCGCGAAATCGCTCTAGCGGGCGCAAAAGTGATGCGAGACGAAGCGAGCAAACGACCAGATACAGACTGGCACTTCCAATACTCACCGGAAACATTCTCGACCGCCGAGCTAGATTTCAGCATCGAGGTTTGTGAAGCGGTTATGCAAGTTCTGGCCCCAACACCAGAGCATCCGATCATTCTCAATCTGCCTGCCACTGTCGAAGCGGCGACGCCCAATATCTACGCGGACCAGATCGAGTATTTCTGCCGCAATCTGCCCAATCGTGATGCAGCGGTGATCAGCCTGCACACACACAACGATCGCGGTACTGGTGTTGCCGCGGCCGAGCTTGGCCTAATGGCAGGTGCAGATCGTGTTGAAGGTTGCCTGTTCGGAAATGGAGAGCGAACCGGCAACTGTTGCCTCGTGACGGTTGCACTCAACATGTATACACAAGGGATCAATCCCGGCCTCGATTTTTCAGATATCGACCGAACCATCGAAACGGTTGAGTATTGTAACGAGCTGCCCGTGCACCAACGCCACCCCTATGGCGGTGAGCTGGTGTTCACCGCCTTCTCCGGCTCACATCAGGACGCGATCAAGAAAGGCTTTGAAGCCAATGATCAGCAAAATGACGAGCATTGGCGCGTGCCCTATTTGCCCATTGATCCTGCGGACTTGGGCCGTGACTATGAAGCTGTCATCCGCGTCAATTCGCAGTCAGGCAAAGGCGGCTTTGCCTGGGTTTTGGAGCAAGACCAAGGCCTGAAGCTGCCCAAGAAGATGCAGGCAGACTTCTCCAAACATGTCCAGCACATGGCGGACGAGCTTGGCCGTGAGCTGAACGCAGCCGACATCTGGGAAGCGTTCAAATCCGCCTATTACGTCCAAACAGACAGCAAGCACTTCCAACTGGTTTATTACGATGAGAGCCGCGCGCCCGACGGAACGCGCGTATTTGCTGGAAAGATCGCGGTTAAGGGCCAGGAGCAAAGCGTTTCCGGCCGGGGCAATGGCCTGATCTCGTCTGTGGTCACGACCCTGGAAGAAAGCTTCGGGCTAGATTTGAAGGTGCTCGATTATTCCGAGCACGCCATGGGTTCAGGCCGCGATGCGCGCGCGGCGGCTTATTTGATGTGCCAATCGGGCGACCGGATCATCTGGGGCTGCGGAATCGATGAAGACGTTGCCACGGCCAGCGTACGCGCCGTGCTCAGCGCGGCGAATGGTATTGTTGGCTAGCGTCCGCAATTGGGTCGGAAAGCGACATATATTCCTTTAAGCCGCCAGAACAGACTGACCAGTAATGCCGTTCAAATACTTGCATTGAGATAATCCAACAGGCGTTCCATTACCTTCATCCCTTCTAGATGTGTGTACAAATCTCAATCACGCCCAAATTTTGATGTGTTCTTGCAAAATGAGTGTGGTTCACTCTCTCATGCTTGAGATATAGTCTCTTGCTGTCGCACTTTTCTCAAAGAAAACTTCATTCGATCGATCAGCTTACTCACATTTTCCTACACTGACTTGCACATATCGAACCTTGCCGATGACCGAAGCCCACCCTTTTCGCTATCAAAATGTGGTTCGACACAGCGAGTTTTCCGGTCCACCTTTTCTGGCAAAGGACAGTGTTCCAAGTGTTCCACCGTGTTGGAATTGGCGAACTGTGCACGAGGGGGATAAGCCGCGATGACTGAAGCTATAATCGAGCCTGATCTGCCGATCATAGATCCGCACCATCACCTGTGGGATCTTCGGCCCATTATACCCGTGTTCCCGGCGCCCCGGCATCGATTCATCGAAACGCTGGTGCCGGCCGCGTACTACACGTTCGACCAGTTCAACGAAGAGGTTGCAGGCAGCGGTCATAACGTCGTCGGCACGGTCTTTATGGAATGCGGTGCCTTCTACAACGCTGTCTATGGCGATGCGAAAAAGGTAGTTGGCGAAGTCGAATTTGTAAACGGTGTCGCAGCGCAATCGGCGAGCGGTCTTTACGGCACCAGGCGGCTTTGCGCCGGGATCGTTGGCCATGCGGACTTGATGCTGGGCGCGGCAGTGGGCGAAGTGCTCGATGCGCTTGCGGCGGCTTCGCCCCGTTTCAAGGGCATCCGCCATGCAGGCGCATGGGATGCGGACCCCGACGTGCTTGGCCCTCCATTTGCCCACCCGCCTGAGCGTTATCTCGATGCGGGCTTTCGCGAAGGGTTCTCTGAACTCGGCAAACGGGGAATGAGCTTCGATGCGTGGATCCTTGAACCACAACTTCCCGACGTGATTGACCTTGCGCGGGCGTTTCCCGACACGCCGATTTGCCTGGATCACTGCGGCACGCCGCTGGGCAGCGCGAGCTATGAGGGCAAACTTGCAGAACGGTTCGACATCTGGCGCGCCAACATTCTTGAACTGGGCAAATGCGAGAATGTGATGATCAAGCTTGGCGGGCTGGCCATGCACAATTGTGCGATGCCGGAACAAGGACAGGCGGCGGGCATAGGGTCGGAAGAGCTCGCGAGGCTATGGCAGCCCTATATCGAAACCTGCATCGAAGCCTTTGGCACCAAGCGTGGAATGTTCGAAAGCAACTATCCGGTGGATCGCTGGGGCGCGACCTATCCTGTGCTCTGGAACGCATTCAAACGCATCACATCAGGTGCAAGTGCGGAGGAAAAGGCAGACCTTTATGCGGGCAACGCAGCGCGATTCTATAGAGTCGAGCATTTGCTGCCATCCGCATGACGTTACGGCATCGGTGTGTTGCGTGCGCTAGTAAAATCACCCCCTTCACAGAGCTGGAACCCGCGCTAAATAGCCTCGTAAATCAGAATATCCCTTTGGAGTATCCGTATGGCCCTTCCCGCACCGTTTGACCGTCTTCGCCTGCCACTGATCGGCTCTCCTTTGTTCATCGTTTCCGGCCCTGAACTCGTCATTGCGCAGTGCAAGGCTGGTATTATCGGAAGCTTCCCCGCATTGAACGCTCGCCCACAGACATTGCTTGACGAGTGGCTCCATCAAATCACCGAAGAATTGGCAAAGCACAATCGCGAGAACCCCGATCGCCCGGCGGCGCCGTTTGCGGTCAACCAGATCGTCCACAAATCCAATGATCGCGTGATGGCTGACATGGCGACTTGCGAAAAGTGGCAAGTTCCCATGGTCATAACATCACTGGGTGCGCGCGAGGAGATTTTCCAGGCTGTGCGCAACTGGGGCGGGATCACGATGCACGATGTCATCAACAACCGTTTTGCCAACAAAGCGATCGAGAAAGGTGCGGACGGGTTGATCCCCGTTGCTGCGGGTGCTGGCGGCCATGCAGGGGCGCTTTCACCATTCGCCTTGATGCAGGAAATTCGCGAATGGTTCGACGGCCTTGTCGCCCTTTCTGGCTCAATCGCCAACGGATACTCGATCCTTGCAGCACAGGCGATGCGTGCAGACTTCGCCTATGCGGGCAGCGCATTCATCGCCACCAAAGAAGCTAATGCTGACCAAGGTTACAAGGAAGGCATCGTCGGCGGCGACGCTAGCGGGATCGTGTACACCAATCTCTTCACCGGCGTTCACGGCAATTACCTTCGCAGCTCAATCGAAAAGGCCGGGTTGGATCCCGACAATCTTCCCGAAAGCGATCCTTCCAAAATGAATTTTGGTAGCGGTGGCAACACCAAAGCCAAGGCCTGGAAAGACATTTGGGGCTCGGGCCAGGGCGTTGGCGCAGTTAAGTCTGTCGGGTCGGTGGAAGACATGGTTGCCCGTTTTGAGCGTGAGTACCATGCTGCGAAGGAAGGGCTTGCAGGTAAGACTGGCTACAAAGCCTGGAACAGCTAAGTCGCTGCCCAAAGCAGTTCGGCCATCGCATCGAGTTCGGTAAAATCAAACCCGGTTCCCAGCGGATCCTCGCGGTTGAGGACAATGCCGCGGCGATCGGCAAGTAACCTCTTGCGCAAAGCGCTCTGTAGGAGCGACAACCGGTAGAGCGAATCCACCATGGCTTTCGCCGGGTCGCTCAATCGTTGCCTCGACCATGTCTCCTCAACGCATCCGACCCGTTCAATAACCATCTCGTTGTAATCGCGATGCGGCCCACGATGCAGCGGCATTGACTTCTGAACGGCCGCTTCTTCGTTAGCTGGCAGTAAAAGACCGTTGGCTCTGAAATCCTGAAAGCCCACGCGCCGCAAGCCAATCTGGGAGAACATCCTTCCGAAGCAATGTTTTGTGAGCAATTGACAAGGCAAGAGATGATGGCGTTGAAGTCCGGGATCATATCCAGGCTAATCGAGATGCCACGGTTCTGGCTAATGAATCGATAGATGTCTTCAGAGCTTGGACGATACCCATCTCTGAACAAAAAATAGATACCGTGCACATCACTTCGCGCTTGGTGATCCAAACCCTTTGACACAATTACAGCCAGCTCTCCACTCCTGCATCCGGCCCTGATCCCCTTTTGGCCAAAATTATTCAGCACCTCGAGTCTTGGAAAATGATTATACAATTTAAGTGGTAAACGCTGCCACCGCCTTCATCAATAAATACCGAGCTTTATCGCCTCTACTAAAGTAATACCCAAATCCTTTGCAGCATTGAGATCAGTATCCGGTAATACTTTTAAAGCTTCGATTTCTTGACGAGTCTGAGAGTGGGTTCTCACAATCCAAGGGTCGCTAACTCTTCGCAAGCGCCAGCCAGTGGCGATCCGATCCACTTGACGCTGCGCGCCCTCCCCATCCGAACCCGCTGCGATGATCGTTGCATATGCGCGACCTTCGATATGGCCCAGAACAGGGTAATAACACCGATCAAACATTTCCTTCATTTCGCCGCTCATCGTCGCAAGGTTCTCAGGGCACACAAAAACGTATGCAGATGCCGACAAGATATCTTCGGGGAATACGGCGGATGCCCGGGCCAAGCGGCCCAGTTCAGCTGCACCGGCCGCGACATTGCGAGCCAGGGCCTCGCTGGCACCAGTCCGGCTATGCCAGATGACAAGGAGATGAGGAGCAACCATGGTGCAGATTGTCAGACGTTCAGATGCGGAAAGTCAATTGCCAGCACTGTTCGTAGTCCACTTCCTCGGGTAATCTCCCCCGATGGCATCGCGATCCCTCAACCATGTTCTTGGCGTTCAACGTTCCCTTTCCGGCAAAGCCTGGCTTTGGCGCGGCGGAAACATGGAAATCGATCCTGCTAGTTCGGGCATAGGCGATAACATTACGACCCAGCTGCTCAAAGCCCGCGGCGTTTCGGACAGTGACATTCCACGCAATCTCAATCCCACGATGCGCGAATTCTTGCCTGATCCCAGCATCTTCAAAGATATGGACAGCGCAGCCGAGCGGATCGTCCAGGCGATCCTGAGCAATGAAAAGATTACTGTTTATGGCGATTACGATGTGGACGGCGCAACTAGCGCGGCCTTGCTTATCAACCTGCTGAACGATCTTGGCGCAGAAGCAGAATATTACATTCCGGACCGTCTGCTTGAAGGATACGGCCCCAGCGGTGAAGCTCTGATCAAACTGGGAGAAGCAGGTTCCAGCCTGATCGTCACCGTCGATTGCGGTGCGATGGCGTTCGATGCCTTGAAACAGGCGCACGATGCCGGGGTCGATGTGATCGTAGTCGATCACCACAAATGCGCAGCAGAACTACCTTTGGCTGCTGCGCTGGTTAATCCCAACCGTCTCGATGAAGATGATGAGGCCGCTGCACATGGTCATATGGCGGCGGTAGGTGTTGCCTTCCTGCTCGCCATTGCGCTTATCCGGACTTTGCGAGAGCAGGCGTTCTTTGAAGATCGTGCAGAACCCAATCTGATGGCACTCCTCGACCTTGTCGCCCTGGGCACGGTTGCCGATGTTGCCGCCCTTTACGGAATCAATCGTGCGTTTGTAGCACAAGGCCTGAAAGTAATGGGCAAGCGCGAGCGGGTCGGGATGTCTGCCCTGATCGACGCAAGCCGGTTGAAGCGCGCACCGCAATGCAGCGATCTGGGGTTCGCGCTGGGCCCGAGAATCAATGCCGGCGGCCGGGTGGGCGAGTCGACCCTCGGTGTAAGGCTCCTCACTACCAACAACCGATACGAAGCAGCAGAAATTGCAGAGCAATTATCCCGGCTCAATGAAGATCGCCGTGCGATCGAAGCAGAGGTTCAGGCCGCAGCAGAAGATCAGATCGCATCCCAACACAATCGTTCGGTCTTGCTACTATCGGGATCAGGCTGGCACCCTGGCGTGATCGGGATCGTTGCAGGGCGAGTTAAGGAGAAAACAGGCAAACCAAGCCTGGTCATTGCGATCGATGATGACGGGACCGGCAAGGGTTCGGGCCGGTCAATCTCTGGTGTTGACCTGGGTGCGGCAATTATCGCGGCGAAGGAAGCAGAACTTCTGGTGGCCGGAGGCGGTCATGCAATGGCGGCAGGACTCACGATAGAAACTGCGAAGATCAATGCCTTGGCAGACTATCTTGATGAAAGGCTGTCGCGCGATGTCGAGAAAGCGCGTTTGAACCAGGCCATGCAGCTTGACCTCGCACTCGCTCCGGGCGGTCTGGTCCCGGATCTCGTCACTACGCTAGATCAGGCTGGGCCCTATGGCGTGGGCTGGCCTGCACCACGTGTCGCTGTCGGGCCCGTAAGAATCGTAAAAGCCGATATTGTGGGGACGGATCATTTGCGGATCATTGCCGCCGGCGAAGACGGTCGATCGTTCAAGGGAATCGCGTTTCGCGCTGCGGATACAGAGATGGCGCAAACCATGATCCATCGCTCACACGGACGGCGTTTTCACTTGGCTGGACGGGTTAAGATCGACGATTGGGGCCCGCGCCCTCAAGCCGAATTGCATCTGGAAGACGCCGCTTTCGCAGATTGATTGAAAACTGGGCTTGACCGGAATCGCGCGCCCATCTAGAGGCGCGCTCTCGCAAACGAGCGTGGCCCGTTCGTCTAGCGGTTAGGACGCGGCCCTTTCACGGCTGAAACACGGGTTCGATTCCCGTACGGGTCACCACCTTTTCTCCCGCTCTCGTTAAATCGACGCAGTTCTCACCAAACTGCGCGTAGTTGCCCTTTCCTTGTCCGCTTGATCTGATATGGGCAAGGTAATGGATAGCGGATCAGAACAACCGATCGGTGCGATACTGATTGCGGCCCTTGCCTGTATTGCGCTGGCTATGTTTGGCGTGGGCTTGGCTACAGTTGCTGGTGTATTCATCCTTTGGATTGGCTCGATATTCCTCGCGAACGCCCGGCCGCCGCAGATCGAGAGTCAGCCAGACACGGATATCATTTCCAGCAAGTCTATGGCCAAGCTGATCAAGCATTCGGCAACGCCGCTGTTGGTAATCGAAGGTAGCAAGGTGACCCTGGCAAGCCGATCCGCTCAGCGGCTGCTTGGCAAGCATATCATCGGGCAAGATGTTCGGATGGCCTTTCGGCAGCCGCAAGCGATCAAATTGCTCAACAAACAAAAGAGCGGCCTGGCGATTATCAAGGGTCTCGCCAGGCGCCGCGATATTTGGCGCCTGAAGTTACAGAAGATCGATACATCGATGTCTGTGATTGAACTGACTAGCCTGACGGCAGAGGCCGACATCAGCCGTGCGCATACCGATTTTGTCGCCAACGCGAGCCATGAGCTGCGTACGCCGCTCGCTTCCATCATCGGATATGTCGAAACACTCCGCGAGGATGGGACTGATCTAGACAACAAGACTTCGAAGAAATTCCTCGAGACTATCCATCGTGAAGCGCAACGCCTTGAGTCGCTTGTCTCTGATTTGATGTCCTTGTCCCGCATCGAGGCCGAGAAACATGATGAGCCCAGCGGTATCATCGAATTCGGAAAATTGATTACGCAAGCCGCACGCGATGCCGCCGGCGCAGAGCGTTTGGATCGAGTCAATTTTGATATCGATGACACCTTGCGGATCAAGGGAGACGCGCAGCAGATTGAACAGCTGGTACGAAACCTTACCGATAACGCGCTGAAGTATGGCGACCCGGAACAACCAGTGAGCCTGCAGCTAACGGAAGGCAAAGATGGCCAGGCACGCTTCACTGTCTGTGATCGAGGCGCCGGGATCGATCCTCAGCATCTGCCTCACCTTACCAGACGCTTCTATCGCACTGATCCAGGGCGCAGCCGCGCCGCTGGCGGCACTGGATTGGGATTGGCCATCGTGAAGCATATTGTGGAGCGACACCGCGGACGCCTCGACATCGAGAGCCAGTTGGGCAAAGGCACCAGTGTGATCGTCAGGGTTCCGGCGGTCACAGGTGAAGTGGACTGACTGTCATGAATTTGTCTTATTTCTTTCACAATGTGGAGAAGGGCTGAGCGGCATGGACGCCAGATTCGCGCTTACGCAATAATGACACAGTCTCGCATTAGCCTTGCAACACTAGACGATCGCGCACCGGCAAGCGTTGGTGCATTAGGGCAAAACGTTCAATCATGACGCAGATATCCTT
Source organism: Altererythrobacter rubellus (assembly GCF_030284385.1). Classification (NCBI taxonomy): domain Bacteria; kingdom Pseudomonadati; phylum Pseudomonadota; class Alphaproteobacteria; order Sphingomonadales; family Erythrobacteraceae; genus Altererythrobacter; species Altererythrobacter rubellus. Next base: position 1,682,371 of record NZ_CP127221.1, read on the forward strand.
GCTCTTGATAGCTCTTGGCCTCGCATTGGCTGGCTGGCTCGCTGCGCGAGCCCGTGCGTGGAGCTTTCAGGCAGCCGCAGGCGCACCACGTCTCGCTGCGCGTCCAAACTATCACGCATGGTATGTGGCGCTTTGGATCATCGGGCCCGTTCTGGCCTTCATTCTGCTTTGGTCCTTTATTGAACCCCAATTGGTGATGCAGGCCGTACTGGCCTCTCCGGCGGCATCCGAATTGCCGGAATTCGGCTTTGAACGCGATTCCATCCTGGCTGAGGCGCGCGCTGTTGCAGCCGGGCAATCCAGTTCCGTGTTCAACCCAGCAGCTCAGGCCATGGTCGGCCCCTTCGGTGAAGCGATCGAGAAAAATCAGTTGATCGCCATCGCAATCACAGTTGCAATCGCTTTGGTGGCAGGTTCGCTCGCATTTCTGCGCGTCAAGCCGGATTTCACGGCGCGTACCCGCGTAGAAAAGGCTGTCATGGCTATCCTGCTGGTGGCATCGCTCGTCGCCATCCTGACAACCTTCGGGATCTTTGCCAGCCTGGTTTTCGAGACGATCCGTTTCTTCGGCATGGTCTCACCGATTGATTTTTTGTTCGGCACGTTCTGGGCACCGGATCCGATGAGCAATCCGACAAATCCGGACGGTTCGCGTTTCGGCGCAATTCCGCTGTTTTGGGGTACCATCTACATTGGCGCGATCATCGCGATGATTGTAGCGATTCCGCTCGGCCTGATGAGCGCGATCTACCTCACGCAATATGCAGACCCGCGGCTGCGCGCCTGGCTTAAACCTGCTCTGGAAATCCTGGCTGGTGTTCCAACCGTGGTCTACGGATATTTCGCTGCGCTGACGGTTGCACCGGCAATCCGCGATGCGGCTGTATCGATCGGTATCAGTAATGCGTCCAGCGAAAGCGCCTTGGCCGCAGGTCTGGTTATGGGCGTCATGATCATTCCGTTCGTATCTTCCATGGCAGACGATTCGATTGCGGCTGTCCCCAGTGCAATGCGCGACGGCAGTCTGGCGTTGGGCGCTACCAAGTCTGAAACGATCAAACGCGTGCTCGTTCCAGCAGCCCTACCTGGCATTGTGGGCGGCGTCATGCTCGCAATCAGCCGCGCAATCGGTGAGACGATGATTGTCGTGATGGCCGCAGGTGCGGCAGCCAACCTCAGCGCAAATCCGTTAGAGGCGATGACCACTGTTACGTTCCAGATCGTCGCCATGCTGACAGGCGAAGGCAGTTTCGATCACCCGGCAACGCTCAGCGCTTTTGCGCTCGGCCTTGTGCTTTTCCTAGTCACCTTGGCGCTCAACTTCGTTGCCTTGCGCGTCGTAAAACGGTTCCGTGAAGCTTATGAGTGAGGCAATCATCTCGGAGGGTATTCGTCCCACCCGGACTGACGAATTCCGTCAGCGCTTGGAAAAGCGCTACAAGGCTGAACGCCGCTTCAATCTCGCCGGTCTGAGCGCGATTCTGATATCAGTTGCCGTGCTCATCTTCCTGCTTGGCAACATGACATTTAATGGAATGGGTGGCTTCCAGCGCGCTGAAATCGATGTATCGATCGATCTCAGCCAATCCGGAATTGCCGGCGATTCCAGTACTCTTAGCGGCGACGACGCGCTTCAAGTTCTACAGCGTCAGGGCTTGCCCGATGTGGTGCAATTTTACGCGGAGCAATCTCTCGGCGAAGAGGCTGCGCAAGGTATCAGCAGCGAAGCATGGCGCGACGTGGCTAATGATATCATTGCAGACACCAGCATTCTTCGTGAGGAGGTAACTTTCAGCCTCGCGGCAACCGATGGTCTCGCCTCGGGTCTTAAGGATGAAGGCAGTGCAGAAATGCAGGCTTTGGCCGACCGGCTCGAGGCTGACGGAGTGTTGGCTAGCAATTTCGATCCGGGTTTCCTTGCACGTTCGGACGCAACGAGCCCGCAAAAAGTGGGTATCTGGGGCGCGCTTAAAGGCTCTATCCTGACAATGATTGTGACTTTGCTGCTCGCATTTCCGATCGGCGTTCTTGCTGCGCTTTACCTCGAGGAATACGCCCCCAAGAACCGCTGGACTGATGTGATTGAAGTCTCGATCAACAATCTGGCTGCGGTACCGTCGATCATATTTGGCCTGCTTGGCTTGGCCGTGTTTCTCTGGATGTTCCCTAATCTACGTTCAGCGCCGCTGATTGGCGGTATGACCCTGGCGTTGATGACAATGCCAGTGATCGTAATTTCCGGGCGTAACGCGATAAAGGCGGTCCCGCCTTCGATCCGCGACGGCGCGCTCGCAATTGGTGCGTCTCCGGTTCAAGTGGTGTTCCATCACGTGCTCCCGCTGGCGTTGCCCGGCATCCTAACCGGCACCATCATCGGGATGGCGCGCGCACTTGGCGAAACCGCACCGTTGTTGATGATCGGTATGCGCGCCTTTGTGGCAACCGCGCCCGATGGGTTCACTTCGCCGGCCACTGTGCTGCCGGTGCAAATCTTCCTTTGGTCAGATGAAATTGACCGAGGCTTTGTCGAGCGGACCAGTGCCGCTATCATCATCCTGTTGCTGTTCCTTCTGCTGATGAACGGCCTTGCAATCTACCTTCGTAACAAATTTGAGAAGACCTGGTGACTGTAATCCATCCAAACCTAGAGCAGCTCGACGCCAAGATGAGCGCGAAAGACGTTTCGGTCTTCTACAGTGAGAAGCAAGCGATCGATAACGTCTCGATCGACGTGCCGACCGGCCACGTAACCGCCTTCATCGGGCCGTCTGGTTGCGGCAAGTCGACCTTTCTGCGCGTTCTCAACCGTATGAACGATACAATCCCGACAGCTCGCGTTGAAGGGACGATCGAACTGGACGGAGAAGACATTTACCGGTCTGGAATGGATGTGGTTCAGCTGCGCGCCCGCGTTGGCATGGTTTTCCAGAAACCAAACCCATTTCCCAAGTCGATCTATGACAACATCGCTTACGGCCCGAAGATTCACGGTCTGGCGGAAAGCAGAGAGGAACTGGACGAGGTCGTCGAGCGCTCGCTTACCCGCGCCGGTCTTTGGGAAGAGGTGAAGGATCGCTTGCTGGACAGCGGCACCGCGTTATCCGGTGGTCAGCAGCAGCGGCTTTGTATTGCGCGTGCAATCGCGGTCGATCCGGAAGTCATTCTGATGGATGAGCCATGCTCTGCGCTGGACCCGATTGCGACGGCAAAGATCGAAGAACTTATCGCGGAACTTACTGATCGCTATGCGATCGTGATCGTCACCCACTCTATGCAACAAGCCGCACGTGTTTCGCAGCGAACGGCATTCTTTCACCTTGGCAAGATCGTGGAATATGGTCAGACAAAGGACATATTCACGAACCCCATCGAAGAACGAACCAAGGATTACATCACAGGACGGTACGGATAATGGCTGAACACACAGTCAAAGCATTCGATGAAGACATCACGCGTTTGCGTGGTCTGATCGCAGAAATGGGCGGCCTGGCAGAGACTGCCTTGCAAGATGCGCTGGAGGCCATGGCACGCGGTGACGAGACGCTGGCTGAGAAGGTTATCGCAGGCGACAAGAAGATCGACGCGCTCGAGTCCGAAGTCGACAAGCTGGCGGTGCGGATTATCGCCTTGCGCGCACCAATGGCGGACGATCTGCGCGAAGTTATCGCAGCACTCAAGATCGCCGGCGTGGTCGAGCGGATCGGCGACTATTCGAAAAACATTGCACGCCGGATCGGCCAGATCGAAGATCGCAAGCGGTTCGAGCCGCTGACCTTGCTTCCCGCCATGGGTGAATTGGCGGGTGAGATGGTGCATGACGTACTGACCGCCTATGCCGCGCGTGACCCAGACCTTGCGCTGGAAGTGATCGAAGCGGACAACAAGGTTGATGCGTTCTTTGACAGCATTTTCCGCAATCTTGTGAGTCACATGATGGAAAATCCCGCCACGATTTCCAGCGCGGCGCAGCTGTTGTTCGTGGCGCGCAACATCGAGCGAATTGGTGACCATGCTACCAATGTTGCAGAGATGGTGCATTTCGCGGCAACCGGGGTTTATCCCCCAGACCACGATGACTGACATCAAACTGTCGTAAAAGTGCAATAGTGCGGTTGTCGTCGCTTTCGGTTGAAGGAGCCTAACGAGAATGTCCGCGGCCAAATTGCTTCTTGTTGAGGACGATCCGGCTCTGTCGGAGTTGCTCGAGTATCGCTTCTCGAATGAAGGGTATCACGTCCGCTGCACAGCCGACGGTGACGAAGCCCTAATGCTGGCGGCTGAAGATCTTCCCGATTTGATCATTCTCGATTGGATGATTGAAGGTACGAGCGGGATTGAAGTTTGCCGACGTTTGCGCCGCGACAAAAAAACAGCTCACGTACCCATCATTATGCTCACCGCCCGCGAAGCAGAGGATGATCGTGTACGCGGTTTGGAAACTGGTGCGGATGACTATTTGACAAAGCCATTCAGCCCGCGTGAATTGTTCGCCCGCGTTGTGGCAGTCATGCGCCGTATCCGCCCCGCACTGGCCGGTGAATCAATATCGGTAGGCGATATTACGCTGGATTCAGTGGGACATAAGGTTCAGCGTCGCGGGCGTTACCTGAAGCTTGGCCCGACCGAGTATCGCTTGCTTAAATTCTTCATGGAAAGCCCCGGCCGTGTATTCAGCCGCGGGCAATTGCTGGACGGTGTCTGGGGAACCGAAAGCGATATCGAACTGCGCACTGTCGATGTGCATATTCGCCGCCTTCGCAAGGCTATCGAAGTTGACGGCTTCGAAGATCCGATACGCACCGTCCGGTCAGCTGGCTACGCTATGGAGGCGGTTTAACTTTCAGTGAAAATCGCGTGACTTGGGCAGGATGCGCAAGTTACGCGGGTGCCCCCTGACAGGGGACGGTCGCTCGCCATGCAGGTCACGCGGTTTAACGGCGAGCGATTTTCGGGTATTGAGCGGACTGCTTACATGATCTGCGCGTGCCACAGGTGACGTCAGCAAGTCATCCGCCAGACCGTACAGGCTATCGGTCGCATCAGTCATATGATGTGCGATGACATGAATAACCTCATCGTCATATTCGACCCGCCCGCGCACTTCCATCAGCCGCGCGCGCATGATGACACGGCGCTGTTTCTCCATGACGTCAGGCCAGATTACAAGGTTGGCTACACCGGTTTCATCTTCGAGTGTAATGAAGCACACGCCTTTGGCAGAGCCCGGGCGCTGGCGGATCAGCACAAGGCCCGCGATCTGGACCATGGAACGGAACTCACGTGTCCGAAGCTCGCCGGCGCGGACGAAGCCACGCTCCGCTAGCGATGCACGCAGGAATGACAGCGGGTGTGCCTTCAAGCTGAGGCGGGTGGTCTGGTAATCCGCCACCACTTCCTCGCTCAGCGGCATTTGAGGCAGCTGAGTACGGGCTCTCTCCGCCCCTTCATCTCGCTCCGCTGCAGCCTGGAACAGCGGCAAGTCAGGCGCAGCAATCAGGCTGCGTGCATCCCACAGCGCCTGTCTTCGCGATAGCCCTAGCGAGGTAAAGCAATCCGCGCTCGCAAGCCGTTCGATATGCGCAGGCGAAAGCCCTGCCCGTTCGCGCAGCTCGGCCACATCCTTGAACACGCCGCCTTCTGCACGTACTGCAACGATCTTCGCGGCAATATGCTCCGGCAGGCCATCGACCTGCCTTAGGCCCATACGCATGGCGATGTCTTTTCGCTCGCGCCGGGAAATGGCATCACTTTCAAGCGTATTGTCCCACATGGAATGGTTCACATCCGCCAGCAGCACCTCCACCCCATGCTCGCGCGCATCGCGCACGATCTGCGCCGGAGCGTAAAATCCCATCGGCTGCGAGTTGAGCAGAGCGCAAGCGAAAGCAGCGGGAAAATGGCATTTGAGCCAGCTAGAGACATAGACCAGATGCGCAAAACTGGCCGCATGGCTTTCGGGGAAACCATATTCGCCAAAGCCCTTGATCTGGTTGAAGCAGCGCTCGGCAAAATCCGGGTCATAGCCGCGCGCAACCATTCGCCCGACCATCATATCCTCCAGCTCGTGCACCATGCCGCGCGACCGGAAAGTCGCCATTGCTTTCCTCAACCGATTGGCCTCCGCGCTGGAGAACTTCGCTGCATCAAGCGCGATTTTCATCGCTTGCTCCTGAAAGATCGGCACACCCAGCGTGCGGGCAAGAATGCTGGAAAGTTCATCCGGTGGGCCATGCTCTGGCGCTGGAGCAGGAATTTGTACCGGTTCCGCCCCCCTGCGGCGCTTCAGATACGGATGCACCATATCACCCTGGATCGGACCGGGGCGGACAATGGCGACCTGAATCACAAGGTCATAGAACTCCCGCGGGCGCAGGCGGGGAAGCATATTCATTTGCGCGCGACTTTCGACCTGAAACACGCCGAGCGAATCCCCGCGCCTCAGCATCGTGTAAGTTTCCGGGTCTTCACGCGGAACAGTGGCCAGTGTCAGCGTTCGGTCATGATGCACCTCTAGCAAATCAAAGCACTTCTTGATGCAGGTCAGCATCCCCAAAGCCAGCACATCGACCTTGAGAATGCCAAGCGCTTCGATGTCATCCTTGTCCCATTCGATGAAACTGCGATCAGGCATGGCGCCATTACCGATCGGCACGGTTTCGGTCAGCGCTTCTTCCGTCAGGATGAAGCCGCCGACATGCTGGCTGAGATGACGCGGCATACCGATCATCTGTTCCGCCAGCTTGATAACCCGCTTCAAATGCGGATCGCGTACATCCATGCCGGTTTCACGCACATGCCTTTCCGCAATCTCGCTGCCGTAACTGCCCCAGACGGTGCGCGCCAGCGTGCTAGTGACATCCTCTGAAAGCCCCATCACCTTACCGACTTCGCGGATCGCCATGCGCGGACGGTAATGGATCACTGTCGCCGCCAGACCGGCGCGATGGCGACCGTATTTCCTATAGAGATACTGGATCACTTCCTCACGCCGCTCATGCTCGAAATCGACATCGATATCAGGCGGTTCTTTGCGTTCCTCAGAGATGAAGCGATCAAACAGCAGCTGATGTTTCGCCGGGTCGACACTGGTGATTTCCAGACAATAGCAGACCGCGCTGTTCGCAGCAGAGCCCCTGCCCTGACACAGGATCGGCGGATCAACGCTACGCGCGAAATCGACGATATCCTTGATAGTGAGGAAATAGCGCGCAAGATCGAGCTTACCGATCAACTCCAACTCGCGCTTTAATGTTTGCCGCACACTATCCGGAATGCCCCCCGAATATTCACTGGCAGGATAACGCCGAGCCGCTCCCGCCCATGTCTCGCTTTCGAGATATTGCTGAGGGGGCATTCCATCGGGATAGATATCTTCGGGATATTCATAGCGCAGCTCTTCAAGGTTGAATTCGCATGCATCAGCCACATCGCGCGCCGCTGAGAACGCGTGTGGCCAGCGTTCAAACATCCTCTGTATCTCTTGTGGGCTTTTCAGGTGCCGTTCTGCATTCGCTGCAAGCAGATGTCCCGCTTCGGCAACCTTGGTCTTGTGCCGGATCGCGGTCATCACATCTTGCAAGGGCCGTTTGTCAGCGCTTGCATAGTGCACGTTGTTAGTGGCGAGCAGGCTGAGGCTGTTCGCTTTGGCCAGCGTATCAAGCCGCTCGATCCGTGCCACATCATCGCCGCGATAGAGATAACTCGCTGCGATATGGTGCAGTGTCGGAATCCCCGCCGTTAAATGCGGGAGAAGTTCCGCAAAACTGCCTGACACGCTATCGGAAAGCTCACTATTGATATCGAGCGCGATTACATTGTTGGCCCAGGCAGGAATGGTGAAGCGTGCGCTCAAATCATCCGGCGGAATCAGGATCAGCTGCACATCTTCGGCATGTTCGGCGAGCATGGCGAGCGAAATTTCGCACACTCCCTTGTCCTGCCATTCCCCGCTTAGCGTCTGCATTCGACCTGCGCTGATCAGCTTGCATAATCGGCCGTAAGCAGCCCGATTTCTAGGGTATGCAAGAAATGCAAGGCCCTCGACCGTCTCTATCCGAGTGCCGATAACCGGCCGCATTTTCAACGTTGTCGCCTCGCTGTGAATACGCACAACGCCTGCAAAGGAATTCACATCTGCAATGCCAATGGCGTCATAACCAAGGGCGTATGCCGTACTCACCAAATCCATGGCATCGGATGCACCGCGCAAGAAACTGAAGCAGCTAACCAGGCCCAGCTCTACAAATGCTGCGCGCGCAGGCAGCACAATGGCATCGGGATCAATGTGGATCCGGCGCTTGGCAGGTGTCAGCGGTGTATCGGGCATAGTTCACATAGATTGACCTTCTGGATCAAACTTATGTTCACTAAATGTTCTAGATCAACTTTTCAAGCAGAGTGGGGCAAAAGACGAGCAAAGGATCAGGCGGCGTTGCCCGTGCTTTTAGATTCCTTGCTCTTCAAGCGTACATTGTAGAGGAAATCCACAATCGCCGGATGCATCTTGCCCTCGAACTTCAGCCCGGCATACTCATCTTCCACCCAGACAATCTTGCCCAGCGGCGTGCTTACACCATCGATTTTGAGAACGACGGCCTCTCCCGCTTCGGCAAAGCCATGACGGCCTTTGATCTTGCAGCCACCCTCGGACACGTCGATCACTTCGACATAGACCGAACGCGAACGCATCCGCCCTTGCACGAGCAGATCCAACGGCTTGCGCACCGATGTACGAATTGATTCAGTACCTTCCATGGCCACATTTATGCCGGAAAAGAGTAAAGAAACGGCTACTTATCAAATTCCATGTGATTTTAGTTAGTTGGTCATTAGCCATATAGTCCGTGTAAGTACCAAAGCGGCAAATCGCCCCGCCCATCACCGCTGATTCCATGGCGGTAGATCCAGTATCTCCGCCCTTCTCCATCTTCGATCCGGTAATAGTCACGCAGTCGTGCGGTGGACCTTTCACGCCACCATTCGGGCGCAATCCGTTCAGGCCCCTCCACACGTGTGACTTCGCGCACGCTCCCGCGCCAACGAAACGAGCATGGGTGACCGTCTGGCGACGCATAAAGCACCGAAATCCTTTCGGGCCGGTCGAGCAGCTTCAGCGGCCGCTGATGGAAGGCGAGTTCGCCTTGAATCACTGGCTGCGGTTCTAACGGAGCCCGCCAGCGCTGCGCACGCTCGGGCATATGGCTCGCATGCGGCACAGGGCGTTGCACAGCCTGCTTGCCGAGCCGCACCGTTAGCCGGTCAACACAAGCATTAAGCGAAGTGCCCTGCTTTTCTACTGCGCTTTCAATATCTCGCTGATCGAGCGCTAATGGTTCAGCCCAACTTGCGCGTAGACGCAGAAATTCGATCCCGAAGCCGGCATCAACATCGTCCAGTTTGGCAGCAAACAACCGGCATATATGTACGGGGTCACGGGTAGATGCAGACAGCTCTAGCGCGCGGATCACAACCTCGCCATCCACTCGCCACAATCCGAGCTCCAGACGCCGCGCGCCTTCGCCCTTGCCTTCCAGTTCGCGCGCCATGTCATCCGCCAGATCGCGCATCACCTGATCTAGCAGGTCGCGATGGCGAATCGGTTCCATCAAGCGGCGCTCGACCAGCGGTACATTCTGCGGAATGACCGGCAGCAGCGGCTCTGGCACCCGCCCCAGCAGCTGATCCATTCGCACCAGCGGATTTGAAGCCGGAGATTTGCGATTGCGGAACCGCCGCTGGAGCGCATCGCGCCCTACCCCGTTCAGATCCTCCAAGCGTTTGAGCCCCAGACGGCGCAGCACTGTCAGTATATCGGGATCCAGCCTTAAGGCTGCGACCGGCAATTGCCCCAGTCGCATCACCGCATCATCCTGAGGACCGAGGATCGCCTCAATCGGCCCATAATGCGCCAATGCCCATGCTGCACCTGCTGTGGACGCAATCGCGAGCCTTGCGGAGATATCGCGCGCTACAAACGCCGCCTGTGCGTCAGCTATCAAGCGCTGCTCCCCTCCGAACAGATGTGCCACGGCTGTGACATCAACGATCAATCCGTCCGGTGCATCTAGCGCACTCCATGGCCCCCAGCGCCGCGCCCACAGCGCGAGCTTCTCCAGGAAAGCAAGATCACCTGCCGGATCTGCTGGAGCTGTCTGTATCTCAGGACACAAAGTGCGGGCATCGGCCAGCATTGTTCCAACACGCGCCCCGGCCAAGCGCGCTGCTTCATTGATTGCAGCAATCCGCGGCCCATGCGCGCTCTCGCGGATCAGGACAGTAGGAGCGGCGTCCGCACCCTCCCCGCGTTTAATGCCGTTAGAGAGCCGCCAGCGATCGACCGCCAGCTGTGCGAACCAGATCGACATGATCCGCCGCGGTTGCGACTGACGCGTCTCCGGGTGATAGCTTTTGCGATCGAGCGGCGATGAGACCACTGCCGTCATCGCTCATACTCCATTCTCCAGGTGGGTGCGCACGCGCGCGAAACAGCTCTGCCTGCCAGCTCGACCAGCCAGGTGCAGCGCGGTTCCAGCGCGGCAGTGCAGATGGAGCGGACACAACCTTCCAACGCATCCGCGCAGAAGACAGGTCTGGTGATGCATCAAGCCGCACCAGCCAGAGCGGAACGCCGTGTTTTTCAGCGGCCAGGCTTAATCGCCGTGACGCAGTAAAATTAAGCCCGCGCGGATTGCCTGCAATCTCTCCCAGAACGAAAGCCAAGTCACGGCAGCGCAACCCCTCTTCCAGCGCGAACAGCGCATCTTCGGGGGACTTGGCTTCAACATGGATCACCCGGTGGCGCAGTTCCTCTGGCAGTCCATGCACATAAGGGCGCCCGCCCAGCCGCACAGCAGATGTATCCTGCACCCACAGAACCTGCCGCCGATCCTCTTGCGCTGGCGCGTTTCCCCTTGCCGCGACTTGCATCGCGTCACGCGCTAGCGACAGCGCCAGCCCTGCCCCTGCAGCCTCATCCCCGCGCGCAAACACTTCGCTATGCTGAGGTGCGGGGAGGCCCGGCCTCCAGCGAGGTAGACGCGTACGGATTAGCGCTGATGCACTGTCGGTACATGCATTCGCAGCAAGAATTTTTGCAGCAGGATAGGCAGTATGGGACACAGCAAAACGACTCATTTGTTCTTATTATGTTCCATCACCTTCCATTTGGCAATGACTGGCAATGCTTCACCCACGAAAAAGGCCGGAGGATCGCTCCCCCGGCCCTAATCTCAATCTTGCGGTCAAATCAGGCAAACAGGCCCGCCAGCAAAATAACCGTCAATGCAATCGGGCACACAAACCTGACCAGCGCGCGCCAAGTCTGGTGCAGAACCCCGTCCAGACCATTCTCATCATCGATCAGCTTGGCATCAGCGATCCAGCCAACAAAGATACAAGTCAGGATCGCACCAATCGGCATGAACAGTTTCGCGGTTACACCATCAAGCGTATCGAAGAAATTGGTCTCAGCGAATAATGGGATGAAGTTAAGCGGATAGAACTCAGCCATTTCGTTGAACGAAAGCGAAGCAAACACGCCAAGCACCGCGGCGCCCAAACCTACGATCAGTGTCGCAATCGGGCGCGTGATGTTGAACTTCTCGAACACATAAGCCGTGGGTGCTTCGAGCAAGCCAACGGAACTGGTGAGCGCCGCAAAAAAGACCATGATGAAAAACGCGAGACCAATCAGCGAACCGAACGGCATGGCCTGGAACGCAATCGGCAGAGACTGGAACATCAAACCGGGCCCGGCGCTCGCTGAAAGTCCAGCAGCAAAAACGATCGGAAAGATTGCCAGACCCGCAAGCATCGCAACGGCGGTGTCGGCGCCAGCAATAATACCGGACGTTTCGCCCAAGTTGGTGTCGCGATTAGCATAGGATCCGTAAGTTATCATACCTGCCACACCGAGAGAGAGCGAGAAGAACGCCTGCCCGACGGCAGCGAGCATGACTTCACCAGTCAACTTGGAGAAGTCAAACGTGAACAGATAGGCGACCGCTTCGCCGAAGTTGCCAGTAAAAGCACCATAGACCGTGATGCCGAGGAAGAGCGCGAAAAAGATGGGCATCAGGTAGACAGCAACCCACTCGATCCCGCTCGAAATCCCGCGTGCTACAAAAAACATTGTCACGGCAAGGAAGCCGAGATTGAGCCCTACCATCAGCCCACCATTGCCGAATAATCCCGGCAGCAGACCTTCAACATCACTCGCTGCGCGACCTTCAAACGCACCGCCAGCAAGGCCGGTCTGGAATAGATCACCAACAAAAACGCCGATGTAATAGACAACCCAGCCGCCCACGACGCAGTAGAAGCTGAGGATCAGGAAAGCGCCGAGAACGCCCAGGGAAGCAAGAATACTCCAGCCTTCATGTGCATTGGAATCGCGCGCGACGCGGCGCACACTTTCCGGCGCATTTGCCTGGCCGTGTCGACCAATCAGAACTTCCGACAACAAAACCGGCAAGCCGATCAAAAGCACGCAGAAAATGTAGAACAGAACAAAGGCCCCGCCGCCATTCTCTCCGGCTTCTGCCGGGAAGCGCCACATATTACCAAGGCCCACGGCCGAGCCAACTGCTGCCAGAATGAATGCGCTACGCGATGACCAATTCTCGTGGGTCTTGCCTGTTGCTGCCATAGTTTAAGGATTTTCCCTCTAGCGCACGTTCCCCGACGTGCTCTCTTGTGGAATGCCTTCTGCAAGAAAATTACGCCCGCGCCAAGTGGCTTAGCTTTGCCTTATCCCCACAGCACCGCTAAAGCGGCGACATGTCTACGACTTTTCAACTCGATACGAGCACGAGCAGGGCAACGCCCACACCAAAGCCACGCAAGCGGCTGACTGTTCCAAAGATTCGCGATCACAAGAAAGACGGCCAGACTAAAGAGCCGCTGGTCATGCTGACCGCTTACACGGCGCGGCAAGCGCAACTGCTCGACACGTATTGCGACATTCTGCTTGTGGGGGATTCACTGGGGCAGGTGATTTACGGGCTTGATTCCACCTTGCCAGTAACGGTCGATATGATGATCGCACACGGCGCCGCCGTCGTGCGCGGCAGTTACCACGGCGTTGTCATCGTCGATATGCCATTTGGATCCTACGAAGGTTCAAAAGAGCAAGCATTCGAGACTGCAAGCCGCATCATGGCGGAAACAGGCTGCGCTGCTGTAAAGCTGGAGGGTGGTCAAGCGATGGCGGAGACGATTTCATTTCTGACCAACCGTGGCATTCCCGTGATGGCTCACGTCGGGCTGACGCCTCAGGCCGTGAACGTCTTGGGCGGCTATGCGGCCCGCGGACGTTCACAACAGGAACATGACAAGATCCTGGGGGACGGTAAAGCCGTTCAGGATGCCGGTGCGTTTTCTGTCGTAGCCGAGGGGGTTTTGGAGCCGATTGCAATCGCACTCACCAAATCACTCGAAATCCCGGTCATTGGCATTGGCGCGTCTGCACAATGTGATGGCCAAGTGCTGGTAACCGAGGACATGCTGGGCATGTTCGAACGCGTGCCTCGCTTTGTGAAGAAGTATGATGACATTGCAGGAATGATCGACAGGACGGTTGCGCAGTACGCAGAGGAAGTACGCGCACGTAAATTCCCGACTGCGGACCAGACCTATCATCCGAAAAGCTAAGAACTGATGCAGACCTTGCTTCGATATTACAGCTTCTCGCTGGCATTTTCAGCCGCCAGCCTTGCACTTGCGGTTTGGTACGGCTGGGCGAGCACGGGAAACGTAACCGCGACGTTGGGCATCCTCTGGATTGTTCTCGTACTTTCCATCCTCGAAGTCTCGTTGAGCTTCGACAATGCGGTCGTGAACGCCACAGTGCTGCGCAATATGGATCCGGTTTGGCAGCGACGTTTTCTAACTTGGGGGATCCTGATCGCCGTGTTCGGCATGCGGATCATTTTTCCGATCGCAATTGTCGCCATCGCGGCGCAAGTCGGTCCGGTCGAGGCGATCAATCTCTCCCTCAATAACCCGGACGAATACCAGCGTATTGTCTCTGACGCTCACGTCGGCATTGCCGGCTTTGGCGGCGCGTTCCTTGCGATGGTGGGCCTGACATTCTTCTTTGAAGAAGACAAGGAAGTGCATTGGATCGCAATGCTTGAACGCAGTATCAATCGATTCTCCAGTGCTCCCGCGATTGAGATCGGACTGGTGTTGAGCGTGCTCTACGGCGTGTCGACGCTGCTCTCGCCGGAGGACACGATCACATTCCTCACCGCAGGCATCCTTGGCCTTGTCACTTTCATCGGCGTGCAGGCAATCTCTTCCCTGCTGGAAGAAGCAGAAGCGAAGAAGCGCGCGGCAGGCATTGTGGTCAAGTCCGGCCTAGGCGGTTTTCTTTATCTTGAAGTGCTGGATGCCAGCTTCAGCTTTGACGGCGTAATCGGTGCATTTGCGCTTTCGAACAATATGGTGATCATCGCGTTGGGCCTGTCTGTTGGCGCGATATTTGTGCGTTCGATTACGATCCATCTGGTCCAGACCGGTACGCTCAACCAGTATCGCTATCTTGAACACGGGGCATTCTGGGCAATCATCGTGCTCGGCGGCATTATGTTGTTCTCGGCCAAATTCCATATTCCAGAAACAATCACTGGTCTGCTCGGCGCAACCCTGATCGGATTGAGTTTCTGGTGGTCCGTACGACACAATCGTCGCGAAGGCAGTGAGAAGATCGACCTCAACTCTGCGCCGCTAGACGGTTAGCAATAGGTGCCGCTATCACTAGCTGTATGAAGTGATATGCGATCAGCGGAATCAAAACCACGCCAGCTATTGCCGGGTCGAACATCAGCGTTGCCAGCGGCGCGCCCATAGCCAGGCTTTTCTGGGTTCCGGCAAACAGGAACGCGATACGGTCTTCGCGTGTCTTGGTGAGCAAGCCACCCGCGCTCCAGGAACCGACAATGGCATAAACGAGATAGATACACACAGCGGAGAGCGCAAACAGCCACGCTGTGCCGTCTATTCTGTTCCATATCCCTTCGCTCACCGCACCGCTCATCGCGACATAGACCGCGATGGCGATCGGAACTCTATCAGTCCATTTAGTCAGCGCTGGGTTCTGGGTAACAATTTCGCCAACGCGGGGCTGAAGGAGCTGACCCAAAGCAAACGGTAGCAGCAAGACCGTTGCGATCTTGACCAGCGCTTCGCTGTGAAATGCAACCACCTCACTGCCCGCAAGCAATGCGAACAATGGCGCGCTTAGGAATACGCCGAGAATATTGAGCAGCGCGGCTGCGACAACGGCATGTGCAACATTTCCGCCTGCCATTGAGGTGTAAACTGTGGCCGATTGAATCGTTGAGGGCAGTGCACCAAGGTAGAGAAAGCCTACTGCCAACAGGGCTGGAAACAGCCCTCCGCCCAGCTGCCAGATCGCCCAACCGCCAAACAGCATCGCACCAAATACCCATAGCGCCAAGGCACCGTGGAATCGCCAGTCAGCGGCGCCCCGCACAACCTGGTCGCGTGGCAGGCGCAAGCCATTGAGAAAGAACAGGACAAAGATCGCCGCGTTGGCAATCCATTGTCCCAATTCCTGGCGAGATTCTGGTACAGGAACAAGGATTGCCAGGACCAAGGCAAGGATCAGCAAGCGGACCATCGGGTCAAAAACACGGGCAAGCGGCGCAAGCATGCTTCGCCAGTGGCCTGCCAACCCGATTCTGTCGAGGGCGCGGTTTAAAACCTCCCCCGATCAGAGAGCTTTACCTGCGATGGCAGCGCGATATCGCTAACCTCATCGAGGAAAGGCGTGCCCCCGGCTGAGTTCTCGATCTTGCCTTCAGTCGTCTTCACGGCTTTCGCGAATGCGCCCTTCTCGTGACCGAATAACTAACTTTCCAACAGATTTTCAGGGATAGCTGCGCCACGATCTCATCGCTGGGCTTCTCCGTATTGATAGACCCAAGCAGCCGCAAGCACACGGGCGACGACGCCGGTGATCCCTGGGAACGTCCCGAATGCTTAATTCAAACTGGTCGAGAGACCGAACCTTGGACTACTCTTAATGAGCAGAAGTGAAATGTCGGTAAACTTTACACTAGCGCCCTAAATTGCAGAGATCGCGGCACTCCAGTGGTTAAGCAGTGATAATCGTTAACGTCGATCCAAGCCTTGAAACTCGAATGGTGTCACTCCTCGGGCAAGCCGATCAACCTGGAGCGGTGCCCCGCTTGGTGGAAGCGAACGCTGCCTGCAACCCTCCCGATAACATCTTGCGCACCCCAGACCGATTGCTTCTGCAGATTCAGGATCGAGAGACAGCCCCTTGGCGGCTGACAACTGGGCTGCGAAGCGCGCTTCCACACCCAGAACGATGACAAATCTAGCCTGATCACCTGCGCCAATCGCGTCGACAGTCCGCGCGATGGTTATCCAATGGGTGGGGCCAGCATCAACGCCCTCGACAAACACAGACTGCACGCAAAGATCGCCCCGACGTTCAAATGCAGTATGCACGATCCACAACGGGCAAGATACATCACTTTCCAACAAGGTAGCGCCGCTTGCACCTGAGAACCGTTTTGAAAACTGCCCGGCCCGATCGATCCGCGCCATGAAGAACGGCAATCCGCGCTGTCCGACGCGCTGCAATGTTGTGAGACGATGCGCTAGTTGCTCAAAGCTCACGCCAAACCGACGTTGTAGTACCGTGAAGTCATAGCCTGTCTGCTCGCAGGCCCGCAGGAATCGCCCATAGGGCATCAGCAAGGCGGCCGCGAAGTATGCCGTTACGTGCCGTTCAAACAATTGCCGCGCAGCCGCGTCATCGAATTGAGGACCCGCCACAAGGCTTGAGATGGCCTCTCGCTGCTCAAGTGTGACCAGTTGTGCAGCAATCTGGAAATTGCGCGAGGAACGGTCGAGCATTTCGGATAGCTGGAGTTGCCGTGCGTGCAGGTCCAGGCGACGCACCGCGTTGGGCATCACCTCCAATGGGAGTATGCGAACGCTCAACTGGTGCTTCTCGCGCAGTCTCTCAGTCAACGCTGCGCCAAGATCGCTATTGGATAGCCGCAGCTCATCAGCAAGCTTCTCTGCCACTTCATCGATATCGGCGAAGTGGTTGCGCCAACGCTCAATCTCGCGCCGCGATTCTACCAGGCTATCATTCACGCCGCCAACGTCCTGCCCGGACCTGTCATAAAGACGTGCTAATGCCGCAGCGGCCTGAGGTGCTGAGTTGAGTAGCTCGCTTACTTCTTCCCGGTCGATATTCAGATCAGCGAAACGCTCATCGGCCAATCTGCGGGCAAGCCCATCGATTCCGCCAATGCTCTCGTCTTCTCTAAGCGTGCGCGGATCAAAGTCGAAGCGGTCAATGACTTGGATCAGAACTCTTGCGGACAAGGGACGCTGATTGCGCTCGATCAGGTTGAGATAGCTTGGACTGATACCCAGCGTTGCGGCCATCGCGGATTGAGTCATGCCTTCGCGCTTGCGTAGCCGCCTCAATGCAGGGCCAGCCAAAAGTGTATTGTCGCTCATTTCTGTGAATATATTTACATCATGACAAAAGAAAAGCCAAAAATACGCTCAATGAGACACGAATTTTTGTAACATTTCCTGTTCTCTCGCGCGTTTTTGCCGCAAACCAGCATTCAAGAGGCACCTCCCCGCCTCCGCAGGAGATTCAGATGACGTACTCAAACACAATCGCAGAACTTCGCAACACCATCGAAAAGAATGGCCCATCTTGGGATGCGATTGACGCGGAGAGCACAGCTCGCATGCGTATCCAGAACCGCTTCACTACCGGCCTTGATATCGCGCGCTACACCGCGAAGATCATGCGCGAAGACATGGAAGCCTATGATGCAGACCCGGCAAACTACACCCAGTCGCTCGGATGCTGGCACGGTTTTATCGCCCAACAAAAGATGATCAGCATCAAGAAGCATTTCGGAAGCACCAAGCGACGTTACCTCTACCTGTCCGGCTGGATGGTTGCTGCGCTGCGAAGCGAGTTTGGTCCACTGCCCGATCAGTCAATGCACGAGAAAACCAGCGTTCCTGCCCTGATTGAAGAGCTCTACACATTCTTGAAGCAAGCCGATGCACGCGAACTGGGCGGAATGTTCCGCGAGCTTGACGTGGCCAAGGAAGCTGGCGACGCTGTTGCAACGCATCGCTTGCTGCACAGGATCGATAATTATGAAACGCATGTTGTGCCAATCATCGCAGACATTGATGCTGGATTCGGCAATGCGGAAGCAACTTACCTGCTTGCGAAGAAGATGATCGAGGCAGGTGCGTGTGCACTGCAGATCGAAAATCAGGTCTCCGACGAAAAGCAGTGCGGCCACCAGGACGGCAAGGTTACCGTTCCGCATGAGGAATTCCTGCAGAAGATCCGCGCGATCAGGCATGCATTCCTCGAGCTGGGCGTTGAGGATGGAGTCATCGTTGCCCGCACGGACTCGCTCGGTGCCGGCCTGACAAAATCTATCGCGTACACCAAGGAGGAAGGCGATCTGGGTGACCAGTACAACAGCTTCCTCGATTGCGAAGAAATTGCGCCTACAGACATCAATAATGGCGATGTATTCCTGAGCCGTGAAGGCAAGCTACTTCGTCCAAAGCGTTTGCCGTCAAACCTCTACCAGTTCCGCGCCGGAACAGGTGAGGATCGCTGCGTGCTCGACTGTATCACATCGCTTCAGCATGGCGCAGACCTGCTCTGGATCGAGACCGAGAAGCCACACATCGGCCAGATTGGCGGGATGGTTGATCGCATCCGCGAAGTCGTCCCGAATGCGAAACTGGTTTACAACAACTCGCCTAGCTTCAACTGGACGCTCAATTTCCGCCAGCAGGTTTACGATGCTTGGGGAGCTGAAGGAAAAGATGTCAGCGGGTTCGAGCGCGATAGGCTGATGAGCATTGATTACGACGGCACTGAACTGGCAGCGGAAGCGGACGAGCGCATCCGCACTTTCCAGCGCGACGCCGCTGCTCAGGCTGGCATTTTCCATCACCTGATCACGCTGCCGACTTACCACACGGCTGCGCTGAGCACCGATAACCTTGCAAAGCGTTACTTCGGCGAAGACGGGATGCTCGGCTACGTTCTCAATGTTCAGCGTGAGGAGATCCGCCAAGGGATCGCCTGCGTTAAGCACCAGAACATGGCCGGCTCTGACATCGGCGATGATCACAAGGAATATTTTGCCGGCGAAGCGGCTTTGAAGGCTGGCGGCAAAGACAACACGATGAACCAGTTTGAAGCAGCCTAAGGAGAGCGAAGATGAGCAACACCAACTCAAAGGAACCTGGCCGCGCACGCGCGCTGCTTTCGACTGCCGACTTCCGATTGCTGCGGCGCGCGCTGGAAAGCCATGCCAAATCAACAGAGGATCGGGAAGAATTAGCTAAGATCAACGCACTGCACCATCGCCTTGGCAATTACACCTAAAGGATTAGCGAAGCGGCCCTTCCCCCCGCTGCCGAGCTAGAACTTTTCTCCTGGGGAGGAGAAGTCGGCCGTCGGAGCTTCATTGCTTCGGCGGCCGAACCATTTGCGCGAGAGTGACGACGTGCCGGATCTTCGCCGGATGCTTCAAAGCATTCCGTAAGACCAGGCCAGCATAGCGGACAGGCTAGTCACCATAATCAAAACAAGCGGAACGCCAGTGCGGATATAGTCCTTAAAGACATAGCTGCCCTCACCCATAATCAGCATATTCGTTTGATAGGCAATCGGCGTGGCGTAACACAGGTTGCAGCCGAACAGCACAGCCAGCACAAGTGGTTCAGCAGGAACCCCCAACAGGCTTGCGATGCTGAAAGCAATCGGCGTACCCACAGTGGCCGCCGTCGCATTCGATGCGAAGTTCGTCAGCACCGTTACGAACAGCATGATTGCGGCAATAACACCGGCCGGCGGAAGAAACTGCAAGCCTAAGGACAACAACTCACCTAGCCACGCCGCAGCTCCGCTTTCCAATATTACGCGCCCGATGGCGATACTGGCCGCAATCAGCACGATGACCTGGGCAGACAAAGCGCGCCCAACACGTTCAAACTTCACGCAGCCGGTCAGGAACATAAGAATAGCGCCCGCCAATGCAGAGATCGCAATCGGAAAGATACCGACAGAAGCGGTAAAGATCGACACGCCCATGATAGTCGCAGCCAGCGCAGCCTTGGATTTGCGAGGCAACTCGCGTGCACCTTCCAGCATCAACAAGCTGTCGCTGGTGGCAAAATCCTGAAGATCCTCTGGTAATCCCATCACCAGCAGCACGTCGCCTTCACTGATCCGCAGATCGCCAACTTCGCTATAGTTTGCTTTTTCGCCCAGCAAACGGTCCGGCCTGTGAATACCTAACACAGCCACACCGTGGAGATCAGCGATGCCCGAGGTTGGCAAGGTACGGTTTATCAGACGCGAATCCGCGGTCACTGTCATCTCGACTACGACAATATCCCTCTCGCGATTGCCGGACTCGCGGCGGATCCGGTCGAGCACCCATGTCGGTGCGAGCTCGCCCTTCAACACGCGTACGGCATCTTCCAGCGCCTGGTGCGAACCGGACATATGTAGCCGCTGCTGAGGCTGTATCGGCCCGGTCATCTTGTCGTGAAAGCGAATACCCTCGGGAAGCTTTGGCAGGACTGCAGCCACTTCCTGACCGATCAGCTCACTGTCCCCACCGATCCGCAAACGTGTGTGGAACATGCGCGGGGCATGAGCCGCCGCGACGCGATTGTCACCCAGGAGCCTGGGCATCACCAACCAAAGATAAGGCAACGCAATCAGCGACGCACCCAGCACAATCGGAGTAAAGTCAAACACCCCAATCTCGCGCATCCCCAAGTCAACCGCGATCGAAACAACAAGTATGTTAGTGGAGGTACCAATTGTAGTGGCGAGCCCGCCCAAGAGCGAAGCCGCATTGAGCGGGATCAACGTTTTGGATGCGGGCAAGGCCCCACGTTCTGCCAATGCAACAAAGATCGGAATCATCAGCACCAGCACAGGGGTGTTGTTGACAACCATCGATAGCGTGAAGGCAATGAACAGCGAGAACAGCAATCCCAGCTGCAAATTGGCTTTGAATATTCGCTCCAGAACCCGCGCTGCCGGTTCAAGCGCGCCTGTAACCACCAATCCGCGCCCCATCACCATAAGCGCGCAAATCGTAATCAGCGCATAGTGACCGAAGCCTTCAAATGCGAGTACGAGCCCGTCCGTGGAGCTCGTGCCTTCGAGCGGGAAAAAATACAGACCGACTGCAATCACAGCGATCGTCAGCAGTGAAATGATCTCAATCGACATGCGGCCGCGCGCGAAGCCGACAAACATTGCGACGGTCAACGCCATTGCGGCGAATGCATGTAGGGAAGGCAGCGCGATCATTGCTGGCGCGAAGAATCATACACCTGCGACGAAAATACAAGCGAAATCACGCTGCGCCGGGTTGTGTTGATACTGAAATGCGCTGAAGGTGGAGGAGCTTAAACTGGGAGACACATAGATGAAGGCATTGGTTTTTAACGGCGCGCGGGACATCCGCTACGAGACTTATGCCGACCCTGAGTTGCGCAGCCCGAACAGCGTGATCCTGAAAGTAGAGAGCTGTTCAATCTGCGGAAGTGATCTTCACATGTATCACGGCGCGCACATTGGTGACAAAGACTACGGATCCGATGCTCCGAAGTTCTGTTGTGGACACGAGTTTATCGGTGAAGTCGTCGAAACAGGCCCGGAAGTTCACGGACACAAGGTGGGCGACAAAGTACTGGCCGCGGGCGGCACGGGTTGCGGGCAATGTCCGTCATGCCGGACCGGCAATGCCGGTTCTTGTGCCCATTCCACCGCCTTCGGGATCGGTCCGACTTTGGAAGGCGGCCAGGCTGAATATGTGTGCGTACCCAATGCCGATGCGACACTCTATTCGCGTGATGGCTTGTCAGACGAACATGCAATGCTGCTGACTGACGGCATGGCCACCGCCTATTTCGGCCTGACGCGCGCGGAACCAAAGCCAGGCGGCTCGGTGGCAATTGTCGGCTTGGGCCCGATCGGTTTGATCGGCGTGGAGCTGGCATTTTTACTTGGCGCATCGCAGGTGTTCGCGATCGACCCGGTCGAATCCCGCCGCAAAATGGCGGAGAAATTGGGTGCCGCCACTTTCGCACCTGGAGCGGACCTGGTTCCGCAAATCCGCGAGCTGACCGGTGGGCGCGGGGCACAATCTGTGTTCGAGGCCTCTGGCGCTAGCGGAGCAATCGCCAGCACACTGCCGCTGGTTGCCCCGCGCGGGAATGTCAGTTTTATTGGAATTCCAGAACCATCCGATACGCTGCCTCTGCCGCTTATCATGTTCAAGCATGTGACGGTGCGCGGCGGAATCTGCGACGTACCCAACATGTGGCAGCATCTTGTACCGATGCTGCAGCAGGGCCGCTTGAAGGCCGAAGGGCTTTTCAGCCACGACTTCAGATTGAGCGAGGGCGCAGAAGCCTACTCACTATTCGACAGCCGTGATGACGGGGTGATCAAAATCCGAATTGACGTGGACTGACGCGAAAAGAAAGTGGTGCCCCTGGCCCGACTCGAACGGGCACTCCGTTAGGAACTCGATTTTGAGTCGAGCGCGTCTACCAATTCCACCACAGGGGCTTCCTTTTCGGAAGGGCGCAGATAGCCGCGCCCGTTGGCATGTTCAACCCTTCAGTTCGTCCTGATTGGGTTATCGCTGCGCTATTTGAGCGCGCCAACCAACAACTTGTGAAGTTTCGAGTGCAAACCATCATTCGCAGCGAGCACCTGCTTTGAAAGCACAGGCTCCGAACGCCCGCGAAAATCGGTTACAAAGCCGCCTGCCTCACGGATCAGGAGACAGCCAGCTGCTGTGTCCCAATCGCTAAGACCAGTTTCCCAGAAACCGTCAAACCGGCCCTGTGCAACATAGGCCATATCGAGCGACGCTGCACCGAAACGGCGGATCCCGGCAACCTCGGGCCCGAATGCCGAGTAGATTTTCATCCATTCATTGGGATCACCCGCCCCTTGGAACGGGATACCGGTGGCAATCAGCGAATCTGACAGACGCGATCTCGCCGAAACGCGCAAACGCGCATCCTGCAGCCAGGCGCCGCGCGTCTTTTCCGCCCAATAGGTCTCGTCATTGATCGGATGATAGATAACCGCCGCTGTCACGTCGCCCCAGCCTGAACCGTCAAGCTTCGGCTCCTGCGCCGCGATCGAGATCGCAAAATGCGGAATGCCGTGCAGGAAGTTACTTGTCCCGTCGAGCGGATCGATGATCCAGCGCGGCTTGGTGGGGTCGCCTTCGATGACACCAGCTTCCTCCAGCACAAATCCCCAGTCGGGGCGTGCATGAAGCAATTCGTCATAGATGGTGCGTTCAGCGCGCATGTCCGCTTTGGATACGAAATCCGCCGGGCCCTTGCGGCTCACTTGCAAGTGCTCCACTTCGCCGAAGTCGCGGCGCAAACGATGGCCAGCCTTGCGGGCGGCTTTTTCCATTACGCGGATGAGGCCTGAAAACATCGACATGGGGGGTTAGCTCGCCTTCCCGACGTAGGTTTGCTCATACACATCAACGATGATGCGTGTGCCGCTGCCGATATGCGGGGGCACCATGATGCGCACACCATTGTCGAGGACTGCCGGTTTATAGCTGGAAGATGCAGTTTGCCCCTTCACTACTGCGTCGGCTTCGACGATTTCAGCTTCGATCTGCGCTGGAAGCTCAACACTGATCGGTTTTTCTTCCCACAGCTCGAGCTTCACCTGCATACCATCCTGCAAGAACGGTCGCGCATCGCCCAGCAAATCCGAAGGCAGAGTGATCTGCTCATAGGTTTCCTGATCCATGAAAACGAGCATGTCGCCATCTTCATAAAGGAATTGATACTCTTGAGTATCCAAACGCACCTTTTCCATCGTGTCGGCGCTGCGAAAACGGACATTGGTTTTGCGGCCATCCTGCAGGTTCTTCATTTCGACCTGCATATAGGCTCCGCCTTTGCCCGGCTGCGTGTGCTGGATCTTGGCAACTTTCCAGATGCCTTTTTCGTACTCGATGATATTGCCTGGGCGGATATCGACGCCGCTGATTTTCATGGGAACCAACCTTTTCAAGGAACCTGCAGAACACTGCTCTGCGTTGTGTTGCGCGCCCTTAGCCGAGCCAGCGATGCGGGGCAAGGATGCTGGCAAGTTCGCCGCTCGCATGATATCCGATAATCCATGAAACGGACTACTCTGATTGCTTGCACCGCTGCATTGGTGGCTTCAGCACCGGCAGCGGCGCAAATGCTGCGCACCATGCCTCATGGCCCCTATGAATGCGCCCTGCCCGGCGACGCCTCGAGAGAAGCCTGGATTCCGCAAGAGGATGAGAGCTTTCGCATCGCGCGCGCCTCGCGCTATCGCAATGATGCAGGCCGCGGTACATACATTCTCAAAGGTGACGAACTGACATTTACAGCCGGGCCCAAAAATGGCCAAAAACTTCGGCGTACCGGCCCGAATGAACTGCGCTCGATCAACGAAGACGGCTCGACCGGCCGGATGATTTGCGTGCGTGTGGGTTAGCTTGCCGCGCTGATTGCATCAGTAAAGGCGTTCACTGCCGCAACTTCATCGCTATTCCAGACCGCACCGGATACAGCCAGAAAATCCGCCCCTGCCTTTATCAGAGGCCCGCAGTTCTCTGGCGTAATCCCGCCAATTGCCACGCATGGGATTTCAAAGAGTGTGGCCCACCATTCGAGTGTTTCGATGCCGGGCCGTTCAGCATCGCCCTTATCCTTCGTGGTACTCTCGAAGAACGCGCCAAACGCAACATAGTCTGCGCCTGCTTCCCCGGCATCCATCGCCATATGTCGCGATGCGTGACAGGTAATGCCGATTTGCGCCTCGCGGCCCAATTCCTCACGCGCATCCCTTGGGTCGCCATCATCTTGTCCAAGATGGACGCCGTCAGCCTTCAAACGCTTGGCCAGCGCGACACTGTCATTCACGATGAACGCCACGTCGCGCTCAGCGCAGATCGCTTGCAGTGGCTCTGCAAGGCGCGCGGCATCATGCTGATCGAGATCTTTTACTCGAAATTGAAAGGCAGTGACGACGCCTTTGCCCGCATCCAGCGCTCTTTCAAGCCGCGCGGGAAAGTCACCTGAAACATCAAGCGGCGAAATCAGATAGAGCTGTGTTCCAGGTTCAGTCACGCAGGCGCTTTAGCCAGCACACGACGCATCTGCAATCTGATCAATGGCTTTGCCCAGAGCCGCATCAAATTCTGCATCACCCTGGCCTTTGCGAAGGTCTTGCAGCAGCCCACGGCTGAAACTTGCGATCATGCCAGGATTCTTTGCCAGATGCGCGCATGCATCATCGGTCGAATAACCACCTGACAGTGCCACAACGCGCAACACATTGGGGTGCGCGATTGCGGGTGCATATAGGTTCGGTTCAACAGGAATCGACAGTTTCAGCATAACTTTGCGTCCTTCAGGAAGCGCATCGAGAGCTTTCATGATTTCAGCCAGCAAGATCTGTTCACCTTCGCCGCGCTCATCTGCGTTGATGTCATACTCCGGCTCGATCATCGGCATCAGGCCTTTGTCCGCGATCCGGTTGCCGTATTCGAACTGTTGCGCGACGTTTGCGGCGATACCGCCTGCGTTTGCCGACTTGATGACCGAGCGCATCTTGGTGCCAAACATTCCAGCAGCAACTGCCTTCTCGAGCAGCGCGTCAAGTTTCGTCATGTCCTTCATCATCTGGACACCTTGGGCCTCATCTTCCAGCCCCTGATCTACCTTGATGAATGGCACGATACCGCGCTGCTTCAATGCATCCGGCGTGGGCACGCCTTCGACTAATCCGTCCATGGTTTTTTCGAACAGGATCGCGCCGATCACCTTTCCATTTGCAAAGCTTGGCGAGGTTATCACACGGCTACGCATCGCATGGATCGCCGCGAACATCTCATCATCGCCAGACCACTCGCTGTCTTCGACGCCATAACCACGCAACGCTTTGGGGGTGGAGCCTCCCGACTGGTCAAGCGCAGCAATAAAGCCGCTGCCCGTGGCGATTTTGGCGGTCATTTGATCGAGGTTCATGGATGTATTCCTGCTTGTTGCCATTTATGCATAGGTATGCACGCGCCCTTACCCAGCAGCGCGCTGCACTGCAACACCGACAAACTGCTATTTAGACAATGCGGCGACGCCAGGAAGATCCTTGCCTTCCATCCATTCAAGAAAAGCGCCCCCTGCGGTTGAGACGAATGTGAAATCATCCTTCACCCCGGCATGCGCAAGCGCAGCGACTGTATCGCCGCCCCCCGCAACCGATATGATCGAACCCTCTTGCGTCAGCGCCGCCGCCGTTCGCGCAAGCGCCACTGTTGCCGCATCGAAAGGCTCAGTCTCAAATGCACCTAAAGGGCCGTTCCAAACGAGAGTGCGGCACGTTTTCAAGACATCGGCCAAAGCCTCAACCGCTTGATCGCCGATATCGAGGATCATTTCGTCCTCGGCCACTTCGTGAACATTGCATGTGCGCAGGCTGGGTGGGTTCGCCGCGAAATCCTTGGCCACGACCACATCATAGGGAAGATGCACGGTGCACCCCGCGTGGTCCGCCTTGTCCATGATGGCATTGGCGGTGTCGGTCAGGTCATGTTCGCACAAGCTCTTGCCCACATCGACTCCGCGCGCGGCAAGAAAAGTGTTGGCCATCCCGCCACCGATGATGAGGTGCTGAACCTTGCCGACAAGGTTTTCCAGAACTGCGAGCTTGCTTGAAACCTTGGCCCCACCCACAACGGCCGCAACCGGCTGCTCCGGCGTTCCTAAAGCTGCATCAAGCGCTTTCAGCTCGGCTTCCATCGCGCGGCCGGCATAGGCTGGCAACAGATGCGCCAACCCTTCCGTGGTCGCATGTGCACGGTGCGCAGCCGAAAACGCATCATTGACGTAGAAATCGGCATTTGCCGCAATAGACTTGGCAAAGTCTGGATCATTGGCTTCTTCGCCTGACCAAAACCGGACATTGTCGAGCAGGCCGATATCCCCATTGCGCAGAATACCGATCGATTGCTCGACTACAGGGCCTGCAACCTCCGGAATGAACATCAGCTCTTTGCCCAACACATCTTCAACATCGCCCACAACCATGCTGGTGGACAGCACCGAGCTGCGATTGCCGCCGGGCCGCCCGAAATGAGCGAGCAAGAGCACTTTCGCGCCTTTGTCGCTCAATTCAAGGATAGTGGGCTTGGCAGCTTCGACCCGAGTGACATCGGTTGCTGACCCATCCTTCATCGGAAGGTTGAGATCGACGCGAACCAGAGCGACCTTGCCGGTCACATCGCCAAGGTCATCAAGGGTCTTGAAGGATGCCATTTTATTCGGTCCTTAAAGGAACTTCGCCATCACGCCCGACGTATCGATCATCCGGTTCGAGAAGCCCCATTCATTATCATACCACGAAACAACGCGGCAAAGCTTGCCTTCCATCACGGATGTTTCAAGGCTGTCGATCGTGGAGCTGGCCGGATAGTGGTTGAAGTCGCTGCTGACCAGCGGTTGATCGGTATAGTCGAGCACGCCTTTCATAGGGCCTTCAGCGGCCGCTTTGAGCGCCGCATTGAGCTCTTCTACCGTGGTATCACGGCCCGGCGTGAACACCAGGTCAACCAACGATACATTCGGCGTTGGCACGCGAACCGAGGACCCGTCCAGCTTGCCAGCAAGTTCTGGCAGGACCAGGCCAACCGCACGTGCTGCGCCGGTCGTGGTCGGGATCATGTTCTGCGCCCCGCCGCGTGCCCGGCGCATGTCACCGTGCATCTGGTCCAACATACGCTGATCATTGGTATAGCTGTGGATCGTGGTCATAAAGCCGCGCTCGATCCCAACTGTCTCGTTCAAAACCTTCGCCATCGGCGAGAGGCAGTTGGTGGTGCAGCTGGCGTTCGACACGATCACATCGTCAGCGGTCAGCGTCTCATGGTTCACACCGTAAACAATTGTGGCTGAAACATTCTTTGCCGGGGCGGAGATCAGCACCCGCTTTGCGCCCGCTTTTAGGTGAGGCTCAGCAGCCTCGTGGCTCTGGAAAAAGCCGGTGCATTCCAAAACAATATCGATCCCTTGCGCCGCATGCGGCAAATTGCCCGGATCACGCTCGCTGGTCACAGCAATAGACTTGCCATTGACGATGATAGCATTGTCGCCGACTTCCACCGTGCCGGGGAAACGACCGTGTGTGCTGTCATATTGGAACAACAATGCGTTCGACTTCGTATCTGCCAGATCGTTGATCGAAACCAATTCAAGATCATGATCGCTGCGTTCCAGAATGGCGCGCGCCACCAGACGACCGATACGTCCAAAACCGTTGATTGCAACTTTAGTCGCCATGGGGGAAACTCCTGCTTATGCGTTCAATTTGTTCAAGATTTGCGGGACAATTGCCTCCGCAGTGAAACCGAATTTGGCAAACAGATCGCCGGCAGGTGCAGATGCGCCAAAGCGATCCAAGCCAATATTAATGCCATCGGTGCCGGTATAGCGCTCCCAACCCAGGGTTGAGCCTGCCTCAATCGAGACCTTGAGCGCACCCGCCGGCAAGACATCAGCACGATAGTCATCCGACTGCGCTTCGAACAGTTCGGCACAGGGCATAGAGACAACATCGGCGCCGATGCCATGCCCTTCCAGAGCCTGTGCCACTTCACATGCCAGCGCAACTTCCGAACCTGTAGCAATCAGCACAACCTTGCGGTCAGCATTCGCGGAAACAAGACGGTATGCGCCCATGCCTGAACGGTTCGACAAGGCTGACCAATCCCCATCACCGTCTCCGCGCAATTGCGGCAGACCCTGTCGAGACAGGCACAAGACCGAAGGCGTTTCAGGCGTAGACAAGGCCAAGGCCCAGCATTCTGCAGTCTCGATTGTATCGCATGGGCGATAGACATTGAGATTCGGGATCAACCGCAGGCTCATGACCTGCTCCACCGGTTGGTGCGTTGGCCCATCTTCACCCAGGCCAATGCTGTCATGGGTCATGACATAGATAGCTTGCGTTTGTTGCAGCGCTGACAGGCGGATCGCATTGCGGCAATAATCGCTAAAGATCAGGAACGTACCGCCGTAGGGCACAACGCCGCCATGCAGTGCCATTCCATTCATTGCTGCGGCCATGCCAAATTCACGTATGCCGTAATAGACATAGCGACCCGCATAGTCTTGAGCGGTCAATGGCGTTGTGCTGGACGTTTTGGTGTTGTTGGAACCGGTCAGGTCTGCTGATCCGCCAATAAGCTGGGGCAAAGCCGCTGTAAGAGGCTCCAGCGCCATTTCCGAAGCTTTGCGAGTGGCAACCTTCTTCGGTTCTGCAGCCAGACCATGGATATAGGCCTCAAGTGCAGGCGACGCCAAATCGGCCACGCCCATCATATGGTTTTCGAATTTGGCCTTGCGATCCAGATCGGTCGCAAGCCGCCCCGCCCAGGCGCCATGTGCAGACGCACCGCGTTCGGCGGTCGCATGCCAATCGGCCAAAATGTCAGTCGGAACCTCGAACGGTTCGTAATCCCATCCAAGTTCTTCACGCGCAGCCGCGATTTCATCCGGGCCCAGCGGCGCGCCGTGCGTTGCACTGGTACCTTGCTTGTTCGGCGCACCTTTACCGATCACGGTTTTGCAAGCGACAAGCGATGGACGACCATCAGCAACAGCTTCATCGAGCGCGCGAGCGATATCAGCAAAGTCATGCCCGTCACAGCTAACCACGTGCCAACCAGTCGCCCGATAGCGGGCCTTGATATCTTCACTGGTGGAAAGATCGGTGCCACCATCGATGGTGATGTTGTTGTCGTCCCAAAGAACATTCATCCGGCCAAGGCCGAGATGACCGGCAAGCCCGATCGCTTCGTGATTGATGCCCTCCATCAAACAGCCATCGCCCGCGATAACCCATGTACGGTGATTGACCAGATCATCGCCGAAGACAGCGTTCAGGTGTCGCTCAGCCATCGCCATACCCACTGCCATGGCAAGCCCTTGCCCCAATGGGCCGGTGGTGCACTCGACCCCGGGCAGCAAGAAGTTTTCCGGATGGCCCGCGCACGGGCTGCCTAGCTGACGGAAGTTGCGGATGTCGTCCATCGTCGGAGCAGCGTATCCCGACAGATGCAGCAGGCTATAAATCAGCATTGAGCCGTGCCCGGCTGAAAGCACAAACCGGTCCCGGTCGGCCCAGTCGGGTGCATGAGGGTCAAACTTCAGATAATTGGACCACAATACTGTAGCGACATCCGCCATTCCCATTGGCATTCCCGGATGCCCCGAATTCGCAGCTTGCACAGCATCCATCGACAATGCGCGGATTGCGTTGGACATGGGTTGAAGACGGGCGGGATCGAGGCTCATTCGCAAACTGCTCCTGACAAGCATTGAGCGGTGCCGGATCAGCCACCGCCCGGCGCGTCGATTCGACGCGTTGGCGGACCCTTCGCGGAGGGCCGTTATCAGGTCAAGGCGAACAATCGAGCCTTCCACTGACTGTCGATTTTTCTAATGAAACAGGGTTCTTGAAGAGCAGTTATCAACAGGATGCGCCAAGGCTTTGCTCCTGCTGACGAATTTGGGTAAATCCCTGCTATGGAAAGTGATCGTATTTCGCAGGCGATCGAGAGGATCGAGGCAGCTGCCAACCGTATCAGCGCGGCGGGCGGCAAGCTGAGCGTTTCAGCGACGGGCGATAATGAGCTGGCAGCAAAGCACGAGGCGCTGCGTCACGAGGTCTCACAGACCCTTTCCAAACTTGACGAATTGATTGAGGGCTTCGAGCAATGAGCGAAGTCACACTCCGCATCGCCGGCAAGGCTTACAAAGTCGCCTGCGCCGACGGTGAAGAGGCGCACCTCGCCCGCCTTGGAT
This sequence comes from Altererythrobacter rubellus, assembly GCF_030284385.1. Taxonomy (NCBI): domain Bacteria; kingdom Pseudomonadati; phylum Pseudomonadota; class Alphaproteobacteria; order Sphingomonadales; family Erythrobacteraceae; genus Altererythrobacter; species Altererythrobacter rubellus. The sequence goes on from NZ_CP127221.1 coordinate 1,713,352, forward strand.
CAATGATCGATGAAAAGCTGAACCAGTTGCAAGGCAATCTAGCCGGGACAGAAGCGCAGAATCTCTTGTTTGCTGCACTGTTTCTCGCGGATGAATTGCACGAAACACGCGAAGCACTTGGAGAAGATCCAAGGGATCTCGCCTCAAAAATCCAGGCCCTTGAAGAAGGTGCTAAAAACGCAGAGAAAAAGACCCGTGAACTTTCGCTGGAGCTCAACGCGCTTAGAGCTGAACGAGATGCAATCGCCAACGATCTGGCCAACATGAAGTCTGCTGCATCAGGGCAGGAACCGCTTTTTGCGACTGATAATATCAGTTCCAAACTGGAGCAGCTGGAGCAGCTGGCGGATTTGATCGAAAAATGTGCTGACACGCTTGAGGCACAGGCTGCGACACACTAAATAGACAATTGGCGGGACTGCCCGGCACGAGCCGTTCGAACATCCCTGAGGCTATAAGCAATTCCTAGGGAGCTGTCCCTGTCTTGGATTACGGGTTCGTCCTGGGGCCCAGGACATACGGCGCCCACCTGACGTTTAGGCGTCAGAGGATTTCTCGAGCAAACGACCCATGGTGGTTCCGCCACATCTTTCATTCCGCACGCTTTCCAGCGCGCGATTTCCTCGCTCACGCGACCTTACGGTCGCATCGCTGCGGGCGCCCGGTCGGGCTTGCGGCCATGCAGGCCGATTGATCGAGTAGGATACGTAGCAATGAAGAAGCCCGAACTTCGAAAGAAATTGCGCGCAGCTCGCCGGGAACATGTTGAGAAACTGCCAGAAACAATGCGCGGGCTGGTGTTCCGCCACCCCCCGTCCCAGCTTCTTCAAAAAATCGCTACAGACGCTGTGATAGGCTTGTACCATGCCGGCCCATACGAGGCTCCGACCGCCCACTACACAACCTATTTCCACGAGAACGGGCACACGATCACTCTACCGCGCTTCGCATCAAACAAGTCTCCAATGGAATTTGCTGTTCATGTGGACCCGTTCGGCGAAAGCGACCTGGTTACCGGTCCCTTTGGAATGCTTGAGCCCCGCACAGAAGCCGAGACCTTGATTCCGGATGTACTGCTAATCCCGCTGGTAGGTTTTACCGCCAACGGAGACCGCCTCGGTCAAGGTGGCGGGCACTATGATCGCTGGCTGGCGGAACATCCTGGACGGATAGCGATTGGTCTCGCGTGGGATGTGCAATTATGCGACGCCTTGCCCACAGAGCCACATGATCAGCGTTTAGATGCTGTGATTACACCAACGCGGATGTACGGACCTTTTTGATGCGCGAAACTCCAACCTGGCGAATCCCCGTTGGCATACTCGGTCTTTTCGCCGCCCTCATTGTCTATGGTATCGTGATCGCGCGCCACGCGCCTGATCTGATCGGCGGCTGGCCGATATGGGTACAGACGATCATCTACCTCGTGCTCGGGCTGATCTGGCTGCTGCCTTTGAAACGCTTCCTGATCTGGATGGAGACAGGGCGCTGGAACGCTCCAGATTAGGTTACCGTTTGAACCGGAGGGTCAATGACACGCAAACTACTGATCGGCTTGCTCCTTGTCGCAATTCTAGCAGGGAGTTTTGCCCTATTCGGAGGGCAATGGATTGGACAACGCGTGTTCGAACGCGCGGTAGAGCAGCGCGCTGGCGTAGATCAGACTGTCGATTTCGCCGACGGATTGCATGTCTTTGTTTGCGGTAGTGGGTCACCAATGCCTGATGCCAATCGCGCTGGCCCATGTCTGGCGGTACTGGCGGGCCGCGATGGATATATTTTCGACGTTGGTTCGGGTTCCGACCGCAAGCTTGGCGCTATGGGCTTTCCTATGGTTCGTCTCGAAGCGACATTCCTGACACATCTGCATTCGGACCATTTCGACGGGTTAGGCGCGTTAATGTTGCAGGCGTGGATGGCCGGCGGTCGCAGCACGCCACTGCCAGTCTATGGCCCGGAAGGGACCGACCGGGTGGTCGACGGTCTAATGACAGCCTACGGGATCGATCGCGGCTATCGCATCGCGCATCATGGCCCGGAAGCCGCAAGGCCAAGTGGATTCGGCGGCGTGGCGACGAACATTGATGAGAGTTTCACCTTCGAACGCAACGGACTGTCAATTCGCACCCTACGCGTAGATCACGCTCCAATCGACAATGCCTATGCCTTTCGGCTCGACTACAAGGGGCGTTCAGTGGTGATCAGCGGTGACCTGAAGTACTCAAAAGAGTTCGCGCGGTTCGCGCAAGGTGCCGATCTCATTCTGCACGAAGCGCTCAATCCAGCGATGGTTGGCAAGCTGGGCGAAACGCTGGCCGCACGAGGCAATACCGATGGCGCGAAAATCATGGCCGATATTCCGGATTATCACACCACGCCTGAAGAAGCGGCACGGGTTGCGCAGCTCGCCGGTGCGAAAGCGCTGGTTCTATACCATCTGGTGCCAGCACCGCCCGCGCGCCTGATCGAGCCCGCATTCTTGGGTGATGCCAAACAGAATTTTGATGGTCAGCTGGAATTGGCCAAAGACGGCATGTTGATCAGCCTACCGGCGCAAAGCCAGCAAGTCGAAATCGATCAGCTTCTCTAGGAAAATTCCCCAAGTGGCGCGAGTGACGGGACTTGAACCCGCGACCTTCGGCGTGACAGGCCGACACTCTAACCAACTGAGCTACACCCGCGCAGCCACTTGGGAGACGGGCAAATACGGCCGAGTCCAGATGCTGTCAACGACCGTTTGCGCGAAAAATCAAACTTTATTCGCTCAAAAGCAGGACAGGTGTTTCGATCAGTTTTTTGACCTCTTGAATGAAGCTGGCCGCGTCATATCCGTCGACTACGCGATGATCGCAACTGATCGAGATATTCATCAGCTTGCGCTTCTCGATACGTTCCTGTCCATCAGGACCAGTGACAAACATCGGGCGCTCGACGATGCGATTCGGGCCGATTATCGCGACTTCGGGGCGATTGATCACCGGCGTTGTTGCAACCCCGCCGAGCGGCCCAAGTGACGTGACGGTCAGCGTCGATCCAGACAGCTCGTCCGACTTGGCAGAGCCGTCGCGCGCTGAATTGGCAAGTCGTCCAATTTCGTTCGCAAGCTGCCACAGGTTTTTAGCCTGCGCATCCTTGATAACCGGTACCATCAATCCATTGTCGGTCTGGGTTGCCATGCCCAAATGTACAGAACCATGGCGCGTCACCACGCCTGCTTCGTCATCATAACGCGCATTGATCATCGGATATTCTGGCAGTTTCTTGCAGATTGCTGCGATCAACAGCGGCAGCATAGTCAGCTTGGGTTTGCTACCGCGTGCAGAATTCAGCTGCGCGCGCATCCGCTCAAGCTCGGTTACATCGCACTCTTCAACATAAGTGAAATGCGGGATGTTGCGCTTCGCAGCAGACATATTTTGCGCAATACGCTTGCGCAGGCCGATGACTTTGATGCTCTCGTCCGCACGCGCCACTCCGGCGGGAGCAAAACCTCCGCTCGCATTATAGGCTAGAAACTGATCCAGATCGCCATGGCGAATGCGGCCGTCTTCGGCGGGTTTTACTTCGGACAGATCAATTCCCAGATCGCGCGCGCGCTTGCGTACCGCAGGTGTGGCAAGGACCTTTTCCACGGCCTCAGCCGCAGCCGGAGCTGGCTTTGATGCTTGCTCAGGTTCTGGTGTTCGTTCAGGTTCTGGTTGACGTGCTGGCTCAGCTTGCTGAACCTCTTTAGTTGCCGGTTTAGCTTCAACTTCGTTCGCTTCCTCGACCTCGTCAGGCACTTCGCCTTCGACCTCGACAACGACCAGCATCGCGCCAACCGCGATCACATCGCCAACTTCACCGGCAACTTCAGTGACAACACCGTCAACCGGGCTTTCGATGTCGATCGTCGCCTTGTCGGTCATCACATCGACGAGATGCTGGTCTTCCGATACAGTGTCGCCAACCTTCACGTGCCATTCAACGATCTCGGCTTCGGCAACGCCTTCGCCGACGTCAGGCATATTGAATGTGAACTTTGCCATCGGGTCAGTCCTTCAGAATCTTGTCGATCGCTTCGCCAATACGAACCGGGCCAGGGAAATAGGCCCATTCAAGGCTGTGCGGATAGGGTGTGTCAAATCCGGTTACACGCTCAACCGGAGCTTCGAGATGATAAAAGCAGCGTTCGGTCACGAGCGCAGATAACTCGGCGCCGAAACCGGCGGTTCGAGTCGCTTCGTGTACGATCAGACAGCGCCCGGTCTTTTCGACCGAAGCTTCGATTGCTTTGATATCAAGCGGAACAATTGTCCGCAGGTCCAGAATATCGGCGTCGATACCCTTTGTTGCACACACAGCCTCTGCCACGTGTACCATCGTGCCATAGGCCAGCACAGTCAGTGCTTCACCCTCTGTCACTTGACGTGCTTTGCCAAGTGGAACCTTGTAGTACCCTTCCGGTACAACGCTATCGTTGTGCTTCTTCCACGGCTCTACCGGTTTATCATAATAGCCCGAGAACGGGCCGTTGTAGATACGCTTTGGCTCGAAGAAGATCACCGGATCATTGTCTTCGATGGCGCTGATCAACAGTCCCTTCGCGTCATAGGGTGTAGCCGGAATGACTGTCTTCAAACCCGCTACATGCGCAAAAATCGCTTCGGGTGACTGACTGTGCGTCTGGCCACCGAAGATGCCCCCACCGAAGGGAGACCTCACAGTCATGGGTGCGATATAGTCATTCGCCGAGCGGTAACGCAGGCGTGCTGCTTCCGAAATCAGCTGATCAAGGCCGGGATAGATATAATCGGCAAACTGGATTTCCGGAACGGGTCGCAGGCCATATGCCCCCATCCCCACCGCGACGCCAATAATGCCGCACTCGGAGATTGGCGTATCAAAAACACGGGTCTTTCCGTGCTTTTCCTGCAGACCAGCAGTGCAACGGAATACGCCGCCAAAGTAACCGACGTCCTCGCCCATCACGATCACATCGTTGTCACGCTCAAGCATAATGTCGAGCGCGTCATTGATCGCTTCAATCATGTTAAGGCGGCGCTCCGTGCCCGCGTCACCCGTGGCTTGATCTTTCACATCAATGCTCATGCGCCCGGCCCTCCCTTGGGCCATTTGACCTGGCGTTCGCGAATGGCTTGCTCAGCCTGTTCTTCCAGATTCCATGGCAGTTCTTCGTAAACATCTTCAAACATGGTGTGGAATGGGTGATGCATTCCATGCCCGAGGATGCCGTTCTTCTCGGCTTCCTTGGTAGCGGCCTTCACCAGCTCCGCACATTCAAGGTCCATCGCTGACTGGCGATCTTCGTCCCACTCGCCTAATTCGATCAAGTGGTTCTTGAGGCGCATCACTGGATCACCCAGCGGCCACTCCTCGCGCTCCTGCGCACTGCGATAGCCGGACGGGTCGTCCGACGTAGAGTGGCCCTCTGCGCGATAAGTGAAGTATTCTATCAAAGTCGGACCAGCATTCGCGCGCGCGCGGTTCGCGGCCCATTGCTGCGCTGCGTAACATGCTAGTGCATCGTTTCCGTCGACGCGAAGGCCAGCCAAGCCATATCCCAGTGCGCGTGCAGCAAAGGTAGTGCGCTCGGCACCTGCAAAGCCAGAGAAGCTGGAGATCGCCCACTGGTTGTTGATCACATTCAGGATGACCGGTGCGTTGTATACCGTTGCGAATGTACAGGCGTTGTGGAAGTCACCTTCGGCAGTTGAACCCTCACCAACCCATGTTGCGGCGATCCGGGTGTCACCCTTGATCGCGCTCGCCATCGCCCAGCCCACCGCCTGGGGGGTTTGTGTGGCAAGGTTGCCTGAAATCGAGAAAAAACTGTGTTCTCTGCTTGAATACATGATCGGCAGCTGGCGACCCTTCAACTTGTCGCCTTTGTTCGAGTAGATCTGGTTGATCATGTCGACAATGGGATAGCCGCGCGCGATCAAAATGCCTTGCTGGCGATAGCTGGGGAACACCATATCGTCAGATGCGAGCGCCATTGAGGATGCCACGCTGGTCGCCTCTTCACCGGTGCACTTCATGTAGAAACTGGTTTTGCCTTGGCGCTGGCCGCGGAACATGCGGTCATCAAAAGCGCGCACCATCGCCATGTTGCGCAGCATCGTTCGCAAGGTATCCGCATCAAGTTTCGGATCCCAGGCGCCATGCGCCTTGTTGTCGTCACCAAGAACGCGGACCAGACCATAGGCAAAGTCCAGCATGTCCTTTGGATCGCTTGTTTCATCCGGACGAGGCTGTGTACCCGCCTCAGGGATCTCGAGATGACTGTAGTCCACCTCATCGCCCGGCCTGTACTTCGGCTCTGGAACGTGAAGCTGTAGCGCCGGCTTGTTGCTTTTCGGCTCAGGTGTTGTCTCAGGCCTATTGGCCATGACTGGCTCTCCCCCTGCTAACAGCAGGTCTGTAGCATTCTTTTACGTTGGCGTTATTTTATTTCACGCAAAGACTACGGTCAAGCTGGTCTAGCCGCTTTCACTCATACCGCAACAGGTGCCTTGATCGGGGCCTGCGGTGCGTAATCATGCACTACAAAATCATCGATTGTGTAATCGAAAATTGTGTCCGGCTTGCGCGTGATTTCAAGCGTCGGGTTGCCTTGCGGCTCGCGCGAGAGCTGTTCGGTGATCAAATGCTCGTGGTTCAGATACAAATGAACGTCACCACCCATCCACACCAATTCGCCGGGTTCGAGGCCAGTCTGCTGCGCGATCATCCGTTGCAGCAGAGCCGCTGACCAAAGGTTAAACGGTAGGCCCAAGGCGACATCACAGCTGCGCTGATAGAGCATGCAATTGAGGCGCCCTCCCGCAACATGAAACTGATAGGTCTTGTGGCACGGCGGCAGCGCCATCCGGTCCAGCTCTGCCACGTTCCAGCCTTCGATAATGTGCCGCCGGCTGCCGGGATTATTGCGCAGGCTTTCGACGACTTCCGCAACCTGATTGATGCCCGGCCCGCGCTCGTAGAGCCCGTCCTTTCGATAGCGATAGGTCGGCCAATCAACCCATTGCTTGCCGTATACCGGCCCCAAATCACCCCACTGACGCGCAAACTCTTCGTCGTCGGCAATCCGTTGAACAAAATCATCAAGCGCGATGTTATCGCCGGTTTCCTTGACGTATCGCGCGTGCGGCCATTCATTCCATATCTTCACGCCCTGCAGTACAAGCGGACGAATGTTGGTCTCGCCAGTCAGGAACCACAGCATCTCGCGCGTCGCGGTTTTCCAGTAGACCCGCTTCGTGGTGAGTAGCGGCATCGCGCCATCGGCAAGATCGAACCGCAGCATCGCACCGGCAATCGAACGCGTGCCGATTCCGGTGCGATCAATGCGCTCGCTGCCACCCTCCCAGATGCGCCGCATTAGGTCGAGATATTGCCATTCAGGATGACCTGGGCCGGTGAGTTTAGACGGAATAGTTTCAGGAGACTCAAGCGTTGCCATTGGCGGACCCTAAACCTGCATTTGCTCGCTTGCCACCCTGCAAAAGCGCACTTATATCGCGCCTCCTGCCTCGACCCACAGTTTTGTGTGGGGCCGATCCGGTCGGGGAGTAGCTCAGCCTGGTAGAGCACTGTCTTCGGGAGGCAGGGGCCGGAGGTTCGAATCCTCTCTCCCCGACCATCTAAACTGGCTCGATGCCGATTATTCCTAGCGCAGCCGTGAGTGCACCCAGCCCTAGCGACAGGTGCCAGCGCAGCCGCATAAAGTCTTGTCTGCCAAGATCGAGCCATCGGTCGACCAGCGGACTGAGCGCGATCAATGCAGCAAGAAACATTAACGCCGGTCCGGGCCATTCCCAGCCGAAGGTCCATGGCAAAAACAAGGCCAGAGCAAGCAGGCTAGGCAGCACGGCGACAAGGTATGCCGCAGCATCTGCTCGCCCCGAAGCCAGCGACTGACCCCACCACACGCCGCCAAGAAAGCTGAAGATGAATGCCGCGTAGCCAAAGCCTGCGGCAAGCGCCACATACCCAAACTCTCCGCCTTGCAACACCAATGCAAGCGCGATGAATTGTGGGATCAGTCCCGCATAGCCCAACCCTTTGGCGGCGGGAGTCAATGTTTGTTCTGCCATTCCCGAACAATAGCCAAAACCATCATGTGTTCCCTCCCCCCTCGCATTTTGTGTGATTGCAGTCACAATGCTCATGGCGCAAAACAAAATACATGAACTTGTTTAATCTTAGCGGCAAAACCGCAGTCATCACCGGCGGCAATAGCGGCATCGGACTCGCCTTTGCGCGCGGGTTGGTGAAGTCCGGCGCGGACGTAGCCATCTGGGCGCGCAATGAAGCGAAGAACGCTGCCGCGGTGGAGGAGCTCAACGCCTTTGACGGCGGGAGCGCGGCAGCTTTCCCTTGCGATGTCGCCGAAGAGGAGCAGATTGCCGCAGCGATGGCCTCGGCACTCGATCGCTTCGGAAAGGTCGATATATGTTTCGCCAATGCGGGAATTGGCGGGGGCATGGCGCTGCCGGAAATGACCGCTGAGGCATGGGACAAGGTGATGGCCGTCAATGCCCGCGGCCCCGCCCTCACCTATCGCTATGTCACCGAACATATGGTTGAGCGCGGCGAAGGGGGGAAGCTGATAGCGACCAGTTCTGGCCAATCGATCATGGGCGTAAACCGCAGCTCGAACTATGCCGCATCGAAAGCCGCTGTGAACGGGCTGACACGCGCGGCAGCATTCGAATTGGCGAGATACCAGATTACCGCGAACGCTCTGCTTTTCGGTTTCTACGAAACTGATCTGACTGCTCAGGCAGATCCGCGTTTTGCCGAATGGATGACCAAGCGCATTCCCTTGCGGCGGTTTGGCGACCACGATGGACTGGAAGGTCTGGCGGTGTTCTTTGCTTCGCCGCACAGTGACTATATTACAGGGCAATGCCTGCCCGTAGATGGCGGGCTCTGTATTAGCTGAGGAACAGGCGATGCCGCCGATCATTGGTCTATGGTATGCAGCACCTGACCGGGCCAAATCTCAATGTCACATGACAACGATAGATCGCGATACCGCGCTGTACCCAGCTCGCGCCTGAGCCGCGTCGCGGGTTTCGGACGTTTGGCAAGCGGTGTCGCTGGCGGAATGCTGGCCGAGGGCGTGCGGCGTATGGCCAGCGGAAAGCGCATGTCCGCCCAGGATCTGCTGTTGACCCCGGGCAATGCTCGGCGACTGACAGAGCGGCTGTCGCATTTGCGCGGCGCAGCGATGAAGCTGGGCCAGATTATCAGTATGGACGCAGGCGACTTCTTTCCGCCTGAGTTATCGAACATACTTGCGACCTTGCGCGACCAAGCGAACTTTATGCCTGCGCGCCAGCTCGACAAAGTCTTGCAAGAAGAATGGGGACCGGATTGGCGAAAGCAATTTCGCTGGTTCAATCCGCGCCCGATTGCCGCAGCTTCGATTGGCCAAGTACACAAGGCCATGACCCGCGAGGGCGAGGAACTGGCTATAAAAGTCCAATACCCTGGTGTGGCCGACAGCATCAGCGCGGATGTCGATAATGTTGCCACATTGCTTCGGATGTCAGGCCTGTTGCCGGACTTTCTCGATATGGAACCCTTGTTAAAGGCAGCAAAGGAACAGCTTCACGAAGAAGCCGATTATGTCCGAGAAGGTGAGCAGATGCGGCTCTATGCCGCGCGCATGGCACAAGACGAACGCTTTGTGGTCCCTACCCTGCATGAGGGCCTGACCAGAAAACGTATACTCGCGATGAGCTTCGAAGATGGTATTGCGATCGAAGCCCTCACAGATGAAGCACAGGAGCTTCGCAACGAAGTCTTCGAGCGGATCGTGGAATTGGTGCTGCGCGAGCTGTTCGAATTTGGCGTCATGCAAACCGATCCCAACTTCGCCAATTATCGCTATCGCCGTAGCGATGGCGCAGTCGTACTGCTGGATTTCGGAGCGGCTCGAAACGTCGAACCGCACGTGGCAGAAGGCTATCGCCGCTTGCTCGGCGCAGGACTTACAGGTGAAGCAGACAAGATTCGCGCAGAAGCGCTCGCGATTGGCTTCATCAATCCGACTGTGATCGAGCGGCAAGGCGAGCGTGTCGACAGAATGATCGGCGTGATCACTTCAGAGATGAATCGCGATGCGCCCTTCGACTTTGGCGATCGCGCCTTCGTGCCGCTGTTGCGCGAAGAAGGTATGGCCATCGCCGAGGACAAGCAGAGCTGGCATATTCCGCCAGCCGAAACGCTGTTTGTACAGCGCAAGGTCAGCGGCACTGCTTTGCTTGGAGCAAAGTTGAAAGCCGTGCTCAACATTCGCCAGCTGGTCGAACGCAAGCTGGCGGAATTGGTTTAGAGCTTCGCTTTTTCAGCTGCGATCCAGCGCTTCACATGAGCCTCAAGGACACTGAGGGGCACTGAACCGTTCTCAAGAACCGTGTCGTGAAACGCACGCAGATCAAAAGACGCGCCAAGCTCGCCTTCCGCCAATATCCGAAGCTCGCGAATTTTTAGCTCGCCCACTTTGTAGGCCAGCGCTTGGCCGGGCCAAGTGATATAGCGGTTCACTTCGGCATCAATATTGGCGGGAGAAAGCGCGGTGTTGTCGAGCATGTAATCGACCGCTCTCTGCTTGCTCCATCCCTTCGAGTGGATACCTGTATCGACCACAAGTCGGGTGGCGCGCCACATCTCATAGCTCAACCGCCCCATTTGCTTGGCTGGAGTATCGTACAAGCCCATCTCGATTCCCAGACGCTCCGAGTAGAGGCCCCACCCCTCAACAAACGCGGTGAAAAATGTACCATTGGCACGCAGGGGGTGCAGATCCAGCTCGCGTTGCAGTGCGATTTGATGGTGATGCCCTGGAACAGCCTCGTGCACGCCCAAGGCCGGCAATTCCCAAAGTGGACGCTGGTCCAGCTCCGTCAGGTTCAAACGATAGATGCCCGCCTGCCCGGTCTCCAGCGAACCTGGCTCATAGTAGGCCGTCGTATTCCCGGGGGCCCGCTCGGCGGGGATTGGCAGCACAGTGTAGGGCTGGCGCGGAAGCTTACCGAACAGCTTCGGCATCCACCCGTCGATCTCTTTCGCAAGCGCCTGAGTGTAGCGCAGATATTCCTGTTCATCGGTCATGTAATACTGCGGATCGGTGCGCAGATGTTCGACGAAGGCTTCGCGCGTCTCGAAGCCAGCTTGAGAAGCCACCTCCTCCATTTCAGCACGAATGCGCGCGACTTCGGATAGCCCCAGCTGATGCACTTCATCAGCTGTCATATCCGAAGTGGTGAAGCTCTTGACCCGATAGTCATAGAATTCGGTCCCACCCGGCGTCCCCAAGATACCCGGCATACCAGTGCGACATTCAGGCTCGTATTCTTGCCGGTAGAAATCGGCAAAGGCTTGTAGCTCGGGAAAGACCGTTGTTTCCAGCGCAGCCTTGGCGCGCTCTTTCAAACTCGCCCACTCGTTATCACCAATGGTCGAAGGTTGAGTGGCGAACGGTGACCAATAGGGAGAGCTTTCCGCCTCTGAATAGACCATGCTTTGCATCCGTTCATGGAAGCCCTCCATCGGTCCGCACGCGTGTGTGAGCCCCTTTTCAATCGCAATTCGTGTGCGCGCCATCGCATCCTGATTGACCTTCGCATAGGCTTCCAGTCGGCCAACGTAGCTATCGTAATCTGCGCTGGTGAAGAAAGGTGATCCGTTCGGAAGCGATGCAAGTTGATTGAACCAACCGCCGCGGTTGGTGAATATCTGATACCAATCATGTTCGTGTAAAGACGCGGCAATGATGTCCGCCATGCTCACGCGCACGACATCGTAATCCACTTGAAGATCTGCGGTTAGTTCAGCCCGGTCAATTGCATCAAGCCGCGCCACGAACTGCCGGGCATCCACGATACTGCGTGAATGTGCTTCAACTGACCAATCGCCCAACTTGCCGTCACCGCGCCGGTCGCCCACGCTGGTTGCCAGGCCGGGGCTGTTGTCGAGCTGCCATTGCCATATTTCTGCGCGAACACTCTTGTAGCTTCCCGCCGAGGCATTGTCCGCCGTTTGAACCGAGTGATCATCCGCGATTGCAGAGCTAGGCAAAACCGTGGTGGCGGACGCCAAAAGTGCTGCGGCGAAAAGCTTGTGCATGGAAAATTCTCCTCTTGGCCCCGCTTCCTATTGCGCGGGCACCCCAAGGTCCAGTAGCCTTTCGCCAATGGCACAAACAGCATCCGTTTTGTTCGTTTGTCTCGGCAATATTTGCCGCTCACCTTTGGCCGAAGCCGCATTTCGCGCGGCTGCGGATGACGCAGGTTTGGCGGTGCATGTCGATAGCGTCGGGACAGCTGGCTATCATGTGGGCAAGCCACCAGACCCGCGCAGCATCCGTACAGCAGCATCGCGGGGAATCGACATCACGCACTATTGTGGGCGGCAGCTTGCGGAGAGTGACTTCAGCGAATTCACGCATATCTTCGCGATGGATCACGAAAACCTGCGCAATGTCGAAGCGCGCGCACCAGCGAACGCGACGGCTGAAATCTCGCTTTTGCTCGATGTGCTGCCCCATCGGGTGGGCGATCCAGTTGGCGATCCCTATTATGGCGGAGATGACGGGTTCGAACGGACCTGGGCTGAAGTCAGCGAAGCCGCACAGGCGCTGGTCGCGAAACTAGCCTCCGCGCAATAGCTGTACGCCCCAGTCGCGCTCAAACAGATAGAGCAGTGTGCGTGCCGCCTGGCCGCGTCCGCTGGCTAGACCCCTGTCGCGCTCCATAAGCAGACGCGCATCGGCATGGGCAGCTGGCAGTAGCCGCGTGATCTGTTCCAGATTGGCAACCCGGAACGGCGTGTCGCCTGATTGGCGCGTACCCAACAGCTCGCCGCCGCCGCGCAGTTCGAGGTCTTCTTCCGCAATACGAAAACCGTCCTGCGTCTCACGCATCAATGCAAGCCTTCTTCGTCCGGTTTCGCTTAGACCGCTCCCTCTCAGCAGCAAGCATACCGATTTCTCGCTGCCGCGCCCTACCCGACCGCGCAGCTGGTGCAATTGTGCTAAACCGAAACGCTCGGCTTGCTCAATAACCATCAGCGTGGCGGCCGGCACATCAACGCCCACTTCGATGACAGTTGTTGCAACCAGCAGCTTTGCCTGACCGCTAGCGAAGCGTTCCATCGCCGCATCTTTGAGTTCCGGTTTTAACTGACCGTGGACCAGCACCACGTCATCGCCGAAACGCTCCTTCAACACTGCATAGCGCGCTTCTGCCGCCGCGAGGTCAGCAACCTCGCTCTCGTTGACCATCGGACAAACCCAATAGGCTTGCTGCCCGCTGGCTACGTGCCGGGCCACGCCTGCAATGACATCCTCCATCCGGTCTTGCGCAATCACGCGGGTGTCGATCGGTTGCCGCCCAGGCGGCATCTCGTCCAGACGGCTCACATCCATTTCACCATACTGAGCAAGCGTCAGCGTTCGGGGTATCGGTGTCGCGGTCATGGCAAGTGTATGCGGTGTCCGCTTGCCTTTGCTGGCAAGTTGCAATCTTTGGGCAACGCCAAAACGGTGCTGCTCATCGATCACCACCAGACCAAGGTCTTTGTAATTAACCGTATCCTGAAAAATGGCGTGCGTGCCGACCACAATATCGATTGAGCCATCGAGCAATCCCATCAGAATACTCTCGCGCGCTTTGCCTTTGTCACGCCCGGTCAAGATCGCAACTTCAACGCCAGTTGGCGTAGCCATCTGACGCAGGGTATCGAAGTGTTGCCGCGCGAGAATCTCAGTCGGCGCAAGTAGAGCTGCCTGCTTGCCGGCTTCATTCGCGATCAGCATGGCATAGAGCGCGACCACCGTCTTGCCGGCCCCGACATCGCCTTGCAGCAATCGCAGCATGGGCGCTTCCTGTGCGAGGTCGCCTTCGATCTCGCGTACTGAACGCGCCTGTGCGCCAGTGAGAGAGTAAGATAGCTGCAACTTGCCGCGTAGCCCGCCGTCGCCCTGCAATGGCTGGCCCTTCCGGCTGCGATTATCCGCGCGAACCAGCATCAGGGCGAGCGAATTGGCTAGCAACTCGTCATAGGCCAAACGGTCACGCGCATTGGAGTTCTCGGACTTATGGGACAGCTGCAGAGCGTCACGCCATGCAGGCCATCCTTCTTTGTCGAACTGCGTCGGCTCGATCCATCCGGGCAATTCCGGTAGACGCTCCAGCGCCTGCTGGACCAATCCGGCAATGCGCGGCTGAGTTAGCCCCTCTGAAAGTCCATAGACCGGCTCGCACATCCTGCCGATATTGGCGCTGCTTTCTTTCTCGACATGATCCGGGTGGACGATCTGCAGCATGTCTCCATAGCGATCGAGCTTGCCCGCCACCCAACGCTTCTCGCCTACCGGCAGCTGCTTCTTTGCTGTAAAGGATGCGCGCCCGAAGTAAGTGAGGTTGCAAATGTTGCCCGCGCTATCTTGTGCAAACACCCTGTAAGGCCCGCGATTATTGCGCGCTGGCCTGTGTTCCGTGGGGGTCAGCGCGATGATCACATTCTCGCCTTCAGCTGCATCTTCCAGCGATTCAATTACGCGGCGAGTCACGAATCTCTCGGGCAAATGATAGGCCAGATCACGCACCCGTGTGAGGCCCAGCTTGGCGAGCGGCTTTTTTAGCTTCGGCCCGACACCATCGAGCGCATCGGTATCGATAAACAGCGGATTCAAAACATCAGGGCGCATTCGCTTGCTATAGCCGCTTGCGCGTCACGTGCGAGTCCCCTACCCGCGCCTTATGCCCGACGCATTGACATTCGAAGCCCGCCTTGCACGCGCCAAGTTTCGCGCATGGCACCGTGGCACTCGCGAAGCCGACTACATGATCGGTGGCTATTTCGACCGCTATCATGCCGAATGGGATGAGGCTGCGCTGGTTTGGTTTGAGGCCCTACTCGACCAGGATGATGTCGATGTGATGGCTTGGGCTCTGAAGACTGCACCTGTTGCAGAGCGATTTTCCGGCCCCATGATGGAGCGGATGCAACTGCTCGACTACGTCGACATTCCGCGCTGATCCAGCCTGTTTTAATGCCTGATCTTTCACGTATACTTACCGCCTCGGCGCCGCTGACACTCGCTTCGGTAGCGCGTGGCGCGCAGCCATTGGTGATGAGCGATCTGGCGCGGGCTGCCAAAGGTCGCGCGGTATTTATCGCCCCACACGAAGCTACAATGCACTCGATCGCGGAAGCTGCGAAGTTCTTCGCGCCCGAATTGGAAGTGATCGAATTTCCGGCGTGGGATTGCTTGCCATATGACCGCGCAAGCCCTGCGCTTTCCGTCAGCGCAAAACGTTTGGCCGCGCTGCATCGCATGCAATCGGGCAAGGCAGGCTCGCAGCTTCTGGTAACGACCGCAAATGCTGTGCTGCAACGTGTCCTGACTCCGTTTCGAATTCGCGAAAGCGTACGCGAGTTCAAGCAAGGCACCATAATCGGCCATGGCAGTCTTTCAGCGCTGCTGCAGCGTCAGGGGTATTCGCGTACGGATACAGTAGTCGATCATGGCGAATATGCATTGCGAGGTTCGATAGTCGACATCTTCCCGTCGAGCCTCGACCAAGGCTTGCGGCTCGATTTCTTCGGCGATGAGCTGGAAAGCCTGCGCCTGTTCGACCCCGGCACTCAGATGACCGTCGG
This sequence comes from Altererythrobacter rubellus, assembly GCF_030284385.1. Lineage (NCBI taxonomy): Bacteria > Pseudomonadati > Pseudomonadota > Alphaproteobacteria > Sphingomonadales > Erythrobacteraceae > Altererythrobacter > Altererythrobacter rubellus. Next base: position 1,729,033 of record NZ_CP127221.1, read on the forward strand.
CACGCTCAAACAACATTTGTTGCTACCCGCCAGCGAGGCATTGCTGGACGAAGAAAGTATCAAGCGTTTTCGCAGCCGCTATCGCGAAATGTTCGGCGCCACCGCAACCCAAGACCCGCTCTACGAAGCGGTAAGCGATGGTCGCAGGCTTGCGGGAATGGAACATTGGCTGCCGCTATTTGAAGAACGACTGGCGACAATCTTCGACTACATGGAGCCAGAGGATCTCGTGGTCATAGACAGCGGAGCCATTGGCGCTGCTGACGAACGACTGAAAGATGTGACCGATTACCACCAGGCGCGCGAAAAGGTCGCCGGGCAAGCCGCGGGCAGCTACCGTCCATTGCACGAACATTCACTCTATCTTGCCAAGGATGAGTTCGACGCATTGCTGAAGGAGCATACAGTCCATCGTAGCGTGATCTTTGCAGAGCCAGAGAGCGATCATGTTGTCGACTTCGGCTTCTCCTCTGCCAGAGACTTCGCTCCAGACCGCGCGCGCGGTGACAACATCTATCCGATTGCCGCCCAGCATCTCTCTGCGCTGAGCAAATCGGGAAAGCGCCCGATTATCGCCGCCTATTCGAGCGGTAGCCGGACACGTATCGCGTCGATACTGCAAGAGGCCGGCTGCAAGGTTACCCATGCCGAAACATGGCAGGAAACCTTGGGCGTTAGCTCAAAGGGCAATCCGGTCGCCACTGTCCTGCCGCTCGAAACCGGTTTTGCCAATGATCAGCTGGAACTGCTTACCGAGCAGGACATCCTTGGTGACCGTCTGGTTCGCCGCAAGAAGCGCCGCAAGGATTCCGACGCATTTCTGGCTGAGCTCCAGTCACTCAATCGCGGCGATCTGGTGGTTCATGTAGAACACGGAATTGGCAAATATCTCGGGCTGGAACCTGTGCCTGTCGGCAAGAGCCAGCACGACTGCGTGATGCTGGAGTACAAGGGCGGCGACAAGCTGTTCATCCCGGTCGAGAATATCGACGTTCTGTCGCGATACGGATCTTCTGAAGATGCTGTCATGCTGGACAGGCTTGGCGGTGAAGGCTGGCAGAAGCGCCGCGCCAAGCTGAAGGAACGCATTCGTGCGATTGCCGGCGAGCTGATGCAGATTGCTGCGCAGCGCGCGCTAAAGAAGGCGCCGGTGCTGGAGCCCGATGAATCTGCCTACAACCAGTTTGTCGAGAAGTTTCCCTGGCAGGAAACCGATGATCAGGACGCGGCAATTGATGACGTGTTGCGCGATCTGGAGAGCGGCAGACCGATGGACCGGCTGGTTTGTGGCGATGTCGGGTTTGGCAAAACCGAGGTCGCGCTTCGCGCGGCATTTGTTGCGGCAATGAATGGTCAGCAAGTCGCGGTTGTTGCCCCGACCACGCTGCTCGCACGCCAGCATTACACCAGTTTCGCGGAACGCTTTGCAGGTTTCCCGCTCAAAGTTGGCCGCCTCTCGCGGCTCGTGCCGCCAAAAGAGACCGCCGCGACCCGCGAAGGGCTTGAGAAAGGCGATGTGGACATCGTCGTCGGCACACATGCAATCCTGTCCAAGAGCACGAACTTCCGTGATCTGGGGCTCGTTATTGTCGACGAAGAGCAGCGCTTCGGAGTGACGCATAAGGAGCGCCTGAAGGCTTTGCGTGCTGATGTGCATGTGCTGACGCTGACTGCCACACCTATCCCGCGCACCCTTCAAATGGCGATGAGCGGGCTGCGGGAACTTTCCACGATCCAGACGCCACCCGTCGACCGCTTGGCCGTTCGGACTTATGTTATGGAATGGGACGATATGGTCATGCGCGAGGCTTTGCTGCGCGAACACCACCGCGGCGGGCAAAGCTTTATCGTCGTGCCGCGCATCTCGGACATGGCCGATGTCGAGGAATGGCTTCGCGAACATGTGCCGGAAGTGAAAAGCATTTCTGCACATGGGCAAATGTCGCCAAGCGAAGTCGAAGAACGTATGAGCGCCTTTTATGACCGTCGATATGACGTGCTGCTATCGACTACGATCGTCGAGAGCGGCCTGGACATCCCGACTGCCAACACGATCATCATCCACCGCGCGGATCGCTTTGGCCTGGCGCAGCTATATCAGCTGCGCGGCCGCGTGGGTCGGTCAAAACTGCGCGCCTATGCTTATCTCACCTATGCAAAGGATGTGCAGCTATCCGAAGTCGCGGAGAAGCGCTTGAAGGTGCTGGGCGATCTAGACTCGCTTGGTGCAGGCTTCCAGCTTGCCAGCCACGATCTGGATATTCGCGGTGCAGGAAACCTGCTCGGAGACGAGCAATCGGGCCACATCCGCGAAGTCGGGTTCGAGCTGTACCAATCCATGCTTGAAGACGCGATACTCGCCGCAAAGGCCGGCGAAATGGGTCTTGAGACGGCTCGCGACAAAGTGAGCCCACAAATTACCGTTGATGCACCGATAATGATCCCAGAGGATTATGTGCCCGATCTCGCGGTACGCATGGCGCTTTATCGACGTTTGAACGATGCCAAGGATAAGGCCGAGATCGAGGCTATGGCAGCCGAGATGATCGACCGTTTCGGTCCCCTGCCCGATGCAACCTCAAATCTTGTGCGACTGATCGAGATCAAACATCAGGCGATCGAAGCCAATATTGCCAAGATAGATGTCGGCGCTCGCGGTACACTGGTCAGCTTCCACAAAGACCACTTCCCCGATCCGGCCGGATTGCTCGCCTATGTCGACAAACTGCAAGGAACGGCAAAACTGCGCCCTGATATGAAACTGGTCATCAACCGGGCCTGGGGCGATCCGCAAAGCCGCCTCAATGGTCTGTTCCAGCTGACTAAGGGCCTTTGCCGTATCGTTCAAAAGGCTAGTAAAGCCGCCTGAGCGTTGAAAAGCGCAAGTTTCGCGCATAGTTGTTCAATCTAGCGCGGCGATGAAGGGGGCTGGGTTTTGCCCGATACGAATACATACGAACGGTTTGCCCTTCTGGCCTCGGACGCGCACCGCGCCAGAGCGGCCTATGCTGACCTTTTGCCGACGCATGATTGGGTGCCGATAGAGGAAGCTGACGTTGCTGTGGTGCTGGGCGGCGATGGTTTCATGCTGCAAACGCTGCACGAGATGCACGATCGCGGCAAAGTGATCCCTGCCTACGGCCTCAATCGCGGCACAGTCGGCTTCATGATGAACAAATACCGCAATGGCGGCAATGTGCTGAACCGGGTGCAGAAGGCCCGACCGTTTAAGTTTTCTCCCCTCAGAATGGACGCAGTCACTCAGGATGGGGAAGAACACACTTTTCTCGCCATCAACGAAGTCTCCTTGCTGCGTGAAATGCGGCAGACGGCCAAAATCGAAGTGTCGGTGAATGGTCGCGTTCGGATTAACGAGCTTGTCTGTGACGGTGTGCTGCTGGCGACCCCTGCTGGCTCTACCGCTTACAACTTGTCTGCCAATGGCCCAATCCTTCCGCTTGATTCTAAGCTTCTGGCGCTGACACCAATCAGCCCATTCCGCCCTCGCCGTTGGAATGGTGCCATCCTGCCAGATCATTTGCCGGTCAAATTTCGCATACTCGAAGCGGCCAAGCGGCCGGTTTCGGCCGTGGCTGATCAAACCGAGCTGCGCGACATTGCCGAAGTGATGCTGACGGTTGAGCGCGACACAGAATTGACGCTACTGTTCGACAAGGGCCATTCGCTGGACGAACGGATCGTTGCCGAACAATTTGCAGTGTGATCTGCCCGCCACCGGCTTGCATGAAAAAGTACGTAATTGGGGCGAGTCACCACTTGCCAAATAATTCCAGCCCCAATATAGCGCCGCTCTGCCTTTCGGGCTGCTCCCCGATAGCTCAGCGGTAGAGTAGGTGACTGTTAATCACTTGGTCGTTGGTTCGAATCCAACTCGGGGAGCCACTAATTCTCACAAAAATACAGATATTTAATAGGAATTGGGGTCTGTCCCAGTTACCCGTGACGGTAGGTCGGCTAGAAGGACCCGCTGTTGCAAGCGTTCGGCAGTGATTTAGTGTGCCCCCATGTCCAACCATGACCTCGCCGCCCGCGTTGAAGGCGCATACCGCAAGTGCTCGGACCTTCGCGAGCGCAACAATGGTGATGGCACATTCACGATTGACGCAGCTAAGATGATGGCGTTGATTGAACTGCGAAACCTTGCACCGGAGGTGGTGCTGGCACTGCTTAGGGAGGAGAATTGATGAAACCTTTTTCTATATTATTAGTCGGCGTGGCTTTGATCGGATGCTCGAGTGATCCAGTCGAAGATATTTCGAGTTATTTCCGCACTGATCGCAATTTTTGCTATGATCTTTTTTCGAATAATGAAGCGATTATCCCTGAGGGTCTTGAACCACAAGAAATTGAAATTGAGATCGGTAGCGCATATCCAGCAAAAAACTCTCTTTATCGCTTTGAAGCAAAATTAGAGGGGCTTACGGTGGTGGGCTACTCAAAGATTTTCGCAGAAGCGTATTATCCTATTACCATAATCTTCGATGATCCCATTGAAGAGGTCTTAGAAAGGCTTTCGCCAGTCTATTCACCTATTTTCCCAACGTCTCCGAGCAGGAATGCAAGTGTCGATTATATGGATGATGAGTTCTATTTGAATATCGAAGCTTTCGACCAAGAGGCAACACTGGCGCGCAATAGTTTTGGGCGTTCGAGCCTGAGCTGCTTTGTTAGGGATTAGGCTAATTTCGAGTTTTCGCATCCCAAGGCGAAGGCGAAACTTGGACAGATTATAGTTCCTACGAGCTTTCCGAAGACGGTCAAAAGTTGACAATCAAGACCGAGGATTATGAGTTCGAGAAAATTCGCTGTCCTTAAAGGCAGGCAGTACTTCTCTTTCAGGGCGACCTAACTCTTATCCTGGACAATGCCGACAAGTCTGGCTTTGAACGGATCGATCGCGAAGGCGATTGCGCCAGTCTTGCAGACTGATCATTTTTGAGAACCATTTGCGATAGAGTACTATGCCGCAACCCAGCCGCCTACGGCATGACCGTGTGCAGGTACCACGGGGCTAGAAAGCCAGAGACCATCCAGTCCGGCGAGGCACATTGGAACTATCGAAACGGGAAAGAGACGATGAAGGCAAAGTCAGACCGGAGCCTGCGGCTTATCGAGCTGCGCGAGCTGGAGGCACTATCTTTCTCGCTGGGATTAGCTTCTGGACCTAAATGGCGGGGCAGAAAGCCCAAGGTCCGCTAACGACCCAATTGCTGACGTTGCCGCCGACGGGCTTATTCGCCGTTGCGATAGCGCCATTCACCATCAGACCTAAGGTAGCTAATGAAAATAACGGCCGCAGTCAGTGGGATCGCCGCAATTACGAAAGCCAAGGTCGGAAGTAGCGATCCGGATAAGATCATGGCAGCCACGTATAGACCTAATGCTAACCATCCCTCCCAAGCGATGGGGAAACCTACCCCGTATCCATATCGCTTCACAGGGAACCATGGTTTTTTGCCTTGGGTTGGCATGACATCTCCTAGTCGGCAGAATCTCAGAATAAATTAGCCCTTCTAAGGCAGTTATTGGTCCTGTTAAGCGCACGGATTTTACGGTGCAACTCAGCGCGCTGTTGTTGGTTGGTCACGTAATTGATCCCCTGAACTTTCAAGCGCATGCCTAAACCCAATCTACAGATCATTAAGCAAGACGATGTCACGCTAAGACTATGATTTATATGGTGGACGCACTAGGGTTCGAACCTAGGACCCGCTGATGTCTAGAACTATTTTCAGGTATAACGGGGCCTAACTAATCACTTGTTTTCTCCATTCGTAAACCACAGAAAATCTTGCTTTAGTTAGTCGAATGCAGACGGGTTTTGGCGCCCCTCTAGCCAATGATAAAAATTGTGACCGTCCTCGGTTTGATCAACCCGCCACGTAAATTCAGCACCGAGGGTAAGCCATTGCCCCTTCTGTTTGTGGTAAAGCGAGCCCGAGCAAATAGCGTTAGAAAAATCCTGCCTGAGCGTAACTACTTCTCGAAACTGAAATTCAGTAGCATCAATAAATCCGCTCAGGGTTGCGCCGGTATCACCCTGACCAGCCAGCGGAAGAAAGGCATCCGCGATTTGTGCCACAAAGCCACCAAAGGGGTTAGAGGCTATCTGATCGATCGTATCATTAGCGATGACCTCAGCGGCCCCGTCTGCATCGCAACCCTGCTGTAGGGCCTCCGTACATCCGGTAACTAATAGGGTAAGGGCTATCGCTGCCGCGCACTCTACTCTTCTCACATCGCTTTCCTCAGCAGTGGTTATGGTTCTTTGTGCCCATTCAGGCCGTTATTCAACACCTGCCGTGGAGAGATCCAGATAGCTCTTTCAGCATGCCAAAATTTCTCATCAGCCAAGCCTGTCTTTTCGAGGTCTGCCAAGGAGCATTTCGAATTCAGGGGGTTGTCATCAGATAATACATCTCGAATCCCGATGTCGTTTATTTTGCCGCTAGTAACGATGTTCCCTCCATCACCGCTTATTTCCAATGACAACAAAGCTGCTGCTTCCTCGTTGTAGTGTTGCCCACTTAAAATGAACCCATCTAAGTCGATCCATTTTCCTTCTTTATTTGCCCAAACATCTGCGCTTTTGATAACCTCCCGACCGTTTTCGAAAACCTCATTTACATCTAAAATATATTTAGTTCCTTCCGCCCCTTCATATTCATATGCAGCCCTCGAAATAGTTCCCAAGCTATTCGTTTGCTTTGGATCTACCCAATTGGGGTATGCATAGTATACGCTGTCGGTCCTGGGCTTCATATATGAAAAGACGGCTCGATTATGTTGGCCGTGTATCGAAAACATAGCCGTATCTAGTTTCATCTGCTCATCGTATCTGAGTATTTTATCGCATTGATAAATCGAAGAAATATAGATGAGCCCATTAGGAACCGGCGTCCTCTTCCAAGCTGGATCCTTGAGCTTGATTTCGGAAAGCTCTCGAGTAATGCCTTCAATTTGTGTGTTCTGGAGATCCGGGTTTGAATTTTCGTCGCACCCAGCAAGAGCAATTAGCAGGACTAAGAAAGTTGGTTTTGTCATTGACCGAAAAGAAAGCCGCTTCGCTTAGCAGGGGTAGGCTTTGGTGTTGAAACGTCATAATCACACACCCACAGCAGCAATTCTACATCAGCCTCACTTCCAGTCCCATCGTCACCCCATGCAGGTTTAATCCTCAGGGGGCGAAAGTCTCCCACTGATCCTTCTCGTGTGGAGACAATCAAAGTCCGCCAACTGTACATCGTACAGTCAAACTCTCTGGTTCGCTGAAAATGGATACCATCTTCTACTCGAACCGTGAGCGTCCTTGCCTCTATCAAACCGTTATCTCTGAGAACTATGCTCGATATATCAATTGATACTTTTTCTTCGGGTGTTTGAATTATAGCAGTCCAGTCGGAGGCCATCAGAGGGCTGGACAGTGTGGCGGCAATCAGGGCGGCTGAGAGAGTTAGTATACGCATGGCCGCAGATTAGCGCGGAAACGGTGAGGGGCAACAGGTTTTGTTTCCCGTCGTTTGTTACCCCATTTGTTACCCCAGAGGCATTTTCCGGGTAACTGGGACAGACCCCAATTCCTATTAAACATCTGTATTTTCGTGGGATTTAGTGGCTCCCCGAGTTGGAGAAAATGCCTGGATTTGCCTGCCAAGCGCACAAAAGGGCTGGCTAACCGCCAAGCAGAAGCCGCGCGCCCACGATGGTCACCAATCCTGCGGTGAGCCACCGGATCCAGCGTGATGGCAGTAGCTTCAATGCCATCAAGCTGCCAAGCTGGCCGCCAATCGCAACCGCGATGAGCAGCGGGAGGCTCTCATAGAGAGCCCCCGTGAAGGCATCGGGCCCACGCTTCAACATTTGTCCGGCTAGGCCGAACACGGAATTTACCAGGATAAATAAGCTTGCCGTCGCAGCGATCGCGCGAGGCTCTCGCCAACGTGTAAGATGAAGTAGAGGCGCGAGGAATATCCCTCCCCCGATACCCACTAATCCTGCAAGATAGCCAAGCGGCGCTGCAAACAGCGGCATAAAGCGCACAAGCCGCGAAGGTTCGCCGCTGTCCTGGCGTTCAAACTGCGGCAACACCATTGTTCCGCCGGTCAAAAGCAAGCTCGCCCCTAACAGGTTGAAGAACAGACCTTCGGTAATTGGTGTAAGCCCGCCAAGCAAAGCCGCAGGGGCAGCTAAAGCTGTGACAGCGATAGCGCCGCGCCACGGCGTCACACCCGCTCTGGCAAATCGCATGGTGCTGCCCGCAACGACTACGATGTTGCACGCGAGTGCAATCAACGGAAGGACCCGGTAGTCGAGCCCAGACAATGCCAGCAAAGCGGCATAAGTTGATCCACCGCCAAACCCCACAGCGGCATACAAAACGGCCGCAACGAAGAATGCGGCAACCAGCCCGATTGGGACCAAGCCCGCCATCAATCGCTCCGGCTGCCTATCGCTCTAGACCGTTACGCAGCTGCACCGTGGCAATGCTTGTACTTGTTACCAGACCCGCACGGGCACTGTGCATTTCGGCTGATGTTCTGATTGGCATAGGGGTTGTCGGGGTTTCTGCCGCCCGGCCCAAACCCGGCACGCGGACTCCCCGCCAATGATCCGAACAGTTCTGGACGTTCCGCGGAGCCGTCACCATCATTCGAATTGTCCAGTCCAGTCAACGGATCGATATGTCCGGTCAGGAAATCAGGCAAATCTGGTAGGGCTTGCGGCTCGGGCATCTGCGTACGTAGCTGCGCGGTGGCGAGAATTTTCGTCACATCTTCGCGCAGAGTTTCCAGCATGTTTTCGAACAGCCCGAACGCCTCTTGCTTGTATTCATTGATCGGCTGCTTCTGCGCAATGCCGCGCATCCAGATCACCTGACGCAGCGCATCAAGCGTCGCGAGGTGTTCTTTCCAGTGGTAGTCGAGACGCTCAAGCAGAACTGACTTTTCAACCTGGCGCCAGATGTTGGGATCGGCCTCTGCAATCTTTCGATCCATCATCGCATCCGCTTCAGCCTGAATGCGCTCTTCAATAATTTCAGGCTCGACCTGGTCTTCATCAAGCCATTGATCGATCGGCGGTTTCAGGCCGAACACATCCTCGATCTTCTCCTTCAGGCCCGCAATATCCCACTGTTCAGGATAGGATCCCGGTGGGCATGCCTCGCTAACCAACGAATTGACCGTATCCTGACGCATGTCGAGCACGACATCGTCAACCTTTTCGGCTTCCATGATCTCGCCGCGCTGCTCGTAAATCACCTTGCGCTGGTCATTCATCACATCATCATATTGGACAACTTGCTTACGCGCTTCGTAATTGCGTGCCTCAACCTTTTTCTGCGCAGTCTCGATGGCTTTGGAGAGCCATTTCGAACCGATCGCCTCTCCATCGGCGAGGTTTGAGTTCATCATCTTGGAGAACAGCGTGTCCGGTCCAAAGATGCGGAGCAGGTCATCCTCAAGGCAAAGGTAGAAACGTGACAAACCGGGGTCACCTTGTCGCCCCGAACGGCCGCGCAGCTGGTTATCGATCCGGCGGCTCTCATGGCGCTCTGTACCCAGAACAAACAGGCCGCCCGCCTCCAGAACCTTCTGCTTCTCGGCAGCAACTTCGGCCTTGATCCGATCTTCTTCCATCTGCCGTTTGGGATCATCCTCAGCCATTTCACTGAGCTCGTCACCAATGCGGAAATCGGCATTGCCGCCCAGCTGGATATCGGTCCCGCGGCCCGCCATATTGGTGGCGATCGTTACAGCGCCAATCCGGCCAGCCTGAGCTACGATATGAGCCTCGCGCTCATGCTGACGCGCATTGAGCACCTCGTGCTTCACGCCTTCCTTCTCTAGGAACTGGCTGAGCAGCTCTGACTTCTCGATGGAAACGGTGCCAACCAGAACCGGCTGACCTATCTCGTTCTTGTCCTTGATCGCCTTCGCAATAGCGCCGAACTTGTCCATCGTGTTCTTGTAGAACTCGTCTTCTTCGTCGATACGCTGGACCGGCACGTTAGTTGGGATTTCGACCACATTCATCTTGTAGACGTCCCAGAATTCCGCTGCTTCGGTCGCTGCGGTACCGGTCATGCCTGACAGCTTGGGATACATACGGAAATAATTCTGGAACGTAATCGAAGCCATGGTCTGGTTCTCAGGCTCGATCTTGACGCCCTCCTTGGCTTCGACCGCCTGGTGCAAGCCGTTTGACCAGCGCCGGCCATCCATCATTCGGCCGGTGAATTCGTCAATGATCACGACCTTGTCGTCTTTGACGATGTAATTGTCATCGCGCTTGTACATGATGTTAGCGCGCAAAGCCTGCTCCAGGTGATGGACAACCTGAGTGTTCTCTACGTCATAGAGATTCTCGGTTGCGAGAAGGCCTTTATCCATCAGGATTTTCTCGATCTCATCCGTGCCTTCTTCGGTAAGCTGGACGTTTTTGGTTTTCTCGTCCTTCTCGTACCAATCCTCGGGAACTTCCTTCACGACTTCGTCGAGCGCGACATAGAGATCGGATTTGTCTTCAGTCGGACCGGAGATAATCAAAGGTGTCCGCGCTTCGTCGATCAAGATCGAGTCGACTTCATCGATAATCGCGAAATTGAACGGACGTTGGACCATTTGATCGCGCGAATGCTTCATATTGTCGCGCAGATAGTCGAACCCAAGCTCGTTATTGGTGCTGTAGGTAATGTCCGCATTGTAGGCCTCGCGGCGCTGGGCTTCAGGCAGATTTGGCACAATCACACCCACGGTGAGGCCAAGCCAGTTGTGAAGACGCCCCATCCATTCCGCATCGCGGCGGGCGAGGTAGTCATTCACGGTTACAACGTGAACGCCCTTGCCCTCAATCGCATTGAGGTATGTCGCCAGCGTAGCCACGAGCGTCTTGCCCTCACCCGTCTTCATCTCCGAAATTTCGCCGCGATGAAGCACAATGCCGCCCACCATCTGCACATCAAAGTGCCGCATGCCGAGAACACGGGAAGATGCTTCTCGAACAGTCGCAAAGGCCTCTGGCAGAATGTCGTCCAGGGTCTGTCCATCGTCTAGCTGACGGCGGAACTTGTCCGTCTGGGCACGAAGTTCATCATCGCTCAGCGCTTGAATTTGCAGCTCTAGTGCATTGATTTGATTGACGACTTTTCCGATTGATTTGACATAGCGATCGTTGGAAGAGCCAAAGAGTGACTTGGCAATTGTCTGAAACATGAAAACGGTCCTGTCGGGACTGGAAATATAAGGAGATCAGCCACACCAATAGGGTGCCGACTGCAAAATTAGCATGGGTATGGGATGTTTGCTGCCCTATTCGTGGGCGCGATCAACACCATAAAGTACCGGCAAACGCAGCACGCGTTTTGAGCGCTTGGCGGGTTTGCTGGCCTTGTCACCGTCATCGGCTTCGTCAGCCTCGTCGGGATTGTGATGACACGTCCGGTTATCATCAGCCTTATCGTCCGCTGCATCAATCGTGATACCAATCTCGCAATCGAGAAGATTGGAAACACTCGCATGTGCAGGCGAGGTGACGGCCACAAGACCGGTCAAAAGCGCAAAACAGGCAAGCAGACGACGTAACATCACCCCCTAAATACGCCCTCTTTTCTCAAACGTCCACCTCCCAAGGTGGATTTACTGACACGAAATGTATCGCTAGCGCGCAAGACATGGAACTTGAACGCTCTCCGCTTGCCTTTCCCTTCCCCGAAGAACTGCCTGAAATCGTGGGGGTGGAACTGCGTGTTGCCCGCGCACGCTACAAAAATTGGGACCGTGCAGACCTGACCTTCATTACTCTGAGTGAAAGCACGGCCGTTGCGGGCGTCTTCACGCAAAGCGCTTGCGCCTCATCCGAAGTCGAACTGGGCAGGGAACAGGTAAAATCGGGCACGGCACGCGCCCTGGTTGTCAATGCCGGCAATTCCAACGCATTTACCGGCTATCGCGGGCGCGAAGCGGTCGAGCAGATCATGGAGCAAGTAGCCGATCATCTTGGCTGCAAAGTTTCCGAGGTCTTCGTGTCATCGACCGGCGTAATCGGTGTGCCATTACCCAAGGACAAAGCCCGCGAAGGCGTTGCACAGGCGCTGAACGCGCAGCCATGCTCATGGCTGGAAGCTGCCGAGGCGATTTGCACAACCGATACATTCGCCAAGGCTGCTCACGCTTCCGCAATGATCGGTGGCCAGAGAGTAAACCTGGTCGGGATCATCAAGGGATCCGGCATGATTGCCCCCGATATGGCTACGATGCTGGGTTATATCTTTACCGATGCAGCTGTTGAGCCCGCATTCCTGCAACAGCTGCTATCAAACGCCAACCGCGAGACATTCTCTTGCATCACCGTGGATGGAGACACGTCTACCAGCGACACCGTGCTCGCCTTTGCGACCGGCAAAGCTGGCAATCCTGCACTTACAGCCTTTGACGATGCAGGTGCCGATGCATTTGCTGCGGCTCTGGCGGATGTCTGCCGCCAATTGGCGCAAATGGTGGTTCGCGATGGCGAAGGGGCGAGCAAGTTCATCACCATTCGCGTCTCCGGTGCCAGTTCGGATGACAGCGCGCACCGAATAGCGCTCAGCGTCGCCAACTCTCCGCTTGTGAAAACCGCCATCGCCGGTGAAGATGCCAATTGGGGCCGTGTTGTCATGGCCGTAGGTAAGGCAGGCGAGCCTGCGGATCGGGATAAACTGTCGATCGGGTTTGGCGGCATTTGGGCTGCACGTGATGGGCTGCCTGTCGAAGATTACGATGAGACGCCAGTTGCCGAGCATTTAAAGGGGCAGGAGATCGACGTCACAGTTGACCTGGGAATAGGGTCCGGACGCGCCACGGTTTGGACCTGCGACCTCACACATGGATATATCTCCATCAACGCCGACTATCGTTCATGAATGCAATCGACCGTCAAATTTGTGCCTTGATGCAACGCGTCAGCCAGGAGGCGATCCTTCCCCGGTATCAAAACCTGTCTTCTGCGGAAATCGACCAAAAGGCTGCGGACGATTTCGTGACTGTCGCGGACCACGAGGCCGAAGAGAAGCTGAGCGAGGGGCTCGCCGCCATTGAAGGCTCCCTGGATATTGTTGGTGAGGAAGCATCGCACGCAGACAGTAGCGTGATGGACCGGCTGTCCGGCGATTGCTGGATTATCGATCCGCTCGACGGAACGCACAATTTCGCCCATGGAAAACCGCCCTTCGGTATCATTATCGCAAGGGCTAGCGGGGGGCTCTGTGAAGCTGGCTGGATCTATGACTGCCTGTCAGGGCGCTTCTGCCACACGCAACGCGGCGCGGGCGCGTTTGTTGATGGCGAACCGATCAAATCCCGTCCGACCGGGCACGACAAGCCAGTCGCGGCCATTTCACGGATCTTTCTGACTGAGGAACAGCGCGCACTCGTCGATGCGAAGCTGGCGCCGTATTATGAACTTGCTGACATACCGCGCTGCGCGGCCGAGCAATACCCACGTCTGGCCTTGGGCGAAAACGATGTGTCCAGCTTTAAACGGACCCTTGCCTGGGATCATGCCGCGGGGGCACTCTGGCTCAACGAAGCAGGCGGAAAGGCATGTAGGCTGGATGGCAGCGCTTATCGTGTCGACGAAAGCGACAAGCCGGGCCTGATTGGTGCATCAAGCCCGGCCATCTGGGATGAATTTGCCCGGCGTGCGCTGGGCTAATATCTCTTAGAGTTCGCTCTCAAGCCATTCTTTAAGTGCGCTTTTCGGACGCGCGCCGGTCAGCGTCGCGGCGATTTCGCCATTCTTGTACAGCGCAAGATAGGGTATGCCCTGCACGCCCAGCTTACCGGGAACATCGGGGTTTTCCATGATGTCCATCTTCGCAATGGTGACTTTATCGGAAAGCTCTTCACTGATCTCTTCCAGCGATGGCGCGATCATTTTGCACGGACCGCACCAGTCGGCCCAGAAATCAACCAGAACGGGCTTGTCGGCATCGACCACATCGGCCTGAAAACTTGCATCGGTGACTGCTACTGTCGCCATGGGGAATCTCCTGATTTTGTGTTGCGGCATATCTAGGAATTTTTCGCGCTCACTCAATGTTTGAACGTGGATAGCTTTCTCACCCGTCCACAAAGGCGTTCTTGTGTAACGCGATAAGCTCTTGAGGTATTTCGATTAATTGTGGCGTTTGCGTGTAGAGCACTCCCGCGCGGATCGTGCGCCCCGGGTAGATCGCCTCAAGCGCAAGGGCATAGGCCGCCATTTGCTTGAGGATACTGTCGGGAACGCTATCTGCAGTAGAGGTCGGTCGCCGTGCTGTCTTGAAATCGACTATCGTGATCGCATCATCTTTGATGAGTATCCGGTCAATAGTGCCTGCAATCACTTGCCCGGCTACCGTTGCCGCCATCGGGACTTCCGCGAGCGAGTCAGGTCCGAACACATCGGAAAATTCAGGCGTTTCGAGCACACGCAGGGCCAGATCACGCATCTCGTGTTGCGCGACCTCGTCAAACTCGCGCCCATTGCGCGCTAGCCATTTCGTCGCCAATCGGGCGCGATCATCCGCTGGCACATCTGGCAGGCGCTCTAGCAATGCATGGATCAGAACGCCGCGCTTCGCCGCATGCTGCACCTGATCCAACGGGAGCGGAGGATCGCTGCCATGGTCTTCCCCGGCCGAAGAAGGAGCCAAAGGACGCGGTGGCTTGGGCTCAGGTCCGATGGGTGTCTTGAGCCATTGAGGTACCGCAAACTCAATCTCGGCGATTGCCTTGGCGGTCTCAAGAACAGGCTTGGCGCGAGTCCCATATTCCCTGCGGCCAAGCCAGATATCGTCCTCAAGCACGACATCCCCCATCAGCGGGGTCAGCCGGGCGTACCAGCTGTCAGGATGCGGTTCTTTGGTCTTTGGGCCTAAAGAGCCGCCAATGAACAACGCCTCTTCCGCGCGGGTCATTGCTACATAGAGCAGTCGCCAATGCTCCTGAAGTTCCTTCGCCTTAGCCAACTCATGCGCTTCTTCCAGGCGCCCCTTCCGCTGCTCAGACTTGACGCCCGGCAACGGAATGCGGCGCACGTCATCGCTTGCGTCCAGTGAGGGCGCATTCTCTTCCAGCTCAAGTTCACGCACATCGCCGGGCTTGCTGGTCGCATCGGCCAAAATCACGATCGGCGCTTGTAGCCCTTTGGAACCATGCACTGTCATCACGCGGACCAGGTCGGGCGCACCATCGGGATCGCGTTTTAGCTCGCCCTCGCCCACGTCGAACCATTGGATGAAGCCGGCAAGGCTGGGAGTATTGCCGCTTTCGTAGGCGAAGGCAGAATTCACCAGCTCGTTGATCGGGTCGTTGGCCTCTTGCCCAAGGCGCGAAACAAGCTTTCTGCGGGCTTGCCATGGCCCTACCAATATCCATTCGAGCAGAGCTTGAGGGGTTTCATAGTCAGCCAGAGCCAGAAGTTCGCGAAGCCGTTCGACCGTCGCATGCACAAAGGGGGCCTCATGGCCGCGTAAATGGTGCCAGAGACGCTTTTTCTTCTCGCGCGGCACATAGGCGAGAAGATCATCCTGGGACCAACCGATCAATGGGGACGACAGCAGATTGGCCAGCTCCAGATCATCCAACGGCTGTGATGCGAAACGCAGTGCCGACATCAGATCCTTGACCGCCAACGGCTCGCCCAGCCTCAACCTATCAACGCCAGCAACAGGAACTCCGCGGGCGTGGAGCCGCGCGACAATCAGGCCGGCCAGATCCTTGCGGCTGCGAACGAGCACCATGATATCGCCCGGGCGCACATTGCGATGCTCGCCCTTCTCCAAGGCAAAGGGTTCGCTTCCGTCGAGCCAGCGCTGCACCTGCCGCGCGATCCGTTCCGCATTCTTGCGATCGTGCTTTGCAAGCCAGCCTTCTTCTCCGCCTTCACGATCGTCGCTCTCGCCGGAATCCCGTGTGTCGTGCACCGGGTTCCACAATGTTACCAGCCCGGCACGTGTTTGACCTTCATGATGCTTGTAATCGTCTTGCAGCCCCAATGCCGTCGGCCCGATTGCCTCAACCGCGCGGTCCACGAAATCAAGAACAGGATAACTGGTCCGGAATGACTGGCCCAGATCGAGGTCTTGCAACTCTCTCTGGCGCGAATTGTGCCGCGTCTCTGCTGCGTTCTGCACCGCGCTCAAGATCGATGCCTTCACGCGTTCCTTTGCCTTGCGGAAGTTCTCCGGACTTGTGCCTTGAAAGCCAAAGATCGCTTGCTTGTAATCGCCGACCGCGAAAATCGTGCGCAGCTTATCGCCCGATGCGCCGAGCCCGGAAAAATAATCATCGATCAGTGCATCGATGATTCTCCATTGTACTTCATTGGTGTCCTGCGCCTCGTCGACAAGGATATGATCGAAGCGTCGATCCAGTTTGAAGCGGATCCAGTCGGCTGCATCCTTTTGCCGAAGCAATGCGGCGGCTTTCTGGATCAGATCGTCAAAATCGAGTAGGCCTTCGCGCATCTTCGCCGCATCCCAGCGCAGGGCAAAAACACGCCCAAGCTCCAGTGCTGGTGCGAGGAATTCGGAAAGCTCCAGCAGTGATCTGCGCTCGTCGAATATGGCCAATGCTTCGGCTATCTCTTCCTGCCGACCGGGCAGAGAAGGATCCTCTTGCGCGGGCTTTTTCATTTGGCGCGGTGCGCCATTCGCCGTCAAAACGGTTTTGTAGAACTGATCGTACCGCTCTGCTCTTCCCGTAACGCCAAGAGGCAACCATTCACGGATAAAAGCGGCGGTTTCTGCCCCTGTCTTCGCACTCCAAGACTCCATCACAGGCAACATCGTCTGCAACTGGTGATCCGGAAACACATCCGGGGAAAGCGCATCTTGGGCCCACGCTTCATCCGCATCGCTTGGAATGCCCAGCAATTGCCTTACCTGCGGCGCCATTGGCGGCTGCCATGCGCCGGGCCCATACCAAAGCTCGGTCGAGTTTGCGCAGCGCATCAGCCATTTCTGCAGCGCATCCTGACCCTTGCCGAGAGTAAACTCCGCAACCGTTTTGAGCGTTGCGGTGTCATTATCGCGCTCGGCCGCGACCAGCATATCGGTCAGCACGTCTCGCGCCAGCAACACCCGTTCACGATCCTCTATCGGGCGCATTCCGGGCATCATCCCGGCCTCATTGGGGAAATTTGCAAGCAACCATTGCGAGAAAGCGTGGATGGTGTCGATACGCAGTCCGCCACCCGGACAATCGAGCACACTGGCAAACAACGTCCTTGCGCGATCACGTTTTTCCGGACTGTTCGAAGCCCCGATATGCTCAAGCTCTTTGCCAAGTTTCGCGCTGTCGATCTGCACCCAGCGTGCCAACACCGAATTGATCCGGTTTGCCATCTCCGCCGCGCCCGCTTTCGTGAACGTCAGACAAAGTATCTGCGAAGGATCAACATGGGGTTGCAGCAGCAGCCGCAAAACGCGCGCGGAAAGAACCTGGGTCTTTCCTGTGCCGGCAGAGGCGGACAGCCAGACGCTGTCCTCGGGTGCAACCGCCGCGCGCTGGTTGTACTTGAGGGGGAAGACTGCACCGCTCATGCCGACGCCTCCTCATAGTCATCGACCAAGTTGGCCTGCCACTCATCCAGACGCATCAATTGATCATAGTCATTGTAGCCTGGATAATCCGGGTTCAGCTTCGCAGTGAAAGGATTATCGCCTTTGACAAATTGAGTGATGGCTTTGCGCAGAAACTCTTCATGTTTGGGCAGGAACTCGGCGGGTTCAATGCCACTCCGTTTCTGTCCGTCCTTCCAAGGTGTAGACACAAATCCGAAATCGCCATCGTCCTTGGCCAGCGACCAATACTCGAAACGCGACGTGACACCACTGTATCCAGCAAAGTCGCCATCCCGTGCGATCAATCCCATCGTGCCCATCTGCAGGGCATAGCCTGCTTCAACTTGAGCGGCCGAAGGTGGCTTGCCTGTCTTGTAGTCAACAATCGCAAGTGAACCATCGTCCATCCGGTCAATCCGGTCAGCGCGCCCATAAACCCGCACGCCGTCAAATGTCATCGAGCCTTGGGGTTCAACCGCTACAATCGCCCGATCTTCCAGAACGGCGACCTCTCGCTCAACCCACTCAAGCCCGGCCAGCAGACGCGGCTGCCACAACCCGCGCAAGAGCGGGTGAATGTTAGCCTCATCCAGAACCTTCGCTACAATCCCGGCAATGCTGACGGTATTGCCGTTCAAATTTGCCTCATGCCAACGCTGAAGAATCGTATGCGCTTGCGTGCCTTGCCAGGCGAAATCACGCGACGGATCTGCATCCAGCGGATCAAGCTTGCGCAATGCCAGAATTTTGTCCGCATAGAACTGGTATGGATCACCCAGCAGCCGGTCGAGACCCGTTACATTGATTGCGACATTGCGCAGCTCCAACGACGGTTTCGGTTCGGGTCTCGGGTAGGCATCCCGTTCGCCAGCGTCGCGGTCGATCGCATCGACCAATTGCGCGACCTCGCTAAATTCATGCGCTTTCGCGTTTTCGCCCAGCAGCGCTTCGATACGCAGGAGAAAACGGGACGGGATCGTAGGCCCGTCCATGTCGCGTATAGCGCGGGTCAAAACGACGTCAGGCGCGCCCAGCGCACCCGCCAGATCATGCGCCGCTAGACCAATTCGGAATTCCGGGCCGGGCATTCCCAATGCGCGCAAAATAGCTGGCGCCAGCAGTGGATCAGGCGACGGAGCTTGCGGCCACGTCCCCTCATTCAAACCGCCACAAATCACCACATCAGCACGCGTCATGCGGGCTTCAAGCAAGCCGTAAATGGCTACGCGCGGATGGCCGCCATAGGGTGGGCGGACGGACACTTGCTCCATCGCATCGCGCAAAGCGGAGTGCAGCTCTTCCAGCGATATCTTTGTCCCCACGTCACGCGCATGGAGGCGCAGTTCTTCAACCAGCCGAGACAAAGCGCGTCCGTCTTCATTTCGCCAGACCGCTTCGCCTGCCATCGCTTCTGCAGTAGCGGACAACACATCTATGGTGTCCGCGAGCCCGATCAGGTCACTTTGCCCGGCAAGGTCGATAATCGGCTGCAGCAAGTTTTCCACCTCACTCCACCAATCTGCAACACCAGCGTCACTCGCGACCTTTCGCAGGCTTTCCAGCCCGGGTGCAGGCCGCGGCCCACGCAGCTTTCTTTCGAATGCGCGCAACGCCCTGAGCCAATCCGCGCGTGCATCATCTTGCTTCACCAGCGGGTGGCCAAGCGCGGCAATCAGCTGGACTGGCGCTAACTCCTCAACCGCAAGTTCCGCCAGTTGCAGAGCGAAGCGACCAGCAGGCGTGAGCGACAATGGCATGCCTGCGGTATCGTCCGCTTCGATGTTCCAGCGCGTCAAATGCTGCACCACGCGCCGCGCCAATGTGCGATCGGGTGTGACGACCGAAACGCGCTTCTCAGGCTGTTCCAAAGCTTCACGCACCAGAATGGCGATTGCTTGCGCCTCGTCCTCCGAAGTCGCGCAGGCAAGCGTCTTCACGCCCGAAAGCCTGCGTTTGTCAGCAGGCAAATCGACCCAGGCTTTGCTCGCTTCCGGTGGCAGGAATAGCGAGGAGATCGCGTGACTGCGCTCTGGCGGGGCCGCGCTCATGCCCTTGCGATGCCATTGCCGAACCTCTTCCCGCGCTACGCCCATCCGGTGCAGCAGGAGCTTCAAGTGATACTGCGGGTGCGTAGCCGCTTCACGCGCTGAGAATGGCAATTCGTCCGGCTCGGGCGAACGCCCTGCCCGACCCAGTTCATCCCAGCCATTATCTGGCATCGAAAGATCAAGATCGGGCAGAATAACGGCGCCGTTCGGCAAGTCCGCGATCCGGCGCAGCATCCGCGCCAGAGCTGGCGAAGCGCTTGTCACTCCGGCGGCCACAATGGGCGTTTCTGGTGGAGCATCTTTCCATCGCCGTGAAGCTTTATCGAACAGCATGTTGCGCCGTGTCGCCAGATCGACTTCGCCGCGTTCGTCCAATTCCGCCTGCCAAAGCGTTTGCACCAGCTTGAACAGTTTGGTGTTGCGCTGCCAATGTTCGGATAGCTCTGTATGCGCGCCCAGAACACGCTCACTAAGAAAGTCATTAAAGCTGATTTCCTCTGCGATCAGCCTATCCATGGTGCCTGCCAATTCGCGCGACATGCGGAGCAACGCCGCATCACCCGAAATGTGTTGCCCCTCGCGTTCCATGGCGGTGCGCAAATGGCTTGCTAGAACCAGCCATCGCCGCGTCGGATCAGCAGCCGCCGGGATGTCTGACGCACCCAAAGGATCGAGCAAGGCGCCCAGCGCTTCATTGAGGTCATGATCGCCGATCATGACCATGCGCGGCATCAAGAGGCCGTTCGCATCGCCTTGCATTCCATAGTGACGGATGAAGGCTTCACTCACGCTGCGGGCGGTCCTGCTGGACGGCAAAAGCAAGGTCAGACGGGCAAGGCCCACGCCCTCCTCGCTATAGCGCGGGACAAGACCCGCCACGAGCGCATCCGCGAAACCGCGATGAGCGGCAATTGAATAGATACTTGGCTGTTTCGCTTCAGCCACGCTGCAGCGCTGCTTCTGTCGGCGCTATCGCTTCTGGCGTGCCGACTTCAAACCATTGTCCTGTGAAAGATGCCCCAAACAGGCGTCCTTCCTCGATCGCGCGGTTCCAGAGGAGGTTGGTTGAGAAAGCGCCCTCTGGCGCTTCACGCATCAAGCGATGCGAGACCAGCTGGATTCCCGTATAGATAAAGGGTGCAATGCGACCGCTGATGCGGCGGCGAAGGCGACCGAGCGGATCCATGTGGAAGTCACCCGCGCCACTGAAATTGACCGCGCGCGCATGCGGCACCACAAGCAGCAAAGCGTCCATCTCGTCCGGATTCCAGCGATTGGACAGGTCATGGAATGCGCTGCTCGGCCCATCCAGCCAGATATTGTCCGAATTGAGCGAAAAGAACGGATCGGGCAGCCGCGGCAATGCCTTCAACATGCCGCCACCCGTTTCGAGCAGCTCCTCACGTTCATCGGAGATAGTCACCGCAGGAGCAGCGCGCCCGACGATATGCGCTTCCAGCGCATCCGCGAGATAATGCACATTGACCACAGCTTTAGCGACCCCTGCATCTTCGAGCCGGTCCAGCGCATGATCGATCAGCGGTTTTCCAGCCACGCGCACCAGTGGCTTGGGCTGACTAGCGGTAAGCGGACGCATCCGCTTACCCATCCCGGCCGCCAAAATCATCGCAGTATCCGACGCCAGTTCGCTCATGCGATTGTCCCTCCGCCGCTGCGGCGAATTTCATCGGGAATGTTCGCATCAAACCAATCGGCAACGGGTGAAAGAGCCGGATGCAGAAGGTCGCGCTCCATCAACGCCCAAACACGCGGGATGTAATCGAGATATTTCGGCTTGCCATCCCGCTTGCATAACCGTGTGAAGATACCGACGATCTTGGTGTTCCGCTGCGCGCCGAGCACGGCATAGTCCGCCTCGAAATCTTCTCCCGCATGCGCAGCAGAAACGTATCGGTCCAGCATCGCGCGCTCTAACGCCGGCGCAACATCGCGGCGCGCATCCTGCAATAAAGAAACCAGATCGTAGGCGGGATGGCCCACCAAAGCGTCCTGGAAATCGATGAGGCCTTGCTCGCCCTCTGCACCGCCAGCCCCGTTCAGGATCATGATGTTCTCGGCGTGGTAATCCCGCAGAACAGTGACCCCCGGTTGCTGCCGCGCCAACACCGGTGAAAGAACCGCGTCCCAGGCTTTGATGAAGCCGGCTTCATCCACGTTCAAACCAGCCGCCGGGCAATACCATTCGGTCAACAGCCCAACTTCGCGTTGGTACACCGACATATCGTATGACTCGAGCGGGCCGGCTTTGTGCTGATGCAGCTTCACCAAAGTGTCTATCGCCTGCGCATAGATTGCGGTCTCTGTCTCTGGTCTCGCCTCGATCCATTCACGCATTCGATCGTTGCCAAAGTCCTCGATCAGCAACCACCCAGCATCCAGATCCTGCGCCAACAATTCGGGCGCGCGCATATCGTTATCGAGCAACCATTCGGCCACAAATACGAACGGTCTCGGGTCCTCGTGAGGCGGAGGTGCGTGCATCAACATTGCGGTATTTGCACCATTGCGCAGCCGGAAATAGCGCCTGAAAGACGCATCCCCCGGGATCGCCTCAATCGACGCTTCACCCCAACCCGCACCAGTGATGAAACCTTGCAAACCTTCAGGCAGAACAGTCATGGCAAACGGCTTAGCCACTCCCTGCCGCCTTGAACATTCGCACGGCGTGATTGGCCCACAATTTCCAGCTCGATCGCGAGGCAGGCTAGTTCATTCGAAAAACCACCAGCCTTTTCAGGCCATTCAGCGATCAACGCAGCACCTTCGCGATAGTCATCCAACCCAAGCTCGAGGACTTCGGCCGGGTTTTCCAAGCGATAGAAATCCGCATGGACGATTGGCGGTGATAGCGCATCATAAACCTCGATGATTGTGAAGGTTGGTGACGGAACCTCCCCCGTATGCCCCAAACCTGCGATGATGGCACGTGCCAGTGTCGTCTTCCCGGCGCCCAAATTGCCCGTGAGCGCAACGACATCACCGGCTTTCAGCTTGCGCGCAATCACCTGGCCAAACTCGGTCATGGCCGGCAGATCAGGTAATTCACGAATCACGGCAGCATGATCAAGGCGGTGGTGCCAACGCCCTTCCTGCTTTCGAGTGTCAATTTGCCGCCGTGCGCTTCAACAAACTGGCGGGCCAGGGGAACGCCAAGCCCGTCGCGCCGCTCGACCTTGCCGTCTTCGGTCACGCGCAATCCATCGAGTAAACGTGCCAACTCCTGTTTGCCCATTCCGGATCCATTGTCCGAAATCACAATCCGCGCGCCATCCTTCGTACGGGCAACGTCAACCAGGATTTTGCCGCCGCGATCTGTAGCTGCGATGGCATTGTCGAGCAGGTGACCAATCGCACGGCTCAATTGCCTGGGGTCAGCATCAATCGCACCGCCCGCATTTCCGCGCAGGTCCAGGCTAAGTCCCTTGTCGCTGATCGCCTGCTCTCGCTCACGCACAATGCCGGTCACAAAGGGGAGCAGTTCGAGCCGCTTCTTCGAAAGCGGCAACATGCCCGCTTCACCTTGCGAGAGATCAAGCACGTTCTCGACCTGATCGGTCAGGCGGTTGACCGAATCCAGAATGGCTTGAACGTATTCTTCCAACTGCGGACTGACGGGGCCAGCTGCACCGCTTTGAATCAACTCCGCAAAACCGCCGATCGACGTGAGCGGAGTACGAAATTCATATGACATATTGGCCAGGAAGCTCGCTTTCACACGATCCGCCTCTTCCAGCGCTTGATTGCGCTCACGCAGAGCGGTCTCTGCCATTTGTGAATCCGTGATGTCGAGAACCGTCAACAGTCCATTGCCATCGGGCAAAGGCACACCCGCAAATTCAAGCGTTCGACCGCCCGCCAGCTCAACCCGCCCGCCTTTTTCCTTGCGGTCCAGCGTGGCAGACCGGATGATCTTGCCAATCGCATCCGCATGGGCAGACTTCTGCAGATTTGGCGCGATTGCTTCGATCAACTTGTCGGCAGAAGGGTGACCGTCAAGCGCTTCGGGTTCAATGCCCCAGATTCCCGCAAAGCTGCGGTTCCAAAGCTGAAGTGACCCATCTGGAGCGAACACAGCGATCGCCTCGAACAGGCTGTCGAGCATGGCCGTTCGCGTTCGCAGCAAGGTGTCGCGCGTGGCGGATTCGGCCAATTGCTCTGTGCGATCTTCGGCGAAAAGAACCAAGCCGCCATCCGGCATAGGTTGACCGACAATCCGAAGATGTTGCCCCGCACCGAGCGGCCAAGCCTCCTCCACCGCCTCGTTTAAGCTGAACCATTCGACCCGCTCGCGGCGCCAGGCGGGGAAATCTCGAACCTCTGGCGTGCGCCGTTTCTCTCGAGAATCGCTCAAGAAACGATCAAAGGGAATGTGATCGGATACGATTCCAAATGGCAGATCGAACAGCCGAATGAAGGGTTTGTTCGCAAAGGCCAATTTCTGATCGGCGTCAAACTGAGCAACCCCAACCGACAATTGATCCAGCATGGCACGTTGCGCTTGGCGGAATGCGCGGAATTTGCGGGCAATCTGCTCTGTTTCTTCGATATCAATCGCGTAGCCAGCAATGCCTTCGTCACCGACTGCAAGGTCGCTAACCCGCAAAAGCCTGCGCTGCCAATCAATTGTCGCAGGAGATTCCCGCTCAATCGTTTCACCGCTTGCAGCGGCTTCCTTCGCGTAATCTCGTGCTGACTTGCCTTGATGGGATTCCAACAATTCGATCTGTTTGCTGACCACTTCGTCGGCGCTTTGCGCTGCCACAGCGTCGACGTAGGCCCGATTCACCAGCTTGATATTGGCATCTTTTCCCCGGAACCACATGGGAATCGGGGCCGCCTCAATCAAACCAACCAGAGCAGTGAAATCACTTTGCGCCCGCGAAACCTGTTCGCGCAATAGAGCCAATTCGCCCTCGCTCTCGGTAAAATCGAAAATCCACACCTGCGCCGCCCCGCCTGGCGCGACTTTGGGGTCTGCCGCACACCCACGGAATGCCAGGCTGCGCCCCGCGCCATCCAATTTGATCGACATGCGAAAAGGCGCGGCAGTTCTCTGTGTGACCTTGATAGCCTGGGTCAAATCTTCAAGCTGCGCAGTTGTGAGGCCAGCGCTCGCGCCGCCGTCGAGCTCGCTCAAGAACGATGGAGGTGAATCTAGGCCAAGCCACCCAGCAAGGCGTTCATGCACCTCTAACCTGCCATCGGCAAGGACCAGCATCGGGATGGCCGGGGCTTCTTCGAGCATGCCCGAGAGCCGCGCGCTTGAACGTTTCAGAACCTCAAATTTCTGGGACCTTTGCGCTGCTCTGATCATAAGCAACGCTGCGCCCACCGTCCAAGCGGCTAGCAGTAGCCCTATCATGGCCAAAGCGGTCGGCGAAAAGTCCATCGATCCCAGCTATGCGCGGGCTGCGGCGGATGCAACCGATCACTAAAGAAAAGCCCCCGCAAACACATCAGTTTGCGAGGGCTATCGTAGATTTTCGGACGAACCGAGCGCTTAGTAGCGATAGTGATCCGGCTTGAAAGGTCCTGCCTGTGGCACGCCAATGTAATCGGCCTGCTTCTGGCTCAGCTGAGTCAGCTGAACACCAAGCTTCTCTAAGTGTAGCGCTGCCACCTTCTCGTCCAAGTGTTTGGGCAGAACGTAGACTTCATTGTCGTACTCATCCGCCTTCGTGAACAATTCGATCTGCGCCAGCGTCTGGTTAGTGAAGCTGCTGCTCATGACGAAACTCGGGTGACCGGTCGCGCAGCCGAGGTTGACCAAGCGCCCCTTGGCAAGAACGAGGATCGAAGACCCGTCCGGGAAAGTCACAAGGTCGGTTCCTTCCTTGATTTCTTTCCATTTGTAATTGTCGAGCGCAGAAACCTGAATCTCGCTGTCGAAGTGGCCGATGTTGCACACGATTGCCATGTTTTTCATGGCTTCCATATGCTCGCCAGTGATCACGTCTTCGTTGCCGGTCGCCGTCACGAAGATATCAGCGCGTTTCACCGCTTCATCCATCGTCACAACTTCATAGCCATCCATCGCTGCCTGCAATGCACAGATCGGATCGATTTCTGTGACCATAACGCGCGCACCGCCATCGCGAAGTGACGCCGCTGAGCCCTTGCCAACGTCGCCATAGCCAGCAACGCAAGCGACCTTGCCAGCCAACATCACGTCAGTCGCACGGCGGATCGCGTCGACCAGCGATTCCTTACAGCCATAAAGGTTGTCGAATTTGGATTTGGTCACGCTGTCGTTCACATTGATCGCCGGGAACGGCAATTTGCCCTGTTTCGCGATCTGATAGAGCCTCATCACGCCGGTAGTGGTTTCTTCCGAGACGCCTTTGATGTTTTCAACCGACTTGGTCAGATAACCTGGCCGTGCAGCAACGAAAGCCTTGAGCGCGCGCTGGAATTCGATTTCCTCTGCATTGCCAGGTGCTGGCAATTCTTCGCCAGCCTCGATGCGGGCGCCCCAAAGCGCGAACATGGTGGCATCACCCCCATCATCAAGGATCATGTTCGCCGTCAGGTCAGCATGTGATTCGGTCGACCAATCAAAGATACGACCAACATAGTCCCAATAATCGGCCAGACTTTCACCCTTGATCGCAAACACGGGGATACCCTGCGCCGCAATGGCTGCCGCTGCGTGATCCTGGGTCGAGAAGATGTTGCAAGTTGCCCAGCGGACTTCCGCACCCAGTGCAATGAGAGTTTCGATCAGAACGGCCGTCTGGATGGTCATGTGCAGCGAACCGGTGATGCGTGCACCTTTCAACGGCTGGCTCTCTCCGTATTCCTCCCGCAATGCCATCAAGCCGGGCATTTCCGTTTCGGCGATCGCGATTTCGTCTCGACCATACTCGGCCAGCGCGATGTCTTTAATGATGTAATCTTGTGCAGCTTTTGCCACGGCCAAACTCCTGAAAATCAATCCAGCATCGCAGCCGATGCCAGTGCCAAAAATATGTCGGGGGCTCTAACGCCAAGACTGCCCTGAGGCAAATATAAAAGATTCTTTATATCCTTCATTATTGCGGACGCGCAGCAAGCGCCTATATCGAGCGCAGTTAAACGGAATTTCGAAAGGATATTACGCGATGGCAATTTCGGTTGGTGACAAGCTTCCTGATGTAACTCTGGTCAAAGCGACCGAAAACGGGCCGGAGCAAGTCTCCTCGGCCGATTATTTCGCTGGCAAGAAAGTAGCTCTCTTCTCGGTTCCGGGCGCCTTCACACCCACCTGTTCAGCACGCCACCTTCCCGGTTATGTCGAGAAGGCCGCAGAGCTGAAGGCAAAGGGCATTGATGAAATCGCCGCGACCGCAGTGAACGATGCCTTTGTCATGGGCGCATGGAACAAGGCAGCTGGCAGCTATGACATCACGATGCTGGCAGACGGCAATGCCGAATTCGCGGAAGCGGTGGGCCTGACCATGGATGGTTCGGGCTTTGGTATGGGCAAGCGCGGTCAACGCTTTTCGATGATTGTCGAGGACGGCATTGTCAAAGAACTGAATGTCGAAGCGCCAGGCGACTTCTCGGTTTCGAGCGCGGAACACATGCTCGGCCAGCTCTGAGCTTTCCAACATATGTAAGCTTGAAGGGCGCCCAGTGCGGCGGCCTTTTTCGTTTCATTGAGGCGAATTGAACCGAATCAGACGCGCGATTCAGGCCGATACAATCAGTTCGCCGCAACTTGCGCTCGAAACACCCCCAATAGC
Source organism: Altererythrobacter rubellus (assembly GCF_030284385.1). Classification (NCBI taxonomy): domain Bacteria; kingdom Pseudomonadati; phylum Pseudomonadota; class Alphaproteobacteria; order Sphingomonadales; family Erythrobacteraceae; genus Altererythrobacter; species Altererythrobacter rubellus. The sequence goes on from NZ_CP127221.1 coordinate 1,756,434, forward strand.
TATCAGGCAAGCTGGGATCGTGTGAATGGCGCGATTATGGCTTCTCGTCACATTTTAAACGGGGGTTTGGCTCGCGCAAGCGGGTCAATTTCATATGGGTCGGCCGGTTTGTCCATAGATACAACATTGCAACCGGCTACGAATGAAGGAGTACACTGATGAAAGTCCACTCAAAGGGAACCAAAGCGATGCTCGCAATGTCGATTGTCGCAGCGCCCGCTTGGAGCGGAGCGGTTGCCCAAGACCAAACCGCGCCATCGGAAGAAGTCTTGACTACGGTTGTTGGCGTTGAAGGCCCGAAGATCGAAGGAATTATAGCCGCTCGCAATGAAGATCGTCTGCAAATCACAACGGCAGGCGGAACTACCACCACGGTTGCGGTAAACGACGAAACCCGCGTACGCGGAACTGGTGGCTTCCTTGGTCTGGGGCGCAAAAGCCTCGGCATCGATGCGCTGCTCAACGGCCTGCCTGTGACAGTTGAAACCTGGCAATCCGGCGCAACGCTTGTTGCCAGCGACATTCGTTTCAAGAACGATGATCTTAAAACCGCTGCGATGATCCGCAACGGAACCGCTCAACGCTTCGCAGCAAACGAGCAGGCGATCGGAGAGAATAAGGTCGGCGTTAAAGAGAATGCACGCGCAGCAGAGGCTCTTCGCGGCCGACTTGGCGACATTGATCAGTATAACATCAAGGGCGTGACTAATGTCTACTTCGCCTCTGGCCGCTACCAGCTGTCTGGCAAAGCTCGCGAAAAGCTGTGCGCCGCAGCCGCTGAAGCCGATGCGATCGAAAACTCACTGCTACTGGTGGTTGGATACACTGACTCAACTGGCAGCTATGAAGTAAACCAACGCCTGAGTGAGCAACGCGCAGGCCGCGTAGTTAACTACCTCCAACAGGAATGCTCGTGGAAGCCATTTCGCATGTTGACGCCGACTGGCATGGCCGCCTCTGATCCGACGGCCGACAACAGCACCGCCGCAGGTCGTTCAGAAAACCGCCGCGTTTCAGTCAACATTCTGGTGAGCAAAGCGCTCGACAGATTTGGAGACAGCTAAGTAAATTTGACTTTTAGTTTTGGAAGGGCGCCCGCCGAAATTCTCGGTGCGGCGCCGTTTATTTTGCCAATCAATATCTAGGCCAGTCTCGCAGCGATGCGCTCAAAACCAGGCTCGCAGCCCGATCAAGATTTTGAGACCAGCCACATCTTCACCTTCGGCGCGGGCAAGATCGGCGGTCTGACCCAACTTTGCCTTGTACTCTACGCCGACATAGGGCGCGAATTCAGGCACGAATTCATAACGTAAGCGGAGGCCCGGCTCGATCTTGGTCAGACCTGCACCAATCTCTCGCTCCGGAATATCCTGCGCTGACATCTCGAGTTCGAATCGCGGCTGAAGAATCAGCTGTTGCGTGATCTTCTGGTCGTATTCAGCCTCTATCCGCGCGGTCAGATCGCCACGGTCCGACAGGAACAGCGCGCCATCAACATGGAACATGTAAGGCGCGAGGCCCTGAACGCCGACAACCAGATGCGAACGCGTGTCAGGCTCCGGATCGAAGCGAATGCCGGCTTGCAAATCGAAGAATGGTCCGATTGCGCGGCTGTAAAGTGCCTGGACCTCAGCGTCCTCTAACTCACCGCCAAACTCGCCTTCGCCCTCGGTTTTTAGCACGAAGCGATTGATATCGCCGCCATACCAGGCCTGCGCGTCCCAGACATAGCCCGTATCGCCGCCCTCGGTGGGGACGCGTGCCTCGAGCCGCTCAATCATGACCATGCCGGTCTTCATCGCACCATTTTCGCGAGCGAGTTGCGCGCGGCTGGGGGCCATCGCGACTTCGCCCCAGATATCGTCGGCAGCGTGACGCGGGCCTTCGAATGCGCGGGGTGGCACTGCGTTCTCCGGTGCGGCCCCGGGTGCTGATTTGTCCTGCGAAATGGCGTGGCCCGAATGGTCCATTTGCGAGTGGTCTGTCGCCTCTTGCTTTGGCGGGCACTGTTCGGGCGGCATATGCCCCATTGCGCAATGGTCGACTTCTACCTTGTCAGGCGCGGCCTGATGCTGATGCGCAGAATGATCCTGCGCTGCCGCAGGTGTGCTGGCGGCCAAGGCAGAACTAGCGAGCAAGAGCGCGCGCATCAGTGGTGCCCCTCATGCGGGAAAGGTCGCACGCTGACGACCTGCATCATCCCGGCATGCATGTGGTAAAGCAGGTGGCAATGGAAAGCCCAGTCGCCGGGCTCATTCGCGGTCAGGTCAAACGTTGCCGTACCGCCGGGCTGCACCACCATCGTATGCTTCAAGGGTTGATGCATGTGGTCTACGCCATTGACCATCTCGAAGAAATGGCCGTGCAAATGGATTGGGTGCGCCATCATGTTCTGGTTGACGAGCTTCACTCTGACCCGCTCGTCAAAACCGAAACGTATCGGATCATCGGTAACGGCGGTGAACTTCTTGCCGTCGAAGCTCCACATATAGCGTTCCATATTGCCGGTAAGATGGATCTCCATCTCGCGCTCGACCTCGCGATGCGGGTTCATCCGCGCAGCCCTGAGGTCGGTGTAGCGCAGCACACGGTGCGGCACCTTGTCGAGGCCAAGACCCGGGAAGTCCATCCGGTCCATCGGCATCGGCGCGACCATGTCCAATCCAGGGCCAACCTTCACGTCGCCGGGCAATTTTGAGGTGTCACGCATGTTGTGATCCATGCCGCCGCCGCTCATGTCGTGTCCCATCGCGCCATGATCCATCATTCCCATATCAACCATGGTGAGAGTGGGCGTTTCGCGCAGCGGTGGCGGTGTCGCGACATGTCCAGAATGGCTGGTTAGGCTGGCGACGCCCATACCGCTGCGGTCGATTGCTTCGGCTACGATCGCATGGCTGCCGTCCTGCGGCGCTACGATCACGTCATAGGTTTCGGCAACTCCGATCTGGAATTCATCGACCTCGACCGGATCCACTGGTTGCCCGTCTGCTTCGATCACGGTCATCGGCACGCCGGGAATGCGGACATTGAAGAACGTCATCGCGCTGCCATTGATAATGCGCAGGCGAATGCGCTCTCCACGGTCAAAGGCGAGCTGCAAATTGTCCGCAGGGCCATGACCGTTGATCATGTAAGTGTAGGTCGAACCCGTCACGTCAGAGATGTCGCGCGGGTTCATCCGCATCTCTCCCCACATTCGCCGCATTTCGCCTGACATTTCGCCCTCGGTCGCGATCATCATGGTGCGGTTGAAGTAATGCTCGCCCACCTTCAGCTTGCGCATGATTTCGTGCGGATGAATGGGCGTGAATTCGCTTAACAGGACAACGTAGTCACGGTCATATCGAGAGTCTTGCTCGGCACTTTCAATGATAATCGGGCCATAGTGGCCAGCCTGTTCCTGAAGCCCCGAGTGGCTGTGCCACCAATAAGTGCCCGCTTGGCGGATCGGGAATTCATAGGTGAATGTCTCACCCGGCTTGATGCCGGGAAAGCTGACGCCGGGTACTCCGTCAAACTGGAATGGCAGCAAAAGACCGTGCCAGTGGATAGAGCTGTCCTCTTCAAGTTTGTTGGTAACGTGCAGGCGCACGTCTTGCCCCTGCTTCAGGCGGATCAGTGGACCGGGGACCGTGCCATTGACCGCAAAGGCATGGCCCATGCGGCCACTAGTCATGAAGTGATGGTTAGCAATGCTGAGGTTTATTTCTTCTCCTGAAAGTTCACCAAAGCCGTTGCGGGCGTGCGGCAAAGAAGTGCCCTTGGCCCAAGCAGGAACGGGGAGCGATGCGGCGGCGGCCAAGCCAACCATACTAGTGATCATGCGGCGGCGATTAATAAGAGTTGTCATGTTTATATCTACGCTTGCTTGAACCAATTGGTTTCAGCCGATATATACCCCCCATGGGTATATCAAGTGATTCACGCTGCCCAACAGATGCGGCCACCGCAAAGATAAGTCGCCTTAACCGCATTGCCGGCCAGGTTCGCGGTGTCGCACTTATGATCGAGGATGACCGCTATTGCATGGACATTCTACATCAGATCCAAGCCATTAAGTCAGCTCTCGCCAAGGTAGAGACTCAAGTCCTGAAGGATCATGCTGCGTGCTGCGTCGCTGAGGCGATTGCAAGCGGCGATGAAGCCGAACAACGCCAAAAGTTTTCTGAGCTCATAGATCTGCTTGAGCGGACTAGAAAATAGGGCAACCCAAATGACAACTAGCATGACAGCGGCCCTCTATCGGATGATGATGCCTGACCATTTGTGCCCATCCGGACCCAAGGCGAAATGGCTACTTGAGAGCAAGGGCTTCGCCATTGACAATCACCATCTGGAGTCGCGCGCGCAAACCGACGCGTTCAAGGATAAGCAAATTGTTGCCACTACGCCCCAAGTATGGATCGATGGCGAGCGAATTGGCGGTTACGCCGATTTGCGCGCGTACTTCGGCAAGCCTGTCCTTCAAAAAGGCGAGGCAACCTATCGCCCGGTGATTTCGTAGTTTGCGATGATGGCATTGATGGCGATCAGCGCGGCGTTTGTTGTCACTCAACAGCCGCTTTCAATTCTCACTGCTGAGTGGTTTGTCAGCTTCTCAATGTGCGCTCTGGCCTGTCTCAAACTGCGCGACGTCGAGAGCTTCTCGACAATGTTTCTGAACTACGATCTGCTCGCCCGACGCTGGGTCCCTTGCGGTTAGGTCTATCCCTTCGCCGAAGGGTTGGTTGGCGTGCTGATGACCGCACATATACTCGATTAGGTGTCGATCCCTGTTGCGCTTCTCATTGGCTCAATCGGTGCAATCAGCGTGTTCAAAGCGGTGTATATCGATAAGCGCGAACTGAAATGCGCCTGCGTAGGCGGAGACAGTAATGTGCCATTGGGGTTTGTCTCACTGACCGAAAATCTGTTTATAATCAGCATGGCGCTGTGGATGTTGGAGAAGCCAAGCCTTGTCGGCTAAACGGCTTTATCTGGCCCGGAGTGAAATCGAAGCCCTCTCCGTCCAATGCCTAGCATAGAGCATCGACGGCGCTCTTCAGGTCGTTGTCCTTACCAGTCGAACGCATTACCAAGTTCGCGACGGCTACATCAAGGGAACCGGATATCCCAATGATCCGAACAGGGTTTTGCTTGTCTCAACACAAACCCCGTCGCCGAAGAAATATATCTTCGACACGGTAAGCGCATTCGATATTCCGTGCGCTATGACTGCGGGCAAAAGCAGGAACGCACAGCCGCCTTAGAGACCCGTTGAACGAAGCTTCAGCTTGAGGCACGCCTACAGTGGAACGATTAGATGATAGAAGAAGCACAGCTGCGCTGAGATCTAGTAGCCCATCAGGCTCATCACTTCCTTGCGGCTGCGATGATCTTCGAGAAAGCAGCCCATCATGCGGCTGGTGAGCATTTCCACTTCGTGCACTTTAACACCGCGGCCCGTCATGCAAGCGTGCTCGGCCTCGATAACAACGGCTACACCGCGCGGTCCAAGGTTCTGCCAAATGCAATCGGCAACTTCAGCAGTCAGGCGCTCTTGCACCTGCAGGCGGTTGGCGAAACCATGAAGGACGCGCGCGAGTTTAGAGATGCCGACAACTTTCTTGTCGGGAATGTAGGCAATATGCGCCTTTCCCGTGATTGGCGCCATGTGATGTTCGCAATGCGACTGGAACGGAATGTCTTTCAGAAGAACAATCTCGTCATAACCGCCAACTTCTTCGAAGATGCGGCTGAGATGGACTGCGGGATCGCTCTGATAGCCTTGGCAGTATTCCAGCCAGGCCCTGCCCACCCGTTTGGGCGTGTCGACCAGGCCTTCTCTCTCTGGATTATCTCCGGCCCAGCGAATCAGTGTACGAATGGCTTCTTGCACATCTTCAGGAACGTCAGGCTTGTTCAAGGGATTCTCCGGATCAAACTCAGCGTTATCATGCACGCTCATATAGTTCATGGCTATGTCTTTCGCGTATTTCGTTCTTTCCTGACGCGCCATCTAAAACGGCCGGCGCGTCTTGACGGGTCTTTCAAACACGCACTTAGATTCACGAGTTAAGCCCGGAGAAAGAACAGCATCTGCCCGTGAATGTTCCAAAAACTCTGCAGATTCTACAAAAAAACCCACCCCCGAGGGGATGGGTTTTCTTGGCGCGCCAGGAAGGATTCGAACCTCCGGCCGCCTGATTCGTAGTCAGGTACTCTATCCAGCTGAGCTACTGGCGCGCGAGAGGGCCGGCACATAAGGGGGCTTTACCGCCTTTGCAATCCCTTATCGGCCAATTCTTCAAACAGTTTTTCCGCTAGCACTACGTCAAGCGGTGGCTTGTCGAGCTTGTTAATCTCATCAGGCGTAAACCAACCGATTGACCCGCCTTCCAATGCCTGCGGCTCCCCCACCCAATACCGGCAAGTGTATAGCGCGATGACAATCTTTTCACCGCCGGTCGGCGAAGCATGTCTCGCTTCAGCAATCGAGCTATGCGAGTCGAGGACGGCTTTGATCCCGAGCTCTTCGTGAAGCTCGCGAATCAAGGCTTCGTTCTGATTTTCATATACTTCCGCTTTGCCACCAGGAAATTCCCACAGTCCACCATGCTGTTTGTGCAGGGGCCTCTTGTGCATCAGCCAGAGGCCATCTTGGCGCTGCAGAGCGCCAGCCACCACACGCATGAATGTCGGATTTTTTTCCAAACTTCGGTTCCCCCTCAACACATTTTTAACACCCTGAGGCGCAGAATGCTCTCATCACGACGTAAAAACAGGTTTTGTCTATGAAATTACCGACTTTCGTTAAGCGTATCGGGAGCGACAATTCCGGGGTAACCGCCGTCGAATACGGCCTGATCGCAAGTTTAATCGTTATTGCATCCATGGGAGCATTTGGTTCGGTTGCGGACGAGAATGCCCGGATGTGGAACACGGTTGAAACTGTGATGGTCGAGGTGGGATCAAGGTAAATATTTTGAAAGCATCCGATTTAGGATTTTTCAATAACTGCGGATTACACCTTTGTCAGTTCGGTCGGGATACTCGATCGGACACGGGTACCGAAGACTGAACTAGGGGACTACTAATGACTTTCTTCAACAAGCTTCTCAAAAACGAGCAAGGCGCGACTGCAATTGAATACGGCCTAATCGCTGCACTGATCGCAGTTGCTGCTATCACTGCAATGGGCGCTTTAGGTGACCAGTTGGACAACACCTTCACTGACGTTTCGACCAAATTGGCAAACGCCTAATTTTCGAACGGCATCGCCGAAAAGCGAAGCGGCGGGGGTTTCCCCGCCGCTTTTCTTTTGTGCGCAGTAAATTCCTCGGACTCTGCGCCCTGCTGGGCCTCTTACTGCGTAATCGGGGTCGAGGCGCTGGGAATGCTGCCCCCGTCCATACAACCGGTGAGCGCCAGATTGAGCGAAGCCGCCGTTGTCAGTGCCAATGCCTTGCGCGAAAAAGCCATGAATTCTCTCCGTTTTTCAGCGTCCGCGCCCCACCACGCGCTTTGGAAAACACGCGCAGCATCGCGCATCGCAGCCTTCGCTGCAAGGGCGATCAACGGCAATTTGAAACGATCTAACTTGCTCCGATCTGCAGGAAGCGTTCTTCGCGCATCTGCCGGATCTGCTCCGATGGCATCTTGCCAAGCTTCTCAAGCTCTTCAGCAATCGCATTGCCCAGGCTCCGCGCCATCGCTTCAGGCGCGCGGTGCGCGCCGCCAACAGGTTCTTTCACGATCCGGTCAATAATCTTCAAGCGCTTCAGATGTTGCGCAGTGACGCGCATAGCTTCGGCTGCGTCAGGTGCTTTCTCAGCGGTACGCCAAAGGATTGATGCACACCCTTCAGGAGAGATTACCGAATATACCGCGTGTTCAAGCATTAGCACACGCTCCGCACTCGCCAAAGCGACTGCGCCGCCAGAACCGCCCTCACCTACGATCGTCGCCACCATCGGTGTCGGCAATGCCAGACATGCCTCTGTCGAGCGTGCGATCGCTTCTGCCTGGCCCCGTTCCTCGGCCTCAACGCCGGGAAATGCACCCGAAGTATCCACCAGCGTGACCACCGGCAGATCGAACCGGCCAGCCAGTTCCATCAAGCGGATTGCCTTGCGATAGCCCTCTGGCTTGCCCATGCCGAAATTGTGTTTGAGGCGCGTCTCCGTATCGTGGCCTTTCTCATGGCCGATCAAAACAACGCGCTTACCCTTTAGCCGGGCAAATCCGCCCTGAATCGCTTCATCATTGCCGTAATAACGATCACCGCCCAATGGCACGAATTCGTCAAAGGCGTGTTTGATGTAATCGCGCAAATGCGGCCGCTGCGGGTGCCGTGCAACCTGCGTCTTTTGCCAAGGGGTTAGCGAGGCATAAGTGCTCGCCAGAAGTTCCTTGCTTTTTTGTTCGAGCCGCTTGAGCTCCGCGCCGACATTGACCTCGTCATTGTCAGCAGCGGCGCGCAATTCTGCGATCCGCTCTTCGAGCTTGGAAATCGGCTTCTCGAATTCGAGATATGAAATCATGCGGCTGCGCTAGTCTTATGTTGCGTTTCGGGCAAGAGGATGTCGCGCATTTACCAGCGCAACCAAGCGCGCAGCATCGACATGGGTGTAAATTTGCGTTGTGGAAATATCCGCATGTCCAAGCAGAGTTTGTAGCACGCGCAGGTCCGCACCACCTTCCAGCAGATGCGTTGCGAAGGCATGGCGCAACACGTGCGGACTGACCGATCCGGGATCGATATCGGCCCGCAAAGCCAGTTCTTTCAACATCTGGTATAGGCGCACACGGGTCAAATGCTTGGCGCGCGACGGGAACAGGAATCGCGCAGCTGGCCCAGAGGGCGCCCCTCGAACCGCCATCCAAAGCGCGATTGCCTCTTTGGCGCGCTCGCTCACCGGAACCATCCGGGCTTGCCCGCCCTTGCCCATCACCGTCAGCAAGGGGGCATCGCGAGGGACCGAGGAGACAGGAAGCGAAACGAGTTCACTTGCGCGCAATCCCGAACCGTAAAGCAATTCCAGCAAGGCCAATTGACGAACCGCCGCCGGTTTGCCGCTGCCCGCCTCCAATTCCGCTCGATTGAAAAGTTTGTCGACGTCATCATGCGAGAGAATCTTGGGCAAGGGTCGCCGCGCACGCGGCTTGGGAAGCGCATTCGAGGGATCGTCTCCCCGCCAGCCTTCATCCACTGCAAAACCGAAGAATTGTCGTAGCGCCGAGCTTTTGCGCGCCACTGTAGAAGGTGCCAGCCCAGACCATGCTGCGGCCAGTTTCTGTACATCTGCGCGCGATGCCTTAGCCAGGTCTCCGATCAGGTCCTCCGAGCCCTGCAAGTCGCGTCGATACGCCGCCAGCGTGTTGATCGCTGCCCCGCGTTCGGTTGCCAACATGTCGAGAAAGGCTTCGCTGGCCGCGCCCATGGTCTAAACGCGCGCGATCGCCTCCACAGCGATCATTCTGGCTTCCGCCTCCAGACCGACCCGGCGCAGAGAGGAAACTATGAAGTAGAGATGACGCGGTGTCATGCGATCCCATCCCTCGCCCTGCATTCCCAACCCTGCGAGCAATGCGACCAATGCCGCGTTATTAACGTCTGCCGCGCGTGTGATGGCGCGTGACCAACGGCTTTGGCGGACTAGGTCTGCCTCCGTTCGGCTGGTAAAGTCACTGAGATCGCTAGGGGCAACCCGTTCCAGCCCGGCCAATCCCGCCAGCAGAAACTGCGAACGGCGGTAATCTGCGCTGCTATCACCATCAATGAAGCTATCGATCGCTTCGCGAGGCTCAATTCGGCCAACGGCGTTGCGCCCCACCGCGATCAGCGCCCATGCATCGCTTCCTTGCTCGACGGCCTCAGACCAGGCTGCCGCATCGCGGTCCAGACCAGCAGTCAGCATGGACGCGATCAGAGCCGGTGCATGTTCCGCCAAATCGGGTGACGCGGGAATCCTCGCGGCTGCATAAGCTGTCAGTACCAAGCGACCATAGTCAAGAGAATCCCCATTCCCCCAGACCGACTGCATTGCCGAGACGCGTTCGGGCGCTGTGTTCGCGACGTAAGCTTCTCGCAACAGAGTGGCGCGGTCGGCGGCTTCGCCTGTAATATTCTCATTCGCATAGATTTGGCTGTAGAGATCAATCGCGGCCTGCGAAGAGAATATACCTTCACGTGCTGCTCGATCCGCGCCAATCGCCCGCTGTTGCAAGGAAAGTGTCGGCGTTACCGCCCAAACCCGCTCGTAATAGGGTTCCACATTTGCTCGAAGTGATTCGGGAATTTCCTCTCCAACAGCGTTCGCTATCGCAAATCGCCACGGATTGATCTCGTCCACGCCTTCCCACTCGACATCAACTGCTCTGCGGCCGCGCCCGGCAGCGCCAGCCAACCGTTGAGCCAGCAAGACATCAATACCAGGGGCAATTTCGTCGCGCAGCGCACGATCGAGCTGACGCCCGCCCAATACACCCTCGCCCGCATAGGAATTGCAGATTGCACCAAGCATGCGCCATTGTGGGTCTTCGCGCTCGGAACCGACCAATCGAACAACCGGACAGGTACCGATAAGGTCGGTCGTCGCTATGTACGCTTCGAGCCCGGCGTCAACGAGCGCCGTATTCCAATTGCCCGTGTCGATATCCTGCAGCAGCGATCGTGCAGCATGATATTCGCCCATATTGTTGAGCGCCTGAGCCCGAAGAGCGGCGAATTCGACCGGACTCATGCCTTCGGGAGCCTGCAGCCTGCTCGCCAAAGCCCGGCGCAGCAGAACATGGCCCCAGCGCGAGACGACTGGCCGTTCAAGCCCGCGAAGCGCAGCCTGAACCAATGCAGCGGGTTGCCGCGCCAAAGAGGCGGAGGGAAATCCGCCTTCCTGTGAAGAAATCACTCCGACCCGCGTCATCGCACGCCGTGCCGCCGGCGGAATGTCGTAACTGGGGCTTAGACCAAGAAGATCGTCCAGCTCGTCAGGTGACATCTCTTCCAATTCCTCAAGCGTGGGAATGGTCGAAAAATCGAACTGAGAAAGTTCGCGCAACGGATCGCCCGCACCCGGTATCGGCTGCACAGTTGGCTCACCCGGTTCCTGCGGCTGCCCCGGTACAGGGGCGGTTGGCGCGGCTGGAGCGGTGGGTGCAGGTGTCGGCCTTGGTTCCGGATCGTCAAAACCAGGCGGCAGCAAAGATTCCGGCGCATCTTGCGCCGCAACGAAACTGGCGCTGAGCGCAATTGCAGCCACGCCTGCACAAATCCATGTCTTGCGGGTCATTGTTCGGCCAACTCCGGAATCGCAATTTCCTGCGAGATCGGGTGCAATGCCTCTTCTCCGCCATCGAACCAAGCAAGGCAAAGGATCCCGACCAAAGCGGCAACCGCTAGCCAAATTCGCTTGGCGCGCGGCTCGCGCTTTTGCGAAGTCACACCAACCGAGTCATCCATGGAAAGAATTGTGCTGCGTCTGCTTACCATATTGCATGGCCGATAGCCGATCTATAGGCCGCTCTGCAATGACTGACGCACAGCCTACCCTCAATGAAGAGCGGATTGCCGGAATCATCAAGCGGCTGGACCGGCCAATCGCATTGGTCGGGCTGATGGGCGTGGGCAAGTCGACCATCGGAAGGCGGCTGGCCAATGCGTTGGGCCGCCCGTTTGTCGATGCGGACCACGCGATAGAAGACGCCGCCCAGCACAAGATTTCAGAAATCTTCGAACAATTCGGTGAGGACTATTTTCGCGACGGAGAACGGCGTGTGATTGCCCGGCTCATCGAAGAACACGATGGCGTTATCGCGACCGGCGGCGGGGCATTCGTAAACGACGATACACGCGCCTTGATTCTGGAACAGGCAATTGCGGTTTGGATTGACTGCGACATCGATACCTTGGTCGAGCGCACAGCGCGCAAGAACACCCGCCCACTACTCAAAACCGGCGACCCGCGTGAGATACTCAGCAATCTCTACGAAAATCGCAAAGGCTTCTATTCGCAGGCACAAATCCATGTCATGAGCGACGCCGGTCCGCACGATTACACTGTGACGAAAATTCTGGAGGCGCTCGACTCATGGCTGTGATCCCGGTCCAACTAGCTGGTCGAAGTTATGAAGTGCTGGTCGATCACGGCTTGCTTGACGATGCCGCGAATGTTGGCGCAGCATTTTTGCGCAAGGAAACTGTCCCGATTGTCGCCGATACCAATGCGAAGGCGCACCATGGCAAACGTCTTGAAGCTGCCCTGGCTACGGCAGGCCACAAAGCCACATGGTTTGAGGTAGCATCCGGAGAAGCCTCCAAAAGCTGGCAAGGCCTCCAGGAACTAACCGACTGGCTGCTTGCGCAAGGGGTAGAGCGCGGCGATCAAGTGTTTGCGCTGGGCGGCGGCGTGGTTGGCGATCTGACCGGATTTGCCTGCGCAATCCTGAAGCGTGGCTGCGGCTTCGTGCAAATCCCCACCACCTTGCTCGCTCAGGTTGATTCTAGCGTAGGCGGGAAGACCGCAATCAACACAAATGCGGGCAAGAATTTGATCGGGGCATTCCATCAGCCCGCGCTCGTGCTGATCGACCCTGCCACACTCGACACATTGCCGGATCGCGAGATGCGCGCGGGCTATGCCGAAGTGATCAAATACGGCATTCTGGCCGACCGCGAATTCTTCGATTGGCTCGCCGAAAATGGCAAGAAAGTAGTCGCCCGCGATCCAGGCGCGCTTGTCCATGCGATTTCGACAAGCGTAGCGGCCAAGGCGCGGATTGTCGCAGAGGACGAGCGCGAGACCAGCGGCGCGCGCGCGTTGCTGAATCTGGGTCACACGTTTGGACATGCGCTTGAAGCGGAAACGGGTTTTTCCGACAGATTGCTTCATGGTGAGGGTGTCGCACTCGGTATGGTACTCGCCGCCCGGTACTCGGCGCGGCGCGGACTAATCAGCGTTGAGGACGCCGCATTGGTTGCCAGCGCTATCGAGGCATCCGGCCTTCCGTCGGAGATTTCGCAGCTCGGACTCTATTGCGATGGCTCCAAACTGGCGGATCACATGTTGCACGACAAGAAGATGGACGCGGGCACTTTGCCATTCATTTTGCTGCGCGGCATCGGTGCAGCATATCTGGCAAAGGACGTAGCTCTGGATGACGTTGCAAGCTTCCTCGACGAGCAGCTTCAATAGGGCTAGATCAGCGACAAAAGCAGAAATGAGGGGAGTTCTGCATGACCGTTGCCGAAGCCACACCAGAGCTTGATTTCGATTGGGACGATAAAAGCTTTCTTGGCCACCCGAAGGGGCTTGGCTATCTCGCCTTTACTGAAGCGTGGGAGCGTTTCAGCTTTTACGGCATGCAGGCACTGCTGGTGCTCTACATGGTCAATTTCCTGCTCTTGCCGGGAAATGTCGAGCAAGTCGCGGGCATCGAACAGCTTCGTGCGCTCTATGGCGGACTCGAAGGACAAGCCTTCGCAAGCGCGATCTTCGGTACCTATGCCGCAACGGTTTATCTGACACCCATCTTTGGCGGCCTGCTGGCTGACCGGGTTCTGGGCAAACGGCGCACCGTGCTTCTTGGCGCGGTCACCATGGCGCTCGGCCATTTCCTGATGGCGTTCAACGTCACCTTCCTGTTCGCGCTGCTGTGCCTGATCCTTGGTTCAGGAATGTTCAAAGGCAATATCTCCAGCCAGGTGGGTAGCCTTTACAAACCCGAAGACCTGCGCCGCGCCGATGCTTTCCAGATCTTTTATCTGGGCATCAATGCGGGCGTGATTGCGAGCCCGCTGGTGGTTGGCACATTGGGTGAAACCATGGGCTGGCATTGGGGGTTTGGCGCAGCGGGGGTCGGCATGCTGATCGGCCTTGTTATCTATGTCGCAGGTCAGAAATATTTGCCCAAGGAACATTTCGACGTCGCAGCGAAAACAGCAAAAGCAGCGCAGGATCCGATGTCGCGCAAGGACTGGCTTGCCACCATTGCACTGCTGCTGCTGATCCCCGTTCTGGCCGTCGCAATCGTTCCCAACAACCAGATATTCAATGCCTATCTGGTTTGGGGGGATCAGCAATTCGCGCTTTATTGGGGTGACGAGAAGCTTCCTACGACTTGGCTTATCACGCTCGATGCTGTCGTATCCGTCAGCTTCCTCGCCGGTGTTGCTGCCTTTTACCGTTGGTGGAAGACCAAATGGCAGGAGCCCGATGAACTGAGTAAAATCATCATCGGATCGGTATTCTCGATTGGCGGCATGGCCTGCCTCTATATGGCCGCTGCAACGACACCTGCGGGCGAGAAAATCGGCCTGTTCTGGCCGGTCATGTTCCACATCGTAAACTCGATCGGCTTTGCGCATATGTTACCCGTCAGCCTTGCACTGTTTGCGCGGCTCGCGCCCAAACAGATATCCGGAACGGTTATCGGGCTTTACTTTCTGGCATTCTTCGCCGGCAATTCGATGGTGGGCTATGTCGGCGGCTGGTTCGAGACTATGCCGGTTACGCAGTTCTGGCTGATCCACATGGGCTTTGCCGCGGCGGCGGGCGTGGTGTTCCTGCTGTTCAAGCTGCTGCTCGCACCGCGCCTGATGCATAGCGCAGAGCCGGAGGATGTCGCGCTCGCATGACCCGCTTCATCGATCTCTCTATCCCGATCACCAACGATGTGATTTCCGATCCGGAGGTGATGCGGCCCAAGGTCACTTACATGACCCACGAGAACACGTGGGAGCAGATCGCGATGTTCTTCCCCGGACTCGAAAAGGACGATCTACCAGACGGTGAAGGATGGGCGGTCGAATTCCTTGAACTGTCCACGCACAACGGCACACATATGGACGCGCCGTGGCACTACCATTCAACCACGGACGGCGGAGCCAGCCCTGCCCCGAGCATCGACGAGGCACCGCTCGACCGGTTCTTCCGACCCGGCGTGAAGCTCGATTTCAGTCATCTGCCACACGGGCATGTGGTGAGCGCGGCGGAGCTGGAGGAAGCGTTCCAAAAGATCGGTTACGCGCTACAGCCGCTAGACATCGTATTGATCCAGTCAGGCGCGGTCTATGGAACGGAAAATTTCACCGATCAGGGCGTGGGACTTGGCACGGAAGCGACGCTGTGGCTGACCGAACGCGGCGTGGAAGTTGTCGGCACCGATGCCTGGAGCTGGGATGCACCGTTCAGCCACACCGCTCGGCGCTGGGCCGAAACCAAAGACCCGTCGATTATCTGGGAAGGGCACAAGGCCGGGCGCATCCGCCCCTACTATCAGATTGAAAAGCTGACAAACCTGGCCACACTGCCCGATTTTGGTTTTACTTTCAGCTGCTTCCCCGTGAAGATTGAACGTGCCAGCGCAGGCTGGATTCGTGCGGTCGCAATCGTGGAGTAAGTCAATGCGGGTTGGAAAGGCGTCCTTGACGGATAGCCAGGTCAGGGACTTGCTCGAAGCGCATCAGCGCAACATGTTTGAAATATCTCCGCCTGGCACTTCATTTGCGTTGGACTTGTCCGGGCTCTCTGGCCCGACGATTTCCCTGTTCGGGGCATGGGAGGGCGACACGCTGATGGCGGTGGGCGCGCTCAATCGACTGTCGGACACCGAAGCCGAGATCAAGTCCATGCGTACCCATGCAGACCATCTGGGCAAAGGCGCAGCTCAAGCCGTTCTGAATCTGATTCTGGAAACCGCGCGAGCTGATGGCGTTGAACGTCTCAGTCTGGAAACAGGGACAAGTGAGGAGTTCATGCCCGCAGTGAAGCTTTACCTCAAGAACGGATTCGAGCGGGGTGAAGCGTTTGCCGACTATTCAAATGGTCCGCACAATCAGTGTTATCACTTAGCGCTTTAGTGCCTCCGGTTATTCCAGCTCAAGGATGATCGCATCAACAGCCAGGCTCTCGCCCTCGCCCGCGTTAATCTTGGAAACAATCGCCTGTTTCTCCGCGCGCAGGATGTTTTCCATCTTCATCGCTTCGACGGTCGCCAGCGGCTGTCCGGGCTGAACTTCATCGCCTTCCTGGACGTGTAGCTTCATCAGCAGGCCCGGCATCGGGCAGATCAGCAACTTGGAAAGATCAGGCGGTTCTTTCTCAATCATGTGGCCCGCCAAATGCGCAATTCGCGCTGGTAGCACGCGCAAGATGTGGGTCGCGCCGCGTGTCGTGATTGCATAGCCGGTATGATTGCGCGCAAGCTGGATCGTTAACGCCTCTTCGCCAAACTCTATATCCACCATCGTTTGACCCGGCGTGTAATCGAATGTGAGATCAATCGCCTGGCCATCAACGGTGATTGCATCCTCTTCGAGAACCACCGCATATTCGGTTTCGCCAATCTTCACCGACCAATCGCCCGGCGCATACATCTCATCAGCAAGCTGCTGATCAATACGCCGTGCGCGGTCTGCATCAACCGTCGCGATGACGCCGCCGATTGCCGCCAATCCGCGCAGCAATTCGTCAGACGTTGCAGCGCCTTCAAAACCGTCCGGATATTCCTCTGCGATAAAGCCGGTGGTCAGTTCGCCTGAACGAAACCGATCATGCTGCATTATGGCGCTGAGAAAATCGACATTGTGCCCCAGCCCCTTGATGCGAAAAGCATCCAGAGCCTGAATCTGCAGATCAGCCGCTTCGTCGCGTGTTTCGCCCCAAGTGATCAGTTTGGCGATCATCGGGTCATAGAACATGGAAACTTCGCCGCCTTCATAGACGCCGTCGTCAATCCGCACTCCATCGACGCCGCGCCTGCCATTGGCATTGCCATCGTCGGTCCAGCCTTCGAGCGCGGGCTGGTATTCGACCAAGCGGCCCGTCGACGGCAGAAAGCCGCGATAGGGATCTTCGGCATAGACACGGTTTTCGATCGCCCAGCCATCAATGCCGATATCATCCTGCGTCATTTCCAGCTTTTCGCCAGCAGCAACGCGGATCATCTGCTCGACCAGATCAATGCCGGTGATCGCTTCGGTAACCGGATGTTCCACTTGCAGGCGGGTGTTCATTTCTAGGAAGTAGAAGCTTTCGCCAGTGGTGTCCGCGCCGCTGACGATCAGCTCAACCGTGCCGGCGGAGTGGTAATCGACTGCCTTGGACAGCGCGACGCATTGCTCGCCCATCGCCTTGCGCATCTTGGGGGTCACGAAGGGCGACGGCGCTTCCTCGACCACCTTCTGGTGGCGACGCTGGATCGAACATTCGCGCTCGTTCAGATAGAGCACATTGCCGTGCTTATCGCCCAATATCTGGATTTCGATATGCCGCGGGTCTTCAATGAATTTTTCAATGAAAACGCGGTCATCGCCGAAGGAGTTCAGCCCTTCACGCTTGGTCGCTTCGAAGCCTTCGCGTACGTCCTTCTCTGAATAGGCAAGGCGCATGCCCTTGCCGCCGCCACCCGCGCTGGCCTTCATCATCACCGGATAGCCGATGTCATTGCTGATCTCGACCGCGTGCTCGGTGTCGCGGATCTCGCCAACAAAGCCCGGGACGACATTCACGCCTGCTTCCTTGGCAAGCTTCTTGGATTCAATCTTGTCGCCCATCGCCGCGATGGCCCCGGCTGGTGGTCCGATAAACGCGATACCTTCCTTCTCCAGCGCTTCAACAAAGCTTGCACGCTCGGACAGGAAGCCATAGCCAGGGTGTACAGCCTCCGCGCCGGTCTGCTTGCAGGCCTCGATGATCTTGTCCGCAATGAGGTAGGACTCAGCGGCAGGCGGCGGGCCGATGTGCACGGCCTCGTCTGCCATCTTCACGAAGGGCGCGCGTGCATCAGCATCGGAATAGACCGCAACGGTCTGAATACCCATGCGACGGGCGGTCTTGATAACACGGCAAGCGATTTCACCGCGATTGGCAATCAGGATTTTTTTGAACACTCAGGCGTCCCCTGGTTTTTCAGGCCCAGTTTGCGGGCTTTCCATTTCATTGTCGCTATAGCCGATGCAATCACAGTCCTTGCAGGAACAATGCATCTCCGGATCGGTTCCAGCATGATGATAGCCAATCGGATGGCCGCAGTTTAGGCAATCACTGCTCACTCCGCCGCCTCATCCATTGGAGGCATGTTGTGGCCAAGCAGCGTCAGGATATCTGCCGCACATTCGACCACGTTCGAGCCAGGGCCATAAATCCCCTGAACGCCCTTTTCGCGCAGGAAATCATAGTCTTGTGGCGGGATCACCCCGCCGGCAGTCACCTTGATATCAGGCCGCCCGGCATCGCGCAGCAGCTGTATCAGCTCGGGGATCAGCGTCTTGTGCCCTGCGGCGAGCGAGCTTGCACCCACCACGTCGACCTGCTTTTGCAGCGCGAGCGCGGCGGTTTCCTTCGGCGTCTGGAACAGCGGGCCGGAAATCACCTCGAAACCCATATCGGCAAACGCGGACGCGATCACATTCGCGCCGCGATCATGCCCGTCCTGCCCCATCTTGGCGACCATGATGCGCGGTTTGCGGCCCAGCCGGCGCTCCACGGCGTCGACGCCATCGGTTACCTGAGCCCAACGCTGATCAAATTCGTATGCGGTCTTGTAAACCCCGCTCACCGGCTTTGGTGTCGCGTCATGGCGCCCGAACACTTCTTCCATTGCGGCCGAAATCTCGCCCAGCGTCGCATCATGGCGTGCAGCGTCTACCGCCCGCGCAAGCAAATTGGTGTCACCCTTTCGGGCCATTTCCTCCAGCACTGACGGCGGCAACGGAACCCCGTTTTCGTCAAGCCCGGTGCTCAGCGCTTGGCTGCTTGCGCCCGGGTCAGCCGCAGCGGCTTCGCGCAGTGCCGCCAACGCCGCCTGACACGCTGCTTCATCACGGCTTGCGCGCACTTGCTTCAATCGCTCGATCTGGCCCGTGCGAACCTTGTGATTGTCGATGTCCAGCGTTTCGATCTGCGCTTCTTCAGCAAGGCGATACTTGTTGACGCCAACAATCACGGTTTCGCTCTTGTCGATGCCGGTCTGCTTTTGAGCAGCCGCACGTTCAATCGCAGCCTTGGGTGCGCCTGTATCGACATAGGCAGTCATTCCGCCGGCCTCATCGACTTCCGCGATCAGCTTTTCAGCTTCTTCAACCAGCTTGCTGGTCAGTGCTTCGATGTAATAGCTGCCACCCAGCGGATCGACGACGTTAGTGATGCCGCTTTCTTCCTGCAGAACCAGCTGCGTGTTGCGAGCAATACGCGCTGAGAAGTCGGTAGGTAACGCTATGGCCTCGTCCAGTGCGTTTGTATGCAAGCTTTGCGTGCCGCCCAGCGTCGCGGCCATCGCCTCCACCGTCGTGCGGATAACGTTGTTGTAGGGGTCTTGCTCTTGCAGTGAAACGCCGCTGGTTTGGCAGTGGGTACGCAACATCTTGGAGCGTTCCTGCTTCGCGCCGAGACCATGCATCACGCGGTACCACAGCGTGCGCGCCGCGCGCAGCTTCGCGATCTCCATGAAGAAGTTCATGCCGATGCCAAAGAAGAACGAAAGGCGCCCGGCAAACGCATCGATGTCCAGCCCTGCCGCCATCGCCCGCTGCACATATTCCTTGCCGTCAGCGATGGTGAAGGCGAGCTCTTGCACCGCTGTCGCCCCGGCTTCATGCATGTGATAGCCGCTGATCGAAATAGAGTTGAATTTCGGCATGTTGGCCGAGGTATAACCGATGATGTCCGACACAATCCGCATGCTCGGCTCAGGCGGATAGATGTAAGTGTTCCGGACCATGAATTCCTTCAGGATGTCGTTCTGGATCGTGCCCGAAAGCTGTTCAGGCGAGACACCCTGACGCTCGCCCGCAACGATATAGAACGCCAGTACCGGGATCACAGCTCCGTTCATCGTCATGCTGACGCTCATCGTGTCGAGCGGGATCTGATCGAACAGGATTTCCATGTCCTTGACGGTGTCGATCGCAACGCCCGCTTTGCCGACATCGCCAACTACACGCGGGTGATCGGAATCATAGCCGCGGTGTGTCGCCAGATCGAACGCGACCGACAACCCCTTCTGGCCTGCTGCCAGATTGCGGCGATAGAATGCATTCGATTCCTCAGCCGTAGAGAAACCCGCATACTGGCGGATCGTCCACGGGCGGCCCGCATACATGCTGGCCTTAACGCCGCGTGTGAATGGCGCAAATCCCGGAAGCCCCGGATCCTGAGCATCCGCTTGTGTATAGAGCGGCTTGATGGCGAAGCCTTCGGGCGTTTCCCAAGTCAGGTCACGCCCCTTCACTTCCTTGTCGGCAAGCGCTTCCCAGTCAGATACGGTCGGTTTTTCAGTCATAGCGCGGCTCTTAGCACAGTTGGATCAGCGCGGAAGTCTGCGGTAAGCTTACTTCCCCTTAAACTCAGCCTTGCGCTTCTGAAGAAAGGCCATGCCGCCTTCCCTCGCATCTTCGCTCCGGCCCGCAATGTGCTGTGCCTCTGCTTCTGCGAGAAGCACTTGCTGGAGCGAACCATCGAGCGCCGTCGCAATGTTGCGCTTCATCGCCGCATAGGCCAACGTCGGCCCATTCGCGAGCTTGCCTGCCAAGGCGCGCGCTTCTTCCATCAAGTCTTCGGCTTCTACGGCCTTGTAGATCAGACCCCATTCCTCGGCCTGTTCTGCACCGATCTTCTCGCCCAGCATCATCATGCGGGTGGCGCGCGCGCGGCCAATGGCACGGGCGAGCAACCAGGTAGAGCCGCCATCGGGGACCAGGCCGATATTCACGAAAGCTTGCAGGAAGTAAGCATTCCTGCTGGCGATGGTAAAATCAGCTGCGAGAGCGAGTGAACACCCCACACCTGCTGCCGGGCCGTTTACGGCACAGATCACAGGAACATCTGCGCGGATAAGATGGCTTATCGCCGGATTGTAGTGGTTGTTCAGCGCTTCGTGACTGCCGCCCTTGCCGGTCAACGCACTGTCGGAGCCCCGCGCAGACAGATCAGCGCCCGAGCAGAAGCCCTTGCCTTCGCCGGTAATCAATACGGCACGCGCATCACCCAGATCGTAAAACACCTGGCCGATCTCGTCGGCCATAGCGGGAGGCATGGCGTTCAGGCGTTCTGGTCGGTTCAATGTGATGGTGAGCAGTGGACCGTCGCGGTCAACCTTGATGGTTTCGTAGGACATTAATGCGCTCCGTCTTTCGGCGTTTCCATGATTTCCGTAAGCATGCCCTGCATATCCTTGGGATGGACGAAAAAGATAGGCGTGCCGTGCGCACCAATTCGTGTGGGGCCAAGAATACGCTTGCCTATTGCTTCGAATTCCTCCCTCGCCGTAGCGATATCTGGCACTTCGAAGCAGACGTGATGCTGGCCGCCCAAGGGATTCTTCTCGAGGAAGTTATTTATCGGGGAACTGTCATCAAAGGGCTCGATCAGCTCGATTTGCGTCCCATTCATGCCCGAATCGGTCGGCGTATTGACGAAGCAGACCTTCACGCCCTGCTCTGGCAAGTCGAAGGGCTCCTCGATATCTGTCGCACCCATCGTGTCACTATAATGCGCGATCGACTCTGCGATCGAGGGCGTTGCTACGCCGATGTGATTGAGACGTCCCAGTTTCATTATTCCACCACCACTTCCGTTTTGACCGAGTTGGCTATGAAGCAGGCCTTATGCGATTTGTGATGCAGCGCATCGACTTCTTCCGCAGTGGGCCGGTTCTCGCCGGAAAATCCGATTTTCGGCTTCAAGCTAACCCTGGTCATGGCCATCTGGCCACTCTCGTTTTTCTCCATAAGGCCTGACGCCTCGTCAACGTAGCTATCGACGCAGAAACCGCGCTGAGCCGCGAAGGAGAGAAAGAACAGCATATGGCAGCTTGATAGCGCAGCTACAAACGCCTCTTCCGGATCGACGCCTGCTTCGTCGGAATAGGGCAATGAAACGATATGCGGAGAGGATGACGCCGGGACCACGGCCCCGCCATCAAATTCCCATTCGTGCCGTCGGCTGTATTTGTTGTCTGTGAAGTCTTCCGATGCAGATCGATTCCAAGATACCGTCGAAGTGTAGATTGCCATGGTTGCGAGCCCTTTGTTTTGAGGCTTCGCCACTTGTCATTTTTTTTCGGTCTATCCAGCGATATAGCGAGGCCCAGTGTCAAAGTTGCAGCCCCAAAAAACTCGCGACGCCTAGACCAGTAAAAATCACGGCCAATAACAAATGAAAAGACTGTGTCCCTTTGTATCCATCAGAACCGCGCCCAAACCTATCTATAGACATCGCCTCGCCAAAATCCTCACCGGCATCACCGTTCAGATCGTTGCGCAGCCAGGCGATCAGGTTGATTCCCGCGAGTGCAAAACAGACATAAGGAAACAGTTCAGGCATCACAGCAGCACTCTTCAGTTGGATGAGGAGGCTTAGAGCCGATTGGTCGTCAAATCCTTACAAGTTCGAAGCCGTGCCGCGACAGCAAGTCGCAAGACGTTATTCACGTCCTGCGATGGTCAAAGCAAGAAACGAAAAGCTAAAGCGGGATATTGTCGTGTTTCTTCCACGGGTTCTCGAGCGCTTTGTTGCGCAGTTTCCTGAGGCCGAGCGCGATGCGCTTGCGGGTCGAGTGTGGGTAGATCACTTCGTCAATGTAACCTCGGCTAGCCGCTACGAAGGGATTGGCAAACCGGTCTTCATATTCCTTTGTTTTCTCCGCAATCTTGCCCGGATCGTCGCGGTCTTGGCGGAAGATGATCTCCACCGCACCCTTCGCGCCCATCACCGCGATCTCTGCAGTCGGCCACGCATAGTTCAAATCGCCGCGCAAATGCTTTGAGGCCATGACGTCATATGCCCCGCCATAGGCCTTGCGAGTGATAATGGTGATCTTGGGCACAGTCGCCTCGGCGTAAGCGAACAGCAGCTTCGCGCCGTGTTTGATGATCCCGTTATGCTCTTGCGCGGTTCCAGGCAGGAAGCCGGGCACATCCACAAAAGTGAGGATCGGAATTTCGAATGCATCGCAGAAACGCACGAAACGCGCGGCTTTCTTTGATGAGTTGATGTCGAGCACACCAGCGAGCACCATCGGTTGGTTCGCGACGACGCCCACGGTGCGACCTTCCACCCGGCCAAAACCGCAAATGATATTCGCTGCATGGGCAGGCTGAATTTCAAAGAAATCGCCTTCGTCCAGCGTCTTGCGGATAACTTCGTGCATGTCATAGGGTTGGTTCGCATTGTCGGGAATCAGCGTGTCGAGGCTGTCCTCGATGCGGTCCCAGGGATCATCGGTCGGGCGCTCTGGCACGTCTTCGCGGTTGCTGAGCGGTAGATAATCAAAGAACGCCCGCGTTGCCATCAACGCTTCGACATCGTTTTCGAACGCGATATCCGCCACCGAAGTCTTAGTGGTGTGAGTGATCGCACCACCCAGCTCTTCTTGCGTGACTTCTTCATTGGTTACGGTCTTCACAACGTCCGGGCCCGTCACAAACATGTAAGAGCTGTCCTTCACCATGAAGATGAAGTCAGTCATGGCTGGCGAATAGACTGCCCCGCCCGCGCATGGCCCCATGATCAGGCTGATCTGCGGCACGACGCCGCTGGCCAGCACATTGCGCTGGAACACATCAGCATAGCCGCCCAGTGACGCCACGCCTTCCTGAATGCGCGCGCCCCCGCTGTCGTTCAGCCCGATTACCGGCGCGCCATATTTCATGGCGCTTTCCATTACTTTGCAGATTTTTTCCGCGTGCCGTTTGGACAGACTGCCACCAAAGACAGTGAAGTCTTGCGAATAGACATAGACGAGGCGGCCGTTGATCGTCCCGGAGCCGGTGACCACGCCATCGCCCGGAATCTTCTGATCCTGCATGCCGAAATCGACGCAGTCATGCTCGACATAGGCGTCCAGCTCTTCAAACGAGCCCTCATCGAGCAGCATGTCCAGCCGTTCGCGCGCGGTCAGCTTGCCCTTGGCGTGTTGCGCGGCGATCCGCTTTTCTCCGCCACCAAGATTTGCAGCTGCGCGGCGGCGTTCCATTTCAGCGATATTTGCAGACATCAGGCCCCCTGAATGTGACTTTGTACTTGGGTAAAGCGCCTAGCCAGCGAAAGCCTGCAGCGTCAACGTATCAAAAACGCAGTGTTATCCGGCGCGCGAGAGCGGGAGATAATGAATAGGCCCAGCGCAGCAGCCGAACCTGCCCAATATTGGCTTCATCTGCTCCGCTTTCGATCGCGTCCATGATCTGCGCCGCGCACTCGGCGGCGGGCATTTTCGACATCAGATTATCCGCGTTCATCTGCGTGTCCACAACGGGCGGCAGCGCTTCGATCACGTGGATATTGGTGTCCTTGAGCTGTTCGCGCAGCGTCAACGAATAGGCACGCAGCCCCGCCTTGGTGGCGCAATAGACCGGCTGGCGCGCAGCAGGCGCAATCGCAAGCCCGCTGGTGACATTGACAATCACAGCCTCAGGACGGTGCCCCAACATCGGCACCAAAGCCGTAGTGAGCCGGATCGGCGCGCTCAAATTGGCATAAATACAATCATCAGCAGCATCACTGTCTGGCAAGCCCTTGCGGAAATCGTGATCGACCAATTGCCCTGCATTGTTGATCAGAATGTCGAACTCGCGCTCGCCAATATCCGCAATCAGCGCATCGACACCTTTCGCGTTGGACAGGTCGGCCTCGATCACTTCGAAGCCTTCTTCCTGCATCGCCGCCATTCGCTCCTTGTTGCGACCCGTTAGCGTAACCTTTGCGCCCTTTTGCTTCATCAAACGCGCCAATTCGCGCCCGATCCCCGTGCTGCCTCCGGTCAGCAATACTGCCTTGTCTTTCAAGTCCATCAGAGTTTCACAATCCCACGCTCGACCAGGCTACGTGCCGTGTCTTCCAATGTCTGTTCGGCAGAAATGAACTGGAAGCCAAGCACTTCTTCGGTGTGCTTGCCGGACACATCACGCACATTGCCCAGCTCTGGCTTGATCTGCTTCATTTCTTCCATGAATAGCGCGAGGATGCTGACAAGCCAGTTCGGCATCGGTCGTTTGGGTACCTTGCCGGCAAGTTCGGGCGCGCGTTGTCGAACTATGTTGGCCATTTCGCGCAGCCACAGAAATTTCTCGGACGTAGGGAAGCGTTCGCCGCGCACCTTCTCTTCCGGGGCTTCAATTGCCAGCACATGCGCCCTTCCAACATCGCGGATATCGGTTACGCATATGCCCATATTCGGGATCATGGGGATCGATCCGTCAATGATCTTCTTCACAAATTCGATGCTTGTTGACAGGTCATCATTGTAAACCGGCCCAAACACCGCAACCGGATTGACCGAACAAAAGATCATCTCTGGCGCGTTTTCCGCCACCCAGTCGCGCGCGGCACGTTCTGCCACGGTCTTTGACTCGATGTACGGTGCGACATTCGCATCAAGGTTCGTCCAATCAGTGTGATCGAAATGGTCCTTCTCTGGATGGCCATAGGCAATTGCAGCGGCAGAGCTTGTCTGAACAAACCGCTGAACCCCAGCGTCCTTGGCAAAACGCAGCGCGCGAAGAGTGCCCTCACGCGCGGGAACTAACAGCTCGTCCTTGTGCTTGGGTACGGCGAGCGGAAAAGGCGAAGCGACATGCGCCACGGCGTGACAACCGGCATTCGCCTCTGCCCATCCCTCATCGCTCATCAGATCAGCCTGAAAGACCTTGAGGCGATCACCAGCATCCGGCCAGCGTTCACGCAGGCGTGGCTCGCTCTTGGCAGCGTTCCTCACGGTAGTATGAACGGCATATCCCTTGACCAGAAGCTGGTCGATGACTTCGCCGCCAATATAGCCTGTGCCGCCAGTTACGAGTACAGTGCCTGTCATTGACTTTCTCCCTTGAAGCGAAGGATATGTCGCGGGATTTCAAATGACAACGCAGATAATCTCTCGGCGATGAAGCAGATCGACTGCCTTGTGGTCGGCGCAGGCATTGCGGGGCTGTCCGCCGCTGCACGCATCGCTGCGCACCGCAGCGTTATCGTATGCGAAGCAGAAGGGGCAGTGGGTATGCACGCGTCCGGCCGCAGCGCTGCCTTTGCCCACTTCGACATGGAATCGGCGATCGTGTGCGCATTAACGGCGGCAAGCCTGCCTTTGCTGCAAGAGCTAGGCGCAAAGCCGCATCCCGCGCTGTTTGTGGCGCTGGACGGACAGCTGGAGAAACTCGACCAGCTGGAGACGAATTACCGCAAATGGGCACCCGGTATCGAGCGGCTCGACCCTGTTCAAGCCTGCGAACTGGTTCCTGTTCTGAAGCAAGACAGTGAGGGGATCGTCGGCGCGCTGCTTGATTCCGATGGGCGCAAGCTGGATGCGCACGCCCTGTTGGAGGGGCACCGCAAGGCCCTGCGTGTCTCGGGCGGTGAATTGACCGTTGGCGCGCCTGTCAAAGCAATACGGCGCAATTCCGATCGCTGGATCGTGGATACACCCGGACAAAGCTACTCTGCCAAGGTTATCGTGAACGCTGCGGGTGCTTGGGCAGACCATGTCGCAAGCCTGGCGGGGGTTGAACCTGTCGGCATTCAGCCGCTGCGACGCACGGTAATTACCTTCGATGTGCCTGCCGATATGGACGTATCGCGCTGGCCGTTCACAAAGACTGTAGGCACAGGTTTCTACATCGAGCCGGAGGGAAGCGGACAATTGCTAGCCTGTCCGATGGACGAACACCCGAGCGATCCTTGCGATTCCCAGCCGGAAGAAGAGGATATTGCGCTGACCGCCTGGCGGGTAGAACAAGCGACCACCCTCGAAATCAAACGCATCGCCAGCAAATGGGCGGGGTTACGCAGCTTTGCACCGGACCGTGAACCGGTTGTCGGTTTCGATCCGGACGCATCGGGATTCTTCTGGCTCGCAGGACAAGGCGGCTTCGGGTTGCAAACCTCGCCCGCGATGGCGTTGGCCGCCGAAGCGCTGATTTGTCAGCTCGGCTGGCCAGAAGAACTGCGCGCAGTCAGTGTTGCGCCCGCCCAGCTCTCGCCCGCCCGCCTGCGCAGCTAACTTACTTCAACAGCACGAGCTCTTCCGCCATCGAGGGATGCAGCGCCACGGTATCGTCAAACGCCTGTTTGGTCAGCCCGGCTTTCACCGCTACTGCCGCAGCTTGCAATATCTCGGGCGATTCCGGTCCGATCATGTGGATGCCCAGCACCTTTTCAGAAGTTGCCTCAACGATCATCTTGTATAGCCCGCGTTCAGCGTGGGGTGAGAAGATGTTCTTCATCGGCCGGAAGTCCGAAGTGTAGACTTTTACGTCGCCATATTTCGCCCTCGCCTCTTCCTCCGTCAGACCAACACCAGCAAGTGGCGGCTGGCTGAACACAGCGCTTGGAATGGAGCCATAGTCGATCATGCGCGGGTTGCCGCCGAACACGGTGTCAGCAAAGGCATGGCCTTCGCGAATCGCAACCGGCGTTAACTGCACCCGGTCAGTCACATCGCCCACTGCATAAATGCTGTCGCAGCTGGTCCGGTTGTATTCGTCAACCTTGATGGCGCCATTGTCGGCCATCTCGATGCCAGCGCACTCCAACCCCAGTCCCACGCTATTGGGGTCGCGACCGGTTGCGATCAGCACCTGATCAACTTTTACCGGATTGCTGTCCCCCAGATCGACCACAAGGCAGCCATCTGCGCCCTTCTCAACCGATTTGATCTGGCTGTGCATGCGGAAATCGATCCCGCGGCCCATTGCGATATGCAGCATACGATCGACGATCTGTGCGTCATAGCTGCGCAGGATGCGGTCAGTCCGGTTCACCACCGTTACTTCGCTGCCCAGCGCATTGAATATCCCCGCGAACTCCATCGCGATATAGCCGCCGCCAACCACCATCAGACATTTGGGCTGCTGTTCCAGATGGAACACTTCGTTGGAGCTGATGCAATGCTCAAGCCCCGGAAATTCGGGCATTGCCGGCCATGCGCCGGTTGCAACAAGAATGTACTTCGCGGTTACCTCGCGCCCGCTCGCAAGCCGCAACGAATGAGGGCCGGTGATGGTGGCTCGCTCTGCAAACACCTCAACATCGTGGCTGGCCAGAGTGTTGCCATAGAGGCCCTCTAGCCGGTCGACATCGGCATTCACGAAATCGCGCAGTGTCGCCCAGTCAAACCGCTTGCCTTCAATAGTCCAGCCAAGTGTTTCAGCATGGCCGAGCTCCTCTGCGAACATGGAACCATAGACCAGCATCTTCTTGGGCACACAGCCGCGTATGACGCAGGTTCCGCCAACGCGGTATTCCTCT
Organism: Altererythrobacter rubellus; assembly: GCF_030284385.1. Classification (NCBI taxonomy): domain Bacteria; kingdom Pseudomonadati; phylum Pseudomonadota; class Alphaproteobacteria; order Sphingomonadales; family Erythrobacteraceae; genus Altererythrobacter; species Altererythrobacter rubellus. The sequence goes on from NZ_CP127221.1 coordinate 1,784,651, forward strand.
GCAACTGCAACCTTGGCCCCATGGGCAGCGGCCACACGGCTGGCGCGCACACCGCCGGAGCCAGCGCCGATAGTGAAGAGGTCGTAATCGTATTCGGGCATCTGCGCGTTCCTTCAAGTGTTGGCGCGATATGGCGGTTGGAACGCCAAATGCCAACCGCTCACGCCAATCGGAACGCTATTCGTTCAAGAAGTGCAGATTGTTACGCGCTGGCTGCGCGCGGGCCGCGGCTTCCGCCGCCGCCATGTCTGCGCCCGCCCCCTGGCTTGCCCCGGAATCCGCCTGAGCGATTGGGCTTGCCTTTACGTGCTGTATGCTTCTGCTTGGGTTTGCCCTGGGGGCCGCTTGGTCCATCACCACGCGGTGCAGCGCCGCGCGCTCCACCCTTGGGCTTAGGCTTTACGCGAGTGCGCTGCCCAGGCGCTGCGCGCTTGGTTGGGCCGACGCCTTCGACCACGGCACGGAAGTTATCCGGCAATGGCAAACGCTCAAACTCTGCGTCGGTATTCTTGCGAATATCCTTCAGATAGTCGCGCTCATCCTCGGCACAAAATGCGATTGCGATACCGTCCTTGCCCGCGCGAGCGGTACGACCGATCCGGTGGACATATTGCTCGGGAACGTTGGGCAGTTCGTAATTGATCACGTGGCTAACGCCGGGGATATCGATCCCGCGTGCCGCAACATCAGTCGCGACCAGAATGGGCGTTTTAGCCCGTTTAAACTCGTCCAAAGCGCGCTGCCGCTGCGGCTGCGATTTGTTGCCGTGAATAGCGTTGGCTGGAATGCCTGACTGCGACAGCTTCTTCACGACGCGATCCGCACCATGTTTGGTTCGCGTGAAGATCAGCACGCGTTCGAACTTGCCCGGAACCGGGTGACGCTCTTTCAGCATCAATTCGAGCAAGGTCTGCTTTTCGTCCTGCTGGACCATGAACAGATATTGATCGATCCGCTCTGCCGTCGTCGCGGCGGGTGTCACGGAGACATGGGCGGGGTTCTTGCAATATTGCCCCACCAGATCCTTGATTGCCTTGGGCATGGTCGCGCTGAAGAACAGCGTCTGGCGGTCCTGCGGGACCAATTGGCTGATCCGGCGCAATGCGTGGACAAAGCCAAGGTCGAGCATCTGGTCAGCTTCGTCGAGCACCAAGATTTCAACGCCGGCGAGATTGAAGGCTTTCTGGTCGATCAAATCGAGCAAACGGCCTGGTGTCGCGACAAGAATGTCTGTTCCGCGATGCAGCTTGTTACGGTCTTTGCCGACCGATGTGCCGCCCACAATGCTGTGCACTTTAAGGCCAGCCATCGCGCCATAATCCTTGGCGCTTTGAGCGATCTGTCCGGCCAGCTCGCGCGTTGGTGCAAGCACCAGCATGCGGCAGCTCTTGAAAGGAATACGATTGTCGCTTGCGCGCAAGCGATCAATGCTGGGCAGCATGAATGCAGCCGTCTTGCCGGTACCGGTTTGCGCGATTCCCAATAGGTCGCGCCCTTCCAGCACTGGTGGAATAGCCTGCGCCTGGATCGGCGTTGGCGTGTCATAGCCCTTCATATCAAGGGCTTGGAGAACGGGCTGCGACAGCCCGAGATCGGTAAAGTTAGTCATAGTAACTCGCAATAAATGCGGCGCACGACTTGCTCTCTGGCGGATTCCGGATGGAATCATCGCGCGGCGCGGGTGTCAAACGACCCGCGTGAATAGGGAAGTCTTTGGGAAAAAACCGAGGTGCGGCCTTAAGCGGATGTTTTCAAATCTTCCGCTGCTTCACGCTGGCACTGGCGCCTCGCTGAGGGAGTCATGGAGGCAAACCTGTCAGAAGTCAAAGTTATTCGCTGCGGTGCAGCATATGCTTCAGGTGGATCGCGCACCGAACGGTTTGTTAAGCTGCACTATTTTCCAGTTAAGGCACGCCGCGAAGCTCACCCAGACCAGATATGGCACGATCAACCAACTGGCGAGTACTGACCAGTCACGCAGAAATATCGCCAACGCGAGAACACTGGCCCACAGAAACGGCACTTCGATCAACGCCCAGTCCAGGCGTTTCAACGTGAAGAAGAGCGGCGACCATGCAAAATGGAACACACCGTTGATGGCATAGAGCGCGATGAGAAGGCCGGTTTCACCAGCTGCCTCTGCCGCCGCCCAGCTAAGCCAGAAGGCGTAAGCGGCAAGGCTAAGAATCACTGTCCACGCGGGCCCGAACAGCCAGTCGGGCGGCTGCCAGCTGGGTTTTTTCAGCTCGTAATACCAGCTCCCGATCGAGGTGAGTAACCCTCCTCCGCCTGCCAGGATAATGGCCCATGCGATGGCAAAGATTATTGGGAAGGTCATAGAGGATGCCTACGCGCAACCGTTCAATCCGCCAACCCCGCCCTTTCAAGCAGCGCTTTCGTGCTCGCATCAAAGTCGCCGTCGCCCGAACCAATCTCGTTCGCCATTTTCTTGCCCAGCTCCACGCCAAACTGGTCGAAGGGGTTGATCTCCATAAGAACTGCATTCGCAAATACACGGTGCTCGTGAAACGCGATCAGCGCGCCCAATGTCGCTGCATCCAAATCGTCGCACAACATCGTCGCGCTCGGCCGGTCTCCTGGGAATGCTCGCGCGGGATCTTTTCCGTCGGCTGCCATATTTCCACCCGCCATCAGCGCCGCACCTTGCGCAAAGCAATTGGTCAGCAGGATCGCGTGATGCGCAGGATCTAGCGCATCGCCCGGCGCAATGCTGACGATAAAGTCCACCGGCACCAGATGCGTACCCTGATGCAGCAGTTGGAACACGGCATGCTGCGCGTCAGTACCCACTCCGCCCCAGGTGATCGGCGCAGTCGGCCCGTCGACAGGTGAACCATCGGCCTTTACCCGCTTGCCATTGCTCTCCATCTCTAGTTGCTGGAGATAGTTGGGCAGCAGGCCCAGCCGCTCATCGTAGGCAAAGCACGCGCGTGTCTGGCAGCCGCGAAGGCGCGTGTAATATTGGTCCGCAAAGGCTGCGCGCAGGCACAGGTTTTCGGCGCCATCGGTGTCACGGAAATGCAGGTCTACTGCTTGCGCTCCGGCCAGCATCGGAGTGAAATCTTCCATCCCTACCGCCAGGGCGACCGGAAAGCCGATTGAGGACCACAGCGAATAGCGCCCGCCAACGCTTTCCGGGAACGGAAGTACGCGCGTTTCGTCGACGCCCCACTCAACCGCCCTTTCAGGCGACGCAGTCAGCGCGACAACACGGCCTGTCGGGTCTGGCACGCCATTGTCGCTGAGCCACTTCAGCGCCGATGCCGCATTCGTCATCGTCTCTATCGTCGTGAAAGTTTTGGATGCGACTGCGATCAGCGTCTTCGCCGGATCGCAGGCTTCAAATGCTGCCTCCAGTGCTACGCCATCGATGTTCGAGACAACATGCACATCAACCAGCGCCAGATCGCGGGTCAGCGCATCGACCGCGAGCGCAGGGCCCAGCGCGCTGCCGCCAATACCGATGTGGATCAGGTGCTCGACCTCTCCCAGTGCGCCGCCGTGGATCGCCTCGACCAGCATGCCCATGCGTGCGAGCAAAGCCTGGCCCTCTTCGACATCTGCATCATCCCCGACGCCGCGCATCGCGCTGTGCGTTGCCGCGCGGCCTTCGGTCACATTGACTATTTCGCCGCCAAACAGTTTCGTACGCTTACCAGCGAAGTCACACGCCTTGGCCAGCTTCTCAAACCCTGCGATCAGGTCAGCGTCCAGATGTGTCTTTGACCAATCGAACAATATACCCGCTTGCCCTTCTTCCACATCCCATTCGATCCGCGCGGACAAGGTGTCGACACGCGCATCATCGCCTTCAAACAGTTCCGCGAGCGTCCGCTGCGGGAGGGATTGCAGATGGGTCCAAGCGGAGGAGATGTTGTCGCTCATCACGAAAAGCCTTTCACAAGTTGGTCTCGCGCGATTAGGGACGGATGCGATGGATGGGAAGACCGTAGGTACGAATGCGCCCGCAATTGATGCGGAAGAAAGCGGCGAAAGCTGGGGCAGCTTTGCGCTGTTCGTGTTGAAGCTGGCACTGGTGGTGCTGATATTTCGCAGCTTCGTGTTTTCGCCCTTTTCGATCCCCTCGCAAAGCATGCAGCCAAGTCTATGGAATGGCGACTATCTGCTCGCGGCGAAATGGCCCTATGGAATCTCGAAATACTCGCTCCCTTTCGAGGCGCCGTTGATTTCCGGCAGGGTTTTTGCAGGCCAGCCCGAACGCGGTGATGTGGTTATCTTCAAGCACCCGATCGACGGTACGGATTATATCAAGCGCGTTATCGGTTTGCCCGGAGACACCTTCGCGATGCGTAATGGGCTGGTCGTGCTGAACGGCGAAGCCCTGCCGCAAACCCGGCTTGATGATATCGTAATACCTGTTTCGCCCAACAGCGGCTGTTCGCGAGATTCTGCCCTTGAAACGACTGCAGATGGCAGCGAGGTTTGCCGCTACACCCGTTTCCGCGAAACGCTGCCGTCCGGCAAAAGCTACGATGTAATCGATCTTGAGCCCAGCTTCGTTGATACAACCGCGCCGCGCATTGTGCCCGAAGGCCGCGTGCTGGTTCTGGGCGACAACCGTGATGCGTCCTATGACAGCCGCTACCCCGCTGAACCGGACAAAGGTGTTGGGCTTGTCCCGCAAGAAAAGCTGGTTGGTCGCGCCAGCTTGATCATGTGGTCAACCGATGGCAGCTCGGAATGGTTGAAGCCCTGGACCTGGATCAGTGGAGCACGCTGGGACCGGATCGGAGATAGCTTGTGACCGATCTCGCACCAGAGACACGCGAATGGCTCGCCTCGCTTGGCATAGAGCCGGCAGACGAACCACGCTGGTTCGAAGCCATCACGCATGGCAGCACTGGCGAAAGCTCTGATTACGAGCGGCTCGAGTTTCTGGGTGACCGGGTGTTGGGGCTGACCATCGCAGAATGGCTGTTCGAATCCAGTGCATCTGCGGAAGGCCGTTTGTCACAGCGCTTGAATGCACTTGTCAGCAGGCAGACATGCGCACGGGTCGCCAAACAGATCGGTCTTGGCGACCACATCCGCCTGGGCAAGCAAGCACGCGATGATGGAGCGCGCGAAAGCATCAATATCCTTGGCGATGTCATGGAATCGCTCATCGGAGCGCATTTTGTCGAGAATGGCTTTGCGCCTACGCGCGATCTGATCCGGCGGTTGTGGCAAGCCGAGTTTGAAGGCAGTGCGGGCAAGTCCAAACATCCCAAAAGCGCGCTTCAAGAATGGGCAGCGGGCAATCAGCGTCGCCCTCCGCAATATGAGATAGTCAATCGCGAAGGGCCGGACCACGCGGCCAGATTCACGGTGCGTGTCAGCGTCAAGAATGTCGGGGAAGCCGAAGCCACCGCGAGCAACAAACAAGAGGCAGAGCGGCTCGCCGCTGCTGCCTTTATGGAGCAATTTGCATGAGTTCGAATGATAGCCAAAAATGCGGTGTCGTCGCCGTGATTGGCGCGCCCAATGCGGGCAAGAGCACGCTGGTGAACCAGTTGGTCGGGCAAAAGGTCGCGATCACCAGTTCCAAAGCACAAACGACCCGCGCGCGCATGTTGGGCATTGCGTTGCATGATAATGTGCAGATGATCCTGGTCGATACGCCTGGTATTTTCGCGCCGCGCCGCAAGCTCGACCGCGCAATGGTTAGCGCCGCTTGGGAAGGCGCACTAGCCGCCGATGCAGTGTTGCTGATGGTCGATCCTATCAAGCAACGCCGGCATGAGCTGGAACCGCTGCTTGAGGCGCTGGAAAAGCGGCCTGAACGCAAATTCCTTGTCATCAACAAAGTTGATCGCGCGAAGAAGGAAGATCTGCTTTTACTCGCACAGGAATTGTCCGGAAAGGTCGCGTTCGAGGAGATTTATTTCGTATCTGCGCTGACCGGCGACGGCGTGCCGGAATTAAAGCAGGCACTGGCTGACTTGATGCCTGAAGGCCCGTGGCACTACCCCGAGGATCAGGTGTCTGACGCGAGTGAGCGCTTACTCGCAACAGAAGTGACTCGCGAGCAGCTGTATCAGCAGCTGCACGAGGAATTGCCTTACGATTCCGCAGTACGCCCGGAAAGCTACACCCAGCGCCCCGATGGTAGCGTGGAAATCCGCCAGCAAATCGTGATTGGTCGCGAGAGCCAGAAGCCGATCGTGCTTGGCAAGGGCGGATCCAAGATCAGGTCCATTGGCGAAGCTGCGCGCAAGGAATTGTCCGAGATCCTAGGTGTGAAAGTGCACCTGTTCCTGCATGTTAAAGTCAGCCAAAACTGGGACGAGGACAAGGAAATCTACGAGGAAATGGGCCTCGATTGGGTGCGATAGGAATACTCGGCCTTTTGATACCACACGTCGAGCACGTCATAACTTGCCTAGATCCCGCCAGGCTCTTTCAAGCGCAGGCCTTCTCCGATACGCGGCACAGCCGCAAAACGCAGCCGAGACTGCGTTTGGTGCGTTTCATTCTGTACTTCGATTTCGATCACGTCTGCTGACCCCTTGGTTCAAGGCGATGGCATAAGGCTCAAAGCTTGACGATTTCCCAACGCGAAAGAGTGAAAGTTTCGCAGTGCAAGAAGGTTACTTTTTCGCTGCTGCTGTCTTCTTCGCAGGAGCCTTCTTCTTGGCCGGGGCCTTCTTGCGCTTTTTCTTCGCCGGCCCCTTGGCCGCACGCGCGTCAATCAGCTCGATGGCCTTGGCCGCTTCGATGTCTTCCGGCTTGATATCCTTGGGAATAGTCGCGTTGACATTTCCATCGGTGACGTATGGGCCATAACGACCTGGCATGACCTTTATCTCGCCGCCAGAGGTCGGGTGCTCACCCAGCGTCTTGATCGGTTCAGCGTTGCCGCGCCCGCCGCCCTTGCGATTGGCCGCTTCCGCCAGGATTGTGACCGCGGCATTCATGCCAATATCAAACACATCGCGCGTGCTCTGGAGCTTGCCGTATTTACCATCATGGCGAAGATAAGGGCCATAGCGCCCAATCGCAGCTTCGATTTCCTTGCCGGTTTCCGGGTGCGCTCCAACGATGCGTGGCAGGCCAAGCAGCTTGATCGCCCACTCCAGATCGAAGTCATCCAGATCCTTCGGAATTGAGGCGCGCTTTTTCTCCCCGTCAACTTCCATCTCGACATAAGGACCAAAGCGCCCTGTCTTGCGATGCACCTCTGCGCCGCTGTCCGGATCGGTTCCCATGACACCGTCTTCAGCGCCGCCGTCACCCTGCCCACCTGGCTGCGCAAAGCGGCGGGTGTATTTGCATTCGGGATAGTTGGCACAGGCAATGAACGCGCCGAAACGGCCACCGCGCAGCGCCAGGCGGCCATTCTCGCGCCCTTCGTCCCGGCACATGGGGCACATACGCTGACTTTCGCCATCCTCGCGCTCAGGGAAGAGAAAGTCAGACAAGTAATCGTCAAGAGCTTCGGTCACTTCCGAAGGCAACTTCTCCATCACCTCTTCGGTTTTGGGTTTGAAGTCCTTCCAGAATTTGCTCAGCAGTTCTTTGTACTCTTCGCGTCCGTCCGAGACCGTGTCGAGTTCGTCTTCCATACCTGCGGTAAAATCATAGGCGACATAATTGGGGAAGAATCGCTCCAGAAATGCTGTCAGAAGACGGCCAGATTCCTCTGCAAAGAAACGGTTTTTCTCCATTCGCACATAATCGCGATCACGCAGCGTCTGAATGGTCGAGGCATAGGTAGACGGACGGCCAATGCCCAACTCTTCAAGCCGTTTGACAAGCGAGGCCTCAGAAAAACGCGGCGGCGGCTGAGTGAAGTGCTGGTTGGCTTCCACCGCCTTTTTCAACGGGCTGTCGCCCTTGCGGATGACGGGCAACATACCGTCATCATCATCTTCCGACTTGTCGTCAAAGCCTTCCTGATAGACCGCAAAAAAGCCGGGGAACTTCACAACCTGTCCGGTCGCGCGCAGTTGATGCTGTCCGCTGGGGTCGCGCATAGTTACGGTTGTCCGCTCAAGTTGCGCAGCGGCCATCTGGCTTGCCATCGCGCGCTTGAAAATCAGATCGTAAAGCTTCGCCTCGTCGCCAGAACCCGCTTGATCGCGGCGGAAATCGGTTGGACGAATCGCCTCGTGCGCTTCCTGTGCGTTCTTGGCCTTGGTGGAATAGAAACGAGGCTTCTCAGGGAGATATGCCTTGTCGTAGCGGTCACCGATTGCATCACGCAAAGCGTGGATCGCGCCGGGGTCCATCTGCACGCCATCGGTACGCATGTAGGTGATCGCACCCGCTTCATAGAGCGACTGCGCACAGCGCATCGTGTGGTTGGCGGAAAAGCCCAGCTTACGCGCAGCCTCCTGCTGCAAGGTTGATGTGGTGAACGGCGGCGATGGATTGCGCTTGAGCGGTTTGGTCTCGATATCCTCGACCATAAAACGCGCACCCTCGACAGCAGTCTTGGCCGCCATCGCGCTGCCTTCATTGCCCAGCGTCATCTTGTCGAGCTTCTTGCCGTCGAACTTGACCAACCGGGCATCAAATTCGGTGCCGTCCTGCTCCATCTTGGCAAGGACGGACCAATATTCCTCTGGCTTGAATATCTCGATCTCGTGCTCGCGCTCGCAGATCAGACGCAGCGCAACCGATTGCACTCGCCCGGCACTCTTCGCGCCGGGCAGTTTGCGCCATAACACCGGGCTGAGCGTGAAACCGAACAGATAGTCGAGCGCGCGGCGAGCCAGATATGCATCGATAAGCGGTTGATCGAGCTCGCGCGGGCTCTTCATTGCTTCGGTCACAGCCGCTTTGGTGATCGCGTTGAATGTGACGCGGTCTACCTTGGTGGGCAGCGCCTTGCGCTTCTTCAGCAGTTCCTGAACGTGCCAGCTGATCGCTTCGCCTTCGCGGTCAGGGTCAGTGGCGAGAATGAGCCGGGTTGCATCTTTCGCCGCATCGGCGATTTCCTTGAAACGCTTCTGCTTGTCACGATAGAGTTCCCAATCCATCGCGAAATCTTCGTCCGGGCGCACGCTGCCATCCTTGGGCGGCAGATCGCGGACGTGACCATAGCTGGCCAGAACCTTGAAGTCTGATCCGAGGTATTTCTCGATTGTCTTCGCCTTCGCGGGCGACTCAACGATAACAAGCTGCATTGTTTTGTTCTTAAGAATCCCTGACGTGTCTTTCACGTGTGTACGTACGCGCGAGGGTGGGAGCGGTTCTGCGGATTCGTCAAGAGCCTAACGACACCCGCCCACCAGCATACCTCTGCAGCTGGCCGCTTATCTCCAGCTCCAGCAGCGCCTCAAGCGAATGTTCAGCCGTGCCAAACCTCGCGAGCAATTGGCGATAGGTTATGGGCCCGATGTGCGATGAGCGCAGCAGGCGAATGCGTGCAAATGCCTCTTTCTGGGAGAGGAGAGCTGGCTGCGACCCCGTGCTCTCCATCAGCTTGCCGCTGGCCTCATTTCTTGCCCCCCACTTTGGGTTCTTCGCCCTTCATCAGGCGCCCGATATTTTCGCGGTGGAGATAGATGATCAGGCCTGCGATCGCGGCCAATACGGGGAAATACTCAGGGAAACCGAACAGCGGGGCGGCGGCAGCGGCGGCCACAACCGCGCTCATCCCGGCAAGGCTGGATATGCGAAAAATCGCAAGGATGCTGATCCAGATCGCGGCGTAAGCAAGACCAATCGGCCATGCGAGACCGAATGCCACACCTGCGTTGGTGGCAACGCCCTTCCCCCCTTTGAACTTCAGCCAAACCGGGAAACAGTGACCGATCACAGCCGCGCCCGAAGCGAAAGCGACCGTCGGGCCGCCCCACACTTGCTGCGCGATAAACACCGGCGCAAACCCCTTGGCCAAATCAAGCAGCAAGGTTGCCGCGGCCAAACCCTTGTTACCGGTGCGCAGCACGTTGGTGGCGCCGATATTGCCGCTGCCAATGCTGCGCACGTCGCCCATGCCCGCAGCTTTTGTCAGAAGCAAACCGATGGGAATCGAGCCGAGCAAATAGCCTAGAAGCGTCGCAAGAAGTATTGAGATCGAAACATCGCCAGTCATGAACATATGCATAATGCAATCATTGCAATTGGACAGCATTATTATTCGTAGCGAGTCCACGCGATAAAGGGCCTAGTACCATTCGCCCCTACCTTGTCTGCGCGCAACAAATTGCTACCTTCCAACTGTGAATCAGGTCTTCCCAGCCCCATCCCCGTCCGACGCAGATGAAGCGGATCTGGTTTCCCGCCTTACGTCGAAAGAGCGCGAATGCCTGAGGCGCTAGCTGAATGATGAGACCGCCAAGCAGATTGCTTTGGCGCTTGATTTATCGCACCACGCCGTCGAAAAGCGGCTCAAGTCTGCCAGAGCCAAACTGGGCGTAGGCTCTTCGATCGAAGCCGCGCAAATGGTGGCATGCGTCGAAGGGTACGGTCAGACCGTATCCCAATCGCCGGACCTGTCAGATGCGGCAATCGCCGGTCACACAGGACGCTCCAACTCACTGAAGATCGGAGCACTAACTATGATTATCATTCTTGCCGCATTGGTAACCGTCGCCATGCAGGCAAACCTCACGGCGTCATCAGCCAATGAAGGCTTAAGCATCGAAGCTGACGAATTCCTGGTCGACGATTCGGGCCAGGTAGAGGCACTCAGCATTTTCCGACTGACCAGCAAAGGCCCGGGGCAGGACGCCCCAACGGAAGAAGAGCTGGTCGAGTATCTTAATGGGCAGTTTCGCAAATACGACATGGATGGAAGCGGGTCGATCACAGACACTGAAGTCCCAGATGCAGTTGCGGTTGAAGAAGATGGTAGGCCCATCATTGTTCACGATGCTCGCGCCCGAACAGAGTTCCTCGATCGCCACGATCAGAATTCAGATGGCACCGTTAGCTATGCAGAATTCGTCGAAACCTCTCTCGCAAACTATCATAACTGTGTCGGAATCCTGGAAGTTCTGCGGGTCAAAACGTTCCTGAAGTAAGTCATCGAAGTCGCAGTTATTGACCTTGCAAAGGGCATCGGCCATTTGCGCACACCATGGCCGATGCCGCTTCACCCATTCTGCTATTCGATTCCGGAGTCGGCGGACTGACCGTGCTGGCAGAGCTTCGCAAGATCATGCCTGATGCGCCGGCGATCTATGCTGCCGATCTGGCAGGTCTGCCCTACGGCGAGAAATCGGAAGCGCAGATCGCTGCGCGGGTCGCTGGATTGCTGGGCCGAATGGCAGAGCGATACCAGCCGCGTCTGGCCTGCATCGCTTGCAACACCGCGAGCACGATTGCACTTGGCATGGTACGCGATGTGCTGGAAATTCCGATTGTAGGCACGGTTCCGGCGATCAAACCGGCTGCGGCCATAAGCAAGACAGGCGTGATTGGCTTGTTAGGCACCGCGGCAACCATTCGTCAGCCCTATGTCGACCAGCTCGAGGCAGAATTTGCCAATGGGAACAGCCTTCTGCGTCATGCAGCGCCAGGGCTGGTCGAAGTGGCCGAAGCAAAGCTGCGCGGAGAAGCCGTCGACATCGGAGTGATCGAAGCTGCGGCGCGAAAATTGCGGGAGATGCCTGAAGGTGAACGGATCGATACAGTCGTTCTTGCCTGCACACATTTCCCTCTACTTGAAGACGAATTGCGCGCGGCATTCGGTCCCGAGGTTCAGTTTGTTCACGGCGCGCAAGGCATAGCGCGAAGGATCGCACATTTGACACAAGGCCAGTCATTCGCAGCCAGCCAATCAAGCCGGTTCATAACCACCGGGAACGTGCAATCTGCGCAAGCCCTGTTGCCTGCGCTTAATAAACATGGTTTTTCAAGGATCGAAGCCTTCTGAACTGCGAGTCATTCGCAAAGATCGCAGTAGAAAAATCGTTTCGTCTCCACTACATCGCGTTTCCAATCGAAGCCGGAAACAGGGCGCAACGCAGCGGAAATACGCGAAGTGAATTACGACCAGATCTTCGATAAAGCGATTGATCGCCTGCACGAAGAAGGCCGCTACCGCGTCTTCATCGATATCATGCGCAACAAAGGCGCGTTTCCCAACGCGCGCTGTTTCCATGGGCACAACGGGCCCAAGCCAATCACGGTGTGGTGCTCGAACGATTACCTCGCGATGGGCCAACATCCGAAAGTGATCGGCGCGATGGAAGAGGCACTGCACGATGTCGGCGCGGGTTCTGGCGGCACGCGCAATATCGGCGGCAACACGCATTTACATGTCGAGTTGGAAAACGAACTGGCCGACCTGCATGGCAAAGAGTCCGCACTTCTGTTCACCTCGGGCTATGTCTCGAACGATGCGACGCTATCAACGCTGGGCAAACTGCTGCCCGGCTGTGTGATCTTCTCTGACGAATTGAACCACGCCAGCATGATCGCCGGCATACGCAATTCGGGCTGTGAAAAGCGCGTTTTCCGCCACAATGACCTGCAGCATCTGGAAGATTTGCTTGCGGCTGAAGATGCCGAAACACCCAAGGTGATCGCGTTTGAGAGCGTCTATTCTATGGACGGCGATATCGCGCCAATTCACGCGATCTGCGATTTGGCTGAGAAATACAACGCGCTCACCTATATCGACGAAGTCCACGCGGTGGGCATGTATGGCGATCACGGTGGCGGGATTTCGGAACGTGACGAAGCCGCGCATCGCATCGACATTATCGAAGGCACGCTGGGCAAGGCATTTGGCGTGATGGGCGGCTATATCGCGGCCGACAAGAAGATTGTCGATTGCATCCGCAGCTATGCGCCCGGCTTCATCTTCACCACATCGCTTTCCCCGGTTCTCGCGGCAGGCGTGCTGGCAGCCGTGAAACACCTGAAGGAAAGCTCGGAAGAGCGTGACGCCCAGCAAATCAACGCCAACATGCTCAAAGCGAAGTTCCACGACGCCGGCCTGCCAGTGATGGACAGCGTCACGCACATCGTGCCTGTCATGGTCGGAGATCCCGTTCGCGCCAAAAAGATCAGCGACATCCTGCTCGCGGAATACGGCGCCTATGTGCAGCCGATTAATTTCCCGACTGTGCCGCGCGGGACAGAGCGTCTCCGCTTCACCCCCGGCCCAGCTCACACCGAAGCAATGATGGACCAGCTGACTCAGGCACTGGTCGAGATTTGGGACCGGCTAGAGCTGGAGTTGCGCAAGGCCGCCTGACTGAAGTCCATGTTCCGTAACGTCCTTTGAGTTCCCCAATTCATGCGCTAGCACGCGTGTGAACTTACAGGAGAGAAACGCGTGTACGGCAATCCGGATCAAAAGTATGATGAAGTCGTTCTTGGGCGGCGCTCGATCCGCGGCTATCTCGACAAACCCGTTCCGCAAGAGCTGATTGAAGAAATTCTGGCAATGGCGATGCGCTCGCCCTCTTCAATGAATACCCAGCCCTATTACTTTCACGTCATCACCGGAGAGCCGCTCGACCGGATTCGCAAGGGCAATACCGAGCGCATTCTGGCGGGTGAACCAGACAGCCGTGAATTTCGCAAAGGACACCCGTTTCAAGGCGTCCATCGCGATCGCCAGGTCGGCTGTGCGATCCAGCTGTTCGAAGCGATGGGCATCGAACGTGATGACAAGGAAAAGCGGCAGGACTGGGTTCTGCGCGGCTTTCGCCAATTTGACGCGCCCGTCTGCGTAATCGTGACTTACGACAAGGAACTATCGGACGCAGACGATACGGTGTTCGACTGCGGTGCGGTAACAACTGCGCTGGTAAACGCCGCATGGTCACGCGGGCTCGGCTGCGTGATCAACAGCCAGGGCATCATGCAGTCACCTGTTGTGCGCGAACATGCCAGCATCCCTGACGATCAGGTGATCATGAAAGCGGTCGCGATGGGCTGGCCCGACGAAGACTTCCCAGCAAACCCCGTAAAAATCGTCCGCCGTGAAGTGTCAGAGGCGGCTAGATTCGTCGGTTTTGACTAGCCGTCATACATCCGGCGCTATGCCTTCGTCTCGCAGGAAATATGGGTGAGGAAGAAACGGTCTTCGTTGGTCTAAACGCGATAATCAATCATCCGACCAAACCGATCACCCAGCACTTTTTCGCATGCATCAGTCGCGAATGCCTGATTGGTATTGTAGTTGTTATCCGGTGATCCAGGGTGCTCGGTCGGCGAGAAATGCAGCACAACAACCTGTTTACCTGCAGTCTCCTTCAGCGCGTCAAGCTCCTGCTGCAACGCATTGAGGCGCGTGATAACCGGGTCGGGCTTCACCGGTTGGAAATCACGCGACGGTGTAGTCTGAGTAGATGTAGTTACCGCCCTTGATTGCGATAGAGCGGGGCTTGCCACCGCAACTGCCAACGCAGCCGCTGACGCTAAAATCATCTTTATTGACCGTCTCCCACATTATGAATGAGAGAGACAAACGGCGCACATCAGTTTTTCGTCAAGGCTGAGGGCAATTTACCCGGAAGTGGCCAATCAACGCAAGTTTACCACATTGTCCGCATCAGGACGGATGCGGTCACCACGATAAAGGCTCATCATCGGCTCGTCTGCCACAATGTACTCTTCCGCATTGCCGAAGCCGTTGAACCCGGTCTTCATCGCTGCACCATAGGCGCCGAGCATGCCGATCTCGATGTAGTCGCCGGCCTGAATGTCGCAGGGTAGCGGGAATGGCCCCTGCATATAGTCAGCGTCATCGCAGGTAGGGCCATAGAAGGCGAAATCCTGCGCCGCGTCGCGCAGATCATCTTCCAGCGCGACCACCGGGAACCGCCAGTCGACATGCGCAGCATCGTAGAGAGCGCCATAGGCTCCGTCATTGATGTAGAGTTCTTCGCCGCGGCGCTTTTCTACCTTCACGATCATGCTCGAATATTCGGCACACAGCGCCCGACCAGGCTCGCACCACAGCTCTGCGTTGTAGGCAATTGGCAACGCTTCGAAGTGCTTGGCGATCATCGCGAAGTAATCTTCCAGCGGTGGCGGCTCCAGCCCCGGATAGGAGCTGGGGAAACCGCCCCCAACGTCAATCATGTCAATCACAACAGACGCTTCGGCAATTGCCGCACGGGTCCGGTCCAGCGCCTGCACGAATGCAAAAGGGCTCATGGCCTGACTGCCGACATGGAAACATACGCCCAGCCAGTCACAATGCTGGCGGGTCTGCTGAAGCAACACCGGCGCTTCGACAAGATCACAACCGAATTTGCTTGCCAGTGAGAGCTCGGAAAATTCGCTCGACACACGCAGGCGCACGCACAGCCGCAAATCTTTCGCAGGCTTACCCGCTTGCGGATTGGTGCAAGCCTTCACGATCTTATCAAGCTCTTCCGCGCTATCGAGGCTGAAGGTTTTCACGCCATGCTGGAAATAGGCTTCACGGATCGCGCTGGGTGTCTTGATCGGGTGCATGAAGCACAGCACAGCCTCGGGCAGCGTCGCGCGCACCAGCCGCACTTCAGCGATCGAGGCGACATCGTAATGCGTCACGCCCGCATCCCAAAGAACACGCAGCAGATCAGGCGAAGGATTGGCCTTTACCGCATAGAGCGATTTTCCCGGAAACCTATCCAGGAAAAAGCGGGCCGCGCGATGCGCAGCTTGCGGGCGATTGAGGATAACGGGTTCATCCGGCGCGATCGCGCGAACTACAGCCTTAGCGTTGGGATAGATGTGCAACTCAAGGGACCCCCTAAAGGTTCAGTGTTCAACCAAACGGTTATGAGCCTGCCTTGCGGATGTCCCTTGGGGCAGAAGAAGCGCGCATATAGGGCTTCTGCAGCAAATCGCAAATGAAAAAGCACGCCTCGTACGCGCGATCATCGCCCTCATGTCCGGCCGTTTCTAAACCAACGCGCTCAGCTCAATCGGTTCCGAAAATCTTCGTACCCGAATGACTTCACCAGCTCCAGCTGGTCGATCTCGCTGTCCCAGAGGTATATGCTGGGCAGTTGCACGCCGTTAAACGTGTTGGTTTTGACCATCGAATAATGCGCTTGGTCGAGAAACGCAAAGCGTGCACCGGGTTCTGCCGGCACAGGCAGGCGATAATCGCCGATCACATCACCAGCCAGGCAAGACGGCCCGCCCAACCGGATCGGTACGTGCTCCTCGTCTGTGACTTCGCCAAGCATTGCGGGACGGTAGGGCGCTTCGATCACATCGGGCATGTGGCATGTAGCGGAAACATCGGTGATACCCACTGGCATGCCGTTCCATTGCACATCCAGCAGCGTGCCAACAAGAATTCCAGCGTCCAGCGCGACTGCTTCTCCAGGCTCGATGATGATCTCTGCGCCCGTGTCCGCTTTGGCATCGCGCAGGAACTGGATCAGCTCGTCGCGTTGGTAGTCGGCGCGGGTTATGTGATGCCCGCCACCCATGTTGATCCACTTTAGCTGGCCGAAATGGGGCTCGAGCGCGTCAAACACCGCGTCCCACGTGCGCTTCAATGGCTCCAGATCCTGCTCGCACAGATTGTGGAAATGGATGCCATCCACGCCTTTCAGATGCTTTTCGGTCAGCTGGTCAAGCGGGAAGCCCAGTCGCGAACCGGGCGATGACGGATCGTATTTCGCCACTTCACCGGTCGGCACCATTGGGTTGATGCGCAGCCCAACGTCAAAGTCCTGCCCCCCTGCCCGCGCGTTCTCCAATATCAGCGAGGCACGCTTGAGCTGATCAGGTGAATTGAAGATCACATGATCCGAAAGTCGGCAAATCTCTTCGAGTTCTTCAGGCTTATAGGCAGCCGAGTAAGTCGCAATTTCGCCATCATAGAACTCGCTTGCGAGCCGCGCTTCCCACAGGCCCGATGTGCATACACCATCGAGGTACTCGCCGATGATGTGCGCGGTCGACCACATGGAGAACGCCTTCAGCGCACCCAACACCTTGATCTCGGCTGCATCGCGAATATCGGCCAATATCTGGCAATTGGCGCGCAGCTTAGCCGCATCCACAACGAAAGCGGGGCTATCGACGCGGTTCAAATCAAATTGGGCAAAGGCGCCCGGATCGCCAGCTTTCGTTTCCACTAGAAGGAGACCGGCCCATCAAGCTCTTCAACCGTCCACGGCAGACCGTGCTGGTTGAGCATTTCCATGAACGGATCGGGGTCCATTTCTTCCATATTGAACACGCCGTCGCCTGACCAGATGCCCTGCACCATCATCGCGCTGCCGATCATCGCGGGCACGCCGGTGGTATAGCTGACCGCTTGATTACCGGTTTCCTTATAGGCCGCTTCGTGGCTGCAGATGTTCTTGATATAGAATGTCTTTTCGCCCGACCCATCGAGCGCCTCACCAGTCGCGATACAGCCGATATTGGTGTTGCCCTTCGTCGTTTCACCCAGCGTTTCTGGCTTCGGCAAAACAGCGGCGAGGAATTGCAGCGGGATGATCTCCTTGCCCTGATACTTCACCGGATCAATGCGCGTCATTCCGACATTCTGCAGCACGGTCAGATGCGTGATGTAGGCATCGCCAAATGTCATCCAGAAGCGCGCACGTTCAATCTCGGGATTAAATTTCGCCAGGCTTTCCAGTTCCTCGTGATACATCAAATAAGCATTCTTCGGCCCGACCGCTTCGAAATCGAATTCGGTCTTCACTTGCATCGCGGGGGTCTCGACCCACTCACCATTCTCCCAGTGGCGGGCAGGCGCGGTCACTTCACGAATGTTGATTTCCGGATTGAAGTTGGTGGCAAAATGCTGGCCATGGTCGCCGCCATTGCAGTCAAGAATATCAAGGGTGCGAATAGTCTTCAGTTTGTGCTTCTTCAGCCACATTGTGAACACGCTGGTCACGCCGGGATCGAATCCGCTGCCCAGCAGCGCCATCAGCCCGGCATCCTTGAACCGGTCGTGATAGGCCCACTGCCACTTGTATTCGAACTTGGCCTCGTCCTTCGGCTCATAATTCGCGGTGTCGAGATAGGAAACACCGGCCTCAAGGCATGCGTCCATGATCGGCAGATCCTGATATGGCAGCGCGAGGTTGACCACCAGGCTTGGCTGAATTTTGCTGATGAGGTTGACCATGGCGGGCACTTCTTCCGCGTCGATCTCGTAAGTGGCGACGTCATTTCCGGTGTGCGCCTTCACACTTTCGGCAATCGCATCGCACTTGCGCTTGGTCCGGCTGGCAAGGTGGATGTCAGAGAATATCTCTGTATTCATCGCCATCTTGTGGACGCAAACCGAGCTGACTCCGCCGGCTCCGATGACAAGGACTGTGGACATGAGGGATTTACCTTTCGAAATCGAATCTTTGGCCGCTCTCTAAAGCAATGCGCGGAGTGCGTAAATTGATCGGAATCTTTCCTACTTTGCGCGGCTTGGGCATGATGCTCGAATGCAAGCAGAGAACACCCCAAACCCGCAGAAATCCGTACAATTTCGGTTTCATAAACCGGTGAGTATTTTTCACCAATGGACTGTGTTCCATGTGTTCCATCCTGTAGGAAACTAGCCTCAAATAACAAAGTGCCAGGACAAGAAGAGCGCGATGACAGAAACCACACGACTGCCGACCCGCGAGGGAGTGATTGAAGCCGCGGAGAGAGTTGCAGCGATCTTGCCGCCTACTCCGCTACTTCCGATAGAGATCAATGGAACCCGCTGCTGGGTGAAAGCCGAGAATCTGCAACCTATTGGCGCGTTCAAGATCCGCGGAGCATGGAACCGGCTCTCATCGCTCAGCGATGAGGAACGCGCGATGGGCGTAGTCGCGGTTTCAAGCGGTAATCACGCGCAGGGGGTGGCTTGGGCGGCAAAGCGGCTGGGAATTGCGGCGGCGATCGTAATGCCGGCTGACGCGCCAGAGGTGAAGCTGGAAGGGACGCGGGCACTGGGCGCGAAGATCGTCACCTATGACCGTCAGGGAGAAGATCGCGACAAGGCTGCTGCAAAGCTGATTAAGGAACGCGGCGGCACATTGGTGCACGCCTTTGCCGATCCATGGGTAATGGAAGGTCAGGGCAGCGCCGGAATCGAGATTGCGGCTCAATTGGGCCGCGAACCGAGCCGGATCATTGCATGTTGTGGTGGTGGCGGGCTGACAGTCGGTCTCACGCTGGCGTGCCCCGATGCGTCTATAGTGCCGGTAGAGCCCGAAGGTTGGGACATGGTCGGGCAATCGCTAGCGAAGGGAACGCTTGTGCACGCCGGAGCCGACGCGCCCAAAACGATATGTGATGCGCTTCAGCCTACTGCGACGAAGCAGATCAACCTCGATCTGCTTTTGGGGCGAAGCGACCCGGGCGTGACTGTAACCGATGACGAGGTGCGTGCGGCGCAACGCTTTGCCTTCTCGCGACTGCACCTTGTGGTTGAACCGGGAGGCGCAGCAGCTCTGGCCGCCGCGCTGGCGGGCAAAGTGCCGCTTGATGAAGCTACAGTGCTGATGGTCACAGGCGGCAATGTCGACGCGCATGCCTATGCACAGACGATTGCCGGAGATGCATAGGTTGCGTTTGACAATTGACCTTGTGCTGCGCAGTCTTGCTGCTTCGAGGGGAGATAAATCATGCAAGCTCAAATGCTAGCACCAGGAGCGGTGCTTATTGTCTGGTCAATAATCATGTTGATGTGGACGGCGGGAACCCGGTTTCCGGCCATGGCAAAGTCAGGCATGGACTTGAAAAATGCCAAGCCTGGCGGACGCGGACAAGATCTGGAAGGCGCCATTCCCGACAAGGTGAACTGGAAATCGCACAATTATTCGCACCTGATGGAACAGCCGACCATCTTCTATCCGACCGTCATCATTCTGGCGATGATGGGAGCTGGCGCGATCGACGTTTTGCTGGCGTGGATCTACGTCGGTCTGCGGATCGTCCATTCGCTCTGGCAAGCGCTAGTGAACGTTGTTACCATTCGCTTCCTGCTTTTCATTCTTTCAACCTTGGCACTGGCCGCGCTTGCTGTGCGAGCGGTATCGGTCACATTGCTGGCAGACCCGGGAGTACTTTGATGATCGGAATGGATATCCTGCAACCTGTTGTCGCGCTCACAATCTGGACGATGGTTATGTGGTTCTGGATGTATGCCACACGCATTCCAGCGATGAGCAAGGCAAAAGTCGATCCTAAGGAGCTTTCACGCCTGCCCACCTCCGCAGGATTGGATGCTCAACTACCACCCGAAGTCCAGCGCAAAGCGCATAATTACAATCACTTGCACGAACAACCGACGGTTTTCTATGCTGTGGCGATTGTACTTGCGATCATTGGCCAGGGCGACGGTATGAATTCTCTGCTGGCCTGGATATATGTTGGGCTTCGCGTCGCGCACAGCCTTGTCCAGGCAACCGCCAATGTAGTGTTGGTTCGCTTTGTGCTGTTCGCCCTATCGAGCCTTGTGCTGATCGCGCTGATATTCCACGCAAGCATCAGCGTGTTTGATATTCATATGTAATGAAAGCGGGGGGCGCTTTAACGGCGCGCCCCCTGCATTCTACTCGGCCGCTTCTGTCGCGGGTTCTTTTTCAAATTCCAGTGTCGCGAGGAACTTCTCCGCATCGAGCGCGGCCATGCACCCCATGCCTGCCGCTGTTACCGCCTGGCGATAGACATGGTCCGTCACGTCGCCGGCTGCGAAGACGCCTGGAATCGCGGTTTTCGGCGTGCCAGGTTTCACATCGAGATAGCCACTCTCGTCCATCGCCAGCTTGCCTTTAAACAGCTCGGTCGCAGGAGCATGGCCGATAGCCACGAACGCGCCATCGACTTCCAGAGTGGATTCTTCGCCAGTCTGGGTGTCTTTCAGAACCAGATGATGCAGCGCGCCATCTTCGCCCGCCTCGAACCGTACTACCGTCTTGTTCCAAAGCGGTGTGATCTTGTCCGACTTGAACAGCCTTTCCTGAAGGATCTTCTCGGAACGCAGTTCATCACGGCGATGGATCAAGGTAACATCGTCCGAGTGATTGGTAAGGTAAAGTGCTTCTTCAACGGCGGTGTTGCCACCGCCGATCACCGCCACCTTCTTGCCGCGGAAGAAGAATCCGTCGCAAGTTGCGCAAGCACTCACGCCCTTGCCGCCCAGTTCTTGCTCGCCCGGAACGCCAAGCCATTTGGCTTGCGCGCCAGTCGCGATCACAACCGTGTCTGTAATATACTCATCGCCGCTGTCGCCCACCGCGCGAAACGGTGGACCATTGTCAAAATCAACCTCGACAATGGTGTCCCACATCATCCGCGTGCCAACATGTTCGGCCTGCTTCTGCATCTGCTCCATCAACCACGGGCCTTGAACCACATCCTCAAAACCCGGGTAGTTCTCGACATCAGTCGTGATGGTCAGCTGGCCGCCGGGTTGGATGCCTTGCACAACAATCGGTTCAAGCATGGCGCGCGCGCCATAGATAGCTGCGGAATAACCCGCCGGGCCTGAGCCGATAATGAGCATCTTGGTGCGGTGAGTAGCCATAGTAAAATCCTGATAGTGTCACCAAGCGATCTAGTCACTGTAACCACAAGCTTCAATTCGTGTACGCAAGGAAAGCGTTACACATCCACAAGCGCGGCTTTCAACGCCTCGCGTTTGGCCGCATCGACGTCCAGAACCTGCTCCAAGTAAGCTTCGGTTGATCCGAAACGCTCTTTGACTGAACGCCGCGCCGCTTCGAGAAATTCGGCGTCAACTCCCATCAACACGCGCACCGTCGCTTCATCGATCCCGCCATATTTGTCGCCCATCAGCTCCATGCCATGGCGAATACGCTCTTCATTGCGCGGCGAGTGATTGGTGAGCAGGTAATCCTCCATCGCATCATCAGGATGCACGCCCAAGATGTGATGGAGAAGATCGACAGCGATCCCGGTGCGATCCTTGCCCGCTGCGCAGTGAACCAAGCTGGCGCTCTCTCCCTCTGTCAATACGGAAAAATAACGCTTGAGAACCCAATTCACGCCTTCGCGATCGGGCAGCGCACCATACAGGTCTACCATCGCCTGATGCGCGTTTGCCGCATCAACATTGCCTTGGGCTGCCTCCAGATGCGGAGCGAGCCCGGCCGTCTCGCCAGAGAAATAGATCACCTCTCCGTCAAAGCCTTCAGGTCGCTTGCATGTGTGCCGTTCTCGCTCGCTATCGCCGCGCAAGTCGATCACATAGCGCAAATCCAGCGCTTCGACCGTCGCCAGGTCATGCTCCCCTGCCTCGGCATGATGGCCAGAGCGAAACAATAGCCCAGTTTTGACCTTTCCGCCTCCGGCAACGGCATATCCGCCATAGTCACGCAGGTTGTGGATGGCATTGGTCGGCAAGAAGCGGTCACGAATCATGCCTTGACTGGTGGCAGCCTTCGTGGGGTGCGGCAAGCTCAACCGCTCATCTGATGAAGGGCGCGCGGCAAAGTAGTGTGAGCCCAAACGCCAAACATCTCCTCGAGCTAATCTGGATTGGACCCCATGGCTGGCAACCATGTTAGAGATGGACGAGCTGATGGGCTAAGCCTGTGTCTGGACAGAGCCAAGTCCGCGAATTCGCTCTACCCCTTGCCCTTAGTTTTGGTGTTACCCTTCTTCGCATTGGCCTCGATAAATTCGATAATCTGGCCGGCAATATCTTTGCCGGTTGCGGTCTCGATGCCTTCTAGTCCGGGCGAGCTGTTTACTTCCATGATAACTGGGCCATGATTGCTGCGCAGCAGGTCCACTCCGCAGACATTCAGCCCCATCGCCTTCGCCGCACGGACGGCGGTTGAACGTTCTTCCGGGGTGATCTTGATGAGGCGCGCGCTACCGCCGCGGTGTAGGTTGCTGCGAAACTCTCCCTCGGCCCCTTGGCGCTTCATTGCGGCGACCACCTTGCCACCGACCACGAGACAGCGGATGTCCGAACCGCCAGCTTCCTTGATGAATTCCTGCACCATAATGTTCACATTTGCGCCGCGGAACGCCTCGATAATCGACGCGCCACCCTTCAGCGTTTCGGCAAGGACCACACCGATACCCTGTGTCCCTTCAAGCAGTTTGATGACTACCGGCGGTCCATTCACAGCCTTGATAATCTGCTCGGCTTGCTTTGGATCGTTGGCATATGCCGTCAGTGGCAGGCCGAGGCCGTATTTCGCCATAATCTGGGTAGACCGGAGCTTGTCCCGGCTGCGACCAATCGCGACACTTTCGTTGAGTGACCAGACTCCGCCCATTTCGAACTGACGCAGAACGGCCAATCCATAGTTGGTGATCGACGCTCCGATGCGCGGGATGACGGCATCATACCCCTTCAGCGTTTCTCCACGATACATGACAGTGGGTCGGTGACTGGCGATATTCACTGTGCAGCGGGTAGTGTTGAGAATATCGAGTGTATGCCCGCGCTCCTCCGCAGCGCTGACCAGCCGCTGGTGAGAATAGAGGCTGGGATTTCGCGCTAGCATGGCAATTTTCATAAGAATTATCCTCTGCTTTTCAGCAATTTACGCTCGTGCAAGGGCGATTGGAGATAGGAGCGGCTCGGTTCGACCAGAAACCTGCGCCGTAATGCGGTCCGCCCGATCAGTATCGGGAATTTCATGTCTGATCGGTCAGCAAGGCTGAATTCAGCACGGAAGTTATGGCTTCCCAGTGTTAAAGCGGTTTTGATGATAAAACGTGTCTGCCCGTCGCCATTCGAGCTTGTAATGATACGGCGATCTGCGCGTGGGACTTCGCATGTAACCGGCTCGCTGCGGCCTTCACCCAGATCGAGTAGAAAGCGTACCCAGCGTTGGCCATCGCGATCAAACCGCTCGATCTCGGTTGCGTGAAGCGAAGATGTCCGGGCGCCAGTATCAATCTTGGCTGGGATGCGCGCCGATACAAGATCGGGCAGACCGACCAGTTCACGCCATCCGACAATGGCCGGTTCAGGGCGACTTGCAGCCAACTATCTTGCTCCCAAAATCGCTAGACCATCGCCGCCGTCGCCGACATCCAATCGCCTCAGCACTTCACCGGAGGTGAAATCGACTTCAGCCACGGTATCGCTTGCGGTTTCAGCGACATACACGCGCTCGCCATCATTCGACCACAGGATCGTAACCTGGAAACGATCTTCGGCTTCCTCTGGGCTGGAAACAGAAATCTTGCGCACGACTTCGCGTTTGTCCAGGTCGATCACTGTCAGACCGCCATCCATCAGGTCGGACGTGACGGCAAAGTCACCTTGCGGCCGGATAGCCAATCGCAGCGGAAACGCTCCGGTCTTTAATGTGGTACGCACCGCCATAGTATCAGGATCGAGCTCATAAGCTTCGTTCGATCCGCGCGCTGACACCCACAGCGCCGTCCCATCCGGCGACAATGCAATGCCCTCTGGCTCTTCCCCGACAGTGACCGACATCGGAGCGCGGCGTGTCCGCAAGTCGATCCGTGTGACGGTCTTCGAACCCAGATCAGTGGTCCAGGCATGCCGTGAATCGGGGGCCACGACCAGCATGTGCGTACCGAGTTTGCCCGACGAATACTCGAAGGTCTTCGCATCACCCAGCGGATCGCGGATCCAGAAGATCGACTGCCGCCCCTCAGCGGTAGAATAGAGATCGCCATTCGCATGCCATACGATGCCGTGTGGACGAGCATTCTCGCCCAGATCAATGCTGCGGACCTTTTCCAATGTGTCGGTCGCAAAGATGTCGACTGTAGTACCGCCATAGCATGCCAGGGCGACATGTTGACCATCAGGCGAAGTCGCCAGTTCATGCGGATTTTTGCAACTGTCGAGCCGCGACACTTCCACGCCTGTTGCCAGGTCAACCTTGGACAAAGTGTCGCCGAATTTGTTGGCGACAAAAAGCGTACCTGACGCAGGGCTTGCTGCATCACTGGAGTTCGCAGCCGGGCCAACCTCGACCGGCGAACAGCCAACAATCATCAAGGCGGTGCAGAGGGCATGGAGTTTTGCCTTCATCACAATTCTCTCACTTTGGTCCAGCCGTTACGGAATGCAGGCCCCCTACAGCATTTGTCCCATCCATCCCAAGCGGATTCGCGGGGCAAACGGCGATTGCGAGAAAATCACAACAAGCATGGAACCATCCCTTTCTCTCGTGGCTATTTGACCACGGGCCAGGCCCCTCTGGCGTGCGACAAGAAAACGCACGTGATGTCGGACCGTACCGACTTCGGTCGAGTGGGGTCCGTTATGCGACCTCTCCAAAGACCGCAGTCGATGATGATTATAACATTCCCCGCGTGGGGGCAGACATTCTTTTGGAGACCAAAATGCGCAAGATCGTAATGGTACCTGCGATTGCAGCGGCTAGCCTTGCTGTTGCAGCCTGTGGTGGCGAAGCAACCACTGAAGCTAATGCTGGTGCAGCACCGATCACAGCTGAAGAAGTAGCAGCGGCTCAGCAAGGCTGGGGCGAAGGCATCGTTAATATCGGCAAGGTTCACAGCGAAGGTGGTGACGTTGCTGCCGCAGCGACAGACCACATCAACACATTCTACGCCTACGAAGATGGCGCTGACGTACTGTTCAAGCCGACTCTGGCTGCCGAAGACCAGTTCCGCGGCGATTTCGGCGAAGCGCTGAGCTACTTCATCGGCACCGAAGGCACGGAAGATGGCGGCTTCGCAATCGCACCTTACACAAACGTGCGGTGGGAAAACGAAGGAACCATCACTGACGGTGACAGCGCGCTGGCGATGGGCAATTACTACTTCACCGGCACAGACGGCAATGAAACCAAGGTTGAATACACCTTCGGCTACATGCGCAATGAAGCTGGCGACGTGGTGATTAACCTGCACCACTCGTCGCTGCCATTCAGCGCAGAATAAACGCTGAACAGCGAGCCTGCCAATAAGGCAGGATATTGGCCCCCGTCGCGCAAAGTTGCGGCGGGACTCTTATTTTGCTTCATGTCTTGGGACGATTAACAAGTCGGGCGCAAAGCGCGGCGAGCACTCCAAAAAAGGTAACATAGAACGCAGCAAACTTGATCGGCTGAGCCGTCGCAGCCGTAGCTGCCATCCAGTCAACGCCTTCGTTTTGCAGCATCTGAGCGAACTGCAGGATAGTTTCCAGATAGTCGCTGATCAGGAAGACAACGGCGGCCGCTGCTATAAATCCGCCAAGAAGCCGAAACAGTGCGTTTCCGGACCGATAGAAACTTCGTCCGGCAACAAAGCTCCCCCAGCCATAAACCGCAATGAACACAAAGTCCGCGATCATGCCGTAGATGACTGCATTGCGCAGGCCGTTGGCGCGCCAGTCTGCTTGAATGGTATTGACCATTTCCGCAGTACCGGCACCCTGATGATCGACGATATTGTATTGGCTCGCATCGCCGGCGAGCGCGCCCAACACGATGAATATTCCAAATATTCCGAGGCCAGAGAGCCAAAACTTGAGAGGGGGCTTTATCTTAGGTTATGCCGTCTCCTGAAGCCAGTTAGCGATCACATCGCCCATTTCGGGCTTGGTTGCGCTCATCAAATGATTGCCCGGCGTTTCAACGAATGTCGCATCTGGCAGCATGCCAGCAAGCTCTTCCGCCGATCCATTATCGCGGTCTTCCTCACCACATACCACCAGCGTCGGGACCGTGACATTGGCAAGCATCGCAAGATCAAGATCAGGCATGGTGTCGAGCAAAAGGCGAGCCGCGACCCGGTTCACGCCCTGAGACTTCAGAAACTGACGCGAATAGTAAGCTGGATCGTCTTTTCCGATCGTGTCGAATTCATCAATCACGCGTTTGAAAAAGGCTGAGCGCTTGTTCCACTCGCCTAGCCCCGCTGTGCCCATCCCGCCGACAATCAACCGTGAGGGATTGAGCACGCCATGCGCCACCGCATGCAGCGAAGTGCGCGCGCCAAGTGAAAATCCGCCGAGAACATAGTCCTCAAGCTCCAGATGCTCGATCAATGCCGCAACATCACGCACCAGGACATTTTGCGGATAGCTGTCGGGATCGGTCGGGCTTTCGCTTTCCCCATGCACGCGGAAATCGAGCATGATCGCTTCGTACCCAGCCTCGGCGATCTTTGCGTCATGCCCCCATTTGATCCAGTTCATATCCGCGCTGGAAAACAACCCGTGCAGCAGTACCACGGGCGGTCCTTCGCCCGTACGGTGAACGGCAAGCTTG
Organism: Altererythrobacter rubellus; assembly: GCF_030284385.1. Taxonomy (NCBI): domain Bacteria; kingdom Pseudomonadati; phylum Pseudomonadota; class Alphaproteobacteria; order Sphingomonadales; family Erythrobacteraceae; genus Altererythrobacter; species Altererythrobacter rubellus. Next base: position 1,811,728 of record NZ_CP127221.1, read on the forward strand.
GTGCAGTCGAAGCTTTCAAAATAGTCCGTCATTCTTCGCGTCCGCCGCTCCAGAGCATCTCCCATTCGTCCGGCGCTGTCGGCTGCGTTAGCCACACGGGCAATTCCTCTCCTAGATGAAGCCACGGTTGCTTGCGACTGACCCAGAGGTGCCCGGTCAACTGCAGAGCGGACGTGTCGTCAAGCGTACCCGCCTTGATCGTGACCTTCCCCGGCCTGCTTTTGCCTTCATGATAGATCCGGCTGCCGCAACTGGGGCAAAAATAACAATCGGTTTGAGCGCCGCTATCGGCGGTCTTGGTATAGCTGCCCAGCTCGCCCTCAACGGTCAGGTTCGTCGTATCCATGGACAGTGAGATACCAAACGCGCTTGACGATTGCTTCTGACAATCAAGGCAATGGCAGGCGTACCCCTTAGCCTCAGCCTTTGCGCGATAGGTCACAGCGCCGCACTGGCACCGCCCAGTCAGAATAGCTGTCATCGCTTGGTCAGCCCTTTTTGCTCCATGCGCCATTTCGCCATTTCGATCCGGTCCTGCCCGAAGAAGGGTTCGCCCTCAAACACCAGCGTCGGCACCCCCCAATGACCAGCGGCCGCCAACGCATCTTGGTTCGCGGCGATTTCCGCGTCGAGTTCCTCTGTCCGAGCTGCCGCCTCGGCATCCAGCTCGTCCAGATCCAGCCCTGCACGTTTGACCGCTTCAGCCAGATGGTCACCCTCGTGCCAATTATCGACTTCACCTGACCAGATGATCTTGGACACTTCGTCGGCGAAAGCGATACCTTTGCCGCGCCTTTGAGCCGCCTGCCCCATACGCGTCAGCCGGTAGATGTAAGGCTGCTCGTCAGACACTTTGCGTGTCATCATGTCCTGCACCACCGGGTCAGGGCGCGGCCAACGATAGGGAGTTCCCAGCATCTGAGCCGAACGCGCGGAATCTATGAAGATGTATCGGCCCTGCAAGGCGTTGGTGAACAGGATGTCGGGATCGCGGATCGCGATCGGATATACCGGCCGCAGCGCGATATCGACATTGTGAGTCTCAGACAGTTCGCTATATCGCCCTATGGCGAGATAGCTGTAAGGCGAACGAAAGCTGAAATAGAGATCTGCAGTCAGTGTCATGCAGAACTTGTGCCGCATTCATAGACACTCGTCACCCCTTGAAATGCGTCACCCCTTCTTGAGATGCGTGCGGCCGAGCAGTTCGGCAATCTGAACAGCATTCAGCGCCGCGCCTTTGCGCAGATTGTCTGACACGCACCAAAGCGTCAGGCCATTCTCTACCGTCGGGTCTTCGCGAACCCGGCTGACATAGGTAGCGCCATCGCCTGCGCATTCGACCGGGGTGACGTATCCGCCGTCCTCGCGCTTGTCGACCAGCATAACGCCCGGCGCCTCACGCAGGATTTCCATCGCTCGTTCGGCTGAAAGCTCATTCTCGAATTCGATATTGATCGCTTCGGAATGGCCAACGAACACCGGCACGCGCACACATGTGGCAGTCAGTTTGATCTTGGGGTCCAGAATCTTCTTGGTCTCGACCACCATCTTCCATTCTTCCTTGGTCGCTCCATCGTCCAGGAAGACATCGATATGCGGGATCACGTTAAAGGCGATCTGCTTGGTGAACTTTTCCGCTTCAACGGGGTCACCAACAAAGATTGCGCGGCTCTGCTGGAAAAGCTCGTCCATTCCGGCCTTTCCTGCGCCTGACACGGACTGATAGGTCGAAACAACGACACGCTTGATCGTCGCCGCATCGTGCAGCGGCTTTAGCGCGACAACCATTTGCGCAGTCGAGCAATTGGGGTTCGCGATGATGTTGCGTTTCGAATAGTCGTCGATCGCTTCCGGATTGACCTCTGGGACGATCAGCGGAACGTCCGGATCCATCCGGTAGAGAGAGCTGTTGTCAATCACCACACAGCCTGCCGCCGCAGCCTTGAGCGCATATTCCTTCGCCGGGCCGCTGCCAGCCGCGAACAGCGCAATATCCCAGCCCGCCCAGTCAAAATGCTCAATGTTCCTGCATTTGAGCATCTTGCCGGTGTCGCCGAATTCCACCTCTGTCCCGTTCGAGCGCGACGATGCGACTGCCGCGACCTCATCACACGGAAACTCGCGCTCTGCGAGGATCTGCATCATTTCGCGCCCGACATTGCCTGTCGCGCCAACAACTGCCACCCGATAACCCAATTACATTCTCCGTCGCATAAAATTGCTTGCACACCCCGCTGCCGCGACTAGCCCTGCATAGCAAGAGGAAAACCTATGCATGCCAATACAGCCGAATGGCGCGGTCGCGCGAACTATTTCACCTTTGAGGGACACCAGATCGCCTATTGGACCGGCGGTGAGGGTCCCCCCCTCCTGCTTGTCCATGGTTTCCCAACCTGCGCATGGGATTGGGAACCTGTGTGGGAAGAGCTTTCCAAACATTACAGCCTGATCGCGTGCGACATGTTGGGCTTCGGCTTGTCGGCAAAACCCCGCTCAGGCTATTCGATCCACCTTCAAACAGATCTTCAGGAAGCACTGCTCTCACACCTCAAAGTTAGTGAGTGGGATGCGCTCGTGCATGATTACGGCGTGTCGGTGGGGCAGGAATTGCTGGCCCGAAACGTCGACGGTACTGGCGCAACCGGATTGGGTCAGATGATATTCCTCAACGGGGGCATATTTCCGGATCAGCACCGCCCGCGGCCAATCCAAAAACTGGGCACTTCGCCCATGGGCTTTATCGTCAGCCGATTGCTGAACCGAAAGGGTTTCGGGAAGAGCTTCTCAGAAGTTTTCGGCCCAGACACTCAGCCGAGCGAAGCCGAACTGGACAGCTTTTGGGAATTCATTAACGAGCATGACGGAAACCTGATCTTCCACAAACTGCTGCACTACATCGCCGATCGCCGCGAACATGAGGCGCGCTGGGTGGGCGCGTTAGAACATTCGCAAGCGCGCATCGGCCTGATCAACGGTGCACTTGATCCGGTGTCCGGAGAACACGCCTATCGCAAATGGCGCGACGTGTTGCCCAATGCGCGCAACCATTTACTGCCCAAAATCGGGCACTATCCCCAGGTGGAAGCTCCCGACGAGGTCGCAGCCAAGGTGCTTGAATGGTTGGCGGAAACCCCGCGCCCTATTCGGGCGGAGTCACGCCGTGCCGTTCGAGGAAGTTGAAATAGGTATTCCAAAGATGCGGTGAGATATTCTCGCCCGCCACGCGGTGCGTGTATCCGGGATAGAGCATCATCTCGAACGGGACATTGCCCTCTTGCAACGCCGCGATCAGTTCTGACGAATGTTCGAACACCACATTGTCGTCAGCCATGCCGTGCACCAACAACAGCGGATCTGACATCTTGGTCGCGTCCTTCATCGCATTGGAATCCTCATAGGCCGTCGGTACAAGTCGCGGATCGCCCATATAACGCTCTGTATAGTGCGTGTCGTAAAGCTCCCACTTGGTAACCGGCGCGCCGGAAATACCCGCGGCATAGACGCCCGGCTCTGCCTGCAAGCGCTTCAAGGTCATGTATCCGCCGTAGGACCAGCCGTAGATCGCAATCTTGTCCGGATCGACGAATTCAAGCGTCTTAAGGAACTCGGTACCTTTCGCCTGATCGCGCACTTCGACCCCGCCCATCGCGCGGTAGATTGGCTGTTCGAAATCGACCCCGCGATTGTTCGACCCGCGATTGTCGAGCGCAAACCAGATATAACCCTTGTCGACCACCGCTTGCGCCAAAGCCCCGTCCCAGCCGCGATCGACCAACTGCGGGCCAGGTCCGCCATAGTGGTAGAAGAACACGGGGTATTTCTTGCCCGGCTCCATTTCCGGCTTGATCATCATGTAATGCAGCGGTGTGCCATCTTCGGCGGCCACCGTGCCAAATTCTGGCGCAACATGGCTGGCCAGATACGGCGCATAAGGATGATCCACGTCGAGCGCGTTTTCTTCAACCCAGGCGATCCGGTTGCCGTCCATATCGGCAAGATAGGTTTGTGGCGGCTGGTTTGATGCAGAGCGCGAGATCAGCAGCGATTGCCCTTTCTTGTCCATGCTGGCGGAGTTGACGAAGCCGGGTTCGGTCAGCCGCGTCCATTCGCCGGGGGTATCGAGGTCAAGCGCGTAGATATGCCGTTCCAGCACACCATCGGAATTGCCTGCGAAATAGAGGCGGCCACGCTCCTGATCGACGCCGACAAGGCCAGTGACAACCCATTCGCCGCTGGTGAGCTGTGTCCATTCGCCTTCAGCAAACCGGTAGAGGTGCCCAAAACCGTCGCGCTCGCTCCACCAGATCAGCGATCCGTCGTTGAGGAAGCGATAATTGTCGTCCAAGTTGATCCAGAAGTCATCACGCGCTGCGCTTTCCGTGAACCACAACTGACTTTCGCCGGTAATCGGATCGACACGCAGCATGTCGAGCACGGTTTGTTCGCGGTTCTGGCGCTGGACATAAAGATAATCGTCCGGGCCCCAATCGACCCGCGCGAGATAGATATCGGTCTCTTCGCCCAGATCTACTTTCACACGGTTCTGCCCGTCCGGGTCCATGATGTAGAGCTCGACAATCGCATTGTCGCTGCCCGCGAAGGGGTATTTCTGAGAAAATACCCGTGTGCCAGTCGCGCCAATCGCGGCGCGGTTCACAACCGCCACAGGTGTTTCATCAGTGCGCTGGACTGCGATGCGCGTATCATTCCCGTCCCACCAGAAGCCAGTGAGGCGGGCCATTTCCTCCTGTGCGACGAACTCGGCTTCGCCCCAGCGGATGTTCTCGCCTTCCTTGGGAGTGATCGGCGTAGCTTCCGAGCCTACTTCGCCAACCCAAAGCTGGCGATCGCGCACGAAAGAGACATAGCCAGCGCGGGGGCTAAGCTTGGGGTTGAGCTCGCTCTCTTCAGTGTCAGTCAATTGCGTGACTGATCCATCAAGGCCTGCGAGATAGAGGTCACCGTCCAGCGGCACGAGCACGGACTTGCCATCGCTCGCCCATTGATAGCTGATGATGCCCTTGAGATTGCCGACACGCTGCCGCTCGCGCTGCATCAGCTCATCCTCGGACAGCGTGCGGCCTGAGCTGAGCTTCTCGCTGTCGACCAGCATGGTCCACTCGCCCCTCTCACGATCAAAGCCCCACAGATCATAGCGCGCGCTGTCATCCTCGCGATTGCCCAGCAGCGTGAGATAGCGTCCATCGGGCGAAAGCTTGGCCTCGCGCGGGCTTGATCCATTGAGGCTTGGCGAAGCGAATACCCGCTCAAATGTCAGTTCTGGCGCATCGCTCATCGCGTGATCATCCGCGAGTGCTGGAGTGGCAAGAGCAAGCGAAGCGGCAACGGCGATGAGTAAGCGCATTCCAAGGACAGACCTCTCTCAAATCGGTTTGGCGATGCATGGCGAAAAACTTGAACGATTGCAAAGTTCCAACGAAAAAGGGCGGCCCCGCAGGACCGCCCTTCTCTATTTCGCTGATGCGAGATTTACGCCTTCGGCGCATTCTCACGGCGTTCGGCGATACGCGCACGTTTACCGGTGCGGCCACGCAGATAATAGAGCTTCGCGCGACGCACGACACCGCGGCGAACCACAGTGATGCTGTCAACGATTGGTGCATAGAGCGGGAATACACGCTCAACACCTTCGCCAAAGCTCATCTTGCGGACAGTGAAATTCGAACCCATTCCGCGGTTGGAACGGGCGATCACTACGCCTTCGAAATTCTGAATACGCTCACGTTGTCCTTCGACAACCTTCACGCCCACGCGAACGGTGTCGCCGACGCGAAATTCGGGCATGTCCTTGCCAGCTTTGGCAATTTCTTCCGCTTCGATTTGCTGGATCAGGTTCACTGGTCCTAGTCCTTCTTTTTTCGCTGCACACCAGAGGCAGATCGGACTGGATCGCCACTATAGCGTTCCCATAAGTCCGGCCTGCGTAGCCGAGTGTCGGTTTCCGCTTGCGCTTTACGCCAAGCATCCACCTTCGCATGATCCCCCGATCGCAGCACTTCAGGGATCGTGCGCCCTTCCCATGTTTGAGGTCGGGTATATTGCGGATATTCGAGCAATCCATCTTCGAAGGATTCTTCGGTTCCGCTTGAAGGCGCGCCCATTACGCCGGGAAGCAGCCGAATGCAAGCATCAAGTATCGCCAATGCCGCCGGTTCCCCGCCGGAAAGCACGATGTCCGCCAGGCTGACTTGCTCGATTTCGGGGCGAGCCTCGAACAGCCGCTCGTCAAACCCCTCGAAACGGCCGCAAATGATGGTGACGCCGGAGCCTGATGCTATCTCGCGAATGCGTGCCTGCGTGATGGGTTTCCCGCGCGGTGTCATGGCGAGGATGGGCACTTTGGGCGAGGAAGCCCCCTCCACTTCAGAGGAGCGCTTTTGCATTTGCAAAACAGAATCAAGCGCAGCCGCCATTACATCGGCCTTCAGCACCATCCCGGCACCGCCGCCCGCTGGCGTATCATCAACCGTGCGATGCTTGTCCTCGGTAAAATCGCGCGGATTGACTGTGTCGCAAGACCAGTCCCCGCGCTCGAGCGCCTTGCCTGCGAGCGAAACGCCCAGCGGCCCGGGAAACATCTCTGGGTAAAGCGTGAGGATGGTGGCAGCGAAGGTCATGGCGAGGCGACTAACAGAAGAGTTGAAGGTCCGAAAGCTGACAAAACCCTCCAAAAACCTCTAAATACCTCTTTATAGCTCATAAACCCTCTAAGTCTGGAAAAGAACAATGCGCACTATTGAAATCTCGAATGAAATCTTTGGCAAGATTTGGAGCGCTTCCGTCGAGGGAGACAAATCGGAGAATGACATACTGGCTAGGATGTTTGCCGAACGAGAATTTCTAGCCGAAGTGGAAGCAGAACCCGAACATGTCGAAACCAAGACCATCCAAGTTAAATCGCACGAGAGGACAATCACCATACCCCGCATAGGAAAGATTACATGGATCGACGACGTAGCTTTGGCGCTCGACCATATCGGTGGCAAAGGTCACTTGGCTGAAATTTACAAATCTGTCCGCGCGATTAGAAGCCGGGGTGGAAGATCACTTCCTCCGAGCACCGAAGCCGTGATCCGAAAAACTCTGGAGGAAAACTCCTCAGATTCTGACGCGTATAAAGGTGGAATGGATCTTTTCGCGTTGCCCGAAGGGAAAGGGCGAGGCATGTGGGCGCTTCGCTACGCCAATTAACAACATACTCTAATCCGCCCAATTCACCCCATCCTTCGCCCGAGTATCGACGTGCAGTTCGAACACATCGGGCCGCGAATAATGGCCATCGGTGTCGAGGCTCGCGAGGCCTTGGCCGACCTCTGAGAGATCAAGCTGCGCAAAGAGCGTTTCCTCGCCCTCGCCTGCCTGCGCCAAGACCCGCGCATCGGGGACGATGATCATCGAGCCTCCACGATTGAGTTGTTCGCTTTCGATGGCGTTAAATAACGCGAGCGCTTCGTCGTTTCCGCCAACTCGTTCCAGCCCGTCGAACAGATCATCGCGATGCTGCACCAGCCCCGCCGCCAGCACAAAGCACCGCCCCTCCATCGCATAATGCCTGCTCGCCAGCGCATATTCCTCTCGCACTGTCGGCCATGCGGCGACATGCACGCTCTCACCCAGATTGTGCATCGCAGCCCTTGCCAGCGGCATCCAATGTTCCCAGCAGATCAGATTGCCGACCTTGCCCCACTCGGCCTGATGCACGCTAAGCGTCGAGCCATCGCCGCGCATCCAGATCAGCCGCTCACCATGCGTCGGCACCAGCTTGCGGTGATCCAGCGGTGTGTCTTCCGGGCGGAACATCAGCTGATTGTTGTAGAGGCTTTGGCGCACCCGCTCATGCGCGCCGATAGAGATGCATGCACCGCTTGCGTCGCACAGCTCCTGCAAGGGCAGCAAACGCTCGTCATTTGGAACAATCGCCTGCTCGAGCATGATTGCATGCAGCGCTTTCGTGCCCGGATGATCCCACAGCGCCGCGCCCGGCGCCTCATCCAGCCACAGCGGATATCCGCCAAGAAAAGTCTCACCGAACGCGACCAGCTGCGCGCCATTGTCGATCGCCTCTTTCGCGATCCGCGTCGCTTTCTCGATCCCGCCAGCAAAATCGAGCGGCACCGGCGCAGCTTGGCATATCGCGACGTTGAGAGAGGTCATGCCGCTATTCGTCAACGAAATTGGCTGCAATCACAAGCTTTTCTGCGTCCCACTCGATCACCGCGTCCTTGGTCATCGGGACCATAAAGGACTTCATGCCCTTTGCAGGCACAGGGTCTTTGGCGATCTCGATAATGTCGGTCGCGCCGAAATTCTGAACATCCACGGCGCGCCCCACGGCGTCGCCGGTATCGGTGAAAACGGCCAGCCCGATCAAGTCCATGAAATAGTATTCGCCATCGTCCAGCGAAGGCAGTGCGTCACGCGGAACGCACAGTACGGTGCCGCGCAGTTTTTCCGCCGCGCCGCGCCCAGATACCTCGGCAAAACGCGCAATCGCGCCGCCCTTATTGTCTGAGCGGATCTTCTTGAGGGTCAGAGTGAGATCGGACCCTTTGGTTTTGAAGCTCTTGTGCTTGGCTAGCGCATCCACGCCTTCGCCAAACAGCTTCAAGCGGACTTCGCCCGCCACGCCATGCGCGCCAGTTACGGCTGCAAGATCGAGATCCTTCGGCGTGACGGGCGTATCCGTCATGAAAGGGCTTACTCAGCCTTCTCTTCGGGTGCTTCTTCAGCAGCCGCTTCTTCAGCCGGAGCTTCTTCGGCCGGAGCTTCTTCGGCTGCGGCTTCTTCAGCAGGCGCCTCTTCAGCGGCAGCTTCTTCAACCACTGCTTCTTCTTCTGCAGGTGCCTCGGCTGCTTCCTTGGCCGCTTCTTCAGCTTCAGCAAGCTTTGCAGCTTTCTCTTCAGCGCGTTCCTTCGCAGCTTCGCCCGGCTCACCCTTGTTCGGGTTGTTGCGCGGTGCACGCTCAAGGATGCCAGCCGCATCCAGGAAGCGGTGCACGCGGTCAGACGGCTTCGCACCGACTGAGAGCCAGTGACGCGCACGGTCTTCGTTGAGCTTCACGCGCTCGCCCGAATCCTTCGGCAGCATCGGGTTGTAGGTGCCGATCTGCTCCAGATATTTGCCGTCACGCGGCGCGCGGCCGTCTGCGACAACGATGCGGTAGTAAGGACGCTTCTTCGCGCCTCCGCGCGACAAACGAATTGCAACTGCCATTGTGTATTACCTTTCCAGTCTAAATATTTGTAAATTAGTAAAACTATTTCTTGTTCAACATGTCTCTAAGTTCCGGCGGGAGCGTGTCGGGATCAACCGACGGCCCCTTTGGACCACCCAAGCCGGGCATGCCGCCACCCGGGCCACCGAGGCCGGGCATGGCTGCACCTAGGCCACCGCCACCAAACATCGATGCGAGGCCTTTGAGGCCACCCATCTTCTTGATCTGCTTCATCGCGCGGCTCATTTCCTTGTGCATCTTCAGAACCTTGTTCACGGTCTGCACATCGGTGCCGCTGCCTGCCGCCACGCGCTTCTTGCGTTTGGCGTTCATCAATTCGGGCCGCGCGCGCTCTTTACCGGTCATCGAACCGATGATCGCGTCCATATGCACCAGCACCTTGTCATCCATGTCGCTCGCCGCGAGCGCTGCCTTGGCTTTCTTCATGCCAGGCATCATGCCCGCCAGCATGCCGAGGCCACCCATATTCTGCATCTGCCGCAGCTGGGTACGCAGGTCATTCAGGTCAAACTGACCCTTTGCCATACGCTTGGCGAGTGCTTCGGCGTCTTCTTCCTTGATCGTCGCCGCAGCCTTCTCGACCAGGCTGACAACATCGCCCATGCCAAGGATGCGGTCCGCAACGCGCGAGGGATGGAATGCTTCAATCGCGTCAAGCTTCTCGCCTGTACCGGCAAACTTGATGGGTTGTCCCGTGACGTGGCGCATGGAAAGCGCCGCACCGCCGCGTGCATCGCCATCCATACGGGTGAGGACAACGCCTGTCAGCGGCACTTCGCCGGTAAAGCTTTGCGCGACATTGACCGCGTCCTGGCCGGTCAGGCTGTCGACCACCAGCAGCACCTCGGTTGGCGCTGAAACGGCAGAAATAGCCTTCATTTCGGCCATCAGCGCTTCATCAACATGCAGCCTGCCCGCAGTATCGAGCAGCAGAACATCCACGTTCTGCAATCTGGCCGATTCCATCGCGCGGCGCGCGATATCAACCGGTTGCTGGCCCGCGACGATTGGCAATGTTGCGATATCGGTCTGCTCACCGAGCACAGCCAGCTGTTCCTGCGCCGCCGGACGATTGACGTCGAGCGAAGCCATCAACGCTTTCTTGCCGTGCTTTTCGCGGATCAGCTTGGCCAGCTTGGCGGTAGTGGTGGTTTTACCCGAACCTTGCAGACCGACCATGATGATCACAACCGGCGGTTTGGCATCAAGATTGAGGCCCGGCGTTTCTTCCCCGCCCAGCATCTCGACCAGCTCGTCATGAACGATCTTGACCACTTGCTGGCCCGGGGTGACCGAACGCAAAACGTCCTGACCAACGGCCTTTTCAGTGACAGCGTCGATGAAACGGCGCGCGACCGGCAAAGCGACATCGGCTTCCAGCATAGCAACGCGGACTTCGCGCATCGCATCGCGTACGTCTTGTTCCTTAAGAGCGCCCCGGCCTTTGAGCTTGTCAAAGACGCCGCCAAGGCGGTCGGACAAATTGTCAAACATCGTCTTCAACTCCAAGTCTCGAAGCTCGAAAGCTTCGCAAATGCGAAAAACGCCGGCGGACGAGAACTCGTCGGCCAGCGTGCGAATCTCATATGAAATCCGACTTTATCAGGTGACTGGTGGAGCCTAGCGGGATCGAACCGCTGACCTCTACAATGCCATTGTAGCGCTCTCCCAGCTGAGCTAAGGCCCCGCGCCAGTCATGTTGCAGGCTCTTCGACCTGCAGGGAGCGCGCGTTAAACACGCCTTCCGAGTTATGCAACGATAATCTTAGCTATCGTCTTCTTCGTCGTCGCCCTTGCCCTTGCTTACGCCAAGGTCATCGTCACCGCCGAGATCAACATCATTGTCTGGCGAATCTTCTGCGTCATCGATGTTTTCCAGATCCTTCAGATCATCATCATCGTCGCCGCTCAGATCGCTATCCGGTTCTACGTCCTTCTTCTTCTCGTCTTCGAACGGAATCGGCTGCTTCGGTTTGAGAACCGGCTCAGGATGCCATTCTTCACCGCATTCGATGCAGGTCGCAGGGTCATCCTTGCCCAGATCGTAAAAACGTTCCCCGCATTTAGGGCAGGAACGCTTGGTGCCCCATTCTGGCTTAGCCATATCTTCGTATTCCTTTGGTCGGGCCTGCTGTTCTTGCTAAATCAGGCCGCGCGAAAAATTCTCTTTCTTTATGGGTAGTAATTCAGCCCGAATCAAGAGCGCGGCGCGCCTTGCCATAGGGCCATGCGCCTGTCAAAATCCGCGCTGCTAAAATCTCAGCTCAAAACGGACCGGAAACCCTCTTGCCCAGCCATAGATTCACTTTTTCAGGACCTCTGACGGGGCGCTTGCGCGTGCCAGGGGACAAATCAATCAGTCATCGATCGATTATGTTCGGTGCGCTGGCCATTGGCGAAACCCGCGTCACCGGCTTGCTCGAAGGCGAAGACGTGATGGCGACCACCGCCGCTATGCGCGCCATGGGTGCAAGGATCGAAAAATCCGGCGAGACATGGCACATCCATGGCGTGGGTGTAGGAGGGTTGCTGCAACCTGACGCGCCGCTCGACATGGGCAATAGCGGCACCAGCACGCGCCTGCTGATGGGGCTGATCGCCAGCCATGGGATAACCGCGCAGTTCACAGGAGATGCTAGCCTGTCGAAGCGTCCGATGGGCCGCGTGATCACACCGCTGAGCCAGATGGGCGCAAATTTTGATGCGTCTGAGGGCGGAACCTTGCCGCTGACCATGCATGGTGCCCTTCCCGCAGTACCGATTACCTATCGCCTGCCGGTGGCGAGCGCTCAGGTAAAAAGCGCGGTGCTGCTCGCAGGCCTCAACACGCCGGGTATTACAACCGTGATCGAACCCGTTCCGACGCGCGATCATTCCGAGCGGATGTTGCGCGGCTTTGGCGCTGAGCTGAAAGTCGAAGAGGTAGATGGAGAGCGTGTGATCCGAATCCACGGCGATGCGGAGTTGAAGCCACAAGATGTGGTCGTTCCGGGTGATCCATCATCAGCGGCCTTCTTTATCGTTGCTGCACTGATCACCGAGGGTAGCGATCTTGTCATCGAAAATGTCGGTCTTAATCAGACACGAGCGGGTCTGATCGAAGTGCTGCGCGCGATGGGCGGACAGATCGAGGAACTGGACCGACGCGAGGTTGGCGGTGAACCCGTTGCCGATCTTAGGGTCAAGCACTCTGCACTTACCGGAATCGATGTCGATCCTGAGGTTGCGCCCAGCATGATCGATGAGTTTCCAGTGCTGTTTGTCGCCGCCGCCTTGGCGAAGGGGACGACCACCACCAGCGGCCTAGACGAATTGCGTGTCAAGGAGAGCGATCGCCTGTCTGCAATGGCGGATGCGCTGACTTTGGCCGGCGCGCGAGTTGAAGAGCGCGGGGATGGCTTGGTTATCCACGGCAGTGGCGGCGATCCCCTGCCCGGCACGTCTGGTGTGCCCGTGACCACGCATTTGGACCACCGCATTGCCATGGCGATGGCAGTGGCCGGAAACGCCAGCCGCAAAGGAGTCGAAGTGGACGACACCTCCCCAATCCAGACGAGCTTCCCTAACTTCATGCACCTGCTCGCGAAGGCTGCGGCATGAGCGAAGCAATGGACATCTATAGCCTGATCGGCTTTGTCGGGATGGCCTGCATCATCGAGGCATATTTCTATCTGACCGCGACGGACGAGCCCAATCCGTTCATTCTGCATGGGACCAATCTGGTGGGGGCGGCGCTGCTCACCATGTCTCTACTCGTCCACACCAATTGGCCCAGCCTGGTGCTCGAAGGTTTTTGGGCCGCGATTGCGATCTGGGGCTTGTGGAAGGCTGTAAAGTCGCGGAAAGCGAAGTCATGATCATCGCAGTCGACGGACTCACTGCTTCTGGCAAAGGCACTATCGCAAAGGCTATTGCCGAGCATTTCGAGCTACCCTATCTTGATACAGGCCTGCTCTATCGCGCGGTCGGCTATCAGACGGTGGCTGACGGCGGCGATCCGGATAGCCCCGAAGATGCGCTCGCGGCTTGCGAATTTCGCAGCGATTTGCTGCGATCCTCAGCCCTACGCAGTGAAGAAACAGGCGGATACGCGAGCCGTGTGTCCGTGCACCCCGAAGTTCGCCAAGCACTACTTGAGCGTCAGCGTGCCTTTGCGCAGCAGCCCGGCGGCGCAGTGCTGGACGGGCGAGATATCGGCACAGTGATCGCGCCAGAAGCCGAAGTGAAACTGTTCATCACGGCCAGCGTGCAGGAACGCGCGCGGCGGCGCTGGCTCGAGATGCAAGGGCGCGAAATCGACATTCCGCTGGACGATATCGAACGCGATATCGCCGCTCGCGATGCGCGCGATATCAACCGCAAGGATGCACCATTGCGCGCAGCGCCCGATGCGATGGTGATCGACACCACTGCATTCGGCAAGGAGCAGGCGATTGATGCTGCAATAGAAGCTGTCCGCCAAGCGCTGCGCTAGGCTGCAAACCACTTGCTTTCCTGCCCGCTTTCGCCTAGGCGCGCGGTCGTTCTCTTGCATCTCTGTGATGGAAAGAACCTCTGCGCTGGTATTCGGCCTCGCGGAGACGTCGGCCTCTTGCCCTGCTAGCCCCCGCAATGGTGCGTGGGAGGCAGTTTAAGACCCGGAGAAAAACTCCGTGGCCGGTAGCAAACAGTGAACGAGGAAACTCAACCTATGGCGACTTCGCCTAACCCTACGCGCGACGATTTCGAAGCGCTTCTTAACGAACAACTCGGAGGTGCAGAAGATGGTGGCTTTGAAGGCCGCGTCGTAAAAGGCACCGTGACCGCCATCGAAAACGGCATGGCGATGATCGATGTGGGCCTGAAATCAGAAGGCCGCGTCTCACTCAAAGAATTTTCCCGTGGCGAAGACGATCACGGCTTGACTGTCGGCAGCGAAGTCGAAGTCTTTGTCGACCGTGTCGAGAACGCAGACGGCGAAGCCATGCTCAGCCGCGACCGCGCGCGCCGCGAAGCTGCCTGGGACAAGCTTGAAAACGAATTTGGCGAAGGCAAGCGCGTAGACGGCCGTATCTTTGGCCGCGTCAAGGGCGGCTTCACTGTCGATCTCGACGGTGCCGTAGCCTTCCTGCCCGGTTCACAGGTCGACATCCGCCCGGTTCGCGATGTCACTCCGCTGATGGATGTGCCGCAACCGTTCCAGGTCCTGAAAATGGATCGTCGCCGTGGCAACATCGTCGTTTCACGTCGTGCGGTTCTCGAAGAAACCCGTGCGGAACAGCGCAGCGAGCTGATCAATGATCTGGCTGAAGGTCAGGTTATGGACGGCGTGGTCAAGAACATCACCGATTACGGTGCATTCGTTGACCTGGGTGGCATCGACGGCCTGCTCCACGTCACCGACATGAGCTACAAGCGCGTCAATCACCCGAGCGAGATCATCGAGATCGGCCAGACCGTTACTGTACAGATTGTCCGTATCAACGAAGACACGCAGCGCATCAGCCTGGGCATGAAGCAGCTCGAAAGCGATCCATGGGATGGCGTGGCCGCGAAATATCCGGTTGGCGCGAAACTGTCTGGCACAGTCACCAACATCACCGAATATGGTGCCTTTGTTGAACTGGAAGCTGGCATCGAAGGCCTGGTCCACGTTTCCGAAATGAGCTGGACGAAGAAGAACGTGCACCCTGGCAAGATCGTTTCGACCAGCCAGGAAGTCGAAGTTCTGGTTCTCGAAGTCGATAGCGAGAAGCGCCGCATTTCGCTTGGCCTCAAGCAAGCTCAGGGTAACCCTTGGGAAGATTTCGCACAGAAGCACCCAGTCGGCACTGAAGTCACCGGCGAAGTCAAAAACGCGACCGAATTCGGCCTGTTCATCGGCTTGGAAGGCGACGTCGACGGCATGGTCCACATGTCAGACATCGCATGGGGCATCTCGGGCGAGGACGCATTGGCGCTGCACCGCAAGGGTGAAGAGGTCAAAGCAATCGTTCTCGACGTCGACGTCGAGAAAGAGCGTATCAGCCTCGGCATGAAGCAGCTTGAAAAGGGTGCGCCTTCGGCAGACGGCGCAGACTCAAGTGCACTGCGCAAAGGCCAGACCGTTACTGTCACTGTCCTCGAAGTTCGCGATGGCGGCCTCGAAGTTCAGATCGGCGACGACGGCGCAACCGGCTTTATCAAGCGTTCCGATCTTGGTCGTGACCGTGACGAGCAACGCCCGGATCGCTTCCAGGTCGGCTCGAAGGTCGACGCCATGATCACCGGCTTTGACCGTTCGAAGAAGCCTAACTTCTCCATCAAGGCACGTCAGATCGCTGAAGAGAAGGAAGCAGTGCAGCAGTTCGGATCTTCCGACAGCGGCGCTTCGCTCGGCGACATCCTTGGCGAAGCCTTGAAGAAGGGCGAATAAGCCACTTCAACGCTTTCAGACGGAAACAGACAAGGCCCGCCTGCTCATTTGAGCAGGTGGGCCTTTTCTATTGGCGCTCTGGCCACTAGGTAACAGGGCATGACTATACAAATCCACCAATTCCCGTGCCTGTCCGACAACTACGGATTCCTCATTCACGATCCGGCAAGCGGTGAAACCGCGGCGATCGATACGCCGGATGCGAAGGAATATTTGAAACAAGCCGAGGCCAAAGGCTGGACCATCACGCACACCTGGAACACGCATTGGCATCCCGATCATGCAGGCGGTAACAAGGCTATCGTCGAGGCCACCGGCGCAAAGGTGATCGCGCCCAAGGAAGTCGAGAAACTTTCCGAGATCGATCAGGTCGTGGCCCATGGCGACATCGTTTCGCTGGGCGGCTTCAAGGCCGATGTGATCGATGTTTCGGGCCACACTAACGGCCATATTGCGTTTCACATCCCCGACGCTGGTGTCGCCTTCGTCGGCGACAGTGTGTTCGCGCTGGGCTGCGGCAGAATGTTCGAAGGCGAGCCCAAGCAATTCTGGGACAGTCTATCGCGGATCAAGCAATTCCCGCCGGAAACCATGCTGTATTGCGCGCACGAATACACCACTTCCAACGCGAAATTCGCTCTACACGCGGATCCCGACAATGCGGCACTGCAAGCCTATTCGGACGAGATCGATGCCAAGCGCGCGAAGGACGAACCGACCGTACCGACACGGCTTGCGCGCGAGCTTGAGACGAACCCCTTCCTGCGCGCTGACGATCCGGTACTGATGGCGAGGTGGGGCGGAGATGCTCCGTACGAGACATTTGCGGCGCTGCGGGCCGCGAAAGACAAATTCTAATCCGCATGAAGGCGCTACGCGTCT
This sequence comes from Altererythrobacter rubellus, assembly GCF_030284385.1. NCBI lineage: Bacteria > Pseudomonadati > Pseudomonadota > Alphaproteobacteria > Sphingomonadales > Erythrobacteraceae > Altererythrobacter > Altererythrobacter rubellus. Next base: position 1,828,263 of record NZ_CP127221.1, read on the forward strand.
TGGAGCTTACAGAGGATTTGTCAGGCGTATCCTTGAACGAAGTCAAGCCGCCTGAACGCATACCCGGCGAAGTTCTGGTTCGCGTTCGCGCCGCTTCGCTCAACTTCCCTGACCTGCTAATGACGCAGGGAAAATACCAGTTCAAACCCCGGCCGCCGTTTACCAGCGGGCTGGAACTGGCAGGCGAAGTCATTGAAGCAGACACTAATAGCGTCTTCAAACCTGGCGACAAAGTGATTGGCGGCAACAAGACCGGCGCCTTCGCCGAGTTTGCCTGCGTGCCAGAGCGCGGCCTGAGCCCCCTTCCCGTTGGAATAAGCTTTGCCGAAGGCGCGGCCATGGGCGCGGCTTACTCAACAGCTTACACCGGCTTGATCGAACTGTGCGGTCTTAAGGCAGGCCAGTGGGTACTAGTAACGGGGGCGAGCGGCGGCGTGGGACTGGCTGCCGTTAATCTCGCCAAGGCGATGGGCGCAAAGGTAATCGCAGCGACAGGCGTCGATGCAAAGCGCGCGCAGATCGAGCAGCTCTATGCGCCAGATGCGGTGATCGTTAGCGAAGGCCGCTTCCGCGAACAGGTTAGCGAGATTACCGGCGGCAAGCTGTGCGATGTCGTGTTCGACCCGGTGGGCGGCGATGTGTTCGATGAATGCACGCGCTGCGTCAGCTTTGCGGGCAAGTTGGTGGTGGTTGGATTTACCAGCGGGCGGATCGCTGACATCGCGACCAATATCCCGCTGATAAAGGGCTTTTCTATCGTAGGTCTACGCGCGGGAGAGTACTCGCGGCGTTTCCCGGAGCGCGGTGCCGCGATCAGTGGCGAAATAGCAAAACTTGCCAGCGAAGATCGCATCAAACCTGCAATCGATCGCATGCTGCCACTCTCACAGTGGCGCGAAGGCTTCGAAGCTATGGCCAACCGTGAACTGGTCGGCAAAGTAGTGTTTGAGCTGGGCGAATAGAGAATATACGCGCAGACAAAAAAGGCGACCATCGCTGGCCGCCCCATTTGCTCTAATGCAAGCCTAAGCTCAGATCGAAGAGATCATTTCGTTAGCGAGCTTCTTGTCGGCTTCAGCATCGTGTCTATCGGCAATCAGAGTGCGCGCTGCCGCAGCTGCGGCATTGACGGCAACCGATTTGACTTCAGCAACAGCCTCACGCTCTGCTGTTGCAATCTTGTCTTCGGCCATGCGCTTGCGGCGCTCGACCATCAGCTTGCCATCAGCTTCGGCTTTCTTGAGGATTGCGTCGGCATCACGCTCTGCATTGGCAAGCATGTCTTCCGCGTGCTTTTCAGCATCCTTGATCTTGGTAGCATATTCGTCGCGAAGGGCTTCGGCCTCTGCCCGCAGATTCTTCGCTTCGTCCAGCTGATCCTTGATCTCCTGAATCTTGGAATCAAGCCCGCCCGTGATCAGGCCAGGGACCTTCTTCCAGATGAAGATACCGACCAGAACAAGCATCGCGATCGATACCCATTGGTAGGAGTCGAGACCCAGAGCCGCTGGCTCGTTATCGCCCGCAGCGATCAGAATTGTGAGAGCATCAACCATTGGTCATGGCCTCCTTCACCGCGGCCTTTGCAGCTGCACCATCAACCGATGCTCCAGCAATACGCGCCACGATATCCTGCGCTGCCTCAGCAGCCACGCCCTCTACTTCGGCCATTGCCGCACCGCGCGCTTCACCGATCCGCTGCTCTGCTTCTGCCAGCTTCTTGTCCAGTCGCTTCTGCGCGGCGGCGATCTTCTTTTCATTCTTAGCCGCGGCATCCGCCTTGGCTTTGGCGATCACGGCCTGCGCCTTCGCATGGTTCTTATTCTCGCGCTTGCGCCATGCCTCTTCCTGCTCGTCAGCAATGTCACGCGCAGCTTGAGCGGCAGCCAGATCGTCTGCGATCTGCTTGTCACGCAAAGCCACGGTCTCCATCACCTTCGGCACCATTCCGCGCCCGATGACGAAGAAAGTGAGACCGAAGAAGATCAGTGTCCAGAAGACCTGGCTGGACCAGACTTCGGCAAGTTGAGCTATCTGAGGCATGCGTAGGGTCCGAAAATCAATTCCATAGAGACACTGCCCGGTCGGCTGATGGAGCCGACCGGATAATGCAAATCGTCTTAAGCAACGAAGATCAGGATCATCGCAACGACGAAGGCCAGCAGACCGAGAAGTTCTGCTGCGGCGAAGCCGATGAACAGACGGCCCTGCTGGCTGTCTGCTGCGCCCGGGTTACGCAATGCTGACTCAAGGAAAGAGCCGAAAACGTTGCCCACACCGATGGCTGCGGCGCCGCAACCAATCGCTGCGAGACCGGCACCGATAAGCTGTGCTGCTGCTGGTTCCATTGTGAAAAACTCCTTTAGGTGGAAACTTGAAAATTGAGTGAGAAAAAACTCAGTGAAGATTCTCTGCGTCGTTGATGTACAGCGACGTCAGAAGAGCGAAAACATAGGCCTGAATTCCCGCGACCAGGATTTCCAGCGCGCTGATGGCAACCATCAGGATCAAGCTTGGGATACCGATAAAGCCACCGTAAACCGCGCCCGCATTGACACTGCCAATCACGAAGCTGGCGAGCACTTTCAACAGTACGTGGCCGGCCATCATGGCAACGAACAGACGCAACGCCAGGCTGAACGGACGAACGAGGAAAGAGATCAACTCGATCACCGGGATAAGCCAGATCAGCCACAGCGGCGTGCCGTGCGGCACGAACAGGCTGAAAAAGTGCAGGCCGTGCTTCCAGAAACCAACGATCAAAACGATCGCAAAGCTGAGGATCGCCAGAACGCCGGTTACCGTGAAGTGGCTGGTAAAGGTGAAGGCGTGGACACCAGGCACCACACCCACTGGCAAAAGGCCCAACAGGTTGGCGAATAGGATGAACATGAAAAGGCTGAAGATGTAAGGCACATATTTGCGCCCTTCCCTGCCCACATTGGCTTCCAGCAAGTCATCAATAAAGCCGGTGAAGCTCTCGACGGCCATCTGCCAGCGGCCAGGCACGAGCTGACGCTTCATGCCGCCTGCGACGAATACCCAAAGCAGCACAGTGGCAATCAGCATCCACAGTGCGGAATTGGTAAAAGCGAGATTGTAACCGGCCACCGTGAAATCGCCTGTGCCGAACAACGGCTCAATGGCGAATTGCTTCATTGGGTCGACCTTGCCTTCTTCGGCTGCCACGATCGTCTGGTCCCTAACGCCTAAAACTATTTGGCACTGTTACTGATCCTTGTCAGGATCGGCAGAGTGCGCGTTTGCTGAACGAATAACGTTTCTGAAGGCAACAATGATCCCGAGGAACAGCATCACCAACAGGCCCCAGGGCGATGTTCCAGCGAAGTGATCAATCACCCAGCCGATAACAAAGCCGCCAAAGATCCCACCAAGCAGATCCGCCAGCACCCGGTTGCCCATGCGATAATTCGCATCAGCACCCTGCACCTTTGGCTGGTTGCGTTCCTCTTCACGCTCGCGTGCGGCCTTCAGCCGCGCTTCGAGCGCGTCAATTCGCGCATCCTCAGCGATGGGTTCTCGTGCGGGTTTTTCTTCACTCATGCCAGCCTCCAGATATGGAATGCGCAGCACGCGCAAAAAGGTGCCCGCCGAGGGCGCCTGCCCACTAGGCGAGGCCTATAGGCAAGTCAACCGCAAGCGGGCCGCTTTACGCTGAAAGTCAGCGCTATTTTGCAGTGCAGCGAAAAATCAACGTATTTCGCCCGATTTCAGCCAGCATTTAGCCCGGAGGAAAGCGCGAATCGCGCAGCGGCGAGGCCGATGTGCGCGTTTGCCACGAACCATCAGGTGCCTGATACATCTCCCCCGGCACTGTCTTGAGAATCAGCTGGCAACCAGTCGACAGCGCGTATTCTTCAAACGTTACGCCATTCTCGCGGGCTTGCTGTGCATAGACTGCTCGACGCTTGATATTGATGTCGCTCACCAACCGTTGAAGTTCGGGGGTCGCGGAACCTACTATTGCTAGATAGCCGTCCATTTTCTCGCCCACTTGGCCGGACTAACGCGCGGCGGCATAGGCCGGGTCTCGCTCCGCCATAGCAGGCACTGTAAGCACACCCAAAGCGACGGCGGACATCATACAGGCCCAGCAAAAGCACCAGGTACAGGGTGACACTTGGATGCACACCGCTGATCATGAATGCGGCCACGACCGTAGTGCCGACGTATACGCGGGCGAGTTTACGCCAAAGCGTACTTTTCCTTGCCCGCTTGCACGCCTGTTTCCGCGGTCTTTGCCTGCCCGGCCATCTGCTGTTTCCTCCTGCCCCTCTGGTTCGCGCCAGATGCAGGACCGTTACATTGCAGCAGCATGGTAGCAGGGGAAAGCGCAAGTTACGTACCCCTACCCCCTTGCCATTCTTGGCTGCACCGCATAGCCGCGCCTCACACGTTTAATACCTCGATCGGAGTTCGAAGATGGTTCCTCGCTATGCCCGCCCTGCCATGACGGCGATTTGGGAGCCGGAGAGCAAATATGAAATCTGGTTCCTGATCGAAGCGCATGCGACGCAGAAGCTCGCCGATCTGGGCGTTGTACCGGAAAGCGGGGCGAAAGCGCTGTGGGACTGGTGGGCAACCGGACCCAAGATCGATGTGGCCGCAATTGATGCCAAGGAAGCCGTTCTCAAGCACGATGTGATCGCGTTCCTTGACTGGGTGGCAGAACAAGTTGGCCCCGAGGCACGCTTCATGCACCAAGGCATGACCAGCAGCGACGTACTCGACACCACGCTCGCGGTGCAGCTGGTGCGGGCAACCGACATTTTGCTGGAAGATATGGATGCACTACTTGCGGCGATCAAACGCCGCGCAGAGGAGCACAAGTTCACTCCAACCATCGGGCGCAGTCACGGCATCCATGCAGAGCCGGTCACTTTCGGACTGAAGCTCGCGCAAGCCTATGCCGAATTTGATCGATGCAAGACGCGTCTCGTCAATGCACGCGCCGAAATCGCGACTTGCGCGATCAGCGGAGCGGTAGGCACCTTTGCCAATATAGATCCTTCGGTTGAAGAATATGTCGCCGAGCAGCTGGGCCTGACACCGGAGCCAGTCTCGACGCAGATAATCCCGCGTGATCGCCATGCGATGTATTTCTCTACACTCGCTGTCGTCGCCAGTTCGATCGAGCGCCTTGCGGTCGAAGTGCGACATCTGCAACGCACCGAAGTTCTGGAAGCCGAGGAATACTTCGCGCCGGGACAAAAGGGCTCAAGCGCGATGCCGCACAAGCGTAATCCTATCCTTACAGAAAACCTGACCGGACAGGCCCGCATGATCCGCGGCTATGCCGTGCCTGCGCTGGAGAATGTCGCGCTTTGGCACGAGCGCGATATCTCGCACAGTTCGGTTGAGCGCTTTATTGGCCCGGATGCGACGATCACGCTCGATTTTGCTTTGGCTCGCCTGACAGGCGTGGTGGACAAGCTGCTGGTCTATCCGGAACGTATGCAGAAGAACCTCGATATGATGGGCGGTCTGGTTCATTCGCAGCGCGTGCTTTTGGCGCTGACGCAAGCGGGGATCACGCGCGACAATGCGTACCGCCTGGTTCAGCGCAACGCGATGAAGGTGTGGGAATCGGACGGCAAACTGTCGCTGCTCGAGCTTTTGAAAGCCGATGAGGAAGTCACCGCAGCGCTTTCGACCGAGGAACTCGAGGAAAAATTCAATCTGGATTACCACTTTAAGCACGTCGACACTGTCTTTGCTCGTGTGTTTGGCTCCTAGGCGCTTGAGACGAGCCGCCTAGACTCCTTCGCGAAAACGCTTAGGCTTCGGATACAAAGGTTTGAGGGGATACAACAATGCAGATTGTCCGCACGATTCTTTGGGTTCTGATCTTTGTCGGGATCGCACTGTTTTCGGCCATCAACTGGAAGGCTGTTGACGTGAACCTTTGGGGAGACTTCGTGGTCGAAACGAAGGTGCCGGTTCTGGTCATCGTATCATTCCTGCTCGGACTTGTACCGATGTGGCTGTACCATCGTGGCGCGAAATGGAGCCTGAACCGCCGGATCGCGAGCCTGGAAAACGCGGTGCGTTCAAACGCTCTCAGCAGCCGCCATAGCGCGCCGCCGCCCTCTCCGGCGTCAACTGCGCCTGCGCCGCCAGCCACAAATCCTGCCCCTACTGACGACACACTGAAACAAGACAGCAACTAATGAGCAACCCCGTCTACCTTGCCCTGGATTTGCCTCAGATTGAGCCGGCGAAGGCGCTGCTTAACAAGGTGAAATCCCATATTGGCGGAGTAAAGCTGGGCCTGGAATTCTTCTGCGCGCATGGCCATCACGGGGTACACGAAATCGCGCACGCCACCGGCCTGCCGATCTTCCTTGACCTGAAACTGCACGATATCCCGAACACCGTTGCCGGAGCGATGCAGGCGATCCATGTTCTGGAACCAGTGATTGTCACGATTCACGCCAGTGGCGGGCGCGCGATGATGGAAGATGCCAAGGCCGCAGCGGCTGACGGGTGCAAGGTGGTTGCGGTGACTATGCTCACCAGCCTTGATGAGCGCGACATGACCCGCACTGGCATTAAGGGTTCGCCGCATGATCAGGTTATGCGGCTGGCCGAACTCGCGCATGATGCCGGGCTCGATGGAATTGTCTGCTCAGGGCAAGAAGTGGGCGCGGTACGCAAGCAATGGAGAGACGGCTTCTTCGTCGTGCCCGGCCTTCGCCCCGGCGGAAAGGCCACGGGCGATCAGAAACGCGTGGTCACTCCGCGCAAGGCTCGAGATGATGGCGCCAGCGTGCTGGTGATTGGCCGCCCGATCAGCAAAGCGGATGACCCGCTGGAGGCCGCTCGCGCAATCGAAGCGACGCTTTAGAGGCCAAGAATGTCAGTTCAGATCAAAATCTGCGGGCTTTCAACGCCCGAGACTATCGACGCCGCTGTAGATGCGGGCGCGACACATGTCGGCCTCGTGCATTTCGAGCCGAGCGCACGGCATGTCTCGCTGGAAGATGCGGCCAAGCTGCGTGCGCGTGTGCCGGCCAACGTTAAAGTGGTGCTCTTGCTGGTCAATCAGCAACCCGATGCGACCGCCAAAGCGCTTGCCGCCGTCAAACCCGATGTGGTCCAGTTCCATGGTCGCGAGACCCCTGAGTGGACCGAAATGGTCCGCGAAAAGACACAACTCAAAGTGTGGAAAGCGTTGGGCCTTAAAGATGCCGGCACACTGGAACGCAGCGCGGCATATGTCGGCAAGGTCGACCGTCTGCTGTTTGACGCTCCTGCAAAAGCGCTGCCTGGGGGCAATGGCACCGCCTTCGACTGGAACCTTCTGGCGGGGCACAAGCACCTGGTCGATTGGGGCATTGCGGGCGGTCTGACGCCCGACAATGTCGCTGAGGCAATCCGGGCAATCGGCGCGCCGCTGGTCGACTCATCCAGCGGCTTGGAAAGCGCGCCGGGCGTGAAGGATGTGGACTTGATCCGCGCGTTCTGCAAAGCGGCTCTGGAAGCTTGAGAAATCCATGACAGAAAATACCCCCAATTCATTTCGCAACCAGCCCGACGAGCGCGGGCATTTCGGCCAGTTTGGCGGGCGTTATGTCGCCGAAACGCTGATGCCGCTGATCCTCGCTCTCGAAAAGGAATATCGCAAGGCGCAGGCCGACCCCGAATTCGCGCGCGAGTTCAACGACCTGATGAAGCATTATGTCGGGCGCCCTTCACCACTCTACTTTGCGGAGCGGCTGACAGAGGCGCTGGGCGGCGCACAGGTCTGGTTCAAGCGCGACGAACTCAACCACACCGGCGCGCACAAGATCAACAATTGCATCGGGCAGATCCTGCTCGCGATCCGCATGGGCAAAACGCGGATCATCGCGGAAACCGGTGCAGGCCAGCATGGCGTCGCCACCGCGACCGTCTGCGCACGCTTTGGTCTGCCTTGCGTGATCTACATGGGCGCAGAGGACGTGAAGCGGCAATCGCCCAACGTCTTCCGTATGAAGCTGCTCGGCGCGGAAGTTGTCCCCGTCACCAGCGGCGGTGCGACGCTGAAAGATGCGATGAACGAAGGGCTGCGTGACTGGGTCGCGAACGTCCATGACACCTTCTACATCATCGGTACGGCAGCAGGGCCGCATCCCTATCCGGAGATGGTGCGCAACTTCCAGAGCGTGATCGGTAAGGAAGCGCGCGAGCAGATGCTCGATCGCGTAGGCCGCCTGCCGGATCTGCTGGTTGCCTGCATAGGCGGCGGTTCGAATGCGCTCGGGCTGTTCCACCCCTTCCTCGATGATCCGGAAGTGAAGATGCTGGGCGTCGAGGCGGCGGGGCATGGGCTGGATGGCGATGAACATGCGGCAAGCCTTTTGGGCGGCGCGCCCGGTGTGCTCCACGGCAACAAGACTTACCTGTTGCAGGATGAGGACGGTCAGATCACCGAAGGCCATTCGATCAGCGCCGGGCTGGATTATCCCGGTATCGGTCCGGAGCATGCGTGGCTGAAAGAGTCAGGCCGCGTCGAATATACCGCTGTTACCGATGACGAAGCATTGGACGGCTTCCAGCTGCTTTGCCGCACCGAGGGGATCATTCCGGCGCTTGAACCATCACACGCCATCGCCGCCGTTGCCGACCGCGCGAAGCAGATGCGCGATAATCAGATCATCCTGATGAATCTGTGCGGCCGCGGCGACAAGGACATTTTCACAGTGGCTGAAAAGCTGGGAGTGGAGATGTGAGTGCGAAGGCTCTTTTCGTCCGAAACGTCGCCGTAATTGCAGTGCTCTTTTTCTTGGCAATGCTTGGCGCAGACATAGTATTTGAACGCGATCCTGTGCCGATGTTGGAACGTATTGGCTTAGCGGTTTTTATGGGAATCCTCAGCGAAGCCAGCCAAATGATCTACCTCAGGCACACGAAATGAATGACACTCTGCTCGTCATTCCGGGCTTGACCCGGAATCCAGAGCGGCTCGAACTGCGCCCTGCAATTCTGGATTCTCGCTTTCGCGTGAATGACGATTGTTGGCCTGTCCTACACACCCGCAGCAATGCCATAAGACACATATGAAGAATGCTTCAAACCTCTGGAACCGCGCCGAAAATTGCACTCGAATTGACGCAAGATTTTTCGCCCCTAGGACAGTGTTCCATGTGTTCCATACTGTAGGACTTCACGCCCGGAAATGACCGAATCCAACCGCCTCTCAAACGCCTTCTCCAAGCCGCACCCCGCGCTCGTGTGCTTCATCACCACTGGCGATGGCGACACCGCGGCCAATCTCGACGCGCTGGTCGAGGGCGGTGCGGATGTGATAGAGCTGGGCATGCCTTTCACCGATCCGATGGCCGATGGGCCGGCGATTCAGGCCGCGAACCTGCGCAGCCTGGGCAAAGGCACAACCACGGCAGACGTGCTTATGATCGCGAATGAATTCCGCGAGCGGCACCCGGACATTCCGCTGGTTCTGATGGGCTATGCCAACCCGATGATCCGGCGTGGGCCGGGGTGGTTTGCCGAGCAATGCATGGGCTGCGGCGTTGATGGCGTGATCTGCGTCGACATTCCCCCCGAAGAGGACGAGGAACTCGGCCCCGCCCTGCGCGAAGCAGGCGTTGCACCGATCCGCCTCGCGACACCCACAACCGATGCAGCGCGGCTTCCCTCCGTGCTCCAAGGGTCCGAGGGCTTCGTCTATTACGTTTCCGTTGCGGGCATCACCGGCAAGCAACAGGCCGCAATCGACTCCATCGAAGACAATGTCAGCCGCATCAAGCAATCGACCGATCTGCCTGTTGCGGTGGGTTTCGGCGTGCGCACGCCTGAACAAGCCGCAGAAATCGCAAAGGTCGCCGATGGCGTGGTCGTCGGCTCGGCTCTGGTCGAACTGGTCGGAAAGTTTGGCAAAGACGCGCCGGAGCAGCTAAAGGAACTGACGTCGGCTCTCGCACTTGCGATCCAAACCGCGCGATAGGACAACAGATGAACTGGTTTACACGCGTTCGAAACTCCATCGGCTTCGGCGAAAAGCGAATCAGCGAGAAGGATTTGTGGGTCAAATGCCCGTCCTGCGCAGAGATGCTGTTCGAGCAGGAATATAAGGACAATCTGTGGGTCTGCCCGCGGTGCGACCATCATGGCCGGATCAGCGCGGATCAGCGGCTGAAGCTGCTGCTGGACGATGGTTTCGAGATGCTCGATCAGTCTGAGGTTGAGGAAGACCCGCTCAAGTTCAAGGACAGCAAGAAATACACTGACCGGCTCAAAATGGCGCGGGCGAACAATCCGCATGCCGATGCCTTCAGCGTCGGTTCCGGCACGATTGACGGCCGCGTGGCGGTGGTCGGCGTTCAGGATTTCGGCTTCATGGGCGGATCGATGGGCATGGCGGTGGGTGCGGCCTTTGTCGCGGGCGCGCAAAAGGCATTGGAGCGCCGGTCGGCATATGTCGTGGTGACCGCCGCAGGCGGTGCACGCATGCAGGAAGGCATCCTCAGCCTGATGCAAATGCCCAAGGCAACCGTGATGACGCGCCGCCTGAAAGAAGCGGGCTTGCCCTATATCGTCGTGCTGACAGACCCGACCACCGGCGGCGTAACCGCCAGCTATGCCATGCTGGGCGATATTCAGATCGCGGAGCCAGGTGCACTGATCGGCTTTGCCGGACAGCGCGTGATCCAGGATACGATCCGCGAGCAATTGCCCGAGGGGTTCCAGCGCGCGGAATATCTCTACGAGCACGGGATGGTCGACATGGTGGTGCACCGTGCGGACCTGAAGGAACAGCTTGCAACCGTGCTCGGCTATTTGCAGCCGCGCAAGGCCGCTTAAGGCGTCACCGCTATGCGCGATATGGGGCGCTCGGACGATCCGCGCGTTCAGGCCCAGCTCGACCGACTTGGCAGCTTAAGCATTCAGCGTGACACGCTGGGGCTCGATGCGATCCAAGAATTGATGCGGCAACTTGGCGATCCGCACAAGCGATTGCCGCCTGTGTTTCACGTCGCGGGGACCAATGGAAAGGGATCAACCTGCGCCTTCCTGCGCGCGATGCTGGAGGCGGAGAGGTACAAAGTCCACGTCACCACCAGCCCGCATCTGGTGCGCTATAACGAGCGGTTCCGGGTGGCGGGCAAACTGATCGAAGACGCACGGTTGGCGGAATTGCTGGAGCAGGTGTTTGACGCCGCCGAGGGGCTCGATTGCAGCTTCTTCGAGATCAGCATTGCGGCGGCGTTTGTGGAATTCGCGCGCGTTCCAGCCGATGCGTGTGTGGTGGAAGTCGGCCTTGGTGGGCGGTTGGATGCAACCAATGTGCTTGAGCCGGGTGCGCTGGCAGCTTGCGGAATTGCTGCGCTGGGGATCGATCACGAGAAGTTCCTCCTCGCGCCAGAGGAAGGCGTACCGCAAGAACCAATGGCGCGGATTGCATTCGAGAAAGCGGGGATCGCGAAACAGGGCGTGCCGCTGGTGACGATTGCTCAGCCGGAGCAAGAGAAGCAGGCAATCGAAGCAGTCGCAAACGCAGCTGGAGCGCCTGTGTTCGTCGCATCGCGCGTGGATGGACGCGAACTGGCTCTTCCCGGCGAACATCAGGGTCTGAATGCCGGCTTGGCGATAGCAATGCTGCGTTCCCAATCAAAGATCGACGTTTCAGACAATGCAGTTGCGGTCGGGCTTCGCACTGCGAGCTGGCCTGCGCGGCTTCATCGACTGGCCGATGGTCCGTTGACGCAAGGGCGCGAGGTTTGGCTAGACGGTGGGCACAACGCTTCGGCGGGGGCCATGCTGGGCGCGTATTTTGCTGGACATAAAGTGCATCTGGTGATTGGCATGATCGAAGGCAAAGATCCTGCTTCGCTGGTCGCTCCGCTAGCAGCTTCACTGGAGACGATCACGGTTGTTCCCGTGCCTGGCTTCCCTTGCCATCCGCCAGAGGCGTTTGGCGCGACGGCTGCATCTGCCTCTGATGTTAGCAAGGCGTTTGGCGCGACGGCTGCATCTGCCTCTGATGTTAGCAAGGCGATTGACAGATTGCGCGATGACGGATTGCCGGTCCTTATCGCTGGTTCGCTCTATCTCGCGGGCGAGGTGCTGCGCCTCAATGACGAGATTCCGGACTGACTACTCCGCCGCAAGCGCTTCTAGCGCGATGACACCTGAATTGCGCCCCGCACGCCGTTCGCGCCACCATTCAAGGCACACCAGCACGACAGCAGCAAGCCCGATGAAAGTCGTCAGTACGAACACGTCGAAATAGCCCTGATCCTCTATCATCTCACCCAGCGCTCCACGCCCCAGCGTGCCCACCAGCAGAGTGAGTGATGATAGTAGGGCATATTGCACCGCGCTGAACTTCTTCGACACGATCGAGCTGAGCCAGGCGATATAGGCTGCCCCCGCAATGCCAATCGCCAGATTCTCGAAGAAAATCGTGAAGGTGAGTTTAGCGAGCGCAGCGCTGCCAATTCCGGGCACCTGCATGATCAGCCATGTGAAGCCGACAAGATCGCTCAGCGCTTGCATATTGTGCCCGCCAATCGCCAGATCGGCATAAAGCAGGTTCGTCAGTGCCGCGAGCAATCCGCCGATGAATAGCGTAGCCATGCGGCCGATCACAGTGAGCAAGAAACCACCCAATGCAAGGCCGCCGATAATCGCGCCCACGCCGAAGAACTTGGAGGCAAACGCCACTTCGTCGTTGGTGTAATTCAGCTCTCCCAAATAAAACGGATAGGCAAACGTGCCCCAGATCGCGTCGCAAATCCGGTAGGTCAGCACGACCGCCAGTATAAGGACCAGGCTCCATCCCATCCGCCCAACAAACTCAACCAGCGGCAGCACAAGAGCGCGATAGAGGTGGTCCATCGCAAAGCCCGCGCCGCTTGATGGCGGAGCGTCTTGCTCTAACAAATAGTTGCCCTGCTTTTTTTGGCTTGCGAGCCAGCCAGCGATCAGAGCTGGCAGTATGATCGTGGCAACAATAATCCAGGGACCGAAGTTGAGCGTGAATTGGGTGGGGTTTGGCCTGTCCGCTGGCGCATAGGTCATCGACATGATCATGAAGCTCAACACGACGCCAATCGCACCGGCCCAGAGCACGCCGACAATCGCTAATGCGCGGGCGCGGATTTTCGGATCAAGCTCGCCCGCCTTGCGCAATTCGCGCACCAGTTCATCGCTCGCGGCCATAGTGTTTGCGGCATCGCCATCGCCATTGGGCGCAAACAGCCCCAGAAATCCTGCCGTCAGCAAGATTGCTCCCATCAGCATATAGGTTTCCGGCCATCCGATCCGTGCCGCGATAATCAGTCCCAACGCGCCACCAACCAGCGAGCTGAACCGATATCCCATCTGGTAAACGGTCGAGAGGATATCGATCGTTGCAACATCGTCTGCTACGTCGATACGCCAGGCATTTATTGCAATATCCTGCGTCGCACTGGCAAACGCCCCGATCCCGGCCAATAGCGAAAACAAGCCAAGTTGCGACTTGGGGTCTAGCAGGCTGAGCGTGACGAGAATCGTGCCCAACGCCACTTGCATCGGCACAATCCATTGCTTGCGCTTGCCAAGCTTGCGCAGCAGCGGAAGATCGACCTTGTCGATCAATGGGGACCACAGGAATTGGAAAGCGTATGCAAGCCCGATAAGCGAGAAAATGCCCATCGTCTCCAGCTCGACCTCGGCCTCTGTTAGCCATGCGAACAGCGTGCCGAGGAACAGTGCGAACGGCAGGCCACTGGCAAAGCCGAAAATCAGCATAAAGCCGGTTTTCCGGTTGGTCAGCGCTAATACCAGCGTCTTCCATGCAGATTTCTTCTTGTCGGCAGTGGCAACAGCCATTCCCTAGCGTCCTTCCAGAAACGTCAAACTTGTGCGACACTACCCATGGTTGAGAGGAATAGGAACGTCCGGATGAACGAGGCAGCAACGAAATCACCACCTTTGCGCCCGACAGAGGGGCAATTGGCACTGGCGCGGGCTGTTGCACGTGGAGAGGAGCGCAGCGGAAACGGCATCACGCAAGTTCCCGCGAGCGTTTACACCGATCCGGCGCACTGGACGCGAGAGAAAGCGGCATTGTTTGATCGATTGCCACAAATCCTCTGCCCCAGCGCGGTCTTGCCTCATGCGGGAATGGCCTTGCCGCATGACGCAACCGGGCGCCCGCTGCTGATCACGCGCGATGCAGATGGCACGACGCATGTGTTCCTGAACGTTTGCCGCCATCGCGGTACGCGGCTGGTCGAAGGTGACGACGTGCAATGCGCCAAGCGGCTGGTCTGCCCTTACCATGCCTGGACCTACCGGTTGGACGGTAAATTGCTTGCCCTGCCCCGTCCGGAAACCTTTCCCGGGATGGACAAGGAACACTACGGCTTGATCGAATTGCCAAGCTGCGAGGCTGGCGGACTAATTTGGTTCGCTCCGCAAGATAACGCTGACTTTATGCATGCACGCATCCTTGGCGAAGATTTTGACGCGTTTGGAATGGCGGAGCACGTGTTGTTCCGCCGCAAGACGCACACAGTCAAAGGCAATTGGAAGCTCATCATGGATGCGTTCCTTGAAAGCTACCATGTCACCCGGCTGCATTCGCAAACCATCGGCCCCTTCTTCAAGGATGGCGTGACCAGCGGTGATCAGATAGGCCCGCACCAGCGCAGCGCCGTGGGCAGGCTCGAAGACATGGAAGGCGTTGACCTGAACGATATGGCCGCGCTGCGCAGGGTCGTCACATACGCCTATCAATTGTTGCCAGCTACCATCATCATCCCCAGCCCGGATTATCTCAATGTCATGGTGCTGATGCCTCAAGCGCACGATCTGACTCTGGTTGAGGACTTCATGTTGATCCCGGAGGCTCCTGCCACGGACAAGGCACGCGATCACTGGGAACGCAGCTGGGCGCTGTTGGACGGAGGCGTCTTCGCTTCAGAGGATTTTCGCGCGGCGGAGCTTGGTCAGCAGGGCTTGTCGACAGGAGCAATTCCAAATTTGACTCTCGGCACGCTCGAAGGCGGCATTCACCGCTTCCACGAAGTGGTTCAAGAAGCGTTGCGCGGAATCAATTGAGCGCGTAACCGGCTGGGACATGCCAAAGGCTCCTCCCCCCTCCGCAGACCGCCCAGATGGTGACCGCATTGCCAAGCTGCTTGCGCGTGCGGGAATTGCCAGCCGTCGCGAGATCGAACGGATGATCGCTGACGGGCGGGTCGCCATTGATGGCAAACCAGTCGATACGCCGGCAACCTTTCTGACAGATCTCAAAGGTGTGACGGTTGATGGCAAGCCTGTCGCTGCGCCAGAGCCCACACGGCTGTTCGCCTTCCACAAGCCAACCGGGCTGATTACCGCTGAACGCGACCCCATGGGTCGGCCCACAATCTACAGCGCGCTGGTCAATGCCTTGCCCAAGAGGACCCCGCGATTGATGCCGATCGGGCGGCTGGACCTCAATACTGAGGGCCTATTGCTGCTCACCAATGACGGTGAACTCAAACGCGAGATGGAGCTTCCTTCTAGTGGAATCCCACGTATTTACCGCGCGCGCACCTTTGGCGATGTGACTCAGGAACAACTCGAAGAACTGATCGACGGCATTTCAATTGATGGTGTGAATTATGGCCCAATCGACGCTAATCTTGAGCGCAGCACGGGTCGCAACCAATGGATTGAAGTCAGCATCACCGAAGGCAAGAACCGGGAGGTGCGCAAAGTTCTGGAACATCTGGGGCTCCAGGTCAGCAGGTTGATCCGCACCGCCTATGGTCCGTTTGAACTGGAAGATTTGCCACGCGGTAGAGCACGCGAGATTCGCAAACACGAATTGGGCAAGTTCCGCAGTCGATTGAAGCGCGGCTTCAAATTATGAGAATCATCGCAGGCGAATGGCGCGGGCGGAAACTGATCGCACCGCGCGGCGATGCGACACGGCCAACGGCTGACCGCACACGCGAAACGCTGTTCAACATGCTTGTTAGCCGGATCGGTGATTTCGATGGGTTGCGTGTGGCCGATCTGTTCGCAGGTTCCGGCGCGCTTGGACTCGAAGCACTTTCAAGAGGTGCAGCGCATTGCCTGTTTGTAGAACAAGAAAAGCCGGCCGTGGACGCGATCAAGGCAAATGTTCTGGCACTTGACGCGCGCGGCCGCAGTGATGTCCAGCATGCCTCGGTCATGTCGCTGCCTCCCGCGCGCGAACCGCTCGATCTGATTCTGCTTGATCCGCCCTATCGCACTGGCGCAGCATCTGTTGCCTTAGACCGGATGCTGCGGCTGGGCTGGATCGGCGATGCGACCTGGATCGCTGTCGAGACTTTAGGCAAGGAAGCAGTCGAAGTCGCGGGGCTCGAGCCAATGGCCGACCGCAAGGTAGGTAAAGCGCGATTGACGCTGTTGACCAAGGCGGAGTGAGGCTTGCCGACAAGGCAAACGTTCTCTACCTGTTCACATCAAACGATGACCGATCCAGCCCCCCTTCCATCTACGCAAGGCCGCGAAAATGTTCCGGCGTACGCCGCGCAGCTGAACCCGCCGCAGCGCGAAGCAGTGCTGACGACAGAGGGCCCAGTCTTGATGCTGGCGGGCGCAGGCACGGGTAAAACCGCTGCACTTACGTCTCGATTGGTGCATCTCGTTGCAACCCGCCGTGCATGGCCAAGCCAGATCCTGTGCGTCACCTTCACCAATAAGGCGGCGCGCGAAATGCGCGAACGCGTGGCAGGGCATTTGGGGCAGACCGTTGAGGGGATGCCGTGGCTCGGCACGTTCCACTCAATTTGCGCAAAAATGCTGCGCCGCCATGCCGAGCTAGTCGGGCTGCAAAGCAATTACACCATCATCGATACAGACGATCAGCTGCGCCTTCTGAAACAGCTGATCCAGCAGAATGATCTGGATGAGAAGCGCTGGCCGGCGCGTCAGCTTGCGGGCTTAATCGACCGCTGGAAGAACCGCGGGCTTAATCCAGGCGATCTGGATGCGGTAGAGAATGAAAGCTACGCCAATGGGCGCGGGCAACAATTCTACCAGCTTTATCAAGACCGGATGAAGGCTCTCAACGCCTGCGACTTCGGTGATCTGATGCTTCATATGCTGAACATCTTCAGGCAATACCGCGAAGTGTTGGAAGATTATCAGCAACGCTTCAAATACATACTGGTTGACGAGTATCAGGACACGAATGCGGTGCAGTATCTGTGGCTGCGCCTGCTGGCACAAGCGCACAAGAACATCTGTGTCGTCGGAGACGATGACCAGTCGATTTACTCATGGCGCGGAGCCGAAGTCGCCAATATCCTGAAATTCGAGAAAGACTTCCCCGGCGCCAAGGTTGTGAAGCTGGAGCAGAACTATCGCTCAACACCGCACATTCTGGGTGCAGCCTCCGGCCTGATCCGAACCAATTCAGAACGCCACGACAAGACGCTTTGGACCGAGACCAACGGCGGTGACAAAGTGCGCGTCATCGGCGTTTGGGACGCTCCCGAAGAAGCACGCCGCGTGGGCGAAGAGATTGAGCGCTTGGAACGTGAAGGCGCGCCGCTAGACAAAGTCGCAATCCTTGTGCGCGCGCAATACCAGACGCGTGAATTCGAAGATCGCTTCATCCAGATCGGGATCAACTACCGAATCATTGGCGGCTTCCGTTTCTACGAACGCGCGGAAATCCGCGATGCGCTGGCTTACCTGCGGGTTATCGCTCAACCGCAAGACGATCTCGCTTTCGAGAGAATTTATAACCAGCCCAAGCGCGGGCTTGGCGCAAAGACACTGGAAAAGATGCACCAGCATTCGCGCAAAACCGGTCTGCCGCTAGCTGCCGCGTCACTGCAGATGGCCGATAGCGACGAGCTGCCTAAGCGTGCCGCTGGCACTATTGCCGCGCTATTGGGCCAATTCCTGCATTGGCGCGAACAGTCTGAAGCAGTCACCCCGGCGGACCTGTTGCGCATGGTGTTGGACGAGAGTGGCTATACCGAAATGCTCAATGCGGAACGCACCGCCGAAGCCGCTGGACGATTAGAGAACCTGTCAGAGCTCGCGCGGGCGATGGAAGAATACGAAACGCTTGGCGATTTTCTAGAGCATGTCAGCCTGGTGATGGACAATGACGCGGCCGACGATGGTGAGAAGGTCACCATCATAACCATGCATGGCGCAAAGGGTCTGGAGTTCGATCACGTTTTCCTGCCCGGGTGGGAAGAAGGCGTGTTCCCCTCGCAACGCTCGCTCGATGAAGGCGGATTGGCCAGCCTGGAGGAGGAACGGCGCTTGGCCTATGTCGGGATCACGCGCGCCCGGCGCCGCTGCATAATCCTGCATGCAGCAAACCGGCGTATCTACGGCCAGTGGACCAGCAGCATTCCCAGCCGCTTCATCGAAGAGTTGCCTGAAGAACATATCGATCAGGAAACCACGCTGACAGGCGGCGCATCACTTTGGCAAGCGAACTGGTCTGAAAGCGAAGACCCGTTTGCACATGTGGCGCAAGATCGGCCACAGCGTTCCTCTCAGCGTGGCCCTGGATGGCAGCGCGCTATCTCTACCGGCTACGAGACCAAGCAAGTCCGCGTACGCGAAAACAAGCGCTCTGCCGCCAGTTTTGCGGCCAAGCCGCGCAGCGATATCGCGATTGGACAACGCGTCTTCCATGACAAATTCGGCTATGGTATTGTTGTGTATCAAGAAGGCAACAAGCTCGAGATCAACTTCGAGCATTCGGGCACGAAACGCGTGATCGACAGCTTTGTTAGCCTTGCGGATTAAAAACGCCGCGCCCGGCATGCTGCACCATCGTGACTAGCTGAAGCGACAGTATCGAAGCTGCAGCTTCGACCTATCGTTCCTAAACGAACTGACGCAGACGTTTGAGGGAGGCCGCTATCAGCATTCTGGACAATTTTCGCCTTGATGGAGAGGTGGCAGTCGTCACCGGTTCAGGCAAGGGCATTGGCCGAGCGATCGCAATTGGCCTTGCCGAGGCAGGGGCCGATGTAGCGTTGGCATCGAGGACGCAGTCCGATCTTGACGCTGTAGCCGAAGAGATCCGTGCGCTCGGCCGGCAGGCATTACCCATTGCCACTGACGCAACCGACCGGTCTGCGCTTGAGCGACTTGCGGACGAGACAGTCGCCAAACTGGGTAAACTGACGATCTGGGTCAACAATGCGGGCGGTATACCCGATGGCACGCCGCGTTATCTCACCCGTACGTCGGAAGAGAATTTCGATGCTCAGATCGCCCTGAACCTGAAAGCTGTCTGGATGGGTTCGACCGTTGCGGCCGGAAAAATGGCGGAGAGCGGCGGTGCAATCATCAACATCTCGTCCCGCTCTGCCTTTGGCCCGCAGGTCAAAAATGGGCCCTATGGCGCTGCAAAGGCGGCGGTCAACAGCCTGACCAGCACCATGTCCGTAGAAGTTGCCCCACGGATCCGAGTCAATGCCATCGCGCCGGGGCCGGTACCGACAGAGAATTTTGACGACTGCATGGGCACAGACACGGAGGAAAAACGCGAAGAGCTACTCAAGATGATCGGCGTTCCGATGCAGCGGTATGGCCGACCGGAGGATATAGCAGCGGCCGTTGTCTATATGGCATCACCCGCGGCAAGCTGGGTGGCCGGACAATGCCTGTACGTGACCGGCGGTCGCTAGTGCATCGCTCTTGTGAAGCCGGTGTGCTGCAGGCGAAATCATGAACTCGCCAACGATGCCAAGCGTCCATGACACATCGGCATGAGTGAAAAAACCGCCAACTGCTCATTACGCCAGCCAGAACGACAATTCCCATCGATAGCCCAAGCAAAATCGCGAACGTCCCGTCAAACACGAAGCTGAGCAGCTTGCCTAACGGGTGTTTTCGCAGAAGCGATTGCCAATGTCGAGAAGCTGACAGGCACGGCGATCACATTTCTGGCGAAGATATTCCTTGGACGTAGCTTTGGCATTGTGCCTGCAAATCGCGTAGTAAAACAGTAAGGCGTATACAGGTTTGTGCGCCATCCGATGTACCTGGGATACATCCTGAATCAGCTGGGTTTCCTCTTGTTCTTCTTCTCACTGCACAACGTGGCAGTATACACAGTGGCGTGGATCGCATTCTGGTTGCGCGCCAAAGAAGAAGAAAAATTTCTCGAAGCCGATGAATAGTATCGCACCTATCGTGAAAAGGTAGGTTATCGCCTTTTCCCTGGCATAGCTTAGGAACCGAAGCGTTTGCTAGGCCCGGTTTGCCACCTCGAAAGGATGATCCTGAGGTTGCAGACCGGGTTTGTTCATTCCCGAATTTCTAGCCGACCCCGACATCAAGAAAACCGGGCTTCGGACCGTTCCACTCGCCAGCTGGAATCGGCTCGTCATCTTCGTCATAGCGATGCGAACGTGGTTTCTTTTCAGGCTGTTCTTCCGACTTGGGCTTTTTCTCACGTCGCGGCTTCTTGGAAGCATCCTGCTCGATGTCGTCCACTTTCCGGCGACTGTTGCTGCGTGCCTTCTTCTCTTCGCGCGGCTTTTCCGCCTCCGGATTCGGCTGCTTCAGCTCGACGCGTACGTCCTTCTTGCTGAACAACGCGATTTCACTGCCGGTCAGCTTCTCGACATTGGCAATCGCTTCTGCATCTTCTTTCGAAATAAACGTGAATGCGCGCCCCTTTGCACCCGCGCGACCAGTGCGGCCAATGCGGTGGACATAGTCATCGGGATGCCATGGCGTATCAAAGTTGAATACGTGGCTGACGCCTTTGATATCAAGTCCGCGCGCCGCAACATCAGAGGCGACCAGGATGTTCACATCACCGCTCTTGAACCGATCCAGCTCTTTCAAACGCGAGCCCTGGTCCATATCCCCGTGGATCTCGCTGCTGGCAAATCCATGGCGCTGCAAGCTCTTGTTGAGTTCGCGCACCGTCGTTTTCTTGTTCGCGAAAATCATCGCGGTTTCGACCAGATCGTGACGCAGTAGCCAGCGCAAGGTCTCGCGTTTCTGTTTTGTCTGAACCGGGATCTTGAAAGCGGTGATATCTTTGTTCGTGCTTGCCGCACGGCTCACTTCGATCCGTTTTGGATTGTTGAGAAATTTCTTCGCCAGCTTCTCGATCGGCGAAGGCATGGTGGCCGAAAACAGCATCGTTTGACGCGTTTCGGGCAATTTCGAACAGATAAACTCAATGTCCGGAATGAAGCCCATGTCCAGCATCCGGTCAGCTTCATCGATCACGAGCAGTTCGCAGCCGTTGAGCAGTATCTTGCCGCGCTCGAACAAATCCATCAGCCGACCTGGTGTAGCGATCAAAACGTCGACGCCTTCATCAAGCGCTTTCAACTGATCGCCCATTTGAACACCGCCAATAAGCAGTGCCATTTTCAGGTCATGGTTCTTGCCGTATTTCTCAAAATTCTCGGCAACTTGAGCGGCCAACTCTCGTGTTGGCTCAAGAATTAGAGAGCGCGGCATCAGCGCGCGCCGCCGGCCAGCCGCCATGACATCAATCATTGGGAGCACGAAACTCGCGGTCTTGCCCGTTCCAGTCTGCGCGATCCCGATCAAATCCTTCATCATCAGAATCGCAGGGATCGCTTCCGCCTGAATATCGGTCGGAGTGGTATAGCCAGCGGAATCAACCGCCTTGAGCAATTCAGGTGAAAGGCCGAGATCGGCGAAAGTCATACGTTTTTGAATGTCCGGATCTGGAAGCGTTAAGCGCTCCGTGGATTGTGCAGTTGCGAAAGGTGTTCGCAATGCGAGCCGCGCACTTGCTCAAAAACTGACAAAAGTCAAGAAATCACGATGCAGCAACGCCTCTGCTGAACCAGCACAAGTCGCATGATCAATTGTAGATGGGTGTCAGCTCGCGCATTCTGCTTAGCGCGCATTTTGCGCCTGCGCGCGATTGGAGCTTGTCACGATTAACGCAAATGTTTCCGTGTTCGCCCCGTTCCACGTAAAATCCCGAATAGAAATCGCGCGCGCGGCAACTCTTTTCCAGCCGTGCGCTGAGCATGCGCTGATCGCGCAGGTAGAGCACTAACCGATCACCACTGCCGGTCTGAACACCCGCAATGCTGTTGATCGAAACACACTCTGTGTTGTCGCCCTCTTCATATCGAATGGGCTGCGGGAGCTCCTCCAGATCAGCGGCAAGATTCTGCCTAGGGCTAACTCTGCGAGGAGAGATACGCACAGTCACGCGGCGCTCGATACGGACTTGATAGGCGACATTTGGCGGCAAGCCAGTGAAACTGTTTGCGGTAGCTTCCAGTTTGCTTGACGGCCCGGACAATACCTCAACTTCGCGCGGATCGAGCCTTGCGCTCTTATCGATTTCGCCAACAATCGAACCGTCGGACACGCCGAACGGCAAGATCAGCGCTAGCGGCGCAAGATAGGCGAGCATGCTGGGCATGGTGGTTCAATCTTTTGGGCTAAATTTCACCCGATCTCTGACCCCTGTTTGGCTACTGTGTCACGCGATACCACAATGGGTTGAATAGCGGCTTAATGCGTTTGGGGTTATCTGCAAAGTCTGGAAACACTTGTTTGCCTGTGGCAATGGGCAGGCATGAGCGACGTCCAGACTTTTGTACGACAGGCCGCAGACCTTCTGGGACCGCGCGGATTTTCATGCGATCCCGATCTGGTGGAGCCCTGGCTGACCGATTGGCGTGGCCGATTTCATGGCCGGACCATCGGGCTGGCATCACCCGCCTCAACGCAAGAAGTTGCTGAATTCGTCAAACTTTGCCGCAAACACCATATCCCGATTGTCCCCCAGGGCGGCAATAGCGGCATGGTTGGTGGTGCCACGCCTGACGAGAGCGGTCATTCTGTGCTGCTATCCTCACGTCGGATGGATGCGGTGCGGTCATTCGATGTCGACGCGCGCCAGATCGTCTGCGATGCCGGTGTCATCCTTCAGAATCTGCACGAAAAAGTCGAAGAAGAAGGGCTGCGCCTCCCACTGACTCTGGGCGGCAAGGGCTCAGCCACAGTTGGCGGGCTTATCGCGACCAATGCTGGCGGAACACAGGTGCTACGCCACGGAACAATGCGTGCGCAGGTTTTGGGACTTGAAGCCGTTCTTGCAAATGGCGATATTTTTGAGAGCCTTACTGCTCTGAAGAAAGACAATCGCGGCTTTGACCTCAAGCAACTCTTGATCGGATCAGAGGGCACGCTGGGCATCGTAACGGCGGCAAACCTGCGCCTGCTTCCGCAAATTGGCGAACGTGTGGTCGCTTGGGTAGGTGTGGAGAGCATCCACATGGCGCGCGAACTCCTCCTACATTTCGAGGCATGCATGCCGGAAGAACTCGAAGGCTTTGAGGTTGTGCCGGACCATTGCCTTGAAAGCGTACTTGCGCATCTTCCCGATGCCCGTGCACCATTGGCTGAGCGCTATCCGTGGAACGCTTTGATTGAGCTTGTCGCCGCGCCGGCGCAAAGCGCCCTGCTGCGCGAGGCGACTGAGGCCGCCTTTGCTGGAGCGATGGAGAAGGATCTGCTGCTCGATGCAGTCATTGCAGCCAATGAAACACAGGCTGACAACTTTTGGTTGCTGCGAGACTCCATAGCTCCGGCAGAGCGCGCGTTGGGCCCGGCGATGCAACACGATATTTCCGTCCCCGTCGAGCGCATGCCAGATTTCGTGGAAGCTGCCATCCCGCATGTTGAAGCGCAGTTCCCTGGCACGAAAGGTTTGGCATTCGGGCATTTGGGGGATGGCAATGTGCATTTCCACGTGCTTGCTCCAGACGGGGCAGTGCCGGGAGAATGGGAAAACACCCAAGGCAAGTTGGTAAGCCGTGTCATCTACGAAATGGTCACTGAATGGGGCGGTTCAATCAGCGCAGAACATGGTATCGGTCAGGTCAAACGTGACGAGCTGGAGCGGCTGGGTGACCCGGTAGCACTCAACATGATGCGTAGCGTTAAAGCCGCGCTCGATCCGGACGGGCTGCTCAACCCTGGTAAACTTGTCCCGGGCTCAGGTTAGAGCGGCTTGCTTATGAGAGCCTGAAGGCCTAAAGCGCGCATCGCGCGGCCCGCTGGCGATCCAGCGAGGCCTTTTTTGAATTTTGCACTATTTCTCGGAGACGTTTCATGGCCAGCGCGCCGAAGCCCAATCTGCCTATCTTTTTCAATGACTTGATGCCACTTAACAGCCGTGATCACTCCAGCTGGCACAGCAAACAGTTTCCGGATGTCAGCTTTTTAGGGAAGCATCACGCGATTCCTGTAACGGTTGACGAGTTCATCGACACACAGCGTCATTATCCGATCGTGTTTAGCGCAGGCGACAACCCTGTCCCACTGGCATTGATGGGCCTTAACGAAGGCGTGAACACGTTTGTCGACGATGAAGGTAAGATTACTGACGACGTATACATCCCCGCCTATGTGCGTCGCTATCCATTCATGCTCGCAAAGTTGCAGCCCAATAGCGAAGAACTGTCGCTATGCTTTGACCCGAGCGCGGGCGTAGTTGGCGATCACAGCGACGGCAATGCGTTGTTTGACGACAAGAACGAACCGACCGATTACACCAAGGGCGTTCTCGACTTTTGCCAGAAGTTCGAAGAGTCGGGTGCTCGCACCAAGGGCTTCATGGAAGAGATCAAGAAGCATGGCCTTCTGATGGATGGCGAGATCGCTATCACGATGCAGGAAAACCCGGACAAACCGTTTGTTTATCGCGGTTTCCAGATGGTCGATGAAAACAAGCTTCGCGAGCTTAAGGGCGAAGTGCTAGAGAGCCTTGCTGGTAACGGCATGCTGATGTTGCTGCACGCACATCTGTTCTCGCTCAACCTGATGCGTGTTATCTTCTCTCGCCAATCACGGCTGGGCAAGGTTCCACAACCTGAAGCGAGCACCTGAACGAGGTAAAATTGTGGGCCGCGGGGCTTGAAAAAGCTCCGCTAAATCCCAAATCTGGACTGTTCAGGCGCGGCTCCCCTCATTGCCCGCCTGGACATCGCGCTGCTTTTACAACAGCGCGATCCTCCCTGAACCTTGGCCACCTCGTGCAGATTGCACGGGGTGGTTTTTATTTTGATTTCCAAGGCTTAATGACCAATCTTGTCATTCAGCCGCATTTCGCAAATCACCTCTGCCCATCATTCTGGCGGTCATCGCGCCGAGATCTTGAACCAAACCAGCAAGCATTTTGACGAGCGTTCGTGCCTTGGGTGAAAGTTGTTCTTGGCAGGCATCGAGATAGGTCGACCGGCAAACTTCAATCTGGATGGCATGAATGCCATTTTGCACCGCACCATGAGTATCCAGGACATAACCGCCGGCATAGGGTCGGTTATGCGAAACGACCTGCCCCTTCTCTTCAAGAAAGCGATAGGCATGGTTAACCAGGCTTGCATCGCAACTTGTGCCAAATCGATCGCCCAGAACAAACTTGGGCATCTGGCTCTCTCCATTTGATGGCTTGAGTGGCGGCATGGAATGCAGATCCAATAACAATGCTTGCCCCCATTGGTCGCGCACCCTTGCCAATTCGCGGCCCAATGCGGCGTGATATGGCTGATGGATGCCTTCAATTCGCGCGTCGAGTTCTTCGCGGGTGAGCGATTGCCGCCAAATCTCGCCAAATCCGGGCAAGCGCCGGGGGACTAGCCCCAGTCCGCTGCGGGCACGCCGGTTGGCCTGCGAATGCCGGATGGGATGCGGCTTTGCTCCCTTGATCATGCCCCAATCGACATCATCGCGCGATCTATTGAGGTCGAGCATCGCGCGCGGCGCGTGCGCTTCAAGCAATACAGCGCCAGTCAGCTTTGCGACCTCTACTCCGATCTCGTCAATCAACCGGTCTTCCAAACGCAAGCTGGAGAATTCGGGATCCCGCATCGCGCGCAGCACGTGCTCTGGATAGTCGCGCCCGCCATGTGGAACCGCGATCACAACGGGTACTGGCGAGGTAGCAGGTGCCTTGAGCGTAAATGAGGGGCAATCCAGACTAGGAATTGCGCCACCGCGCTCCATCCGCCCGCCTACCGATTCGCGCTTGCTTGTTGTCATATCAAGTCTGCTGCCTGCTCTCGCGCAGGGTGTCAAAGCAGTTTGGCTTGTCAAATCGCAGCCAAATTATCCTCTTCTCGTCTGTCCCAAAGCAGGTCACCGCTTATGTTCAGTAAGATTTCTTAAGCCCTTGGCGCTATGAAAACGTCATGAACAACGGGTCTAAACTGCGAATCCTCTTGGCTGAGGACGAAGATGCCATGCGCACATACATTGCGCGCGCGCTCGAAAATGCGGGATATGAAGTGGTCTCTGTCGACCGCGGGACGTCCGCAATACCTCATTTAGAAAACGAGCATTTCGACCTGCTGCTTTCGGACATCGTAATGCCGGAGATGGACGGGATCGAGCTCGCGCAACGCTGCGCAGAGATCACCCCTCGAACCAAAGTTATGTTTATTACGGGTTTTGCTGCCGTTTCACTGCGAGCGAGCCGCGAACAGCCTCACGCCAAGGTGCTGTCGAAGCCATTCCATTTGCGCGATCTCGTGCTTGAAGTGAAGCAAACATTCGGCGAAGCGCAAGAAGTCAGCCTTTAGTCCGCGCGAATCGCTTGCGTCTATGGCAGGTGCAGGTTAATGGCGCGCCCTGTCCTTAAGCGGACATGTTCGATAGCGTGGGCGTATAGCTCAGTGGTAGAGCACTGTATTGACATTGCAGGGGTCGGGAGTTCAACTCTCTCTACGCCCACCATCGAAACACAAATCCGCCCTCACCCGGCGGGTTTTTTGTTAGCATCTGTCTCACTTGCGCGCGCGCGCTCCTCTGCTAAAGCGCGGCAAAACCTATTCCGGACAAATTGCAGCACACAGGAACATCATGCAGAAAATTCAGGTCAAGAACCCGGTTGTCGAACTCGACGGCGACGAAATGACAAAAATCATCTGGCAGTGGATCCGCGAGCGATTGATCCTCCCCTACCTCGATGTTGACCTGAAGTATTACGATCTTTCGATCGAGAAGCGTGATGAAACCGATGACCAGATCACCATCGATGCGGCAAATGCGATCAAGGAACATGGCGTTGGCGTGAAATGCGCCACGATCACACCTGACGAAGCGCGCGTGGAAGAATTCAGCCTGAAGAAAATGTGGCGTTCGCCAAACGGCACGATCCGCAACATTCTGGGCGGTGTAGTTTTCCGTGAGCCCATCGTGATCGACAACGTACCGCGTCTTGTACCTGGCTGGACCGATCCAATCGTTGTTGGTCGCCACGCTTTTGGTGACCAATATCGCGCAACCGACACGCTGATCCCGGGTGCAGGCAAGCTTCGCCTCGTATTCGAAGGCGCAGACGGACAGAACATTGATCTTGATGTGTTCGAGTTTGAATCTCCAGGCGTCGCAATGGCGATGTACAATTTGGACGATAGCATCCGTGACTTCGCGCGCGCATGCATGAACTATGGCCTCGATCGCGGCTGGCCGGTCTATCTTTCGACCAAGAACACCATTCTCAAGAAATATGACGGCCGCTTCAAGGACCTGTTCCAGGAGGTGTTCGACGAAGAATTCGCCGACCGCTTCAACGAAGCCGGCATTCACTACGAGCACCGCCTGATTGATGACATGGTTGCTGCGGCCATGAAATGGAGCGGCAAGTTCGTTTGGGCCTGCAAGAACTATGACGGTGACGTTCAGTCGGATGTCGTCGCGCAGGGCTTTGGCTCGCTTGGCCTGATGACTTCGGTCTTGATGACCCCTGATGGCAAGACAGTGGAAGCTGAAGCCGCGCACGGTACTGTTACGCGCCATTATCGCCAACATCAGCAGGGCAAGGCGACCAGCACTAACCCGATCGCATCGATTTTTGCCTGGACACGCGGCCTGATCTATCGCGGCCGCTTCGACAACACCCCTGATGTTGTCCGGTTTGCTGAAACGCTTGAGCGCGTCTGCATCGAAACAGTCGAAAACGGCCAAATGACAAAGGATTTGGCATTGCTGATCGGCCCAGAGCAGAACTGGCTCACGACAGAACAGTTCTTTGAGGCGATTGTGACCAATCTAGAAACAGAGATGCAAAGCTGGAGCTGATTGTCGGAACCAGCTCCCTTACGCAACGTACCAAAAGGGCGAACGGTCTTTCGGGCCGGTCGCCCTTTTTGATTCCGGAGATCAAGTAAACGCCATGACTCAATCTCGCGCCAAGGCTCGTCTCGAAGTTCGCCAAGCCAAGTTGTGCGATGTCCGCGCGATAGCGGATCTGGTGCGGCGCGTGTACGACGACATGCCTGCCTATACGCATGGCGAGATCCGCGGACAGTTGAACAACTATCCCGAAGGCTGTTTTGTCGCAAAACTCGACGGCAAGCTGGTGGGCTATTGTGCGACCACGCGGCTGAGCAAACGGATCGCACTTGCGAACCATAGCTGGGATGAAGTGACGGGCAATGGATTTGGCAGTCGCCACAATCCCAAGGGCGAATGGCTGTAAGGCTATGAAATGTGCGTTGATGCGAAAACACGTGGTACGCGTATCGGACGGCCACTCTACGAAGAACGTCAAGATCTCGCAGAACGACTAGATCTGACCGGCATTGTGTTCGGCGGGCGGATGCCCGGCTTTGCCAAAGCGACGCGCCGCAAGAACAACCGTGCGGAAACGCCGGAGGAGTATCTCGATCTCGTGCTCGAAGGCAAAGTGCACGATCCGGTCCTGCGCTTCCAACTCGCAAACGGGCTTGAGCCAGACGGGGTGCTTCATAACTATCTACCGGAAGACAAGCAGTCGAAGTCGAACGCTGTCAGGATGGTCTGGCGCAACCCCTATGTCGACGGAAACACACCCAAGAAACACCGCATCCCGCGCGACGTGGAGAGCATACGGATCGCGACGTGCCAGCTACAAGCGCGCGCGGTTGCAGACTTTGACGAGTTCATGAAGCAGATCGAATACTTCGTCGACGTTGCGGCCGACTATGAAGCTGATTTCATTGTCTTTCCGGAACTGTTCACGCTGATGCTGCTTAGCGCGGAAGAGCAAGAGCTGAATCCGCAGGAATCGATCGAAGCGCTTAGCCGCTACACGCCTCGAATTCGCAAGGCGCTGAGCGAAATGGCGCTCAACTTCAACATCAATATCATCGGTGGTTCACACCCGACCCGAATGGATGATGGGGACATTCACAACGTTGCCCATGTCTGCCTGCGCGATGGATCGATCCATACTCAAGAGAAGATCCATCCCACCCCGAATGAGGATTACTGGTGGAACATCAAGGGCGGCGACAGCATCGATGCCATTCAGACCGATTGCGGGCCGATCGGCGTGCTGATCTGCTACGATAGCGAGTTCCCGAAATTGGCCCGCAGGCTGGTCGATGAAGGTGCGCGGATCATCTTTGTGCCCTTCTGCACCGATAGCCGCCAAGGCTATATGCGCGTGCGATACTGCGCTCAGGCACGGGCAATTGAGAACCAGTGTTACGTCGTGATGAGCGGCAATATCGGCAATCTGCCCAATGTCGCCAATATGGACATTCAGTACGCCCAAAGCTGCATCCTGACACCGTGCGATTTTCCCTTTGCACGAGACGGAATTGCCGCTGAAGCGAGCGAGAATGTAGAGACACTGACCATCAGCGACGTCAATCTGGCGGACCTCAGCTGGGCCCGCGCTGAAGGGACAGTCCAGAACCTCGCCGACCGCCGTTTCGACCTTTACCGCATCGAATGGGACAAACGGGTTGGACAGGTCAGCACTCCAATAGGCGAGGCCGGTGAAGGACGAGCGACCGCTCCCGGTGGCAGACATGCTCCCGGCGGCGGTTAAGCCGTATTCTGTCAGTGACATGAGGCAAACGCCCGGCTAACCCAGAACCGTGGCTGGCGAACTGACCCTTTCTCCGATGTTATCTGACGCGCTGGTGATCCTTGGCGCAGCAGGCATCGTGATTCCGGTCTTTGCACGCTTCCGCATAACACCGATTATTGGTTTCATTCTGATCGGGATCGCAGTTGGGCCCTACGGTTTGGGTTCATTGGTGCCAGAGGTCCCGTGGCTCAGATACATAACGATCACCGAAGCGGATCGATTGACGCCCTTCGCAGATTTCGGGATCATACTTCTTCTGTTCGCGATTGGGTTGGAGCTCTCGTTCAACCGGCTGTGGCAGCTGCGAAAACTCGTTTTTGGCCTAGGTAGTCTTGAACTGCTGATCATAGGCTGTGTGGGGGCGGCATTTTTTGCTTATGTCAGCGGCATGGGCACCACCGCCGCAATTGCCCTGGGTTTCGCACTTGCATTCTCATCCACGGCTATCGTTCTGCCAATTTCCGGGACCAAGACGCCGGTTGGCCGGGCAGCACTATCCATGCTGCTGTTCGAAGACATCATGATCGTGCCGATTATCTTCATTCTGGGCGCGCTTGCGCCAACCGCAGCGAACGAAGGCGTAGGAGGGCTAACCACCACACTGATTCAGGGCGGCCTTGTTGTTCTCGTTCTGCTGGTGGCCGGGCGGTTTTTGCTACCTAAGCTGTTCAGCCAGGCCGCGCGAACAAAGAATCCAGAGCTGTTTCTATCTGCTTCATTGTTGGTTGTTATGGGTGCCAGTCTGGCCACGTCCGCCGCTGGCCTGTCACCGATTGTTGGTGCGTTGATCGCAGGCCTGCTAATTGCCGAGACCGAGTATCACAGCGAAGTCGAAACGATCATGGAGCCTTTCAAAGGCCTCGCGCTCGGTGTGTTCCTTATCACCATCGGCATGAGCATTGATCTGATGGAGATATGGGCCAATCTGGGCGAGATCGCCTTCGCTGTTGTCGGCGTCCTCACATTAAAGGCAATCGTGACTGGCGTGTTGCTGCGCATGATGGGAGCGCGCCGCAGCACTGCGGCGGAAACCGGTGTGTTGATGGCCAGCCCCAGTGAGACGACCTTGATCGTGCTGGCCGCAGCAACCACGGCATTGGTGATCGATCAGGATACGGCGCAGTTCTGGCAGATCGTCGCTGCGATAGGCCTGACTGTGACACCATTGCTTGCCAAACTGGGTCGCGTCATCGCTCGCCGGATAGAGCCAATTCCTGAGCTGGATGAGGATGAAACTGACGAATCACGCACGATAATCATTGGTGCCGGTCGCGTCGGTCGTCTGGTAGCGGATATGCTCAAGGTACATGACAAACACTATGTCGCAATTGATTCAGACCCTGATTTGATTGAGCGCGCCGCGCGTGACGGATACCGCGCCATATTTGGCGATGCAGCACGTGGAGATGCCTTGTCCCGGTTAGGTGTCGAAACGGCACCGGCGGTCGTTTTGACCATGGACGAGCCCGTACTTGCGCAGCGTTTGGTCTCCAAGCTTCGGAAGGAGCATCCTGAGCTGCTGATCGTTGCACGCGCCCGCGACACGGACCATGCAGCGGAACTGTACCGTGCCGGCGCAAGTCATGCGGTGCCGGAAAACCTCGAAAGTTCGCTTCAACTTTCCGAAGCTGTGCTCGTTGATATTGGCGTGGCGATGGGGCCGGTTATTGCGTCAATCCATGAGAAACGTGACGAGTTTCGCGAAATGCTTGAGCGCGAAGGCCAACTTGAGCATCGCCCGAAACTTCGAACTTCAACGGGCGAAGCTTAACCGGCGATAGCTGCACGTACCGCGGCAATCGCATCCTCGCCCTTGCTGCCGTCCGGGCCACCACCTTGCGCCAAGTCCGGGCGACCACCGCCGCCCTTGCCGCCCAAGGTCTCAACGCCTACACGGACCAGATCAACGGCACTGAAACGCTCGGTCAGGTCGTCAGTTACTGCAACGGCAAAAGCTGCCTTGCCATCATTCACTGCGACCGCCGCCGCAATGCCTGAGCCGAGACGCTGCTTTGCCTCATCAAGCAGCGGGCGCAGCTCCTTTGGGCTAAGGCCGTCAAGCACCTGACCGCTGAACTTCACGCCGGCAATTTCTTCGTCCGCAGATTGAGCCGGGCCGCCGCCGCCTGCAAGCGCGAGGGCCTTTTTGGCGTCCGCGAGTTCCTTCTCCAATGCTTTGCGCTCGCTTAGCAGAGCGGCAATTCGTGCGGGCACCTCTTCCGGTGTGGCGCGAATCTCGCTTGCGGCGGACTTGAGCGCTTCTTCGCGGGATACGAGCCATTCTCGCGCTGCTTCACCGGTCAGCGCTTCGATACGGCGTACGCCGGAGCTGACCGCGCCTTCTGACACAATCCGGAAGATGCCGATATCCCCTGTCGCTTTGACATGTGTGCCGCCGCACAGCTCGACTGAGTAGTTCCGATTGCCGTCGGCCTTGCGCCCGATGCTAAGCACGCGAACTTCATCGCCATACTTCTCGCCGAACAGCGCTAGGGCACCAGCTTCGACTGCATCATCCGGGCTCATAAGCCGTGTCTGAACAGCTTCGTTCGCGCGGATTTCTGCGTTTACTTCGGCTTCGACTGCCGCAATCTCTTCAGTCGTCAATGGCTTAAGGTGGGAAAAGTCGAAGCGGAATTTGTCATCCGCAACCAGCGATCCCTTCTGCGTTACATGGTCACCCAAGGCGTTCCGCAAAGCCGCATGGACAAGGTGCGTTGCCGAGTGGTTTGCACGAATGCGATCTCGACGCTCGACATCGACTTCGAGATGCAAACTATCGCCCACCTTTATCGTACCGGTCGAAATCTTGGCGTGGTGTGCATGCAATCGGCCCAGCGGCTTGGATGTATCCGTAACATCGGCCGAAAGACCCTCGACATTGGTGATTGAACCCACATCCCCGGTCTGACCGCCACTCTCGCCATAGAAAGGCGTCTGGTTGGTTAGGATAACAACCTCGTCACCTGGGAACACAGCTTTAACTTCCGCACCGTCTTTGACGATTGCGACAACGGTTCCTTCACCACTGGTGGACGTGTAGCCAGTGAACTCCGTGCCGCCTTCACGCTCGGCAATATCAAACCAGACCTCGCCCGAAGCAGCGTCGCCCGAACCCTTCCAGGCCGCGCGTGCCGCCGCCTTCTGTTGCCCCATGGCGGCGTCGAAACCTGCGCGATCCACCCCAAGCCCACGCGCGCGTAGAGCGTCTTCGGTCAGATCATAAGGGAACCCGAACGTGTCATAGAGTTTGAATGCTGTCTCACCATCAAGCTCTCCCCCCTCGGCCATATCGCTGGTCGCATCGTCGAGCAGCCGCAGACCTTTTTCCAGTGTCCTGCGAAACTGCGATTCCTCGCGCTCAAGCACTTCTTCGATCAGCGCCTGCCCGCGAACCAATTCCGGATAGGCCTGCCCCATCTCGGCCACTAGCGCGGGTACAAGGCGATACATCAAAGGCTCTGACGCGCCCAGCAAATGTGCGTGCCGCATTGCGCGACGCATTATCCGGCGCAGCACATAACCGCGACCTTCGTTGGAAGGCAGAACGCCGTCCGCCATCAGGAAACTGGTCGACCGCAAATGGTCCGCGATAACGCGGTGGCTCGCGGTATGATCCCCCTCCGCAGCCACACCAGTAAGTGACACAGAGGCACCGATCAGAGCTTTAAACGTGTCAGTATCGTAGTTGTTGTGCACACCGTGCATCACAGCTGCAATACGTTCGAGTCCCATACCAGTATCGATAGATGGCTTGGGCAAATTGCTGCGCGAACCATCCGCAGCCTGATCGAACTGCATGAAGACCAGGTTCCAGATCTCCACGAAACGATCGCCATCTGCATTAGGGCTGCCCGGAGGCCCACCTTCGATGTGATCGCCATGGTCGAAGAAAATTTCCGAGCACGGACCGCAAGGACCAGTATCACCCATTGACCAGAAATTGTCATTGGTGGGGATACGAATGATCCGATCTTCCGGAAGACCGGAAATCTTGCGCCACAGATCAAACGCTTCGTCATCCGTGTGATAAACAGTCGCAGTCAGCCTGTCGGGCGAAAGACCCCATTCCTTGGTGAGAAGTGTCCACGCATGATGGATCGCCTGTTCCTTGAAATAGTCACCGAAGGAAAAATTGCCGAGCATCTCGAAGAAGGTGTGATGCCGCGCGGTATAGCCAACATTGTCGAGATCATTGTGCTTGCCACCCGCCCGCACACATTTTTGCGAGCTTGCTGCACGCAATGCCGGAGGCGCTTCAAGCCCGGTGAATGCATTCTTGAACGGCACCATCCCCGCATTGACGAACATGAGGGTCGGATCATTGTAAGGCACAAGCGGCGAGCTCGCGATCTCGGCGTGATCAGCAGCGGAGAAGTACTCAAGAAAAGAGCGGCGGATATCATTGGTCGACGTCATGCTTGGGCAGTTAAAGGCTAAGCCAGCCAGCGACAAGCCAGATAAAGCATTCAATCGCGTGTGGCCGTGACGATCCAGGCAGCTGCATCAAGTGCGACCTCATCTGCTGAAAGATGCTCTCTCACGAATCCCTCAAGTTTCATGCGGAATGATTGCTTTGCCACGTCATCCATCAGGGAGATCGCCCGTGCCGCCGGGCCGATCCTGCTGAAATAGCTTACCGCGTCGCTGACCGGATCTTCACCCGAACCAGCAATCATCTGGAAGTCAAACGGCACAATCGATACATTGCACCAACCAGCATCAGACAAAATTCCATGTACCCGCTCAGCACCCGCAAATGCGAAAGGCCCCGGTGCGTGGGGATCGGGCAACGAAACCCCACCGTCGACCAGATTGCCAGCCAATCCGAAAAACGGATTTTCCTCTAACGAGCGAAAGCAGGAGAATATCAAGTTGGCGCCGGGCGCAGATATTGCCCGCAGATTGGCGAAAGCGGCAACAGGTTGATCGAAGAACATGACCCCGTGTCGTGAAACCTGAAGGTCAAAACTCTCCCCATCGCCAGGCCGCCAGCTGGCCGCGTCCGCGAGTTCAAACCGCACATTCGGTATACCGGCGGAGCGTAGCCGTGCGACATCGATAAGGTCAGGTGAGATATCAACGCCCGTCACCCGCGCTTCCGGACGCGCCTGCGCCGCTACAAGCGACAGCTCTCCGGCCCCGCAACCGACATCGAGCAAATTCGCATATGGGCTTCCCGCAATTCTGCGCTCTAACTCACTAGTTAGCATTCGGAAGCTTCGATCCGTGCGTTGCCACTCGCTTGCCCATGATTTGCCAACGCGGCCTTGCCATTCTTGAGTGTCGGAACTTGCCATAGATGTCTCCCACGTCAGTATCGGACCTGTCTGCTTACTACGCTATTGTATTGTCCCAACACGACAAAGTAACGCAAGGCATCCATAAGCAGTATACGGAAAAGCCGATGTGGGCCGCTCGAGGAGAAGAGCTACGCACACCGGCTTTCCAGGTTTCCGGGAACGCTATCACGAGAGTTACTTGAACTCGGCGCGCCCGCTTGAAGATATGTGTCAGGCCTCCGCGTCAGGCCCTGCCATCATTTCCCCGGCGACTTCGTCGGTGCGGCCGCGAATAGCAGCTTCCAACTTGTCGCAAATTTCCGGGTTCTCCTTCAGATAGGTCTTGGCGTTCTCACGGCCCTGACCGATCCGGATACTGTCATAGGAGAACCAGCTACCTGACTTCTCGACTATACCGGCCTTCACACCAAGATCGAGAATCTCACCAATCTTGGAGATCCCTTCTCCATACATGATGTCGAACTCGACCTGTTTGAATGGAGGTGCAACCTTGTTTTTGACTACTTTTACGCGGGTGGTGTTGCCAACCACTTCATCGCGATCCTTGATCTGACCTGTGCGGCGAATGTCCAGGCGAACCGATGCGTAAAACTTCAGCGCATTGCCGCCAGTTGTGGTTTCAGGGTTACCATACATCACACCGATCTTCATGCGAAGCTGGTTGATAAAGATCACCATGCATTTCGAACGGTTAATCGAACCAGTAAGCTTGCGCAGGGACTGCGACATTAGGCGCGCCTGCAAGCCGACGTGGGTGTCGCCCATTT
Organism: Altererythrobacter rubellus; assembly: GCF_030284385.1. Lineage (NCBI taxonomy): Bacteria > Pseudomonadati > Pseudomonadota > Alphaproteobacteria > Sphingomonadales > Erythrobacteraceae > Altererythrobacter > Altererythrobacter rubellus. The sequence goes on from NZ_CP127221.1 coordinate 1,864,187, forward strand.
CGCCTTCGATCTCAGCGCGCGGCACCAAAGCGGCCACCGAGTCCACCACCAATACGTCGATCGCGTTCGAGCGAACCAGCGTATCGGTGATCTCAAGTGCCTGCTCACCGGTGTCCGGCTGAGAAATAATAAGTTCGTCAATATCTACACCTAAAGCCTTGGCATAAACCGGATCCAGCGCATGCTCGGCGTCGACAAAGGCGACAGTACCGCCATTCTTCTGCGCTTCTGCAAGAACATGGAGTGCCAGCGTGGTTTTGCCTGAACTTTCCGGACCGTAAACTTCGATGACACGGCCCTTAGGCAGGCCGCCAATACCAAGCGCGATATCCAGGCCCAACGAACCGGTCGAAATCGATTCGACGTTCATCGCTTCTTTGGAGCCCAGCTTCATTGCCGAACCTTTACCAAAGGCCCGATCAATCTGTGCAAGTGCAGCGTCTAACGCCTTCTGACGATCCACGGATGATTCCTTTTCAACCAGTTTAAGATTAGTCGCCATCGCATGGCCTCCCTTGCTTGCCTAGAGCTTTAAATCGGTTATCGACCGCCCTGTTTGAACAGTATGTACCTGATTTGTTCTTATAGAACAAGTAGGGAACTTAATTTTTTTCACCCGGGTGTTTTTGTTCGAATTGCTGGGCTTTTAGCGCTTAGACCTCTCGTACCAGAGGACGAACTTGCGTTCCTCCCCGGCGCCAAGACTGGTCTTAATGATATACTCCCCATTACGAAGTTTTAATCCACGTGTGCGGCGCACTTCGAGACTTGCGGAACTCCCGATCCCGAACCGAACCTGTGCGCTTTGCGAGCCGGAGTTCCTGACAACCGCGCGCAGTTCGCGCCAGCCGGCCTGGCCTTCACCCGTTCTTTCGATCTCGCCTGTTCGACGACTATTTGCGCGCGGACCCTCGCATGACATCGGCAACCTTGTCGCCGATCTGCTGCACGCTGAATGGCTTTGGCAGAAAATACATCTTCGGGATATCGATATCCTTGCGCAACTGCTCCTCGGCATAGCCCGACATGAACAGTACCGGCAGGTCCGGATGCGTTTCACGAATGACGCGCGCCATAGTTGGCCCGTCCATCCCAGGCATCACAACGTCACTCACAATCACATCGAACTCGCCGCCTGATGTGATCGCAGAAAGGCCGACCTCGCCATCATCACATGCGGTCACATCATATCCGGCGCGCGTGAGCGCACGTTCCGCAACTGCGCGCACCATGTCTTCGTCTTCAACCAGCAGGATGCGGCCTCCGCCGGACCACTCGCTCGATGGAACTTCGACCGGAGCTTCTGGCGCAGGCGCCATGGGTCCTTCGTGCACTGGCAGGTACATTGTGAAGCGCGCGCCGATCGTGCGCCCGCCAGTGCCTTTGACATTGTCCGCGAACAAAAACCCACCTGACTGCTTTACGATACCGTAAGCTGTCGAAAGCCCAAGCCCTGTGCCCTTGCCTTGCTCTTTGGTTGTAAAGAATGGCTCGAACAGCTTGGGCATCACCTCTTCCGGAATGCCGCCACCAGTGTCCTCAATAACCAGAACGGTATAGTTGGCCACGGGCAGGATTTCAGACCCCATCTGCTCGACCTCGCGCATGTTGACACGCTGCGTGGTCAGAGAGATTTTTCCAGTCCCTCCGCGGTGCATGTTGATCGCATCGCGCGCATTCACCGCCAGATTCATGATCACTTGCTCAAGTTGCTGCGGGTCAGCCCGCACCACACCCAGATCGCGGTCATGTTTGATGCTATACTTGATCTTTTCGCCTAACAGCCGGGTGATCAGCGGACCAACTTCGCTCACCACATCGGGCAATTGCAGTATCTCGGGGCGAAGGGTTTGTTGGCGAGAGAAGGCGAGCAACTGGCGCGTCAGGGAAGCTGCACGGTTGGAGTTTTGCTGGATCTGCTGGATATCATCATAATCGCTGTCGCCGGGCGTGTGGCGGAGCAGCATCAGATCACAGGTACCAATGATTGCGGTGAGCACATTGTTAAAGTCGTGCGCAACGCCGCCAGCGAGCTGACCCACGGCTTGCATCTTTGTCGCTTGTGCGACTTGCCGCTTGAGCTGTGTTTCCTGACTGGAATCGGTCAAGCTAAGCAAGACTGATGCATTACCCATCCCCCGAACGCCAGCCAGTCCCAATGAGACCGTATTATCAGGCGCGCTAGCGAGCCTGATTGCCATGTTCCCACTAGTTGATGGGCCTCGCCCATGGCGGCGCACCGCATCAGACAATGCCGCTTTGTCATCACGCACAACCAGATCGGTCGGGAATGCGGGTAGTCCCAGTTCATCGCGGTTGACGGCCCTTAGGAATGCCTGATTGCCGAACAAGAAACGGCCATCTCGATCCGTCATCGCCAAGCCAAGCGGCAATTGCCCAAGCAACCTTTCCAACTGGGCTGTACCTTGGGAAGAATTTTCCCATCCGCCGCCAATCCCGACTCCTGCATCGATGAGTAGCATCAGCGAAGGTACTTCGTCAGGACCTAGGGCTCGCTCGTCATTGGGATCATCCAGCGGAATATGAATGAGCGTCTGCGGCGTGCCGCTTCGTCCCTCTCGAGAGAAGAATATCCGGTCTCGATCATCCGAGCGCAGGAACGAAACGAAGTCTTGTCCAGCCAACGTAGTCTTCTCGTCCCCGGCGGCGCGGCGTGCAAAGCCGGCACTTGCATTTTTGATCGTCCCGTCGGGCGCGGTGATCGCCGCTTCAATCCCGGCCTTTGCCAGCATTCGCCCGAACGCACCGGTTACGTCATAACTTGCCAGCGGATCGGCAATTTCGGTCTCGATCTTTCGGAAACGCCAAATCAGATGATCATCGCCGCGACCGACGCGTTGGGCTGTCACTTTCCATTGGCGTTCGATATCCAGCCCTTCCAGCCGATCCGAATGGGCAGATCCATCGCGCCATGCTTGACGGATCAAACGCAGCATTTCCTCTTGGCTTGCACGTGTCAGAGCAAGGTTTGGTAGCGCTGAATCCAACCCGAACCATTCGATGTAAGCCGAATTGGCACAAGTAAGACGATTGGCGCGGTCTGTTATCGCAACAGCTTCGCCCGGCTGTTCAATAGCAGCGACGGTGACGGACCAGTCGGGAATCCCAAGCGCTTCAGTTTCGGGCGCAGCTTGCATCCTCTGAAAGGCCAAACCGCCGGCAAGCAGGACGGCAAGCCCCAGCGCATAGGCCAGAACCAACAGTACTTCGCCCGTTGCGAACCATAGTACGGCAGTGCTCGCGATGAGCGCGAGAGTCAGGCCCAAGAAGAGCTTCAAACGCTGATCTCCGACCTGTTTCGAAAGCGCCCCCCGCGCGCCCTCCAGATATGTCATCCCTGTTGCGCTCCCAGCCGCTCATCTAGCCGTGCTTCCATCCGGCGCAATCGCTTCGTGCGACGGCGCGCAACCATCACGCGCCAAGTGCCGCCTGCGATCAGATAACCCATCGCAGCCGACACGACTGCAAGCACCACAAATCCGAATGCCGTTACACCCGCGAGCTGCCAGAACTCCGCAAGCCATGCGAACTGGTCAGCGGCCATACCTTCGGTTGCAACCCCGGTAGTCGCAGCATCAATCGCGAGCGTAAAATTGCCAACCCGATTGGCAATTACCAGCCAGAACGGGAGAGTGAACGGGTTCGTGACAAATGTGACCGCGGCCGCAAGCGGCATGTTTGCTCTGAAAGGCAACGCCAGAAATGCAGCCAGGAAGATTTGTCCGATGGGCACGATAAATGCGGCAAACAGCCCAAGCGCGACGCCGCGCGGCACAGAACGGCGCGTAAAGCGCCACAACTCAGGCGACAAAAACCGATGCGCTATGGGAGCCAGATAGCGATTGCTGGCCAATTCTTCCCGATCTGGGAAGTGTGACTTCAGCTTATCTGCCAACCAGGTTTTTGAACGTGTCGCCATTTCGATTCCGTGTTCGCCTTGCGCTTCTGAACGCGTGTCCGCAAGTGCAGCGAGCCACGTAATTCGGCAAAGCGTTTACTCTTGTCGATATGGGTAGCAGAAACAGTCTGACAATATTGTGAATTCGCGACAGAACGCGCTTAGCTGTCTGCTCAGCCTTTTTCGCGCATCAATCGCGCCTTGTCGCGTTTCCAATCGCGGTCCTTGATATAGTCACGCTTGTCTTGCGCCTTGCGCCCTTTGCCCAGCGCCAGCTCTACCTTCGCGCGGCCAGTCTTGTTGAAGTACATCGACATCGGGATCAATGTCATGCCCTTGCGTTCGACCGCACCAAACAATTTGTTGATCTCACGCGCCGATAACAGCAGTTTTCGCGGACGCTTCGGCTCGTGGTTGAGGCGATTGCCGTGGCTGTATTCGGGAATGTTGGCGTTGATCAGCCAAACCTCACCATCGCGAACCTCAGCGTAGCTCTCGGCGATCGTCGCCTGACCCGCACGCAGAGCCTTCACTTCCGTGCCTTGAAGCGCCAAACCGGCTTCAAACTTATCCTCGATGGCATAGTCAAACTTCGCGCGACGATTGTCAGCGACGATATTGTGCTTGTCGAAGGTTTCAGGTTTCGGGCGAGCCATGGTGACGCCCATGTAGGCATTTGTGAGCAAATGCGAAAGGGTTGAGAGACAACCGATTATTCTTGCTTTGACGCGGGCTTCAGGGAAAGCGCTGCAAGAGAGGAGTCGACGGGTAATGGGCGAAGCAGAGCAGAACGAGTTCGAGATTGGCGGGCATCATGTCCCGGCATGTAGCTCCTCTGACATTTCCATACCGATCACTACCTTGGCGACTGGATATTCATCGATGTTGTCCGTTCGCGTTTTTCATGGTGCGGAGCCTGGTCCGACCGTATTCGTCAGCGGCGCTGTTCATGGTGACGAGATTGTCGGCACGGCTGTGATCCAGCATCTGGCGCAACAGATTGATCCCAGCAGGCTTTCCGGAACCGTTCTGCTCGTGCCGGTCACGAATATCTTCGGGTTTCTCAATCGGTCACGCTACCTGCCTGACAGGCGCGATCTCAACCGCTCGTTCCCGGGCAGCGTAAGCGGCTCACTCGCTTCGCAGTTGGCTCAGGTTTTCTTCTCGGAAGTGGTACAACGCGCATCGCTCGGGATCGACATACATACCGCCGCTGTACACCGGTATAATCTGCCACAGATCCGTATCGACAAAGGAAACCCCCGCCTGGTCAAGCTGGCGATGGCATTTGGTGCGCCGGTGATCATCGAGAGCCCATTGCGCGAAGGTTCCTTGCGATCCAAAGCCAAGGAAGAAGGCGTGGATATGCTTCTACTTGAGGCGGGTGAAGCGCTGAGGTTTGACAATCTATCAATCGAAACGGGGGTAGCCGGAGTTTTGAGAGTTCTGGCACATCTGGGAATGATCGACGCCGATGATGGGCTCGCAGGGGTCAGTGTGCCCGCCCGTTCGAACAAGTCCACCTGGGTCCGGTCGACACGCGGCGGCGTAGCGCATCCCGCGAAAACTTCAGGCGATCCGGTGCGCAAGGGGGACTTGCTCGCAACTGTCGCAGGGCTGTTGGGAGAAGAACCAGAGGCCGTCATAAGTCCAATCGACGGAATCATTATCGGACACGCGACTCTGCCAGTGGTGCATCAGGGAGACGCGCTGTTCCATATCGCAGAAGTGTCCCACCCGGAGCAAGTCGGTGCTCAGATAGACTCGATTAAAGAAGCGATCCGCGCGAGCGAACCGGAAGGTCTGGCTGAAGTTCTGCTCGACGAAGACGAAGTGCTCTAGATCAATCCGGCGATTTCCAGCGCTTCATCGACCTGCCGCTTGGCCTCATCCGAGCATTCCACCAATGGCAGGCGCACGGTCGGCTCAACCCAGTCGTGCACGCGGCTGAGCGCATACTTCACTGGCGCCGGCGAAGCATCGCTGAACATTGCATAATGCAGCGGGAACAGCTTGTCGTTCAGCTCGCGCGCGCGCTTCAATTCATTGGCTGCAATCGCTTCATGAAACTCCACGCACAGCGCCGGGGCAACATTGGCGGTCACCGAAATCGCACCTTTGCCGCCAGCAGCCGAATGCGGCAGCCACAGTTCGTCATTGCCTGAAAGCTGACAGAATTCGCGCCCGATGCCCATGCGGTGATCAGCGACTCGAGACAGGTCTCCACTCGCATCCTTGATCGCCACGATCCGCTCCGGGTATTTGCGCACCAGTTCGACCACCGTTTCATCTTCGATATCTGTCACGGTGCGGCCCGGCACATTGTAAAGAACAATCGGCAAGTCGCTGTTTTCCGAAAGAAAGCTGAAATGGGCAATCAGCCCGCGTTGGCTCGGGCGATTATAGTAAGGCGCAACGCAAAGCCCCGCGGCAGCGCCGGCCTTCTTGGAAAAATTCATATGCAGCAACGCGTTGCGCGTATCATTCGATCCGCAGCCGGCGATAATCGGAACACGGCCCGCTGCTTGCTCTATGCAAACTTCGATCACCCGGTGATGCTCTGCATTCGAAAGAGTCGATGCTTCACCGGTTGTTCCGCATGGCACCAATGCCGAGCTGCCCTGCTCGATTTGCCAATCGACCAGGCGGCGAAAGGCCCCTTCATCAAATTGTCCACCGCGAAATGGTGTAACCAGAGCCGGTATTGAGCCAGAGAACATTGATTTCAGACCTTTCTTGATGGCATAATGCAATTGAGGGGAAATCTTAGCGCCGTGAGCTTTTCCAAGCCGTTCACAGCCTGATAAGGAGCGCACTGGCAAGATGTCCAGCATGCAAAACACCTCGAGCCGAAAATTCGGTATGAAATACCTTGTCGCGACAGTCCTTCTCGGCACGACCGGGCTGGCCATGGGGGCGCCTGCAGCAACGCAGAACGCCAGTGCATCAGACATGGCACGCGCGCAAATGGTGGCGCAGCAGCCAACCCGCATGGAGCAAGTCATCAACCGTTGGGAATATCTCAACGAGAATGATGATCTGGATTTTGATGCCTATTCCGGCTTCCTGCTTGCCTATCCCGATTTTCCGCGCACAGCCCGCTTGCAAATACGCGCCGAGAATGTGCTGGACAGCACAGCCGCGTCTTCGGAACAGCTGGTCGCCTATTTCGATGCGCACCCACCGCTAACCAATACCGGGCGTGCGCGCTACGCTCTGGCGCTCAACACTCTACGACGCCCTGAAGCCGCCGAAATGGCGCGTGCTGCCTGGCGCGGTGGGCCAATGAAGGAAACCACCGAAGTCTACCTTCTCGGCCTGTTTGCAGGGCAATTTACACAGGCCGACAATGACGCTCGGATGGAAGCGTTGCTGTGGGAAGGTGATGCTGATGGCGCAGTTCGCCATATGCTCATGACGTCTCTCGACAAGCGTGACCTGTTTGGCAAACGCCTCGCCCTGGTGCAGGATAAACTTCCGCAAGACGAAGGGCTGGCAATTCCGCGCACCGCGCTCGACAATCCGGGCACGGTGTACAACCTTGTACGCTACTACCGTGAAAACCGGCAGATGAACCAGGCGATCAATATTCTGACTAATCGCCCGCAAGCGACTTCATTGCCGTTTGAAGAATCTGACATTATCAATGAGATGCTGATTGCTGCAAAGGGCGCCGGTGCACGCCGTGCGGTCCAGATTGCCGCATCGGCGGATGACCTTTTTGCCCCAAACACCGACATTAGCGAGGGGTCGTTCCGTCTTCGGGACAAATACACCGATCTGATGTGGCTGGGTGGCACACAAGCTCTGTGGGATTTGGGTGACGGCGCAGCCGCTGCCCCTCTGTTCTATCGTTATGGCGCAGCAGCAAAGACTCCGCTGACGCGGGCCAAGGGATTCTACTGGGCGGGCAGAGCGTCGAGCCAGGCAGGCAACGCAGGCGAAGCAACCCGCTACTACGAAATGGCCGGGCAATATGCCGATCAGTATTATGGCCAGCTTGCGCTGAGCGCTTTGAACAAGCCGGTGCCAGAATTCGCGCAGCTTCCCGAACTTGAAGTCAGCGACGAGCAGCGCCGTGAGTTTCGTGCGAAACCGCTTGCGCAGGCGCTGCGTACACTTGCTTCCTCACGCCGCGACTGGCGCACAGAACGCGCATTCTTTGAAGCGCTGGCCGACAAGGCGAGAACTCCCGAAGATATGGTCTTGCTGTCCGAGCTATCGCAAGAGCTGTTGATGGATGAATTCGCTGTCGTGGCTGGCGCAACAGCGCCGGAGCATGGCCTGACAGGGTTTGAAAGGTTCGCGCATCCGACAGTACGCGTGCCATCAACTTCAAACTGGACCATGGCACATGCGATCATGCGCCAGGAAAGTGAGTTCGACCAGAACCGCGTCAGCCATGCCGGCGCACGCGGGATGATGCAGCTGATGCCGGGCACCGCGCGTGAGCAGGCGGGCAAGCTGGGCGTCAATTACATGTCAGCCAGCCTGACCGATGACACACAATACAACATTCGCCTGGGCGATGCATATTTCCGCCGGATGCTGGACTATTACGGCGGGTCATACCCGCTTGCGCTGGGTGCCTACAACGCGGGCCCGGGTCGCGTAAACCAGTGGCTGCGCCTGAACGGTGATCCGCGGACCGGGGCTATCGATTACGTCACCTGGATCGAGAAGATCCCGGCCAATTTCGAGACACGCTATTACATTATGCGCGTTCTCGGTAACGCAGTGGCATATGACAATATGCACCCCGATCGCGCGCCTGGCGGCCAACCGCGGCACATCGATTACTTCCTTCGTAGCTAGCGACCGATGAAACCAATCGGTGATCCGATCACGCCGTCAGGGATGGCGGCGCTAAAAGAGCGATATCACCATCTGCTGGGGACTGAACGCCCTGAAATCGTAGAGATCGTCAGCTGGGCGGCGGGCAATGGTGACCGCAGCGAAAACGGCGATTATCTCTATGGCCGCAAACGCATGCGCGAGATCGACCGCGAACTGAGCCATCTCTCGCGCCGTATGAAAAAGCTGCGTGTTGTCGATCCCAGCGAGCAACCCGATCAATCGCGGGTGTTTTTTGGTGCCACTGTCGAGCTGGCCGATGAAAACGACAATCGCAAAACCGTTACACTGGTCGGCGATGACGAGCAGGATGCGGGCAATGGCCGGATTGGCTGGAATTCGCCCATGGCCAAGGCCTTGCGCGGCGCATCAATCGGGGATTTGCGAACAGTCAGGCTTCCCACTGGGCTGAAGGAATGGGAAGTTTTGGCGATTAGCTATGATTAGATCGCTCGCTCCTGTTCTGGCCATTCTGGCCGTTGCCTCGCCGTTCGCAGCCAAAGACAGCCTCGGCGTGTTTTCTGATTGGGCAGCGTTTCGCGATCTCGAGGCACCAAGATGCTATGCGATCACCGCAGCCGAACCGGTTGGCCCACGTACAGATGCCGCGCGCGACTATGAGCCCTATGCAAGTGTCGGCACCTGGCCCCTGCGCAAGGTCCGCAATCAACTGCATTTGCGGCTATCTCGCGAGATGACGCAGGGCGCTTCGATCAGCCTGCGCGTCGGCGGGCGCAGCTTCGCTTTGACCGGCGGTGGCGGCGATGCATGGGCCGCAGATCAAGCAATGGATGCGGCGATCATTGGTGCCATGCGTTCCGCCGACACCATGCGCGTTACGTCGACTTCCAAGTCAGGCCGGCGTTTCACAGACACCTATCAGCTGTCTGGTGCAGCGACCGCAATTGATGCCGCCACGCTAGGCTGCGCGCCTGCGGCCTTGAACGAAGCGCGCCGCAGCTAGCCAAACGGTCAAACCGGCCCTATATGCGCGGCCTCCATGGCAGACACTGCACTCATGAGTATACCGGGACAGATTGATCCCGTGCTCGCGCCGCGTGACGTCACGCCGCGCGCCGACGGTCGTATCGATCTGATGGGTTTGCCAAAAGAACGCATCCAGGAACTCTTCGCGGAAGCTGGCTTGGACGCCAAGCAGGCCAAACTGCGCAGCAAGCAGGTGTTCCACTGGATCTATCACCGCGGCGTTGGCGAGTTCGCGGATATGACTGATATCGCGAAAACCATGCGCCCTTGGCTGAGAGAGCGGTTTGTGATCGCCCGACCCGATGTGGTCGAGGCGCAGCATTCGACCGACGGAACGCGCAAATGGCTGCTCAAGACCGCTGATGGTCACGAATACGAAATGGTCTTCATCCCTGATGCCGATCGCGGAACTCTGTGTGTTTCCAGCCAGGTTGGCTGCACCTTGAATTGCACTTTCTGCCACACTGGTACGATGAAGTTGGTTCGCAATCTGACACCGGGCGAAATCGTAGGGCAAGTGATGCTCGCACGCGACGCGCTGGGGGAATGGCCCAAAGGCTCGATGGCCGGCCTTGATGGCGCTGAAGACAGCAGCGAATATCGCGCCGATGGCCGCCTGCTGACCAACATCGTGATGATGGGCATGGGAGAACCGCTGTATAATTTCGACAATGTCAAAGCTGCACTGAAGCTGGTGATGGATGGCGGAGGTCTTGCGCTGTCACGCCGGCGGATCACGCTTTCCACAAGCGGTGTTGTGCCGATGATGGAGAAGTGCGGCGAAGAAATCGGCGTGAACCTGGCGGTCTCACTCCACGCGGTGACCAAGGAGATCCGCGACGAAATCGTGCCGCTCAACAAGAAATACGGCATTGAAGAGCTGCTCGCGGCTTGTGCCGCCTATCCGGGTGCCAGCAATGCACGCCGGATTACATTCGAATATGTGATGCTGAAGGACAAGAATGACAGCGACGAGCACGCGCATGAGCTCGTCCGGCTAATCAAGGAATATGATCTTCCCGCCAAAGTGAACCTGATCCCGTTCAATCCATGGCCGGGATCAGCCTATGAATGCTCTACGCCGGAACGGATCAAGAGCTTCTCCAACATCGTGTTCGAGGCCGGGGTCAGCGCGCCAGTACGCACACCGCGTGGCCGCGATATCGATGCGGCCTGCGGTCAACTCAAAACGGCTGCGGAAAAGAAGAGCCGCGCCGAGCGTGACCGCGAAGCTGCCGCGGCCGCTGCGCAAGCGTGAGTTTCAACTATACTGAATTTCGTCGCAATTGAGGCTCGCTTAATTCCTAATACCGCGGAAACCGCCCGCGTTCATGCAAGGTTTTGATCGCGATCTGCATATGCTGCGCATGAAATTATCTTGGGAGGTACCCAAATGAAGAAGCTCGCTTTGGCAATCGCCACCGCCACTTTGACAATTCCTGCGGCACCAGCGCTGGCTGATCCGCCCGCGCATGGCAAGCGCGCGAAAGGCCGTGCCGGTATCTACGAGGCCAATGGTTATTACATCTCGCCGCGCCGGATCTCTCGGGATTCACGCATATGGCGCGGCCGCGACGGGAAATATTACTGCAAGCGGTATAACGGCACGACCGGCCTGGTGATCGGTGCTGGTGTTGGCGCATTGGCTGGTCACGAGCTTCCCGGTGACGGTGACAAGACGCTGGGAGTTTTGCTCGGCGCGGCGCTTGGTGGCGTGCTAGGCCGCGCCATTGATCGAGGCGATCTGCAGTGCCGCTGATCAGAGGATAACATTGCTAAAGATTCGGTACCGGGCCGTCTCTCATCTTAAGAGGCGGCCCTTTTCTTTACCTAAGCGATCGGTTGCAGCGCCCCACCCTGCGCAACCATCGCACAGCGCCCCCCGATCCAGATACTTCCATCTGTTTCCTGTCTGCAATCGACCAGACCGTCCGCACCGGTCTCGCGCCCCTGCGCAGCGCGGTAACTGCCTCGCGCCAGCCCGCTGCCGAACAAATGCATCGCCACGCCCGCGTTGAAACTGCCGGTCACGGGGTCCTCTACAAAACGACCCGCGGCGTTGACGAAGAATGCGCGCAATTCCCAATCCGCATCCGCACGTTCCTCGCATGGCCCGGCTAGCCCGATGTCGGTTCCCAACGGCGCTTTCGATACCGGATCCGCTGCCAAAACATCTGCCGCGCTTGCGAGCCTGAGCAATTGCCATTGCGGGCCATTTTGAACATGCACCGCTTCGACAACAGCATCTGGGTCAACCCCTGTCAGCTTGATCGCATTGTCGCGCTCTTCGGCAGTCAGATCGCCTTGCTTGGTAAACGGCGGCGCCTTGAATGCCAGTTGAGTTCCGTTTCGACGAACTTCGACCAGCCCCACCCCGCATTCCTGTATCACCACCCCGTCTTGCTGTGGCGATCCGCCCGCCTCGAGCCAAGCGTAACAGCTTCCCAATGTGGGGTGGCCGGCAAACGGCAGTTCGCCGCCCGGATAGAATATCCGCACACGATAATCGGCCGCAGAATCGCTAGGTGGCAACAGAAAGGTCGTCTCGGAAAACCCCAACCATTTTGTAAGCGCCAGCATCTGATCTGCTGACAAGTCGCCCGCACCATGAACCACCGCCAACCGATTGCCGCTGAGCGGGCCGGATCCGAATACATCCACCAGATCAATTTTCATCGCGTTTCTCCAACCTTCGCACGCTCTCTAGCCAAGTTGACGCATTTCTGCTGAATAGATTTGATGTCCAGGCCAGCAATTCTCGTTACCGGCGGAGCAGCGCGTATCGGCGCAAGCATCGTTCAGGCATTTGCGAATGCAGGCTGGCACTGTGTGATCCACTATCGCGGCTCTGACGAGGAAGCGCGCGCACTGGCAAATACATTGTCCTCAGCCGAGATTTTCCGATGCGATCTGCTAGACGGGGATGCGGCAGTCGCAATGGTGCACGAGCTTGCGGGCAAGCTGACCGACTGGCGCGTGCTGGTCAACAATGCTTCGGTATTTTCATATGACGATGCAACCAAACTTGATCCCGCAACGAACAAGTATGCGATGCAGGTTAACGCAGAAACTCCCACGCGCATGGCGCAAGCATTCCTGGCGGCAGCGCGAAGCGGCGCCGGGCGCACTGTAATCCACGTCACAGATCAAAAGCTCGAGAATACCAATCCGGACTTCTTCAGTTACACCATGAGCAAACATGCGCTCGCATCGACGATCAAAATGCTGGCAAAGGACACGACCGATCCCGATGACCGCGTGTACGGCATCGCTCCAGGTGCGATACTGCCTAGTCACGACCAATCACCCGACGAAATCGAAATCTCGCATCGCTTGAATCCACTTGGCCGTAAGACTGGCCCGGATGAAATTGCCGATGCTGCACTTATGCTGTCACGCGGTCATGTTCGCAGCGGCGAGTCCATCTTTGTCGATAGCGGGCAGCATCTGCTCGATCAGGATCGCGATGTGATCTATCTCGCTCGCGAAATGGCTAAGGGAACCGCACGATGAAAAAGAAGCACTCCCTGCTCACGCGTATCTGGCACTGGCTCAATACGCTATGTGTGATTGTGTTGTTTATGAGCGGTCTCGGCATCTCCAACGCGCACAGATACCTCTATTGGGGTGATGCGGGGTCGCAGCCGTCAGAGGCGTGGACCGCAGTCATCCGGTTCCCGGATTGGGCGACACTTCCGCAGCGCTATGATCTGGCCGAATCGCGCGATTGGCACGTGCTGTTTTCATGGCCTTTTGGCGTCGGATTGCTAGTGTTCTGGATCGCGATGCTGATCGGCGGGCATTTCTGGCGTGACCTGCGAACACGCCAGGAAGAATGGAAACCAGCTGCAATATGGGCTGATGTTGTTAAACACGCGAAGCTCGATTTCACCCATGTTGGCGCGAAATACAGCTTTCTGCAAAAGCTGACTTACGGGATCGTACTGGGTGTCTTGCTGCCCGTTATGGTTTTCACCGGCCTTGCAATCAGCCCCGGTTTCGAGCCGGCCGCGCCGTGGCTGGTGGATATCTTCGGGGGGCGGCAAAGCGCCCGGTCGATCCACTTTCTTGCTGCTTGGACGCTGTTCGCATTCTTCGTCATTCACATCCTGCTCGTGCTGCTTTCCGGCCCTGCGAAGCAAATGCGCGACATGATCACCGGAGGCGTGGATGAAACGTAGAGCAGCCCTCGTTGGCCTTGGTGCGTTATTCGCCGGGGCATGCTCGAAAACCTCTGAAAGCCGTGCGGGCCAATCGCTGTTCGACATGGCGGAAAACTGGCATATGAAGGCGCATCGCGCGCTGGCAAACCGTCTGGCTCTTGCTCCTGAATTTGCCAAGTCCGATATTTCTCCGGTCTTTAAGGGCAATGGTTCGATAACGGTCGACAGTGACATCTATCGCGATCAGCTGAGCAAAGGCTTCCCCGATTGGCGTCTGCGGATCGGCGGATTGGTCAAGAACGAGATGTCATTCTCGCTCGAAAACCTTCGCACCCTGCCCCAGCGGACACAGATTACCCGGCACGATTGTGTCGAAGGTTGGAGTGCGATCGGGGAATGGACCGGGCCGCAGCTATCGTTGCTGCTTGACGCCGCCGAAGTGCTTCCGGCAGCCAACTTCATTGCCTTCTATTGCGCGGATATTCTCTACGGCAAGCGCTATTACGAGAGCGTCGATATGGTCGATGCCTACCATCCACAGACAATCGTGGCGCATGCACTCAATGGCGAGCCGCTACCGGAAAAGAACGGCGCTCCGTTGCGGATGCGCATTGAACGTCAACTTGGCTACAAGCATCCCAAGTATCTTACCGGCATCGAAGCGGTAGCCAGCCTTGACGATATCGAAGGCGGCAAAGGCGGCTTCTGGGAAGATAACTACGGATATCAGTGGTATGCGGGGATGTGATTGATCCCTATTTGGCGGGCTTCCGTCCGAGATAGTGCTCAATCACTAGCGGTGCGCGCATCATTTCATCCGGCGTGCCGGAAAAAATTACCCGCCCTTCATCCATTACGTATGCACGCTCAATCAGGCTGAGCATTTCGGGCACGTTCTGATCGGTGAGCAAGACATCAATGCCGCGCGTCCGCATCTCGCGGATCAGTTGCTTGATGCTGGCGATGGTAAGCGGATCAATGCCCGAGAATGGTTCATCAAGCAGCATGAACGCCGGATCAAGCGCGAGCGCCTTAGCCACTTCGCATCGCCGCCTTTCACCGCCCGAAAGGGAATTGGCCGACGCCTTGCGCAGCCGGGCAAGATCGAGCGACTCAAGAATCTCCTCGAGTTTGGCGTCCCGTTGCTCGCGCACGGGTTCGACTATTTCCAGCATGGACAGGATGTTCTGCTCGACGGTAAGTCCACGAAAGATCGATGGTTGCTCGGGCAAATACGCAAGTCCCAGCATCGCCCGACGGTAAAACGGCAATGCCGTCACGTCCGCGCTGGCAAGCCTGGCTTCACCGATGCCTGGACGCGCAAATACATCTTTCCTGGCGGCTACATTCCGGCACTGTCCGAACTTGTCTCTCAAAGCGAGAAGACCGGCTGGCAGATTATGGATGTGGAGGCGATGCGCTTCCACTAGTCCTACACGCTTGAGGAATGGTACAAACGCACCGTCATGCACCGCGAGGAAATCACGGAGATGTCTGACGAGACGTTTTACCGCATGTGGTTGTTCTACCTCGCCGGCGCAGAGCAAAGCTTCCGTAATGGCACGATGGTGAACTGGCAAATCCAGTATGTGAAAGATCGCGCAGCGGTGCCGATGACCCGCGAGTATATAGTCGAGGAGTCGGCCCGCTTGCGCGAGAAAGGCGAAGTACCCAAATGGCGCTTCGATCCGGAGTTAAAGGAAGCGGCAGAGTAGCCACCCTCACCCCTTTGGCGGGCGCGGAAACAGTTTTGGCGTGTTCTTGCGATAATTCTGATAATCCGGATCATCCCCCCAGCGTTCTTTGGCGATGCCATCGAGCAGGTTGATCCCGCTCACCCGCGTCAGCAGCAGGAAGACGAAAATGGGCGATATCACCGCCAGCCATGACCAGCCTGAAAGCAGCGGCATCGCAATCACAAGAATGCCGGTCCACAGCGTGATCTCTCCGAAATAGTTCGGATGTTGAGACCATGCCCACAGGCCGCTCTGGATGAATTTGCCCTTGTTCGCCGGATCTTTCTTGAACTGCCGTTTCTGGTTATCCGCGACCACTTCCAAGCCGAATCCGATCACCCAGATCGCTGCGCCCACCCAGAAGAATAGTCCCAGCGGCGCGCTTTCTTGCGCTGTGATAATAACCAGTGCTGCGGACGCGGTGAAGATCACCCACACCGCTTGCAATGTCCATGCAACCAGGAAACGCGGAGGATTTACCTTGATCTTCTCGAACCGTTCATCCGCACCACCTGCGGCATGAATGCGTGTAAACAGGAAGCTGCCCAGCCGGATAGTCCAGATACCTACCATCGCTGCCACCACCATCGCGCGCGCGTCCAGCGGCGCCGAATTATACGCCGCCACCGCGATGACAGAGAGATAGGACAGCGCGCCGACCGTGTCATAATAGGTATCCTTCTGCGCCAAAGCCGAGGGGATGAACGCCAGCCAGTTCACCGCAAAGGCCACCATGGCGCACACGAAAACCGCTGAATGCACACCCATCGACACGCTGTTTGCGCCCGCAAGGTAGGCAAAACCTGCCCCCAGAATTGTCGCGAAGACGACAACCGTCAAACTTTTCGCAGCACCTTTGAATGTCATTATCTGCTCCCCCGAAAATTGCTTTGTCCTGGAACGAGTAGCAATACAAATCGATCCGGCAAAGATGCAGGCGATTAACAAGTCGCAGCTTGAAACGCCAAACTCGGCTTGGGATGGGGATTGCGCCTTGTTCAACGGGCTGCGGAACTATAGGCCGGACCCTGCATCAAGGGAGACAGCAAAATGGGACAGCTAAGCATCACAATCGGAAGGGTTCTGCTGGGGCTATATTTCCTGATGCCGGGTTTGATAAAGATCGCAGGACCCGCCCAAACCATCGCCTATATGGAAAGCCACGCGATCCCCTTTGCTGCACCGCTGATGTGTTTTTCTGCCTCCATAAACATATTGGGCGGGCTGGCGCTGATCGCGGGTCGGCATGTCCGACTGGTCGCCTATGGCTTCGTAATCTATGTTTTGCTGGTCAATTTCATGCTGCACGATTTCTGGACAATAGGTCCGGATATGGTCGAGCGCGAAACACAGAATTTCTTCAAGAATTTGGGAATTCTTGCCGGACTGCTGGTGCTGGCAGGCACGGCAACAGTCAGGCCACTATCGATAGCGGGTTGGTGGCTAAGCGACAAATCTGTCTAGGGCTAAGCGCCGCAACCACGCGAAATATTGAGAAGCCATGACATCTGTTCAGCAATGCGATCCCTGCAAGCATTGCTGCGATCAATTCGCTTGAAATATTCTGAGACTGCTGCGCACACTCATACGCATGAGACTTCGGCAGTGGGAATGGTAGCGGAGGTCCGCTGCACGCGTTACCCCCGCGATGAAGCCTCGAACGATGTTTGCCTTAGATTAGCGAGGCAAATTGCAGAACTAGGTAGATTCAGTGCACGAAAGTCCGTTTAGTTACAACGCTTTAGTTGTGCTGAGCGAAAGCCTCGGTGGCTCCATCGTGCCCAATCGCAAAGACTGTGTAAGGTTGCGTCTGGCCACCAGCCTCCATCCCAGGGGAACCCAAAGGCATTCCAGGAACGCTGAGGCCTGCAATATCAGGTCGTTCATCTAGCAGACGCTTTATGTCCTCTGCCGGGATGTGACCTTCCAATGCATAGCCATCGACCTCACCTGTGTGACAGGAGCGCATATTATCCGGCACGCCAAGACGGCTGGCGATAGGTGTGGTGTTTTCGACATCAATAGCACTCACCTCAAAACCGTTCTCGCGCAAATGATCTATCCAAGCGTTACAACACCCACATGTCGGTGTTTTATGAACTGTAATTAGCGGCAGAGCGGACACTTCCTCAACCGCGATATTTTCAGCATTTTGGGGTTCTTCTTCCGAGCAGGCAGCCAAGCCTAGCGGCACTGAAAAAAGAAAAATTGTAAGTAGTAAGCGTATCATGATTTAGAACCAAAACTTCACACCTGCAACGAATACGGTGCGATCCGGGTCTCCCCCTTCCGTTTGTGTTATATTACGTGTTTCACCAAGGTCGGTTTGATATTCGACGCCGATGTAAGGCGCGAATTCAGGCACAAATTCGTATCTCAATCGAAGTCCCGCATCGAGGCTGGTAAGCCCGCTTCCGATATCAAGTTCGGGGATGTCCTGAGCTGACATATTCAGCTCAACGCGCGGTTGCAAAATCAGCTGTTGCGTAATGCGCTGGTCGTATTCAGCCTCTGCCCGTGCGGTAAAATCACCCTCATCAGAGACAAAGCCTGCAACATCGACCTCGAAAAGATAGGGGGCTAATCCCTGCACACCCAACACGAGGTGTGAGGTGTCAGGTTCAGATGGGCGATAATCATATCGCACGCCTGTTTGAAAATCGAACCAAGGGCTGATGGCACGGCTCCATAAAGCTTGCACCTCAGCATCATCAAGGGACTCTTCAAATTCGCCCTCGCCTTCGGTTTTAATCCAAAGTTTGTTGAGATCGCCGCCAACCCATGCGTTGGCTTCCCAAACGTAAGCATCTGCACCTTCACCCGATTGCAGTTCCAATCGGTCGATGCTGATGAGCGAGTTGATCGCACCGCCTTGTTCGCGGCGAAGCTGTTCACGCGATGCTGCCATCTCAGAGTCAGAGAAAATGGTATCGGCGGCATGCTCAGGGCCGGAAAAAGCCTCAGGAGGCGGGCCTGATTGTGGAAGAGACATCGCGTCCATACCACCCATATCATGTCCTGCATGCGGGTCCGCATCGTCGCTGCCTTGCTCTTGCATGTCACTCATATCGTGACCGGCATGGGGGTCGGGTTCGGTTGTGTCCTGGCCTTGCATAATTCCCATGTCATGGCCCGCGTGAGGATCGGTTGCCGCGTCTGAACTCTCAGACATATCGCCCATGTCGTGACCTTCATGCGGATTAGACATGTCATGGCCTGCGCGAGGGTCTTCTATCTGTGCGTCTTGAGCAGGTGCTTCCATCCTATGTGCGCTATGGTGCATCTGCTGTGCAGCGACAGGAATTGGAAGAGCTAGTGCGGCAATAATAAGGGCTGTTCTCATGTCGGTTCACCTTCCATCGGGCGAACCTTCACAACGTTGAACATGCCTGCGTGCATGTGCATCAAAAGGTGGCAGTGAAACGCCCAGTCTCCTGGTGCATCGGCAGTGAGGTCGAACTTCACATAGCCTCCGGGAAGGACATTGACGGTGTGCTTCCTCGGCTGGTGCCCGTCCTGCCCATTGACGATCTCAAAGAAATGTCCGTGCAGGTGAATCGGGTGCGTCATCATCGTATTATTCACGAGTTTGACGCGCACCCGCTCGTCGCGTGCAAAACGGATTGGCTCTACGATTTCGGCAAAGCGTCGTCCGTCGAGGGACCACATATAACGCTCCATATTCCCTGTCAGATGGATGACTAGCTCGCGGCTCGGACTGCGTGGATCGGGGTTAGGATTAAGCGAACGAAGTTGCGTGTAAGTCAAAACACGGTGCGGGACGTTTTCGAGGCCGAGGCCGCGATCACCTGTTCGGTCGGCAGGGTTAGGGGCAATCATATCAACACCCGGATTGACGTCGATTCCAGGAGCGTTTTCAGGGTCACGCATGCTCATGTCCCCATGATCCATGCTGCCGTGGTCCATGCCGGAGTGATCTTCACCATCGCCCATACTGGCCATGCCGCCCATGCCCATGTCGCGCATGGTGAGCGTTGGACGTTCCCTGAGAGCTGGCACGGGAGCTTCCATACCGAGGCGCGGTGCTAGCGTTGCACGGCCTAGTCCTGAACGATCAATGCTTTCTGCGACGAAGCTGTAAGCCCGATCCTCGCGCGGTGTGACCACCACGTCATAGGTTTCGGCAACACCGATTTGGAATTCGTCTGTCTCAACAGGCTGGACGTTTTCTCCGTCAGCATTGACCACAGTCATCGAAAGGCCAGGAATTCGCACATTAAATATGCTCATGGCAGAGGCGTTGATGATACGTAGGCGAACGCGCTCACCCGGCTCGAACAGCCCTGTCCAATTCTCGTTCGGACCGTGACCATTGATAAGGTAGGTGTAGGTTGCGCCCGTCACATCGGCGATATCTGAGGGCATCATGCGCATGCCTGCCCAGCGAATGCGCTCTTCTATATCCTGACCTTCACCTGCCAGAAGGCCTGCTAGGGTTTGCTGCTGGCGGTTGAAATAGTCGGGCGATTGCTTGAGCGTTCGCATGATCTCATGCGGGTGCATGAAGCTCCAGTCCGAGAGCACAATAATGTGTTCGCGGTCATATTGAATGGGGTCAGTACCTGCGGGATCAACAACAATCGGACCGTAATGCCCCATCGCTTCCTGCAAGCCCGAATGGCTGTGATACCAATATGTCCCCGACTGAATAATCGGGAATTCATAAACGAATGTCTCATGCGGCTTAATGCCCGGGAAGCTAACGCCCGGAACGCCGTCCATCTGGAAAGGCAAAAGAAGGCCGTGCCAGTGGATAGATGTATCTTCTTCAAGATGATTGGTGACAGCCAATCTAACATTTTGCCCTTCGCGCAGGCGAATGAGCGGTGCGGGAAGTGAACCATTGACGGTCACAGCATGTCCGGTGCGGTTACCAATCGAAAAGGACGAGTTGGCAATTGATAGCGCGATGTCCTCGCCTGACAGCGTGGCACCATTCTTCGTCGCAGGCGCGTGGGCCAAACCTTTTGGAGAAGCCCAGGCGGGCATCATTGAGTGGAGGGCAAACATGCCGCCAACGGCTAGTGAGCCCTTGAGAAGGTTTCTTCGCGACTGGTCGATGGGGGCAGGTTTACGCTTCATACTTACCTGCCCATCTTTCCAAAGAGTTCGACGAGTTCCGTAAACTTTTCGCGCTGAGCCTCGCGGTCGCCGCTTTCAATCGCTTCGTTCACACAGCATCCTGCATGAATCGAAAGCACCTTCTGTCTCGTTGACTTCAGAGCCGCTTCCATTGCCTGCATCTGTTGCAGGATGTCGATGCAATAGCGTCCTTCCTCCATCATTTTGGAGATGCCGCGTGCCTGTCCTTCAATCCGCTTCATGCGGGCGATTTCTTTTTGGAACTTCTCGCTCATCGTCTCGTATGTCCTCGGCAAGGTTGCAAAATATACCCTAGGGGAGTATGGTATAGCAATTAGATAGATCGATCAATGACGACGACAAGGGACCGCATGCACAAAAATTTATTTAAACCGCGCTTGGCGGTTTTTGGCGTGTTGCTTGTCATTGTCGCTCTGGTCTTTTCGGTTGGGTCGCCTGTGACAGCACATGAGGCTCACCGACAGGATCAAACCGAGCAGGAAATTGCGACAGAAAGCTCCGCACCGAAGGTTGATCAAGATCCAGCAATCGTTGTCGACGAAAGTGCATTTGATGTTGCCGATTTTCTGGGTCGCCTTCACCCGGCAGCCGTTCACTTCCCGATTGCTCTTCTTTTTTTCGCTGCCATTGCCGAACTTGCGCTTCTCATTCGACCAACTCTTGGACTGGAGAGGACGGTTGGCTTTTTGGTATGGTCGGGTGCGTTGACCGGAATAGGGGCGGTTATCCTCGGATGGTTTGCAGGCGGTTTCCGTTTGACCGACCGATCCGAAACACTGTTCTGGCATCGCTGGAACGGAACGGCGCTTGTCGCAATTGCACTGATTGCTGCGCTCATTCACGCACGAAAATGGAACCGCAACCTGTTCCGCCTGTTAGTGTTTTCAGTTGCTATTGCATTGATAGTTCAGGGTTATTTGGGTGGCGAGCTCGCCTTGGGCCCTGACCACCTTAACTTAAATCCGAAAGGGGGCTCTTAAATGAGTTACGGAAGATTTGCGGCCATGATCCTGGCCTCTACAGTCATCATGTATGGCTTGATGTATTTGAACACTTACGAACTAGGCCACGTGTTTTTCAGTGAGACGCGCGCCTGGATGGCGCTCTACATGGGCGCGATGATGGCAATCATCATGCTCGCCTTCATGCTGGGCATGTATAAGAAAACGAAAGTCAACATTGCAATCTTTGTGGGCGCAGCGGTTGTGTTCGCAGGATCGCTTTTCCTTGTGCGAAGTCAGAACACGATTGCTGATGAGGCGTGGATGAGCGCGATGATCCCGCATCACTCGATTGCCATTCTCACCAGTGAGCGCGCCAATATCGAAGATCAGCGCGTGCGCGAATTGGCAGACGAAATCATTAAGGCGCAACGCCGCGAAATCGATGAGATGAAGTGGTTACTTGATGACATCGAGACGAACGGGCGCGCGACCACGGAAGCTGAGGCCGAGGCTCGGCCTGTGCCTGAATTTGAAGGTGAACTGTAAGCGGGAGGGTAGTGGACATGGCACAGACCAAAACAGCAAAGCTCTATCGGATGGTCATGGAAAAGCATGTCTGCCCCTACGGCCTTAAATCAAAACACCTGCTCAAAAAGCAGGGATTTGAGGTCGAGGATCACCACTTGACTACGCGCGAAGAAACCGACGCCTTCAAGGAAAAGCATGGGGTTAAGACCACTCCGCAAACTTTCATCGATGGCAAGCGTATCGGTGGTTATGACGATTTGCGTGCGCATTTTGGAGAAGAGCCAAAGGGCGAAGACGAGACGACCTATCGCCCTGTTATCGCGCTATTTGCGATGACTTTCCTGATGGCGCTAATGGCAGCCTTCGTTGCCGAAGGTGAGTGGATAACGCTGCGCACCTTCGAGTGGTTTATCGCATTCTCCATGTGCGGACTTGCCTATCTCAAGCTGCGCGATGTCGAGAGCTTTTCGACCATGTTTCTCAATTACGACCTGCTGGCAAAGAAGTGGGTGCCCTATGGCTACGTCTATCCCTATGGCGAAGGCTTGGCAGGATTACTGATGATTGGCGGAATTTTGCCATTCATCTCGATTCCGGTCGCGCTTTTCATCGGAACGGTAGGAGCGGTCTCGGTCTTCAAGGCTGTTTACATCGACAAGCGCGAACTCAAATGCGCCTGTGTCGGCGGGGATAGCAATGTGCCCCTTGGCTTTATATCGCTCACTGAGAATTTAATGATGATGGGCATGGCTATTTGGATGATCGTGAAAATGAACCTGTAGAAATGCGTTCATTGACAGATGTTGACAACCAGTCAAATTCGTCTTAAGCTATTGATATTAAACAAAAAAATGGTAGCGGAGGTCCGCTGCACGCGTTACCCCCAGTATAATGAGGACAATGAGATAGTTGAACGACTTTCCAATAAAATCAGAGCTTTAGCTAGAACATACTTGCATAAAGCTGCCTGAAAACGTCAAATACCTACCGCAAAATATCCTAATGATAGTCTTGGCAATGATTGGCCTCGGTTTGATTACTATCTCTACGCTTAAGAACAAGTCGCGAAATTGCGGGGAGCACGAATAGGGTGAGCGCGGTTGCGGTTATCAATCCGCCGATTACAACGGTCGCAAGAGGGCGTTGAACTTCGGCGCCAGTGCCAGTGGCAATGGCCATCGGCACAAACCCCATCGAGGCGACCAGTGCCGTCATTAAAACGGGGCGGAATCTTGCCAGTGCGCCTTCGACGATTGCCTTGTCCAAAGGCATACCACTCTCCAGTCTTTGGCGTATCGCAGTCATCATCACGAGGCCGTTCAAAACGGCCACGCCTGATAATGCGATGAAACCAACCGCAGCGGAGATCGAGAAAGGGATGTCGCGCAGCCAGAGCGAGAACACGCCTCCGGCAAGAGCCATCGGGATCGCACTAAACACTGCAAGTGTGGAAAGCCAACTTCCCAAAGCCATATAGAGCAGGAGAAGAATTAGGAAAAAGCATAGCGGAACGATGAGGCTTAGCCTGCTTTTGGCAGCTTGCAGGTTTTCAAACTGACCGCCCCATTCGATATACGCACCTTCCGGCAAGGAAACCGTCTCACTCACTGCCGCCTGGGCTTCTTCGACATAGCTGCCGAGATCGCGCTCGCGCACATTGGCGGACACGATGACAAGGCGACTGCCTTGTTCACGCCTGACTTCCGCCAATCCGTCGCTCACCTCGAAGCTCGCCAGTTCCCGCAAAGGCAATGTTGCGCCGTTCGGCGTCTTAACCGGCAATGCTCCTAAACGATCAAAGTCACTTCTCAGAGTTTCAGGCAAGCGCACGACAATATCGAAACGCTTGTCGCCCTGAAAAACCGGACCTGCGGGACGACCCCCAACGGCAATAGCGACAAGTTCGGCTACCTCTTCAACGCTTAAGCCGTAGCGCCCGATAGCAGTACGGTCGAAACGGACATCAAGTGTCGGAAAGCCGGTGGTCTGCTGCACTTTTACGTCTGCCGCCCCGTCAATTCCCCGAAGTACGTTTGCCACTTCATTAGCTGATGCCGATAACACTTCGATATTGTCGCCATAGAGTTTGACGGCGATGTCACCGCGCACACCTGCAATCAGTTCATTGAAACGCAGCTCAATTGGCTGGCTGAACTCATAGAGGTTCCCGATCAAGCCGTTCAGCTCACTCTCCATATTTGCGACAAGAGCGTCCTTGCTAAGTGAGGGGTCTGGCCATTCGTCCCTAGGGTTGAGAAGAACGTAAGCATCGGAGATATTTGGCGGCATCGGATCGCTTGCTACCTCGGCTGTGCCCGTTCTGGAAAAAGCGGTCGCCACTTCCGGAAACTCGACTAAAGTCCGCTCGACCTGCCTTTGCATTGCCACCGACTGCTCAAGCGAGGTCGAGGGAATACGCAAACTCTGCACGGCCAAGTCGCCCTCATCGAGCTGCGGCGTAAACTCACTCCCCAAAGTCGTGAAGAGAAGCGCAGCAACGGCAAAGAGTGCGGCACCGCCGCCGATCACCGGCCAGGGTCGTGCGATGGCTTTGACAAGTAGCGGTTCGTAACGCTCCTTCGAGGCGCGGATGACCCGTACTTCCTTTTCCGAGATACGCCCTTTGAGAAGCACTGCGATCATCGCAGGTACGAAAGTCAGCGACAGAACAAAGGCAGAGGCCAGTGCGAGCAGCATCGTGATTGCCATAGGCGAGAAGGTTTTGCCCTCAACGCCTGTGAAGGTCAGAAGTGGTGCAAAGACGAGCAGGATGATGGCCTGACCGTAGACGGTCGGTTTAATCATTTCTTGTGCGGCAAGGCGGGTTTCTGCGAGCCTCTCGCCAAGGGACAGCAAGCGCCCCTCTTGATGTTGACGCGCGGCCAACCTTGCCACCGAATTCTCAACGATGATGACTGCACCGTCCACAATCAGTCCGAAGTCGAGTGCGCCCAGGCTCATCAGATTCCCTGAAACACCCAAGCGGTTCATGCCGATGGCGGCCATCAGCATGGAAAGCGGGATGACTAGGGCTGTAATGAGTGCTGCGCGGATGTTTCCCAACAGCAGAAATAAGATGACGATGACAAGAAGCGCGCCTTCGACGAGGTTTTTTTCGACTGTTGCGATCGTCGCATCCACGAGGGTTGAGCGATTGTAGATGATCTCGCCGACAACACCGTCGGGCAAGACCGATCTCACCTCCTCAAAGCGTTCCGCAGCCCCGGCTGCTACAGTCCGGCTGTTCTCCCCGCTTCTCATTAAAACGGTGCCGATGACGGCTTCCTCGCCGTTGTAACTGCCTGCCCCTGTGCGCAGATCACCGCCAAGGCTTACCTCGGCCACGTCGGCTACTCGCACAGGCACGCTACCCCGATTGGCAACGATGGCCTGCGCGATGTCTTCCACCGAACCCACCCGCGCATCGACGCGCACGAGCAAGGCCTCTCCGTCGCGGTTGAAGAAGTTTGCGCCCACCGCAAGATTGGCGCGCTCGATTGCATCGACAAGTTCGTTAAATGCGATGTCATAGCCGTTCATGCGGGTTGGATCGGGCTGCACCAGAAACTGCTTTTCATAGCCACCAATCGAATCCACGCCTGCCACGCCGGGAGACGCGCGCATGAGCGGTGCGATTACCCAGTCCTGCAAACTGCGTAGGTAAGCTGCCTGCGCGACCTCATCGGCAAGTCGTTCACCTTCGGTGGTGACAAAACTGCCGTCAGCCTGCCAACCTGTTGCACCGCTAGATGCACCACCTTCCTCGCGCTCGGCAAAGCCGATGCGATACATGAGAACTTCTCCAAGCCCTGTTGAGATTGGCCCCATGACGGGCTGTGCGCCTTCGGGAAGGTCGGAGGCTATCGCGGTCAAGCGTTCATTGACCTGTTGGCGGGCGAAATAGATGTCGGTGCCTTCGTCGAAGATGGCCGTGACTTGCGAAAAGCCGTTGCGTGAAATTGAGCGGGTCATGTCTAACCCCTCAATCCCCGCAAGCCCTGTTTCGACCGGATAGGTGATTTGCTGTTCGACCTGTGCAGGCGAGAGCGCCGGCACGACCGTATTGATCTGCACCTGCGTATTGGTGATGTCGGGAACGGCATCAATTGGCAGTTTGAAGAGATTGAACGCTCCCCAAGCCGCGACAAGAACGGTCAGGACTATCACCGGCAGACGGAAGCGGACAGCGTAATCGAGGATGCTCCCGATAAAGCCGTGCTGTGTATCAGTGGCCATGTTCTGCCTCCGATTTTCCAAGCTCGGCCTTTAGCAAAAAGGCGTTTTCCGAAGCGATGACGGCTCCTGCTTCAAGCCCCGAAATGATCGTAATCATCCCTGCCGAACGCGCGCCTGTTTGAACCTCGACGGGCTCGAACGCATCACCCTCGCGCACGAAAACGACCGACCTACCTTCAACCGTCTGGACAGCAACTTCCGGCACCGAAATCACGTTCGGATCAGAATCCGATGTGCTCTCAATTCTCACCTCCACAAAGGCGTCAGCTTGGAGTGCAGCCACCAGTCTATCGGGAATGATGATCGCCGTAGCTGCCCTGCTAGAAGGATCAAGAGCAGGTGTCATCGAGCGGATGCGTCCGCCGATGTCCTGCGAACCAATCACAATGGTCACACCGTCGCCACTGGAAACGCGCGAGACATCACCGAGTGGTATCGCCGCCTCGATCTGAACCCGTGCTGGGTCAACGACCTCCATCAACTCTGTTCCTGCCGTGACAAAAGCCCCGAGCACAGCGGGTGCATCTGTAATCCGGCCTACGATGGGACTTGTAATCGCAATTGAGCCGCCACCGCTCACTCCGGCGGCGGTAGCTGTATTGCGCGCTCGTTGAAGGTCGGCTCTAGCCACGGAAAGCTGGGTTTGGGCTGCCTCCAAATCCTGACGCGCGGTCACATTTGCATTGAAGAGGCGCTGCTCGCGCTCAAAATTGGCTTGCGCCTCTATGAGACGAGCTTGGGCTGCTGCAATATCGGATGAATATTGTGCGGCCTGCGCGCTCTCAATAACCGCCACGGTTTCGCCGCGAGCGACAGTATCGCCAAGTGTCTTGGTGATACGGACAATCGTGCCATCGGCACGCGCGTCAAGCCGTGCCGCCCCGCTCGGATTGGCCTTTACCGTTCCCGGAACGATGATCTGTGCATTGCCGCCTAATGTGACGGTATGAAGTTCAATCCCGGACGCAGCCATCTGCTCGTCGGTAATCAACAGCCGTTCTTCATCATCGTGTTCGGCGAATTCCTCCGCATGACCATGTTCTTCGTCGGCAAAGGAACTCGGAAGTGAAAACCATATGATCGCTGCTGCAATCAACAGGACCGAAAGGATAGTGAGGAGTCTTTGCCTGGTCATGACTCACCTCCTTGTCGCTGGGTGAGCTGCATGAGCGTGGCGGTAGCTTGTGCCAGGTCCGTCCTTGCAGAGATCAAGTCGGCAAGTGCTGCGTCCCTGACCGACGCCGCATCAAGGACATCAATGAGCGTGAATCTGCCGTAGCGATAACCGATTTGCGCGAGTTCAAGCGTTTCTTCCGCACGGGGCAGAATAACCCTGGACAGTCTCTCAACGCGCATCTCGGCGGCACTGATGGTGGTCAAAAGCGTGGTGCACTCGCGCTGCAATTGGAGCCTCAAAAGCAACAAGCGGCCTTCGGTTGCTCGGGCGCTCGCTTCTGCTGCTTCGATGCCTCCTTGATTGCGGTTGCGCAAAGGGATCGCCATCGACGCGCCGATAGTAAAAGCGGTGTCGCCGGTTTCCTCAAAACGGCGGATGCCCGCACCAACATTGAGATCAGGAATAGCTGCACGTCTCTCACGCACAATTCCGGCCTCGGCAGCATTGAGCTCAGCTTCTGCACGCGCCAAAGTGAGCGTGCCCGCAATATCGCCCGTGCCTGAAACTGTATCAGGCGTAAGCCAGAATGTTTCGATGGTTTCGGGTGGTGTGCTTGCCCCCCAAAGCTCGGCAAGATTTGTTCTCGCATTAAGATATTCGGCCTCGGTGGCACGAAGGTCTGTCTCGGCCTCTGCCATTGCAGCCTCTGCCCGAATGGCACGAAGGGGTGGCTCGCGTCCTGCCTCGACCAGTTCACTCGCGATGCGGTAAAGTTCTGCCGAGCGCTCATAAATACTCTGCTGCAAAGCGACATTTTCTTTGGCTGCTACGGCTTGGGTAAAACGCTGCCGCACGGCAAGTACGAGATCAGCGCGCGATATAAGCGCGTCAAGTTCGGCAACGCTCGATTGTGCCTGTGCTGCGAGCACCCTTGCACTCCGTTTACCGCCAAGCTCGATTGGCTGGGTCAACATCAGGGTGGTTTCATTCGAGCGCAGTCCCGAGAAAGTACCGCTGCCAGCGATGTTCTCGACCTCGAGCGAGACTTCGGGGTTCGGGCCATAGCCTGCTTGCCGCTCATTGCCTCGGGCAATATCGACTTCGGCCTCTGCTATGCTTGCAACAGGAGATTTTGCTCCCGCTAATTGCAAGGCTTCATCCAGGCTCAAGCCCTGCTGTTGGGCCGAAACTGTAATGGGTATGAGCGCAAGCACAATTGCTGCGTATATCGGGCGCAAAAGCGCCAAGTTTGGTGACATGGAAAGTCCTCTGGTCTGGTTTGTGTTGGGGGGGGACCGCGAACACGCGGTCAGGGAACACAAATCAGATGCGTGGAGGACGCTTCAGTTTTGAGAGATTTGCCTCGGGCAAGGCATTATCGCGCCTGGGACCCAGCAGTGACGCCGCTAGGCTAAGGCCTTCTGCCGAAGCAACAGGTGCCACGATCTGCGCCAGATGATGACAATGCCCGTGCGCGCAAACAGCATGTTTGTCGCCTGTGTCGCCGTCCTCATCGGAATGGCTTTCATCGGCCAAATCAGATGATATGTGGGAGATTTCCGGTTGCACTTCGCCTTCACAAGCGGCTGCCTCTGCGACCGTCGAGAATGCGAACATGGCAAGCAACAGCACGGCGATGACACGCATCGCAGCACTTTGAAACCTTGCCTGATGTGTTCGAGCATTCATGGTGCGAGTATCTGCCAAATCTATTTCACGGTCAACAAAAGAAGTAATAATCTTTCGCAGGAAAGATATAACATTAACTTTCGGAAGTTTGAATTTGACGACACTTGAGCAGCAAAATCTTCAATTAACAAACTAGTGTCTAAGAAAGATTTATCTCGCTAGCTGAATCAAATCTCATGCCAAAATGCGTGTGGAAGATATTGAGCTAAGTAATTGATTTAAAACAATAAAATGGTAGCGGAGGAGGGACTCGAACCCCCGACACGTGGATTATGATTCCACTGCTCTAACCACCTGAGCTACTCCGCCCCGAAAGGCATGCCGGAAACGAAATCAACCGCTCGGCAGGCGGCGCATTTAGGGCGCGTGTCGCCCTTGGTCAACCGCTATTGCCCGCGAAATGCGCAGCGTTTGACTGCATCCCATGGACCGCCACGATAGATGTGCATCTCAATCGCGGGAAAGTGGAAGCTGCGCGGCTCGATCTGCGCCTTCAATTCGGCTTGAAGAGCCCGCGCTTCTTCCTTGCTGACCTTGTTCTGGATCGTGATATGCGGCCGTGGTTCATACAGATCCTGAGCAGTCAGCGCGCCATGGAAATGCTCAGCAATGAATGCACGGATTTCCAGCAATTCCTCGCTCTGGAGAGCGATCGCAGTCCCCTTCCCCAGATCCATTACGCCGGTCACGCGGCCAAGGGGTGGCGCAAACTCCGCCGCAACTCGAGATAGAAAATCCTTCAGTTCTTCGAACAGGGACGGCGCGAACGAGTGAAACATGGTGACATGGGCATGGAGCTTGTTGCGATGTGCGGGATAGTGCGCGCGGCGCAGGCCCTCAGCCCAGCTTTGAATATCTTGCGGCAAGGCAGCGGTGACAATGAAAGGTTGCGACATAAACCTTGCGCCTAGCGCACCCTAGATCCCGTTCTCTTCGCGAAAGCGCCGCCATTTGGCCACGTTGCGATTATGCTCTTCCAATGTGTCCGCAAAAACGTGACCGCCGCTGCCATCTGCCACATAAAACAGCGCACTCGTTTCTTCGGGATTGAGCGCGGCCTTGATTGCAGCCCGGCTCGGATTGGTGATGGGGCCAATTGGAAGGCCGAAAATCGCCCGCGTGTTGTAAGGATTGGGATCGCGCAGCTCGGATACCCGAATCATGCGGCCCAGCGGTTTTCCTTTGGTAATCGGATAGATCGTCGTCGCATCAGCGCCCAATTGCATGCCGATCCGAATACGATTGGACATAACGCCCGATACCTTGCCGAGTTCATCTTTCGCCTGCGTTTCCTTCTCGATGATCGAGGCAAGGATCACCGCTTCAGCTTTCGATGTAACTGCGGCATCGGCGCTGCGCTCTTCCCACGCCTGGTCGAGATAGTCAGTCATTGCGCTTTGCATCCGTGCCAGCACGGCCGAACGCGCTTCGCCGCGCTCGAAATCATAAGTGTCGGGCAGCACCGATCCCTCAGGCGGGATTTCAATCTCTCCGCTCAGAAGTTCGTCCGCCATCAACCGCTCGAACACCATGATCGAGGGCATGCCTTCCGGAATTGTGATGAAGCGCCGGATCACATCGCCGTTCTGGAACGCGCCGAGGATGTCCGCCTGACTCATATCAGCGGTAAGTTCGAATTCACCTGCCTGGATTGCGTCGCCGCCACCAAACAGTTTGGCATTCAACAAGAAACCATCAGCTGAGCTGATCAAGCCTTGCTCCTCCATCCTGTTCGCGACCGCAGTCAGCGAGGATCCAGCCGGAATCGCAAACACCGTGTCTTCTTCAATGGTCGCTTCGCCCATGACAGAACCGATGACGAGCCATCCTGCGATCAAAAGCGCCATCAGGGCCGCAACAAGGCAGCCGAGCTTTTTCACGTCAGTCCTCTACCTGCTTCATAATCAGCGACGCGTTAGTACCGCCAAAGCCGAAGCTGTTATTCAGCGCTGCACGCACCTGACGCTTTTTCGCTTGATGCGGGACCAAGTCTGCACCTTCGGTGCCTTCATCCGGATTGTCCAGATTGAGCGTCGGTGGCACAATCTGGTCGCGGATCGCAAGGATACAGAATACCGCTTCAACAGCGCCTGCACCGCCCAGCAGGTGACCGATGGCCGACTTGGTCGAGCTCATCGATGCTCCGCCCAGATCATCGCCCAATACGCGTTTCACCGCGCCCAACTCAATCGTATCGGCCATGGTCGATGTGCCATGCGCATTGACGTAATCGATGTCTGCCGGGGTAAGGCTAGCCTTGCGCAATGCCATTTCCATCGCGAGCTGCGCGCCCTTGCCCTCTGGGTGCGGTGCTGTGACGTGATAGGCATCACCCGAAAGGCCATAGCCGACCACTTCGGCGTAGATCTTCGCGCCGCGCGCCTTGGCGTGTTCATACTCTTCGAGCACAACCACACCCGCGCCTTCGCCCATCACAAACCCATCGCGATCCTTGTCGTATGGGCGGCTCGCCTCGGTTGGGCGGTCATTCATGCTCATGTTGAGTGCGCGTGCTTGCGCAAAGCCTGCAACACCCAGCGGATTGATCGTGCTTTCCGCGCCGCCGGCCAGCATAATATCGGCATCGCCATCTTTGATCATGCGGGCTGCGTCGCCAATCGAGTGAGCGCCGGTTGAACAGGCGGTCACCACCGCGTGGTTCGGGCCCATCAGCCCGTATTTGATCGAAACCTGCCCGCTGATCAGGTTGATCAAGCGTCCATGGACAAAGTGCGGGCTCACACGGCCTGGGCCGCGTTCTTTCAGGACGATCGATTCGCTTTCAATACCCGGCAATCCACCGATGCCTGAACCGATCGAGCAGCCGGTGCGCATCTTGAGATCGTCATCCATCTCGGTCAGGCCTGCATCTTCCAGCGCCTGTCCTGCTGCATCGATCCCATAAACGATGAAAGGATCAACCTGACGCTGGACCTTGTGATCAACGCGTTTGTTCGGATCGAAACCGTCCGGATGATCCGCCGGCTTCACTTCGCAGGCGATCTGGCACTTCTGGTCAGACGCATCAAAACGCGTAATCGGCCCCGCCCCGCTCTTGCCAGCGATGAGATTGCTCCAGCTGGTCTCCACATCGCCGCCCAATGGGGTAACGAGGCCAAGACCGGTAACGACGACACGACGCATCGAATTCTCCGTACTTCAGCGAAACGCTGACAATTCAGTAGACCAGATAGCAACAGGCTCAACCCCTAGGGGGCCGAGCCTGTCAATAACCCGCTAAAACGTGGCCAAAGCCGCGCCGTGGCGGGGCAAAGACGAAAAGGCCTTAGCCCTTGTTGTCTTCGATGAATTTGGTTGCGTCACCAACGGTGCTGAT
Organism: Altererythrobacter rubellus; assembly: GCF_030284385.1. NCBI lineage: Bacteria > Pseudomonadati > Pseudomonadota > Alphaproteobacteria > Sphingomonadales > Erythrobacteraceae > Altererythrobacter > Altererythrobacter rubellus. Next base: position 1,896,821 of record NZ_CP127221.1, read on the forward strand.
TTTCTCAGCAGCGTCGTCAGGGATTTCAACGCCGAATTCTTCTTCGAACGCCATAACCAGTTCAACGATGTCCAGGCTGTCTGCGCCCAGATCGTCAATGAAGCTGGCTTCCTGAGTAACCTTGTCGCCTTCGACGCCAAGATGCTCGACAACAATTTTCTGCACGCGGTCGGCAGTATCGCTCATAGTGATCCCTCTGCTTATGGGGTTTAGAATTGGCTTTCGCCCTAATGAACGGCGCTGAATAGCGCAAGGGCTGTTCGCAATAGATGGTGGGACTAGGCCGATCTGTCAAACAGGCATAGCTATTCAATTGACGCATCTTGCGGGCTTGCAGAGGCTAGCGCAACCGCTGGCAGACTTAGCGATGCCAATTGTTCGCGCGCCAGAAACCGACTGTCCACACGTGCCATCCCGTTGCGAAAACGGTCTTTGTCGGATGCAAGCATCAATTGACCATACGCTTCAGCGGCGAGTTCCAGCTGGCCGTCCGCCTCGCGGCAAAGAGCAGCATTGTAGAGCGCGGAACGCTGGTATGGATTGCGAGAGAGGATATCTTCAAACGCGATGCATGCGCCGACCGGATCGGTCTTGGTCAGCTTGATGGCATTCTTGAAAGCTCGGCGGTCACTCCTCTCCAGCCCGCTGCGGCTTTCCAGGATGCGAATCCGGTCAAAACGCTGCTTCGGCGCCAGGTCCAGTCGCACTGCCCGCGCAAAGCGCGATATCATCGGTTTGATTATCGCTTCGGCTGATGGGATATAGGAGCTATCCGCGCAGTAACGTTCTGAATTTACGAAGCTATCCTGACGCTGATAAAGCGCGCCCTCATCTGAGAACAGTGCTACATCAGGCCGGAACTCGACGTGTAGGCGTCGGCACTCATAGACGGCCTTGACGCTTTCGACGCACTCTTTCTCGCCGTCTTCATGTTTGATCTTGCGCAGACAGCGGGTGCGCTCAATCTCTCCATCCGAAGCGTCGTAAACGCGTGAATTGGCAAAGCCGCGCAGCTCTGCATGGCCGGGTTGTGATCCTTCATTGTCGAAAGACGAAGGCACAATGCGAAAGTATTGCTCGCCATAGATTCGCGCCGAGCCAAGTTGATCCGCAAGCGCGTTTTCCAATGCGATACCTTCACGGCCGCGAATTGGCTCGATGGATATCTCCGTCACGCCACGCCCGCCATCAGTTCGCGCTGCATACACGCCCTCAACGGCCAGCTGCTCTGCCCGCACTGCGCCGCTTGACACAGCACAGGCCGCCACCAGCGAGAGAACCCATTTCGAAAACGCCATCACTCTTCCCCTTAGAAGGTCGAAGAGGTGATTTTATTCAGATAAATACAACCTAAGCTGAACAAATGGGCTGTGGGTCGCTTATTTCTGTTCCTTGGGCGGCTCAATCACACGCAAATGCAATTCACGCAGCGACTTCGGTTCTGCGGGGCTTGGCGCACCCATCAGCAGGTCTTCCGCCTTCTGGTTCATCGGGAACAGCGTGATCTCGCGCAAATTCTGCGCGCCGCAAAGCAGCATCACGATCCGATCGACGCCCGCAGCCATCCCGCCATGCGGCGGCGCGCCATACTGGAACGCGCGGTACATACCGCCAAAATCGCGCTCGACGTCTGCCTGTGAAAGGCCAACCAATTCAAACGCCTTCACCATGGTTTCAGGCTTGTGGTTACGGATAGAGCCCGATGCGAGTTCAAAGCCGTTGCAGACCAGATCATACTGGTAAGCCTTGATGGTCAGCGGGTCCTGCGTTTCGAGCGCTTCCATCCCGCCTTGCGGCATAGAGAACGGGTTGTGGCTGAAATCGACCTTCTTCTCGTCTTCGTCATATTCGTAGAACGGGAAATCGACGATCCATGCGAATGCAAAACGATTTGTGTCGATCAGCTCAAGAATTTCACCAACGCGGGTACGCGCTGCCCCGGCCAGTTTAGCCGCATCGGCTTCCTTGCTAGCAGCGAAGAACAGACCGTCATTTTCACCCAGACCCAGCTCTGCATAGAGCTCGGCCATGCGCTCAGGCCCGTGGTTCTTGGCAATCGGCCCACCAAATTCGCCGCCCTTGCGCGTTACATAGCCCAAGCCGGCAAAGCCTTCCTTGCGTGCCCAATCGTTCATATCGTCGAAGAACTTGCGGCTCTTCTCATGCGTGTTCGGCGCAGGGATCACACGGACGCGGCCACCGCCGCCCACGATCTTTTCGAACAGGCCAAAGCCGGACTTTTCGAAGTGGCTGGTCACATCGCTGATGATCAGCGGATTGCGCAAATCGGGCTTGTCCGTGCCGTATTTGATCATCGCTTCGGCATAAGGAATGCGCGGAAATTCGCCTGCTGGCGTCACATGCTTGCCTTCAGCGAAAGTTTCGAATGTGCCAGCGATCACCGGCTCCATAGTATCCCACACCTCTTCCTGAGTGACGAAGCTCATTTCCAGATCGAGCTGGTAGAATTCGCCCGGCAGGCGGTCAGCACGCGGATCTTCATCGCGGAAACACGGTGCGATTTGGAAATAGCGGTCGAAGCCAGAGACCATCAGCAGCTGCTTGTAGATCTGCGGCGCCTGGGGCAGCGCGTAGAATTTGCCCGCGTGGATTCGGCTGGGCACCAGGAAGTCACGCGCGCCCTCTGGCGAAGATGCGGTCAGGATTGGAGTCGAAAATTCATTAAAGCCGATCGCGTTCATCCGCTGGCGCAGGTCAGCCACAATCCGTGTGCGTTTCATCAGGTTTGTGTGCAGCGTTTCACGGCGCAGATCGAGGAAACGGTATTTCAGGCGGACGTCTTCCGGATATTCCTGCTCGCCGGCTACCGGCATAGGCAATTCTTCAGATGCGCTCTGCACGGTGATCGAACGCGCAAACACTTCAATCGCTCCGGTAGGCAGGTCTTTATTGACCGTCTCTGGAGTACGGGCCTTCACCTCGCCGTCGATCGTCACAACCGATTCGAGACGAAGCTTTTCAAGCACCGAAAGTGCAGGCGAATCTTCGTCCGCTACGATCTGCGTCATGCCGTAATGATCGCGCAGGTCGATAAACAAAACCCCGCCATGATCGCGTTTACGGTGGATCCAGCCCGATAAACGGACTGAATCGCCAACATTTTCCGCGGAAAGCTGTGCGCAGTTGTGGGTACGATAGGCGTGCATCTAAAATCTTGTCCTGTTCGGGTGTATGCGGCTAAGGGCGCGCGCAAAGAATAAGCACGATGACCTCTAGCGGTTTCAAGCGCGCGCTAACAGGGGATGAGGGTGCTTTTGTCAAGGCTGACCTCACTAACTGGACTAAGTGTCCGAGAGCGGTACTCCGCTCAACGAAAAGAAATGATGCATGAAAATACATGATCTGATTACCACAACCGACGCTTTGGCAGACTTATGCGAGCGTCTTTCCAAATCCGAATTTGTTACCGTCGATACCGAATTCATGCGCGAGAACACCTATTGGCCAGAGCTTTGCCTGGTCCAGATCGCGAATGACAAAGAGGCCGCTGCGATCGATCCCTTGGCCGATGGCATCGACTTGCAGCCGCTGCTGGATCTGCTAACCGAGAATGAGGACGTTCTGAAAGTCTTCCATGCCGGCGGGCAGGATGTCGAGATTATCGTCAATCTGACCGGCAAGACCCCGCATCCCATATTCGACACTCAAATCGCTATGATGGCGATCAGTCAGAGCGAACAAATCGGCTATGCCAATCTGGTCGAAAGCTGGCTCAGCATTACGATTGATAAGGGCGCGCGCTTTACCGACTGGAGCCGCCGCCCGCTGACCGACCGTCAGATCGAGTACGCGATCGGGGATGTCACACATCTCTCGGAAATCTTCCCCGAGATTCTGAAGAAACTTGTGAAAACAGGTCGCGGCGCGTGGCTCGACGCGGAAATGGAAAAGCTCGCGGAGGTTTCCAACTACGTCACAGACCCCGACCTGGCATGGCGCCGGATTCGTTCGCAAGGCCGCAATCCGCAGGTGCTCGGGCGGTTGAAAGCGCTTGCCGCATGGCGCGAAAGCGAAGCGCAACACAAGAACATCCCGCGCGGTCGCATCATGCGCGACGAAACACTGGCAGACATCGCAAGCCATCCACCCAAGCAGCAGAAAGACCTTGCGAAGGTTCGCGGGCTGTCGGCGGCATGGCGGGAAAACGACATCGGCAAGCGATTGATGAAGGTGATCGAGAAGGCCGGACCGCTCGACAAAGACGAAATGCCCGAGAAGATGAAGCGCGGCGCGCCGCTTGGCAAAGAGGGAGCCCTGGTTGCCGATTTGCTCAAGCTGCTGCTCAAGATTCGCGCGCGAGAAATTGATGTCGCGGCGCGATTGCTGACAAAAGCTGACGAGATGGAGGCGCTGGCCGCTGGAATCCGCGAACTGCCTGTATTGAATGGGTGGCGATATGACGTTTTCGGCCGTGACGCTCTCGAACTGGTGGAAGGTAAGCTCGCTTTCGCCGTGAAGGACGGCAAACTCACCATGACGCATATCGACGATATGCAAGCAGCGATGGAAGAATCGCTCGCGGCTGAGTGAGGGCGCACCTCAATTATCATTGCCAGCAGAGGCCGGGCTTTCCAGCCCAATTGCGGTCATTGATCAACACCGTTTATCAGCGCGGATGCGGGGCTGAATAAGGTACTGGTTTGTTTTCCTACTTGCTGCATTGAGGGCTAGACACCGTGTCATGCCCGCCCGCCAATTCCTCTCCGCACCCGCCACAGGGTCACACTCAGCACCCGCGCATTCACACAATGGCGTTTTCCGCCCTTGGACAGTGTTCCATGTGTTCCATCCTGTAGGGCTTTGCGACCGTGCGGCGGCGGGCTAAGGGCTTAGCGATGTCAACTTACCTCCCCACCATCAAGCAGCTGCAATATCTGGTCGCGCTGCACGAGCACGGGCATTTCGGGCGCGCGGCGGAAAGCTGTTTCGTATCTCAATCAACCTTGTCGGCCGGATTGCGCGAGCTGGAATCCTTGCTTGGGGTAACGCTGGTCGAGCGCAGTCGCCGGGTGGTGCGTTTTACTGCTTTGGGAGAGCAGGTGGTGGCCAAGGCACACAGGCTGCTGCGCGAAGCAGAGGAATTGTCCGATCTGGTGCAGGCATCGGGAAAGCCGTTGACGGGGACCATCCGGATGAGCGTGATCCCCACAATCGCGCCCTTCATGCTGCCAAAGATCCTGCCGCGCCTGCGCAGCGAACGCCCTGAGCTAAAACTTCTGCTGCGCGAAGAAACGAGCCAGGACGCTGTCGAATCGCTGCATCACGGCAGGGTTGATTGCGTGCTGCTGGCTTTGCCTTTCGCGACCGGCGAGGTGGAGATGGCGCATATTGCCGATGATCGCCTGTTCGTGGCGTTCCCAAAGGATGATCCAAGAGACCCGCCGGAGACAGTATCAGCGAGTATGATTGACACCATGACATCCGGAGGGCGCTTGCTGTTGCTGGAGGATGGTCACTGTCTAAAGGAACACGCGCTGGCCGCCTGCAATCGGCCTGAATTGCGCGCATCGGCCACGATGATCGGCACGTCACTGCACACGCTGGTGCAGATGGTGAACAATGATCTGGGGCTAACGATGCTGCCAGAGATGGCTCTGGATGCCGGTATTTTGGGAGGAACAGATGTTGTTGCGCGGCCGCTCAAGAACAAGAGCGCCAAGCGGGAGATTGCGCTGATCTGGCGCAAGAATAGCCCCCGTGCGGAGGAATTCGAGTTGTTGGCAGAGGAACTGAGAGCGGGTTAGGCGTTCACCGGAACCGGTTTGAGCAGCTTCTCGTCCGCGAACTTCTGAATCTTTCTCGCTGCGATCAGCGGTAGCTCCACTGACAAGGCGATACCGACGAGCGAACAGAAACCAACCCAGATCGCCATCCACGAACCGCCCGCCTGATACATGTCGTAAAGCACCGGCACAGCCAGGATTGCTCCACGCACCTCATTGAAGATCAAGGCAATCCAGCCGACCTTCAGAAATGCCGCGAGCAGGGTTGAAAGCGTTGCGCTCATGAGGCCTGACTAGGCCCCAAATATTGAGAATAGGTTGACGCGGCATTCACCAATGCACGCGCCGCCTCAATTCACATCAATCCATATGTTTAAGGCCAACCCTCAGATAGTCCCAGCCGGTCATCACTGTTAGAATGGCTGCAGCCCATAGTGTGATCAGCCCGACCGTATGCGGAACATTCGCCAGCACATCGACAATCATCACATTCCATTGCGGCAGCCCCTGCCCCAATATCAGCGCGCCCAACCCAATTATCTGGAATGTCGTCTTCCACTTGGCGAGCTTCGTGACGGGAACGGAGACTTGCAGACCACCAAGAAATTCGCGCAGGCCCGAGACCGTGATCTCACGAACGAGAATGATCAATCCAGCGATTACATGCAGATCGCCCACATATGGTCCGGTCAAAATGCCCTTTGCTGTCAGCACGAGAATGACAGACGCGACCATAATCTTGTCCGCAATCGGATCGAGAAAGACGCCCAGCTTGGACACCGTACCGCTTGATCGCGCGAGGTAGCCGTCGAAATAGTCCGTAATCCCCATCAGGCTGTAAAGGCCGAATGCCAGCAAATAGCCGAGCTCCCAACCCGGCCACCACAAAAGAAAGGCCAATAGCGGCACGGCACAGATGCGCGAGAGTGTGAGGATGTTCGGCAAAGTAAGCATCGATTTCACCCCTAGCGCGAAGGTGCGTTGGGAAAAAGCCGGAGTTTCAGGCTTGTTCACGGCTACGCCCACCCCTAGGGTCCGCAATAGGGAGCAGCTACAGGGCAGATGATTTGACTACTTCAACCCATTTGCTGCGTCGCAGCCGTTTTCTGCCGCTGTTTTGCACACAGCTGTTCAACGCGTTCAATGACAATCTCTACAAGACCGCGATGGTCCTGTTCGTGGTCTATACCGTCTATAATGACGAGAGCGCGGAAGGTATTTTCAGCGGCGTCGCGTCATTTCTGTTCATCCTGCCATTCTTTCTTCTGTCCGCGCTAGCGGGGCAGCTGGCTGACATGCGCGACAAGGCAAAGATCATCCGCACAGTCAAAATGTGCGAAATCGGGTTGATGATCATCGGCGCATCCGGGCTTTATCTGGCGTGGAAAGGGATCGCTGTCGACACAGTCGCTATCCCGCTGATGTTGCTCGCTCTGCTTTTGACAGGAGTGCAATCCACCTTCCTTGGCCCGATCAAATACGCAATCCTGCCACAGCATCTGAAAAAGGATGAAGTGTTGGCCGGGACAGGTCTGGTGGAGGCTGGCACATATATCGCGATTTTGGCGGGCACGATTTTGGCAGGCTGGATTCCGGTTGAATGGGCCGCTGGCGGTATCATTCTGACCTCCGTGCTTGGCTATCTCACCAGCCGTTCGATCCCGGACGCACCGGCGCAAGGCAAGGTGGAAAAGCTTGACCGACACATCATCCGTGCATCGATCAACCTGATCCGCAATGTAATGCTGGACCGGCAGATCTTTTACGCAATCATCGCGATCAGCTTCTTCTGGACGATCGGCGCAGTGCTGTTCATCCAGTTTCCTCCGCTCGCCAAGAATACATTGATGGCAAGCAAAGAGGTCGCGAGCCTGTTTCTCGTGATCTTCTCTGTCGGAATTGCGATCGGTTCGGTTTCGATCAACGCGCTGCTGAAGGGCGAGGTGTCGGCCCGCTACTCACCAATCTCCGTGGTCATAATGGGCGCATTTGTCGTCGCGTTCTATTTCGTGTGCCGCTTATGGCAATCCTACGAAATAACCGAGATTATGGGTGTGACCGAGTTCTTAGCCTGGCCGCTGGCAAGTTTGATCATGCTCACCTTGATAGGCATCGCAATCGCAGGCGGCATGTTTGTGGTGCCGCTCTATGCGTTCCTGACGACGCGCTGCGCGCCGGATCAAGCCGCACGCACCATCGCTGCGAACAATATCGTCAACTCCGGATCCATGGTTGCAGGGTCGCTCGTTGCGATGGCGCTTAGCGCAATCGGCGTGCCTGTGGTGGAGCAATTGCTGCTCAGCGCGGGAATGTGTCTGGTTTCGGCGTGGCTGGGCCACCGTTTGCACCAGGCAGAGCTGGACGAAGGGCAAAGCCCTGCCTGATCAGGCGACAAAGACCAATACTGCTGCAAAGACAGAGAAATATACAGTTGCAAAGCCGCGCACATCATCGCAGGTCAGCTTCCACAAGACGTCAGCCGGAGCCTCATATTCATTGCTGCGTACATGAGCAGGCAGGCTTGCCCGGAACGGGTGGCGCGCTTGCTCGTCGGTCAGGACCAATGCTCTCTTCATGGATCAGAGTCTTAACCCGATACTAACCATCGTGCGCGGCAGAAATCCTGACTGTCGCAGAGCGGGACATTAAGCATGTGTGTTCATGCTGAGCTGTGGATGATTGCCTCTTGAGCGTACCAAAGCTAAGCGGCGAACCATGACAACACGCACAACACCTGACGCAGCAAAACTGCTGGTCGATTGCCTTGCAGAACAAGGCGCGGACCGTATTTTCACAGTTCCGGGCGAAAGCTTCCTGCAGGTGCTCGATGCGCTGCATGGCCGCGAAGACATTGATGTCGTCACTTGCCGGCAAGAAGGCGGTGTCAGTTTCATGGCTTGCGCGGATGGAGCCATGACCGGCCGCCCCGGTATCGCCTTCGTAACGCGCGGTCCCGGAGCAACCAATGCCAGCATTGGGGTGCATGTTGCGCATCAGGATTCGCAGCCGATGATCATGTTTGTGGGCGATGTGGCGCGCGACATGCACGAACGTGAAGGATTTCAGGAAGTCGATTTTCCTGCGTTCTTCGGCCCGATCTGCAAATGGGCAGCGCGGATCGACAATGCTGACCGGATTCCGGAATTTGTTTCGCGAGCCTATGCGACCGCAATCTCGGGGCGTCCGGGGCCAGTTGTATTGGCTCTGCCTGAGGACATGCTGGACGATGCGACCTCCGCATCCCCTCGCCCGTTCGTCGTACGGCCGCCGCAAGCGGCCTGTCCCGATGCGATGCAAACACTGATGGCAATGATAGCAGATGCGGCCAGCCCCATTGCGATTATCGGCGGTGCGGGCTGGAATCCGAAAGCGCGCGAACACTTCCAGCAATTCGCTGAACGGAACGGGCTTCCCGTCGCGACTGCTTTTCGGCGTCAGGACGCTATCTCTCCTTCATCGCCGGTTTATGCGGGCAATCTGGGCTATGGCCCCAATCCGAAACTGGTTGAGCGCGTAAAGCAGGCCGATCTGGTGATCGCAGTGGGTGCGCGGCTTGGTGAAGCAACCACTGATGGTTACACTTTCCCGGAGCTTGATCGCGCCGAGCAATTGCTGGTGCATATTCATCCAGACCCCGAAGAACTGCACCGTGTCTACCGCACCGATCTCGCGATCTGTTGCGCAATGGATGAATTCGCTGAAACTGCTGCCTTGTGGGAAGACAATTCCATCCTGTCTTTCGACGCAGGCGCTGAAGCTCACGCAGAATGGGAGGCTTGGGCCACCCCTCAGCCGAACGATTTCGCGCTCGACATGGGGCAAGCGGTTGCATTCATGCGCGAAACCCTGCCGTCTGACAGCATCATCTGCAATGGTGCGGGTAACTTCTCAGGCTGGTGGCACCGCTACTGGCGGTATGAGGGTTTCCCGACGCAACTCGCCCCCACTGCCGGCGCAATGGGCTACGGCGTCCCTGCTGCCGTTGCCGCTGCGCAGCGCCACCCGGACCGCACGGTGGTTGCGTTGGCCGGTGACGGTGACTTTCTGATGAATGGTCAGGAATTGGCGACAGCCGCACAGCATGGGTGCGACATGATCGTGTTGGTCATAGATAATAGTGCCTATGGCACGATCCGCATGCATCAGGAGCGTGAATTCCCCGAACGCGTTTCAGCAACAGAACTTGCCAACCCGGATTTCGCGGCGCTCGGCGCAGCGTTCGGGGCTTGGAGTGCGCGGGCTGAAACAACCGATCAGTTCAAGCAAGCTCTTACTGAAGCGAATACTCGCAAGGGATTACGGATGATCCATTGCAAGATTGACGTTGAACAATTGGCCGCAAGCGGAGCGACGATTAGCGGGCTTCGCAAGCGGTAACACGCGGGCTTTGAACCTCGCCTGACAGGCCCCCGCCCATCTCAAGGATAGTGTCCCACTCTGCCTTGGTCAGCTCTGCCACTGACAATCGCCCAAGTCGGATAAGCTCGCATTCCGCCAGTTTGGGCTCGGCCTTGATCTGCTTCAGCGTCACCGGCCGATTGAGCTTCGATTTGGGCTTGATCTTTACCGCCGCCCATTTGCCTTCTGGATCTGTCGGATCGAGGATGCCTTCCACGCTAATCGTCGCAACGCCTACAATTTCCAGCCCTTCGCGCGAGTGGTAGAAAAAGGCTTCCTCGCCAACTTTCATCGCAGCCAGATTATTCTTTGCGCGATGGTTGCGGACACCATCCCATAGGCCTTCCTTTTCGGCCACAAGATCGTCCCAACTGTATTTGAAGGGTTCCGATTTCATCAGCCAATAGCGTGCCAAATTCTTTCTCCAAACTGGATTGGTAAACTTTGATAGCCCTACGCAAGCCACGCTTCGGTTTCCACCCCGGCTGCGATGAGAAGTCACAATTAACCCGATTTTTAATCATCGGCGTCATACGTAATGCGAGTTAGTCCGTAGGATTGAGGGCAGCGCCGACAAGGCCTGTAAGACGCAAGAGTGGCTGAAGACGACAACCAGCAAAAGCTAGGCAAAGCCGAGCGCGACATCGTAGCGCTGGGAATTGCAGCGGCAGCGATCATCCTTTTTGTTGTGACGGGCAGCTCGGTTCTGCCGCTTGTTGCCGCATCGATCATGGGCACCGGAGCCGCGCCGGACAATCTGCTGGTCAATGCCATGTTGCTCAACATTGCGCTGATGATTTTCGGATGGCGGCGTTATCGCGATCTCACAAGCGAGATTGCGGTGCGGAAGCAGGCTGAAGAAATTGCGCGCAAACTGGCTGAAACAGACCCCCTGACCAACTGCCTGAACCGCAGAAGTATTGGGAGCGCGACCGAGAAGTTGCGCCGCATGGCCAATGCACGCGGTCAAGCCACCGCGTTTGTAATGATCGATCTGGACAACTTCAAACAGGTCAATGACATGAATGGCCATGGCATGGGCGACAAGGTGTTGACGGTAATGGCAAAGCGCTTGCGCGATGCAGTGCCGGACACGTCACCTGTAGCGCGACTGGGTGGAGACGAGTTTGCGTTCGCAATGTCATACTCGCCTGATCACCCTGAGAAAGTTGATGAGCTGATTGCCGTCTTGTTTGAAAAAGTATCTGGCAAGGTCGAGATCGAAGGGTCCAGCGTGGATACGACAATGTCGATCGGCATCTCTACTGACCACGATTTGAAAGGCAAGGCCGCGGGGATCGAGGACAGCGAAAATCTGATACACCATGCTGACATCGCGATGTATCAGGCAAAGAAGAACGGAAAGAACCGCTATTTCTGGTTCGAACCTACGATGGAGAATGAGCTACGCTTCCGCAATGAGCTGGAGAATGGCATTCGTCGCGGGTTGAAACGAGGCGAATTCGTCCCGTTCTACGAGCAGCAGGTTGACATTTCGACTGGCGAATTGGTCGGGTTCGAAATGCTGGCGCGCTGGAAATCGCCTGAGCTTGGCCTGGTCAATCCGGACGTATTCATCCCGATTGCGGAAGAGATCGGCGTCATTGCCGAGATGTCCGAGCAGTTGATGGTTCAGGCATTCACTGATGCTCAGGCCTGGGATTCCAGCCTGACCCTGTCAGTCAATATCTCGCCAGTTCAACTGCGTGATCCGTGGTTCTCACAGCGGCTGCTGAAGCTGTTGATTGAGAACAATTTCCCGGCACACCGCTTGGAAATCGAAGTCACTGAAACCTGTCTGCATGAGAATCTGGGACTGGTGAAATCGATGATCGCCAGCCTGCGCAACCAGGGTGTTCGAGTAAGCCTTGATGATTTCGGCGCCGGATACTCCAGCCTTTCGCAATTGCGCAGCTTGCCGCTTGACCGGATCAAGATCGATCGCAGCTTTGTCAGCGAGCTCCGCAACAAGGACAGCAGCAAGATCGTCGACGCGATCATCTCACTAGGTGACGGGTTGCAGATGCCGATCACGGCGGAAGGTATCGAGAACGAAGACATTCTCGCGCAGCTTCGCGAAATGGGCGAGCTAAAGGGGCAAGGATATCACTATGGCCGTCCGGAGGATGGATCCCAGATGCTTGAGCGATTGGCAGAGAACGGCAAGCTCGCGAAGACCCCTCCGGTCGTGACAAAGACCGCTACTGAGGCCGTTGACGAAATCGACGCAGCACAAGAGCAACGCCGCGCATAAGTCGCAACCGACTCGACAAATACTGGACGCAGACGCGCCCGCCGCATAGAGCGCGTTTCGCTATGCGAGTTGATTTCACCAAGATGCACGGGCTCGGAAATGACTTTGTGATCCTAGATGGTCGCAAAGAAGCTCTGCCTGTCTTGGATACTGTCACCGCCGCTGCGATCGCGGATCGCCGCAAGGGGATTGGCTGCGATCAACTCATCCTGCTGGAAAACTGTGATCAGGGTGACGCGGATTTCCGCATGCGGATATTCAATTCAGATGGCGGCGAAGTGGAAGCATGCGGCAATGCCGCCCGTGCCGTGGCGCTGTTGCATGGAGTGTCGGCAAAAGTTTTGACTGACGGCGCCGTCATATCGCTGGAACCAACTGATGGCGGCGCAACCGTCGATATGGGTGAACCTCGCTTCGATTGGCAATCGATACCGCTCGACTATGCAATGGATACAGCCTCGATGCCGGTCAGTTGGGGGCCGCTATGCAACCCGATTGCCGTCAATGTTGGCAATCCGCATGTGATTTTCTTTGTCGGCGATACGGATGCGATCGACCTTGGCAATATCGGCCTTGAGATCGAACATGATCCTTTATTCCCCGAGCGGGTCAATGTGAATGTCGCCACAGTGCAGTCCAAAGAGCGGATCAAGCTAAACGTTTGGGAACGCGGCGCCGGCTTGACGCGAGCATGCGGCACAGGTGCTTGCGCGACGGCAGTGGGTGCCATGAGGCGTGGCTTGGTAGAGCGCAAAGTAATGGTCGAATTGCCCGGAGGGGCGCTTCAAATAAAATGGACTGATGACAACCGCATCCTAATGAGCGGCCCAGCCACCGAAAGCTTTCGCGGCAGCTTTGAATGGTCGGACTACGCGGACGGCGAATGATGAGCGGGCCAGAGCTGATCACATTGGGCTGCCGCCTGAATATCGCCGAAAGCGAACGCATGCGCGGTATGCTTTCCGGCGAAGACAATCTGGTGGTGATCAATAGCTGTGCGGTAACTTCCGAAGCGGTCCGTCAGACGCGCCAGGCTATTCGCAAGGCGCGGAAGGCGCGGCCCGATGCGCGGCTGTTGGTCACGGGTTGCGCGGCGGATATCGAGCGCGAGCAGATCGCAGACATGCCTGAGGTAGATGGGCTGATTGCCAACCAGGCAAAGCTTGATCCGCGCGCATGGAATGTGCCGATGGAGGTACCTCCTCTACCGCCAACCCGCACGCGCGCCTTTATCGCGATCCAAAACGGATGTGACCATGCCTGTACCTTTTGCGTGATTCCGCAAGGGCGCGGGCAAAGCCGTTCGATGACCGTCGATGCGGTCAAACGCGAGGTCGAGCAACATCTGGCGCTCGGCGCGCAAGAGGTCGTGCTGACGGGTGTCGACGTGACAAGCTGGGGCTATGACCTGCCCGATAAGCCGCCGCTCGGTGCAATGGTGGGAGAGATTCTGGATGCTTTTCCAGAGCTGCAACGCTTGCGCATGTCCTCGCTCGACGGAATCGAAATTGACGAACAGTTGTTCGAGCTTTTCGCCAGCGAGCGTCGATTGATGCCCCATCTCCATCTCTCACTGCAGCATGGGCATGATTTGATCCTCAAGCGCATGAAACGCAGGCATTTGCGGAATGACGCAGTGGATTTGGTCGCTAAGCTCAAGCGACGCCGTCCGGAGATCGCGATTGGCGCTGACCTGATCGCGGGTTTCCCGACCGAAACCGAAGAACACCACCAGGCGAACCTTTCCATTATCCGTGAATGCGACATCGTGCACGGGCACATCTTCCCCTATTCGCCCCGCCCCGGCACACCCGCGGCGCGCATGCCGCAGCTGGATCGTTCCGCCATCAAGGCACGCGCGAGCGAACTACGCGCGGCAGTCATCGACATGCGCAGCCAATGGTTGCAATCGCTCGTGGGCAAACAGCTTTCTGTCCTCGCCGAACGCGACGGTACGGGCTATGCGCCGAACTTCGCGCGAGTTTCAGTGCCGCAAGGCATTGCGGCGGGGCAAATCGCCACCATCTCGCCTGACGAAGTGATTGAGGGAATGCTCGTATGAGCGAGGCGGAAGCCCCGAAAAAGAGCTGGAGCGAGCGTCTGTTTGGCGGCTTTCGCAAAACCTCTGACCGGTTGAGCGAGAACCTGACCACAGTGGTTAGCACGGCCAAGCTGGACGATGCGACGCTGGACGATGTCGAAGACGCGCTGATTATGTCAGATCTCGGTCCGTCGGCAGCCGCACGCATTCGCGAGCGCTTGCGTGAAAAACGCTTCGGCCTTGAAATCAGCGAGCGCGAGTTGAAAGAAGCCGTAGCGGAGGAGATCGCAGAGATCCTGCGCCCAGTGGCCAAGCCGCTTGAGATCACAGCCTTCCCACGCCCGCAAGTGTTGCTGGTTATCGGCGTCAACGGGTCAGGCAAAACAACCACCATCGCCAAGCTCGCGCATCTGCTTCAGGAAGATGATTACGGCGTGATGCTGGCCGCAGGCGATACTTTCCGCGCCGCTGCGATCGGACAACTCGCCACATGGGCAGAGCGTGTGGGTGTGCCGATTATTCGCGGCCCCGAGGGCGGGGATCCGGCGAGCATCGTTTTTGACGCGGTCAAAGCCGCAACTGACACTGGTATTGATGCATTGATCGTCGACACTGCCGGGCGGCTCCAGAACAAACGCGAGCTGATGGATGAGCTTGCGAAGATCCGCAAAGTCCTCGGACGGCTCAATCCGGAAGCCCCGCATGATGTCATACTCGTGCTTGATGCCACCAACGGCCAGAACGCGCTCGCCCAAATCGACGTGTTCAAGGAAGTGGCTGGGGTGACGGGCCTCATCATGACCAAGCTCGATGGCACCGCGCGCGGCGGTGTGCTGGTCGCCGCAGCTGAGCAATACGGCCTGCCGATACATGCTATCGGCGTAGGCGAGAAAATTGACGATTTGCGTCCGTTCGATCCCGATCTGGTCGCCAAAGTTATTGCAGGGGTGGCGTAATGTCCGAACAGAGAAGCGCGCCCGCCAAGAAGGGTTCTGGCTGGCTCAATGTCCTGGTCGATTATGGCCCACTGCTGGTGTTCCTTGGTGTCTATCGCTGGAATGCGCCTGCAGAGGCAAACCCGGCCGACGAAATTCTCGCGATCATCTACGGCACCATGGCCTTCATGGCCGCCGCCGTAGTGGCGCTGATCACTTCCAAATGGCGGCTTGGCAAAGTCTCCCCCATGCTGTGGTTTTCAACCGCGCTGATCGTGGGATTTGGCGCGCTGACGATATTCTTTGGCGATCCGGTGTTTGTCCAAACAAAGCCGACGATCATCTACGGCGTCTTGGGTGTCGCATTGCTGATCGGGGTCTGGCGCGGGCGGGCTCTGCTGCAGATATTGCTCGAAGCCGCCTTCGAAGGGCTGACCCATGAGGGCTGGCTTAAGCTTTCGCGCAATTGGGGCATTTTCTTCCTGGCTTTGGCAGCGCTAAACGAAGGATTGCGCGCAAATCTCAGCTTTGAAAGCTGGCTCTGGGCCAAGCTATGGGTGTTCTTACCTCTCACATTCCTGTTCACTTTCAGCCAGATACCCATGCTGCTCAAGAACGGGCTGTCATTGGATGATGGCGACGAAGACGCGGAAACTCCTCCACCAGCGAGTTAATCGCGCTCTTGCCATTTTTGTGTCAATCTGCGCAGTGTCCGCGCGTAGCGGGGATTGGCTGACCATTGCCCCCGCGAAAGCTCATAAGGGGGAGTATAATGGCAAAACTTTTTGGAAATCTTCATCTGGTGCTGGCGATTGGTCTCGTCTCAGCATTCGCACTCATGTTCGGCTTTGCAGATTCGGTTGCGATTGACGGAAACTCGATCGGGCGTTGGCTGCACCTATTCTTCGGCGTGCTATGGATCGGCCTGCTGTACTATTTCAACTTCGTACAGGTACCCGGAATGCCCAAGATCGCGGACGAGCATAAGCCGGCTGTGACGAAGACAATCGCACCAAGCGCATTGTTCTTCTTCCGCTGGGCGGCTCTGCTGACCGTGGTGACCGGTCTGTGGATCGCGATGATCAATGGCTACATGGTCAACGCGTTGACCTTCGCCGGAAACTCGTACGAAAACCTGATCGGTGCCGGCATGTGGATGGCGCTGATCATGGCGTTCAACGTGTGGTTCATCATTTGGCCAGCGCAGAAGAAAGTGCTCGGCATTGTCGAGGCAAGCGCTGACGAGAAAGCCGCTGCTGCACCGCGCGCACTTATCGCCAGCCGTCTCAACACGCTGCTGTCATTCCCGATGATGTATGCGATGGTGAGCGCAAATCTGGGCTAACGCCCGGCGATCACTCACTACGAATAACGAAGGGCGCTGCGGGAAACCGTGGCGCCTTTTCTATGTCTGATTATAGAGTGCAAAGCGGACACTACTGATCCCGTGCACCCTGAATATTGGTAACGGCCTTCTGCCAGTCGCGCCACGACGCGGGGTCGCCCGGCATTTGATTAGACCAAATTTCGCGGCTCAAGTCTGACATAAGGATTGCGATGTCATCCGATAACTTGCCTCTTCTCTCCCAATAACTGTTTAGAAACCAAACCATCGCGTCATATGCTTCAAGTTCGTTCAGAGTGCGGAGTTTGTCTGCCGGAAAATCAGTCATGCCACCATGTTACTTGAATATTGCCAACGTCCGCAAATGGGTCGTTAGCGGACCTTAAATCTCTACCTGGCTACCCAGCTCCACCACGCGGTTGGTGGGCAGTTTGAAGAAATCCATCGCAGTCGCCGAGTTTCGTAGCATCCAGGCAAAAATCTTCTCGCGCCAGATCGGCATGCCCGGCTTGTCAGACGGAAGCAGCGTCTGCCGGCTCAAGAAGAAGCTCGTCTGCATCATGTCAAACTCGCCGCCGCACTGCTCCATCTGCTTCAAGCCCGCTGGAACGTCGGTTTTCTCCATGAAACCATAGTGCAGGATGGCGCGATAGAAGCCGTCACCTATATCGTGATATTCACAGCGTTCGCCCGGATCGACATAGGGCACTTCCTCGATATTGACCGTCAGGATCACCACGCGTTCATGTAGCACCTTGTTGTGCTTGATATTGTGCAGCAGCGCGGACGGTACGCCGTTGGTGCTCGAGGCCATAAAGATCGCCGTACCAGGCACCCGCACCGCAGAGTTCTTAGCTGACTTGGCAAAGATCTCCATAGGCAGGCCGCCCTCGGCCATCTGTGCGCGCATCAGCTTGCGCCCGCGCGCCCAGGTCGTCAGCAACGTAAAGGCAATGAAACCGACCATCAATGGGAACCAGCCCCCATCGGGAACTTTGGTGAGGTTTGCCGCGAAATAAGCACCATCCACGATCAGGAACAGGGCGACTACGGGGCCCGCGTACCACCACTTCCATTTCCATACCCCGACCAGCAATACCGCCATCAGCAGCGTATCGATCGTGACTGCACCGGTCACCGCAATACCGTAGGCGCTGGCGAGAGCGGACGAACTCTGGAACGTCAGCACGAGGATGATAACCGCCACCATCAGCGCCCAGTTCACGACCGGAATGTAGATCTGGCCGCCTTCCGTTTCGCTGGTGTGGCGCACATTCAAACGCGGCATGAAGCCCATCTGGATCGCCTGGTGGGTGATGGAGAACGCACCGGAGATAACCGCCTGGCTGGCGATGAAGGTGGCGACAGTTGCCAGGATCACCAATGGCAAGCGCCATTCTTCGCTGGCGAGCAGGAAGAACGGATTGCGCACCACTTCTGCGGCCTGTTCAGGCGGCAAGCCTGCGATCATCGCGCCTTGCCCGAAGTAGTTGAGCAGCAGGCACGGCATCACAAAACCGAACCAGCTCAAGCGCATCGGACCGCGCCCGAAATGGCCCATGTCCGAATAGAGCGCTTCAGAGCCTGTCACCGCGAGCACCACCGCGCCAAGCGCCAGGAACGCCACCACGCCGTCTGTCACGAAAAACATCACCGCATAATAGGGGTTGAGCGCCCACAGAATGTCGGGGTTCTGGACTATCTGCCATCCGCCCAGGCCGGCAATAACCGTGAAATAGACGATCATAACGGGCGCAAACAGCGCGCCTACCTTGGCGGTCCCGCGTGCTTGCAACATGAACAGGAACACCAGCAAACCCAGCGCAATCGGGATAACAAACGGCTGTAGTCCAGCGTCAACCACGGTCAGACCTTCGACCGCTGACAAGACCGAGATCGCAGGCGTAATCATACTGTCGCCGTAGAACAGCGATGTCGCAAACACCCCAAGCAGAACGACCAACCAGCCGTAGCTTGACTTGCCGATATGCCGCGAAAGCAAAGCGACCAGTGCGAGCGAACCGCCCTGCCCCTTGTTATCGGCCCGCATCAGGATGGTGACATACTGGATCGCCACAACCAGCAGCATGGACCAGAATATCAGGCTGACGACCCCCAGCACATGCATCCGGTCAATTGCAATATTGGCCGTACCGGCAAATGTCTCACGAAAGGCGTAAAGCGGGCTGGTACCGATATCGCCAAAAACGATACCGATAGCGCCCACAGCCAGCGCGGTTTTGGACGCACTGTGTGACTTTCCACCCGTTGGTGGCTGATGTGCTGGCGCTGCTGCTTCGCTCATATCAAACGGATTTCCCGCTTTCCCGGTACTGCCCTCACGAGCCTGACTCGCGATCCCGAACATGCCCCCTGTGGCACAAGGCGGCGGCGCTTAGCACTGCGCTTCGCCCCCTGCAAGCCGCTGCGCGCTACTCTTCGACCACCTGCGCGCGTTGTTCAGCGGCATCTTGCGCTTCCATCATACGCCGCATGCTGTCCATTTGCGCTATCAACTGGTCCAATCCGGCCAAGCGAAACTCCAGATCTTGCCGCCAGGGCGCATCTTCCGGGCTGCGCTCCAGCAGTTCGGCCCACACGCGCCGCGCATCTTCTGGCTGTCCTGATCGCAGAAACGCCATACCCAGAAAATAGCCCGCGCCGGGATGCTCCGGGAAGGCTTCCTGCGCCTTGCTGAACGCGGCAATTGCGGGCGGCGTTACCTGACCCTCAGCATGTTCGACCAAAGCAATCGCCAATGCGAGCCAGGTTTCTGCGTCATTAGGATAATCCTTAATCGCATTGCGCAAGAAACCAGCCGCTTCCTCATACCGGCCTTGGCGCGCATAACCATCTGACGTCACCAGATGGCTCGGAGGCGGCGAACCATCATCGAATAGGCTACGCCGCGCTTGCACCAGTTGCTCGCCTGAGCGCATTTGCTCTGCGCCTGCCGCCTTGGGTGCTGCGGGCTTTCCTGGAGAGCCGAACGTTCCATATCCGGCCAGGCCGAATATCAGCACCGCCGCGAACAACATCCAACCTTGCTTCGGCAGCCGCAAGACCAGAATTGCAGTCAACATCGCGGCTATACCAAGCAGTAAAATGGGCATCCAGGCCATCAATCATCGCCCTCGTCGAGAATCTGGTCCAGTCCGCCGACCGATTTACGGCCGATCCGCCGCCACAGAATTGCGCCTGCGACTAGCAAGAGCAGCAGGGGGATTGCGAACAAAGGCCAAGTCGAACTCGTCACACGCGGCGCATAGCTGACATAGTCACCATAGCGATCGATCAACCACTGGCGGATTTCTTCGGGTTCCTGACCCGCCGCGATTCGTGTGCGCACCTGATGGCGCATATCGCCCGCCATTGGGGCATCGCTGTCTGCAATCGACTGGCTTTGGCATTTCAGGCAACGCAGGGATTCCATCAGCGCGACCGCCTCGGCTTCCTGCGCGGGGTCTTCCAACTGTGTGTAGGCATAGGGCGCAGGCGGCAAGTCATCCTGCGCCGCCAATGGCAGCGAAAGGCTGACTATTGCGAGAAGTGGCAGCACGCGCTTCACGATGCGTCCTCCAGGATTTCCAACAATCGCCGGACATCGCGCGCGCGAACATCGCCAATGTGCTGGTGAATGATATTGCCTTCCCCGTCTATCACGAAGGTCTCAGGCACTCCGGACGAACCGATTTCGAGTTGTACTGCGGAGATTTCATCTGCGCCAATGCGGGTATATGGATTGCCGTGGGTCGCAAGAAATTCATCTACGTCTTCACGCTTGTCACGAATGGCCACACCGATAATCTCGACGCCTTCTTCCTTGAGGCTTTCCAGATGCGGAGCTTCCGCAATACACGGCAAGCACCAACTGGCCCAGATATTGAGAAGCTTGGGCTTTCCGTCCTTGAAATCGGCAGTGGTCACACCAGGGCGGGTCTCGCTCGCCGCTGGCAGCTCGAATTCTGGCAAGGCCCGCCCGATCATGGTCGATGGAATGAATTCGTCTTTGGGCTGAAACAGTTGATATCCCGCAACGCCCACGAAGAACGCAAACAGCATTAACGGGACCCATAATGTCCAACGCATTACGCTGGCCCTCCTGCCGGTGCCGCACCATTTTCAACGCGAAGCGCCGCCATATCGGCACGCTCGTCAGCTTCGCGGGCAAGCCTTTGGCGGCGCCGGATATCGCTGGAAAGACGCCCGATGATTGAAAGCGTACCGCCCAAAGCAATCAGCAACCCGCCGTACCAGATCAGCGTGACCAGCGGCTTCCACCACAGCCGCAATTGCCATCTTCCGTCCGGAGACGGCGCGCCCACCACCGCATAAAGCTGCCCATCCCAACGCGTCAGCAACGCGCTTTCCGTAGTCTGCTGAACAGGTGCCCAGAAATGGCGCGACTGAGGGTTGAGAACTACAGGCGCTCCATCGCCGCGCTGCGCCGTGATCCGCGCTTCCACCGCTGTCCAATTTGGCCCGGCGATCGGGTCGACACTTTCCAATGTGATGGTGAAGCCTGAAAGCTGTGTCGCTTCGCCCGGTGCGACCGCAACCAGCTTCTCATCCGTAAATGCGCTTTCACTCGCCATTCCCAGCAGGGCAACTGCAATGCCGAAATGCGCAATGACCATGCCCCATGTCGCTAAGGGGACGCGCAGGAGATTGCGCCCGCGCAACGGCATGAAGCTCGCCACGCCCAAGCCCACAGCGAACGCCAGACCCAGCAGCGGCAGTACGCCGATATCGGATGTGAACAGCACGATTGCCAGTGCAGCCGTAACGACAAGAACCGTGACAATAGCGATCGGCAATTTGATGCGATCAATATTGTCTTCGCGCCAGCGCAGCATCGGGCCAACGGCCATCACCGCCAGCATCGGAATGGTGAAGATCGCGCCGACCGGATTGAAATAGGGCGGGCCGACAGACACACGCACATCAAATGCTTCCGTAAGAAGCGGGTAAAGCGTCCCAAGCAACACAATTCCGAGGATCGCAGACAGCATCACATTGTTGAACACCAGTGCGCCCTCGCGGCTGACCAGAGCGAAACGCTGGCCCTCTGAAACGCTGCCCGCGCGCAAGGCAAACAGCAGCAACGCACCGCCGATGTAAAGGCACAAGAGAGCGAGGATAAATGACCCGCGTTCAGGATCGACAGCGAAGGCATGAACGCTGGTCAGGATGCCCGAGCGCACAAGAAATGTACCCAACATCGACATGGAGAACGCCACAACGCCCAGCATGATCGTCCAGGCACGTAAAGCATCGCGAGCGGCCAGAACGCTGGCCGAATGCAGCAAAGCGGTCGCAGCGAGCCAAGGCATTAGTGAAGCGTTCTCGACCGGATCCCAGAACCACCAGCCACCCCAGCCAAGCTCGTAATAAGCCCAATATGATCCGGCTGTGATACCCAGGGTGAGAAACACCCACGCACCCAGCACCCATGGGCGCATTACGCGTGCAAATTCCGGGTTTACCTGACGTGTCAGCAGCGCGCCCACCGCAAAGCTGAACGCGACCGACAGTCCGACATAGCCCATGTAGAGCGTAGGTGGGTGGAAAGCCAAGCCGATGTCTTGCAACAATGGATTTAGTCCATTCCCCTCGACGGCAGGTGTTGCGAGCCGCTCAAACGGGTTCGAACTCAACAACAGAAACGCATAAAACCCAATGGCAACAAACCCTTGCGAGGCAAGCGTTGCCAGCATGGTCTTTTCAGGCAAGCGCCGTTCCAGCCACGCAATCAGAGCCCCTGCCAGTGCCATGACCGTGACCCACAGCAGCATCGAGCCTTCGTGATTACCCCAAGCGCCAGACAGCTTGAACATCATCGGCTTCATAGAATGAGAATTGGTCGCGACCAGCTTTACCGACAGGTCTGTAATCGCGAACACCCACAGCAGCATCGCAAAACTAAAAACTGCAAGGAAACCCTGCAAGATCGCGGCCGGCCTGACCAAGGCCGCCAACGGTGCATCCGGATTGCGTTGCGCAATCGCTCCGCCCACCAGCTGCAGGATCGCAAGCGCGGCGGACATCCACAGTGCGGCTAGGCCAAGCTCAGCGCTCATTCTTAATCGACCACCGTATCTTCGGGCCGGTAGGCATTTTGATGTTCGGACATTTCCTGAAGCTCGCGCGGGACGTAGTTCTCATCATGCTTGGCAAGCAAATTGTCCGCAATGAACACGCCCTTGGCATCCAGACTGCCCTCTGCGACCACTCCGGAATTTTCGACGAAAAGGTCGGGCAGAATGCCTTTGTACATTACCGGAACGCGTGCGTCGCCCTGGTCAGTCACAACAAATGAAATGGTGATCCCATCAGGCTGCTTCTCGATCGAACCTTCAGCGACCATCCCGCCAAGCCGAACGGCTTGTCCGACCGCGGGCGGGTCAGCCATCATCTGGTCAGGCAGATAGAAATAGTTCGCTTGATTGCGCAGCGCCCATGCGGCGAGCAATCCGGCAGCGACAATCGCCACCATCGCAAAGCTCACCAGCACTAATCGCTGATGTTTGGGTTTGATGCCGCTCATTTGCGCTTCACCTTATCACGTATTGCCTCTGCGCGGCGCATGTCCCACCAGGCCCAAGCGACCATGCCAAGCGTTCCCGCAATGCCCACAGCATAGGCAGCGACAACAAAGTCCCATTGATTGAGCGCCTCATACATTACGCAATCTCCAGCGCCATGCGTCGAAGGCGGACTTCGGCTTGAAAGTCTGCCAGCAATGCGCGCATCCGCGCCAGCACCACGCCGCCAAATAACAACGAGAAGCCCACCACTGCGAACGCCAAAGGCACAAGAAACGTGGGATCAATCGCGCTTTTCCCGATGGAAATGCTCGCAGGTTGATGCAGCGAGTTCCACCACACGACCGAGCGATTGATAATCGGAATATTGATCGCGCCGACAAGCCCGAAGATCGCGGCAATTCTCGGCGACACGCCCTCGCGCGCGACGGCTTGCGAAAGCGCGATATAGCCGAAGTAGAGAAACAGCAGCACTAGCATACTGGTAAGCCGACCATCCCATTCCCACCACGTACCCCATGTTGGGCGCCCCCATATCGAGCCGGTGGCCAAACAAATCGCCGTGAAGACCATTCCCGGGACAGCCGCAGCGCGCGCTG
This sequence comes from Altererythrobacter rubellus, assembly GCF_030284385.1. NCBI lineage: Bacteria > Pseudomonadati > Pseudomonadota > Alphaproteobacteria > Sphingomonadales > Erythrobacteraceae > Altererythrobacter > Altererythrobacter rubellus. Next base: position 1,920,682 of record NZ_CP127221.1, read on the forward strand.
AAATCGCGGCCAGTGGATGCTTCCAGACCAGATAGACAAGGCTGCTAATTGCAATGGCCGTCCAACCACCCATCCCGAGCCAGGCGCTCGGCACGTGGATGAATAGAATGCGCACCGTTTCGCCCATCAAGCGGTCAGGCGGGACATAGTACAAGCCCCAAACCAGGCTGATTGCCACCATGACCAACCCGCTCAGCAGCAAAAGCGGGGTTAGCCAGGCTGCTAGCTTGAGAAAACGGGTCGGATTGGCAAAGCCGTGCATTAACGAAGAGGTCCTTTAGGAGAGGGTATTACAGTGCCTCTCGCTCCTTGCAAGGCTGCAAATTTTCAAGTCCCGTTTCGTTCAACGCCCGATCAAGCGCTGCGCCATCTTGTCCGCCACCACGTCCGGCGTTTCGCCAGTGCTCTCGCTCTCTTGCCACACTTGTTCAAGGCGGTGGGGGATGCGATCAATCCGTGCATTGATCTCGCCATCACCGGCGTTGTCGATGTGGCGCAGAACGTTGATGATCCCACCTGCGTTGATGACATAATCGGGCGCGTAGAGGATACCGCGCTCTTGCAGCAGCTTTCCTTCGGTTCCTGTCGCCAACTGATTGTTAGCACCGCCTGCAACGACTTTGGCCTTGAGCCCATCGATAGATCGCTCGTTCAGGATCGCTCCCAAAGCGTTCGGGCTGACGATATCGGCTTCTATGCCAAGGATCTCGTCAGTGCCCGCTATAGTTGCGCCAAGCTCCTCTGCCAGAGCGGCAGCGCGGCCGTGATTCACGTCCGAAAGAATCAACTGCGCGCCGTCTTCCGCAAGATAACGCGCCATTCCGCCGCCAACGCTACCTACCCCTTGAACGGCGACACGCACCCCTTTGAGGTCATCTGTACCAAGCGCGCGCTTTGCCGCTGCTTTGATGCCCAAATACACTCCGCGGGCTGTATATGGCCCCGGATCGCCGCCCTGGCCGGGAAGGCCCGCCACGTGCGATGTGTGCTGAGACAGGCTGACCATGTCATCCTGAGACATGCCGACATCTTGCGCGGTAATGTATTTTCCGCCCAGACCTTCCACCGCGCGCGCAAATGCTGCCAACATTTCCGGCGTCTTGGTGCGGTTGGCATCAGCCAGGATCACGGCTTTACCGCCACCGGCAGGTAGGCCGGCCATAGCGTTCTTATAGCTCATACCGCGGCTGAGGCGCAGCGCATCGCGCATGCCAGAGGCAGGATCGGCATAGTGCCAGAACCGCGTGCCGCCCGCCGCCGGGCCAAGATGTGTCGAGTGAATGGCAATAATACCGGACAGGCCCGATGCTGCGTCGCGCACGAACACAACTTGTTCGTGATCATCAAAATCGGATTCATTCCAGAAAGCCGTCATTTGCCCATCCTTGTCTCGGGCAGCTTCACAATCGCGCTGAAGAGGAGAAATGGGGCGATCGAGGGGTCTCGAACCCCCGACCTCCGGTACCACAAACCGGCGCTCTAACCAACTGAGCTACGATCGCCATATGCCCCGCCTCACATTCGCAAGTCGAGCCGCGCAAGCGGGGCTGATAAGCTTTGTGGCCGGATGGTCAAGACCGGCCTCAACGGGGGCGAGCCTGTTGCATAGCTCGGCCCATTTGGGAAGCGAAAACTGCGCATTTCCCTGTTGAACGCAAGATTATTTCGCGCTTTCGCTGGGCCGCCCAAATGCCTATCGTGCAATCCATGGCGGGACCGGGCGAATCTTCTACCGATCGACTCTTGGCAAAGGCGGGCATGCAGCGCGCGCCCTCCGCCAAGATAGAGCTGTTTCAGTGCCGGGACTTTCTTTCCGCTGAGCTGTGCGAAGAGCTGATCGCACTGATAGATGCAGGCCGCCGTCCCAGCACCATCGCTGACGATAATGGTGACAGCTATTTCCGCACCAGTGAGACTTGTGATCTTTCAGCGAGCGAACCTGCGGTGCAACGGTTGGAAGCCATGCTGTTAGAGTTGAACGGCATCGATCCTGCGCATGGAGAGCCGGTACAAGGCCAACGCTATGCCGTGGGACAGGAATTTAAAGCACATACTGACTATTTCGCGCCCGACGGTCTGGACTTTCACAAGTTCTGTTCAGTCGCCGGGCAAAGAACCTGGACTTTCATGATCTATCTCAATGAAGTCGTCGCCGGAGGAGCTACACGCTTCAAGACGGTAGGCAAAACATTTCAGCCGGAGGCAGGCAAACTGCTCTGCTGGAATAACCGCCGCCCGGACGGCAGCGTGAACCCGAATACGCTCCATCACGGTATGAAAGTCCGCAAGGGCGTGAAATATGTGATAACCAAATGGTATCGGGAGAAGGAGTGGGGTTAGAATGAGCGACTACACGGATATGGCAGAGAAGCTGCGCAAGCGGCTTGATGACTTGCTAGAGCGAACAGAAGTGATCGAAGATGATTTGCGTCATCCGCTTGATGCTGACTGGAGTGAGTAAGCGGTTGATCTGGCAGATGACGAGGCGCTCGAAGGAGTCGACGACGTTCTGCGTGCGGAAATCCAGCAGATCAGGCTGGCGTTGCTCAGGATCGAGAACGGCACATACGGAACTTGCTCCAAATGCGGAAAGGACATCCGCCGCGAACGGCTCGAAGCGCGGCCGATCGCGACACGGTGTATCGATTGCGCCTAGCGCCCGCGCCAAATGCGAAAAAGGCGGCCCTATGGACCGCCTTCTCTATCCGGCATGCCAACGGATTGGGGTCGGAAAACTTGTGAAGCCGCTTATTTTTTAAGCGCCCTTTACTTCTTAAGGGAAAGCCCGCCGAAGCGCTTGTTGAACGCTGCCACACGGCCGCCTTCTTGAATCTGCTGCTTGCCGCCGGTCCATGCCGGGTGGCTGGTCGGGTCGATTTCGAGCGCGAGCGTGTCGCCTTCTTTGCCCCAAGTCGAGCGTGTCTGGAATTCTGTGCCATCGGTCATCTTGACCGTGATCATGTGGTAGTCTGGGTGCCCTTCGGCTTTCATCTCAAATATCCTTTATAGCTTGCGCCGGTACCGACCGGCGGTGCTGTATTCTGGGAAAGGCGCGCGGATAGAGGTGCGCTGCCCAAAAATCAAGCGATTCTGCCCATCAACTCGGTGGATCGGCGATCATCGCAGTAAATTCACATTCCGTGGTGGTCTTGCCTTCAACGCTGGCGCGCCCTTTGAACTTATAGACCCGGCTGCGTTTCTGCAGGAATTGAACCTCAAGATCGAGCAGGCATCCCGGCGTCACCGGCGAACGGAACTTAGCCCCGTCAATACCCATGAAAAAAACCAGTTTGCCCGTGCCCGCCAGCTCTAGCGTCTCGACCCCGAGGATCGCTGCAGCCTGAGCCAGAGCTTCGATCTGCAACACGCCCGGCATTATCGGTGCGCCGGGAAAATGCCCTTGAAAGAACTCCTCGTTGAAAGACACAGCCTTCACCGCATGAATTCTATCACCCAGTTCGATCGAGCGCACGCGATCCACTAAAAGCAAAGGGTAACGGTGCGGCAGAGCCTTCAAAATCTTGTGAATGTCGTATGGCGTATCGCCGTTTGCGTCACTCATGGCCCTGCCCCCAGTTGTCTGTCGCTTAGCGGCCGCTTGGGGCCTGCGTATTCGCCTGTTGCTGCGCCTGAGCAGCCTGCTGCTGAGCCTGGATAGCCTGAGCGGCGGCCAGAGTCTGCTGGATCTGCTGATAGACAGCCACAACATTGCGGCTTGGGCGCCAGTTTTGCGGCGGCACAATCGCAACCGAAGGCACGTTTGTATTCAGCGCGGCAGTAACCTGCTGCGTGATGTTTGCCTGCGGCGGTGCATAAATGACCGTTTCAGGGGACAGAACTACTTGAACATTCAACTGCTGAACCACCTGCTCGAGCGCCGGACGATACTGAATCAGGATTTGCTCGACAGCGTAAACCCGCGCTGCTTCGATCTGGTCGGTCAACTGCGTGACTTCCTGATCGATCGCCTGAAGGCGGGTTTGCTGTGCGCTCCCTTGCGCCGCCTGCTGTTCGGCTTCGTCCAGCTGGCCATCGCTGTTAGTGTCAAGCTGTTGCAGCAAAGTTTGGCCTTCCTGCTGACGCGCCTGGATCGTGTCGATCTGCGGCTTATAAGTAACCGCAATCTGCTGATAGGCAGTTACGAATGCATTGGAATTGATAACTGCAGCTGGCAGGTTCACAGTGGCCATATTACCTTGAACCTGAGCCGTTGCAGGCACAGCCATGGCGGCTGCGGTCGAAATGCTCGCTGCTGCAAGCAATGATGCGAAGAGTTTCATTAGAATTGAGTTCCTACGTTGAACGTGAAGCGTTTGGTATCATCACCGGGCTGACTTCTCAGCACACGAGCGAAGTCGATCCGGAACGGACCGAAGGGTGAATTCCAGTTGACGCCGATGCCGATCGAGACACGCGGCGAAATTGAATCGCCGAGGAATACCTCACGGAAGCGGCTGTTCTGAATAATCGACGGTGCGTTGGCAGTTACGCCGTCGGCGGCGATAGCATTGCTGCTGAATACAGTTGAGGGATTGCCGTTGGCATCGGTAATAACCTCAAGATAAAGGAGATTACCATCGCCGTCGCGCTGCTGAATGCCATTGGGGTTGTCCTGAAGGATTGGCTTGGTGACAGCGAAAAGAGCACCAACATCCATGAAGATGGAAGGACGCAGGCCCAACTCACGCGCGCCTGTACCCAGTGGAAGTTCGAGCTCTGCACGACCGAGGTAGTAAGCACGACCGCCTAGCGCATCATCAACAACCTGATTTCGTTCAGTCAACGGGATAACACCGCCTTCGCCATCATCGATATAAGGCTGACGGATAACACGCGGGCCCACACCGCGAATATCAAACCCGCGGAAACGCGGTTCACCCAGCTGGAAACGATCGGTCAGAATGACATCATCGAAGCCGGGGCGATTGCTGTCTTCCAATGCGTTGATCGCACCACCTTCGGCAGAGACCGAGAAGATGAACCCTGCACCTACCGGCCAATATTTGGACGCTGTGCCGCGCACTCGAACATATTTCACATTGCCGCCCAGTCCAGCCAACTCGGTCGAGAAGCTGACGTTCTCACCGCGCGTTGGACGCAAGCGGCTATCGAGCGTGCTGTAAACCACGTTCGCACCCAGGATCGAACTGGTACGTTTGCCGATCGCGTCACACAGGAAACGGCCTGCAAACAAGGGCTCACAAGTGCGTATGCCGTCGCCGTCGAAGTCGGAAAAGAATGTATTCTGGTCCAGCGTGATATCGTCAAAGTTCAGCGTGTAGCTGGCAATGAACGACATATATTCTGTGATCGGCACACCTGCACGAAGCGAAAAGCCGGTTGTCGATTGTTCGAACGTACGGTTGCGGTCACGGCTTCGGAAGTTGAAGCTGTTGAACTCGCGCCGGTAGATATCGACACCCGCTGAAATGTTGCGGTCAAACAAGTACGGTTCTTGGAAACTGATTGACGCGGACCGGCTGAAACGGGACCAGTTGACGCTGAAGCCAACCGTCTGACCACGGCCGCGGAAGTTCCGCTGACGAACCGAAGCTGCAAGAATGAAGCGCTCTAGCGAAGAATAGCCGGCCGACAGCTGAAGCTCGCCGGTTGGTTGCTCTTGCACATTCGCTTCCAGAACAATCCGGTCGGGCTGGCTGCCCTCTGCCTGGTTAACTTCGAAGTTTTCCTGAAAATAGCCCAGCGAGTTAATTCGAGCGGTCGTACGCGCGACCTGCAGCGAGTTGAACGCATCGCCTTCCGAAATACGGAATTCACGGCGAACCACCTTGTCCTGCGTCAGCGTGTTACCGTTTACGTCCACACGCTCGACATAGACGCGCGGAGCTTCGCGGATCACGAAGTTGACGTTCATGGTCAGGTCTTCGCGGCTTCTGTCGAAGCGTGGCTGCACATCGGCAAAGGCATAGCCGAAGGTACCAGCGAGCTCGGTAATCTGTTCGACCGTGTCTTCGATCTGTTTCGCGTCGTACCAATCGCCCGTCTGCATCGGCAGGCCGCTTTGCATCCGTTCGCCATCAAAGTCGCGCAGCTGGCTTTCAACGGTCACTTCGCCGAATTTGTACCGCTCGCCTTCTTCCACCACGTAAGTGATGATGAAGTCCTCTTTGTCCGGCGTCAGCTCCGCAACCGCGGAAACGACGCGGAAATCGGCATAGCCGTTCTCGAGGTAGAACGCGCGTAGCTGTTGCTGGTCGAATGCCAGCCGGTCCGGGTCATAGCTGGTGTTTGAGCTGAAGAAACGGTGCCAGCGCGACTGCTTAGTTACCATCGCACCGCGCAGCTCTCCGTCAGAGAATTGCTCGTTACCGATGATGTTGATCTGGCGAACCTTGGACTTGGGCCCTTCCGTGATCTCGAAGACGATATCGACACGGTTCTGAGGCAGCGTGACCATTTGAGGTTCAACCGTCGCGGCGAACCGGCCCTGCCTCTTGTACAGCTCGATAATACGCGCAACATCTGCACGAACCTTTGAGCGGGTGAAAATCTGGCGCGGCGAGAGCTTTATCTCAGGCAGGATCTTGTCGTTCTTGAGGCGGCGATTACCCTCCAGGATTATCCGGTTAATGACCGGGTTCTCTGTCACTTCGATCACGACATTACCGCCATCGTTGCGAATCGAGAAATTGGAGAACAGCTCGGTCGCGCCCAAATCTTTCAGCGCCGCGTCAGCGCCGGCCGAAGTGTATTCCTGCCCAACACGCAAACGAATGTAGCTGAGGATCGTTTGCGCTTCCAAACGCTCAGCGCCGACCACGCTGATGGTGCGGATCGTATTGTCGACCAGCTCTGGTGCTGTGACCTGCTCTGGCTCCGCTTCTGCAGGGGCTGTTTGTGCAAATGCTGCGACCGGCACACCGGCCAGCACAGTTCCGCACAACAAAAGAGTCGCGAGACCGGCAGCGGGCTTCCTACGGCAATCGCCCGCTTTGATACGTCCACTCATATTCGCAAATTTCCCGTCCAACTCTAAACCTTCAAGCGTCGCCCCCAGGGCCCGATCTCCAGGTTGAGGCAATTCCCTTTCGCCTCTGCCCGATGCGCGGTTGGCAATCAAGCAGGAGAACCTACCAACTGCCGCCTTACCGGCCCCTTTCCCCGACTAACTCCCGAATATCGGCAGCGACACGAGGTCATTGAATGTCACAACCACCATCAGCATCAGCACGATTGCTATCCCCGTGCGGTACGCCCATTCGGTCGCTTGCGGTCCAACCGGCTTCTTCCTAACGGCCTCAGCCGCATAGAATGCCAGATGCCCACCATCCAGCGCGGGGATTGGCAGCAGGTTAATGAATGCCAAATTAAGCGAGATCAAAGCGGCGAAATTGACAAATGCCAGCAGACCGAGGCTCAACTGCTCGCCGGAGTACTTTGCTATCTTGATTGGGCCGCCCAGCTCCTGCACCGAACGGTCCCCGACGATGATCTGCTTTAAACCCAGCATCATCATCTCGAATGTGTTCCATGTGTAGGAAAGCGCGGCGGGCAAGGCCTCGGTCACGCCCAGCCGCTCATACGTTACTTCCGGAATGCCGTTGTCAGGGCGGAATACACCCAGTCGGCCAAGCGTCATCTGATTGCCAAAGCGATCTTCCTCGACAGCGCTGCCAATTGTAACCGGCAGCGTCAGAGTTTGATCAGCCCGTTCAACGGTCAATTCGATCTGCCGGTTCGGGAATAGCGCAACCTGGTCGATCAACTCCTGGAAATCACCAATTGCCTGCCCGTCTATTGCAATGATCCGGTCACCCACTTCAACGCCCGCATCGTGCGCGGCGGATTCTTCCGCAAAACGGCTGATCATAGTGGAATCGTCGGGAAATGTGACTGTTGGCTGTCCACTGATCGCGAAGAACGCAAAGAAGATGCCTATGGCCACGATCAGATTGGTCGCAGGGCCTGCAAACACAATCAGCGCACGTTTCCACAATGACTGCGACTGGAAAGAATCCGAGTGAACCGGCGCCTTGGGATCCGGAATGCTAGCAGGGTTCATATCGCCTTTGAACTGGACATAGCCACCGAGCGGGATGGCCGCGACTTTCCAGCGCGTGCCGCGCTTGTCAGTCCAGCCAAACAGCTCCCGACCGAAGCCGATCGAAAACGCATCGGCGCCGACGCCAAACCAGCGGCCAACCAGATAGTGACCCAGTTCGTGCACTGTAACTAGCGGACCCAACACCAGCAGGAAACCGGCGATATACATCCAGAAAGGCGGGGATTCGAACAAGTTACGCGGTCTCCAGTTGCGCAGTCGCAGCCGATCTTGCCTCTCGATCAACATTTAGCACGTCATCGAGGGTTTGCGGCGCTGGCGCGCTATAGCGGTTTAGTGTGCTTTCCACCACTGCCGTAATGTCCATGAACCCGATCTGACCCGCCAGAAACGCCGCAACGGCTACTTCATTGGCGGCATTCAGCGTGGCAGGAGCGCCCGCGCCCGCTTCGATGGCCTCGCGCGCCAATCTCGTAGCAGGAAAGCGCGCTTCGTCGGGTGCGAAGAAGCTGAGTTCACCGATTGCCGCCAGGTCGAGCGATTCCATCGGTGTGTCCATACGCCTTGGCCATGCGAGGCAAGAAGCAATCGGCACACGCATATCGGACGGGCCCAATTGCGCCAGCGTGGACTTGTCACGGTATTCGACCATGGAATGGATCACGCTTTGCGGGTGCACCACGATTTTCAAACGGTCCAGGCCCACCGGAAAAAGATGATGCGCCTCGATATACTCCAGACCCTTGTTCATCATGGTGGCGCTGTCGACGCTTATCTTCGCGCCCATATCCCAATTGGGATGCGCGATGGCCTGAGCAGGGGTTGCAGCCCTCAGTTGGTCCAGTGACCAGGTGCGCAGCGGGCCTCCGCTGGCAGTCAGCGTGATCCGCGCGACATCGGCAATGTCATTGCCTTGCAAACACTGGAAGATCGCATTGTGCTCGCTATCGACGGGCAGCAGTGTCGGGCCATGTTTGGCAACCGCTGCCGTCATGACGTCGCCGGCCGAAACCAGCGCTTCCTTGTTCGCCAGAGCGAGCGTGCCGCCTTGCTCGATTGCGGCCATAACCGGCGCCAGCCCCGCGCAGCCGACGATCGCAGCAACGGTGATATCGACCGGGCGGCTTGCCGCTTCGCAAAGCGCCGCACGGCCACCAGCCGCTTCGATATCTGTCCCGACAAGAGCCTCGCGCAATTCAGGCAAGCAGCTTTCGTCGCTGACCACGGCGATCTTCGCGCTGAATTCGCGCGCGAACGTGGCCAGCTGTTTCGCGGAGCAATTCGCAGTCAGCGCCTCAACTTGCCATTCGTCAGGATTGCGACGGATCAAGTCGAGCGTCTGCTCGCCCACCGAACCCGTTGCTCCAAGAATCGAGATCGAGCGGGTCATGCCGGATGCACCGCCCACAGTGCGATGCTCACAATTGCGACAGGTAGCAAGCCATCCACACGATCAAACACACCGCCATGACCGGGAATGAGGTTGGACGAGTCCTTCACCCCTGCGCGCCTCTTGAGCCAGCTCTCAAAGAAATCACCCGATTGGGCGACCACCGCAAGCAATGCGCCGATTGCAAATGCGATAAACATCATTGTCCGAAGGGAGCTATCGCCGCTGTTCCAAGCGAAAAATCCGGCTGAGACAAGTCCTGCCGCCAGCATTCCGCCACCTAGGCCAGCCCATGTTTTGGAAGGACTGATCTTCGGTGCGATCTTGGGTCCGCCGATCGAGCCCCCGCTGAAATACGCACCGACATCGGTAGCGATAACGACCGCAAGTATTCCCACCACAACTGCTATTGGCAGGCTCACCAATGCATATGCGGCCGTGCCGACATAAAGCCCGCCCAGCACGAGAGCGATCAGGCGAGATCCCCTACCCTCGAATGCCAGCATCACCAGTCGCCCGAATTCGCTGACGCAGAGGACCGCGACAATCAGCGCGAACAGGTCAAACCAGAAACCACCCAGCCACAGCGCCGTACCTGCCACCGCCAGCATCACCACAGCCGAGGCGAACCGCACCGGCAGGTCGGATTTCTTCTTAGGTGTCTCAGCGTCCGCCAAAGCGTCGCTCCCTTTGCGCGAAATCGTCCAGCGCAGTTTGCAGCATCTCCGGCGTGAAATCCGGCCACAGCGTGTCCACGAACAACATTTCGGCATAGGCCGATTGCCACAGCAGGAAATTCGACAGTCGGATTTCGCCACTGGTCCGGATCAGCAGATCGAGAGGCGGCAAATCAGCCGTATCAAGATGCGCAGCAATAGTCCGCTCGTTCACTTCGCCAATTGACGCAGCTTTGGTCGCTGCGCGCGCGATTTCTTGCTGCGAGCCATAGTTGAGTGCCACTGCAACCGTATGTGTACCCGCTCTGGTCTGTTCTAGTGCATCTTCGAGCATTTGGACGATATCGGGCTCAAGCCCTTGCCAATCGCCGATAATTTTCAGCCGGACGCCATTCTCGATGAATTCGGGTAAATCCGACTTGATGAACTTGCGCATCAAATTCATCAGGTCGTCGACTTCGTCTTCTGACCGTTTCCAGTTCTCGCTGCTGAAGGCATAAAGCGTCAAGCAATCGAGCCCGGAACTATTGAGGCTGCGCACAAGCTTTCGCACGGCCTCTACGCCGCTTTTGTGCCCCATCGATCGCGGTAAGGCGCGCTTTCTCGCCCAGCGCCCATTGCCATCCATGATGATGGCGACGTGACGTGCGCGGCTCGCATCCTTAGAGGGCGTCTCGCCCATCGATCCCCTCCGGCTACCCCGATCTCACTGAGTCAGAATTTCCTGAACCTTCTTCTCAACCGCCGCATCAATATCCGCGATATGGCTATCGGTCATCTTCTGGACCTCGTCTTCCAGACGCTTGCGTTCGTCTTCCGAGATTTCCTTCTTCTTCTCGTCAGCCTTAAGCGATTCCATGCCGTCGCGGCGAACATTGCGCACAGCGATCTTGCCCTTTTCGCCATATTCGCCGGCCAGCTTGGCCAGATCCTTGCGGCGTTCCTCGGTCAGGTCCGGCATCGGTAGACGGATTGTCTGGCCGTCAGTCATCGGATTGAGGCCGAGGTTTGCCTTGGCAATACCTTTCTCAACCGCGCTGACGTTCGACTTGTCCCACACCTGAACGCTTAGCATGCGTGGCTCTGGAGCCGACACCGTCGCTACTTGCGAGATTGGCATCATCGCGCCGTAAACTTCGGCGACAACCGGATCGAGCAGGCTGGTGTTCGCACGACCGGTGCGCAAACCGCCCAGATCACTCTTCAGCGATTCCACTGCGCCATTCATCCGGCGTTCGATATCTGCCTTTTCATATTGCGGCATGTTTCAGGCTTCCTCTTGTACGATTGTCTGTACGCCGTTTCCTTCGAGCACGCGGGCAACATTGCCCTTTTCGCGGATCGAGAAAACGACGATCGGAATGGAATTCTCGCGGCACAGGGCGACTGCAGTGGCGTCCATCACCTTGAGATTGTCTGCCAACACCCGGTCATAGCTGATCGTGTCAAAACGCGTGGCATCGGGATTTTGCTTCGGATCGCTGTCATAGACCCCGTCCACGCTGGTACCTTTGAGCAGCGCATCACAGTTCATCTCGGCAGCACGCAATGCTGCGCCGGTATCAGTCGTGAAGAAAGGATTGCCTGTGCCTGCGGCGAAAATCACGATCCGCCCCTTCTCTAGATGGCGTTCCGCGCGCCGACGAATGTAAGGCTCGCAAACGCTGCTCATCGGGATTGCTGACTGCACGCGGGTCTGCACGCCGGCTTGCTCCAAAGCGTTCTGCATCGCCAACGCGTTCATAACCGTCGCGAGCATGCCCATGTAGTCGCCGGTGGTGCGATCCAGGCCCTTGGCCGCGCCGGCCACCCCGCGGAAAATATTACCGCCGCCGATTACCAGACATATCTCTAGCCCGGTATCCTTGGCCGCCTTCACCTCTTCGGCCAGGCGCGCAACATAGGCAGGATCAATCCCGTATTCCTGTTCGCCCATCAGCACTTCGCCCGAGAGCTTCAGGAGAATGCGTTTGACAGGTGGTAGGCTCATGGTCGGTCCCGCTCCCAAGTATGGATTGAATTGCGAAGGGCCTTAGCCGCCCTTCCCGACTCGCGCAAAGGGTAAAGAAGCGTCACCCTTACATCCAAACAAGACGGCCGCCGAACATAACGTCCAGCGGCCGCTTCAGAATCGGTGCTTGGAAGAATTAGCCGCCAACAGCAGCTGCGACTTCTGCAGCGAAGTCGCTTTCTTCCTTCTCGATGCCTTCGCCGAGCTGGAAGCGGACGTAGTCGACCAGCTTGATCGAGCCGCCGTTATCCTTGGCAGTGCGCGCAACAACATCTTCAACCGAAGACTTGTTGTCCATCACGAACATCTGGCTGAGCAGAGCGTTTTCTTTCGCGAACTTCTTGATCGCGCCATCGACCATCTTTTCCTGCACGTTTTCAGGCTTGCCGCTCTCGGCTGCCTTTTCCGCTGCGATTGCACGCTCGCGCGCGATTACTTCAGGATCCAGGCCGTCTGCATCGAGAGCCTGTGGGAACATCGAAGCGATATGCATGGCGAGCTGCTTGCCAAACGGCACCAGCACGTCGTCGCCCAGGTCGCTCTCAAGAGCAACCAGAACGCCGATCTTGCCGAGGCCTTCTGCCGCCGCGTTGTGCATGTAAGAAACAACCGAACCCTGCGGTACCGACACGCTTTTCATGCGGCGGACCTGCTGGTTCTCGCCAATAGTAGCGATGTTGTTCGTCAGCTTGTCAGCCACAGTACCGCCATCTGGGTATGCAGCAGCTTTCAGAGTTTCGATATCGTCTGTGTCTACACTCAGAGCGACTTGCGTGGTCTTGCGCACGAAGTCCTGAAACTGGTCGTTCTTTGCAACGAAATCTGTTTCAGAGTTCACTTCGACTGCAACGCCCTTTTTGCCTTCAACGGTAACACCGACAAGGCCTTCAGCCGCAGTACGGCTAGACTTCTTCTGAGCGGTAGCGAGGCCCTTGGCGCGCAACGCGTCAACTGCGGCTTCGATATCGCCGTTTGCTTCTTCAAGCGCCTTTTTGGCGTCCATCATGCCCGCGCCGGTCTTCTCGCGCAGAGCCTTCACATCAGCGGCAGAAAATGCAGCCATGGTGATTTCCTTTTCAAATGGTCTGTGTGCACCGGGACCGCTCTTTAGCGGTGATACCCAGTACATTAGGGGTAGTGGATGACACGCCAAAGACGTACCAGCCGAGATTAAGGCTTAAGCAGTCGCTTCAGCTGGTGGCTGTTCCATCGCACCAACGTCTTCACCGCTGTCGGCAACGGCTCCGCCGCGGCCAGCGATAGCTGCTGAAGCAATCGCATCACAATAAAGGCGAACCGCACGGCTCGCGTCGTCATTGCCGGGTACCGGGAATGCGATGCCAGTTGGATCGACATTGGTGTCGAGAACCGCGATCACTGGAATGCCCAATACAGCCGCTTCCTTGATGGCGAGATCTTCCTTGTTCGCGTCAATCACAAACATCACGCTTGGAACGCCGCCCATGTCGCGGATGCCGCCCAATGAAAGCTCAAGCTTGTCACGCTCACGTGTCAGCTGCAAAACTTCTTTCTTCGTGAAGCCCGAAGTGTCGCCCGAAAGCTGCTCTTCAAGGGTCTTCATGCGCTTGATCGACTGGCTGATTGTCTTCCAGTTAGTGAGCATGCCGCCCAACCAGCGGTGGTTGACGAAGTGCTGACCCGAAGCGCGTGCGGCTTCTGCGATCGGCCCTTGCGCCTGACGCTTGGTGCCAACGAACAATACCTTGCCGCCAGAACGAACAGATTGCTCAACGAAGTCGAGAGCGCGCGCGAACAGTGGCACAGTCTGCGACAGGTCGATAATGTGAACACCGTTGCGATTGCCGAAGATATACGGCTTCATCCGCGGGTTCCAGCGGTGGGTCTGGTGGCCGAAGTGTGCGCCGGCCTCAATCAATTGCTGCATTGTGACGGTAGTGGCCGCCATAGGTAATTCCTTTCCGGTTATGCCTCTGGAGAGCTGGAACCTTGTTGCGGTATGTCCCGCGCAAGGCACCGGTATGTACGCTCACCATGTGGATTTGAACGGTTAGAACTCGGCCGGGATGGCCCTATTCTTCACGAACGCCGCGCGCTCTAGACGTGAAATTGCCAAATATCCAGCCCCAATCGTGAAATTCGCGTGCGAGCCGGATATTCCCGCTTGACACCTTGGAACATTTAGTGAACATGCGTAGCGGAACAAACGTGGTACAAAATCAATGCCCGCTAGCGCTTGAAAGGTCAAGTGTTCGGGACAGGCAGGAGACAGCCCATGCTCACTTTCGGACTTGCAGCCCTTTTTATGGTGATCGCCTTGGGGAGTATCATTTCCTTGTCAGACAGCGCACTGAAATGGCGCAATGCCTATCATTCGATGAAAGCTGAAATGGCTTTGGATAGTATTGCAGCTGTTCAGGTCAACGAAGCCGCGGTGGTGACTCTGCGTATGGCACCTGCTGCTCGCGCCGACGTTAGCCGGCAGGTTTCGCCCGCTCATCTTGCAATTGCCGCTTGATTTTTCCGTAGCGGTAAAGAGCCAGCGGCATCAACGCGACATAGATCACGCATATACCCGCAAGGGTCCACCACGGTTCTTGCAACAATGCTCCGAAAACGAGCGCAAAGACACCAATGACTTCCAGGCGAATGCTGCGCCTGGGTCGGATCGATTTCCAGCTGAATGTCGCAACATTGGAAATCATCAGCATGCCCGTTGCTGCAAGCCAGATTGAGACAAACACCGGATTGCGAAATTCCGCGATGTCTGTCGCCATCCAGAGATAGAAAGGCATGAATGCGAGCGCAGCCCCAATCGGAGCCGGAACGCCTGTCAGGAATCCGGCCAGCTTGTGCGGCTGATCATCCGTATCAATCTGCGCATTGAACCGTGCCAGACGCAGCGCGGCACAAATCGCAAATGCCAGCGACGCAAACCAGCCGAGCCGGGGCAAGTCCTGGATTGACCAAAGGTACAAAATAATCGCCGGAGCCACACCGAAAGAGATCGAGTCCGCAAGGCTGTCAAGCTCGGCGCCAAAGCGCGATTGCGCATTCAGGAGGCGCGCGATGCGTCCATCTACGCCGTCGAGCAATCCGGCAAGAACAACCGCGTAAACCGCCAAATTCCAATCGCTAGAGATCGCAAACCGAATGCCAGTCAATCCGGCTGCCAAAGCAGCGGCTGTGATTGCGTTTGGCAGAAGCGCCCGCAGGGAAAGCCCGCGCGTGGTCTTGGCAGGTTTGGGAAGGGTTTCCTCGCCCTCTTCCGACTTTGGCCCAACGCGCGGTGTGTCGCTCACTGAGCGATGCCTTCCAGCAGCTTCTGCGATCCCAGCTCAGCCAAGATGGTTTCGCCGGCGATGATCTTTTGCCCCATCAGAACCTTTGGATCGGTTCCAGCAGGCAGATACACATCTACGCGACTACCAAAGCGGATCAGGCCTACTCTTTGTCCAACGGCAACAATGTCACCTGGTTTAACGAAAGGCACAATACGCCGTGCGACAAGACCCGCTATCTGTGTGAAGGCAATCTTTACGCCGTCCTGTCGCTGTACCAGAAAATGCTGACGCTCGTTCTCTTCGCTCGCCTTATCCAAGTCCGCATTCATGAACTTACCCGGAATATAGACAACACGCTCGATCGTGCCTGCGATGGGTGAGCGATTGATGTGAACATCGAACACGCTCATAAAGATCGAAATTCGTGTTACGGGTTCACGCGTTAAGCTTGGCGCGCCCGAACCATCATCGACGCACAGCTCTTCTGGTGGTTCACACACAGTAATCGTCGAAACCAGCCCGTCCGCTGGCGCAACAATCACGTTTTCACCCTGCGGTACAACGCGTTCCGGATCGCGGAAAAATGCGAATACACCTGCAGACAAGAGCAACATCGGCCAACCGATGATTTCCCAATCGAGCAAGATAAGGGGGATCAGGCTAAGCCCGATAGCGATGACGCCAAATTTGCGCCCCTCGGGGTGTATCGGCGGCCAGCTCCAACTGACTTCGCCGCGCCCCTTATTGTCTAGAATTTCTCCGGCCATGCCAAAGCGTTTAGGCGGTGGTTCGATGCGCTGCAAGCAAAGCCTGCCCGCTTTCGTCAACCAACTTTGCGTACAAACACCGTGCCAGCAGAATATCCTGCTCCAAAGCTGCAGATCAGGCCATCATCCCCTACAGCCAGATCTTCGCTGTGCTTGTGAAAGGCAATGATCGAGCCAGCACTCGATGTGTTGGCGTAAGTATCAAGCACGGTCGGGCTTTCGTCATTGCTTGCTTCGTGACCCAGAATCTTGTGCGAAATCAGGCGGTTCATACCGGCATTGGCCTGATGCAACCAAAGACGGCGCAGGCCCTTCGGATCGATCTCCAGTCGCTCGGCTTCATCGATGATCATCTGCGCAACCATTGGCACCACTTCTTTGAAGACCTTGCGGCCTTCCTGCACAAACAGCTTGTCTGGCTTGCCGTCGCCATCAGGATGCGCGCGGTTCAGAAAACCGAAATTGTTGCGGATGTTGTTGGAGAATACGGTCTTTAGCTTTGTGCCCAAGATGTCCCAATGCTCTGGCGGAGCGATAGCTGCATCTTCAACCAGCACAGCGGTCGCAACATCGCCAAAAATGAAATGGCTATCGCGGTCACGCCAGTTCAAATGGCCCGACGTAATCTCAGGGCTTACCACCAGCACACTCTTGGCATTCCCTGCGCGAATGTAATCTGCCGCTGTCTGGATACCGAACGTCGCTGAAGAGCACGCAACATTCATGTCAAAGCCGAAACCCTCGATGCCCAGCTCTTGCTGAATTTCGATGGCCATCGCCGGATATGCGCGTTGCATGTTC
Source organism: Altererythrobacter rubellus (assembly GCF_030284385.1). NCBI lineage: Bacteria > Pseudomonadati > Pseudomonadota > Alphaproteobacteria > Sphingomonadales > Erythrobacteraceae > Altererythrobacter > Altererythrobacter rubellus. The sequence goes on from NZ_CP127221.1 coordinate 1,937,614, forward strand.
GAAGCGGCACAAAGCACCGCATCCACGTCTTTGGGATCGCGCCCCGCCCGCTCCAATGCCTGGCGCGCGGCCTTGACGCCGATCTCCGCCATGATCGAAAGCTCGTCATTGCCCCGCTCTTCCCAGCGCGGCGACATGATGTCTGGATCGAGTATCGGCTCTTTCGCCATCACGTGGCGTGCCTTTATCCCGCTCGCTTTCTCGATGAACTCAACCGAGCTCGGCTGAAGCGCTTCGACTTCGCCCGCAGCAATAGCATTCGCATTGCTCGCGTTGTGCCCCTCCACATACTCGTTGTAACTGGCAACCAGCTCTTCATTGGTTATGACATGTTCCGGTGTAAAAAGACCGGTAGCGGAGATAACAGGGCGGCCTGTTCGATCTTGGGCAGTGAGTTCCATGGTACGCGGGAATAGTAACCTTCCCCCTCCACGGCAAGTCAAAGCGCCCAGGATGCTTGTGAGCTTTTGCACACTTGCACTGCGCTGCTATGACACCGCATGGGAGAGCACGATTGGTCAGCAACGCAGATCCAGTGTCGGTATATATCCACGAAGGTTTTGCCGAGGGCGAGTTTGTTGTAATGCGGGGCGCACGTGATGCGCTTTTAGGAATGCCCGCATTGATCTTGCCCAGAGTACAAGTGAAAATGCGTGCCGGGGATTTACCGAAACCAGAGGAGAACGGCGTGAGATATCTCAAGATACCGGTGGACCAGCTATGACCTTGGCATACTTCCCGGACGCCCAGCCACTCGAAGGCCTGATCGGCGGACTCATGATTGGCATCGCAGCGGCTATCATGTTACTCGGCCTTGGTCGTATCGCCGGAGCTAGCGGGCTGGCAGGCCGCAGTATTGGACTGAGCGATGCCGGCCCCCCGCGGATTGTCGCCTCAATGTTCATCGCGGGCCTGATACTTGGCGCTTTGTTATTCCAAGGCGCGTTTGGCCCGATAGAATCCACTTACCCCCCATCGATAGGTTGGTTGATTACGGGCGGGCTGATCACTGGTTTTGGAACGCGGCTCGGAAGCGGTTGCACAAGCGGGCATGGTGTTTGCGGGATGTCGCGGCTCAGCCGCAGGTCAATTGTAGCCGTCATGACTTTCATTGGCAGTGGCATGACAACGGTTGCCATCGTCAATTTCGCAGGCGGAGGCTGGTAATGCGGCAAGCAATTATCGCTCTTCTTTCCGGTGCTTTGTTCGGAGGCGGGCTCGCCCTTTCGGGAATGATGGACCCTTCCCGCGTTCGCGGTTTTCTCGACATAGCCGGGCATTGGGATCCCACGCTGGCTTTCGTCATGGGTGGTGCGACGCTGGTAATGGCGGTCGCTTGGCTGGTTCAACGCAGGATGGAGCGGCCCATCGCCGATACCGGCTTCTCGTTGCCGGGCACAGACTTAATTGATCGGCGATTGACGTTCGGCTCAGCGTTGTTCGGAGTGGGATGGGGTTTGGCCGGACTTTGCCCGGGTCCTGGCATCGCATCACTGGCGGTCAATCCGATCCCTGCCGGCATTTTCGTCGCTTCGATGTTCGCCGGGATGACGATTTTCAAAGCAGTCGAAAAATAACCAAACAAGGAAATGGTGGACAGGGCTGGATTCGAACCAGCGTACGCTTGCGCGGGCAGATTTACAGTCTGCTGCCTTTAACCACTCGGCCACCTGTCCACATATTCCTGCGGGAAAAATAGAGCTGCTGTGGGGCGGCTCCGAATGCCGAGACGCGCCCCTTTGGCGAAGCGGCGCTTGCCTGTCAATGGTGTGGCTGGCAGGGGAGCGGCAACAAAGCACTTTTTGGAGAACAGTAATGGCCAAAGGCGAGCGCAAACGCGCGCTTAGAGGTCGGGCAGGACGAATGAAAGGTGGGCGGGGCTCCGGTCGTGCGACCGCCGGTCATGCACGGCTATGGGGGCGGCATGCGGTGGAAGCGGCATTGAAAAATCCTGCACGCATTCACCGCAAGCTATGGGCCACGCGCGAAGGCATCGACTCACTCGATGGCGAGTTGCCGGCCGATTTCCCGATCGAGTATGCAGATGTCACCGATCTTGCGCGCCTGGTTGCGAAGGACGCGCCACATCAGGGCCTGGTGCTCGAATGCGAGGCGTTGGAGAATCGCTTTCTGGACGAATTTACCGACGCAGATCCTGCGCGCCCATTGATTGTGCTCGATCAGGTCACCGATCCGCACAATGTCGGCGCAATCTTGCGTTCGGGTGCGGCGTTCGGTGCAGCTGCCATTGTCACGCAAGACAGGCATTCGCCGCCCGAATCCGGCGTGGTCGCAAAATCGGCGTCGGGTGCGCTCGAAGTCGTGCCTTGGATACGCGTGGTCAATCTAGCGCGTGCACTCGAGGAAATGGCCGAAGCCGGCTATTGGCGGATTGGCCTTACGGGGCATGCGGAGGCCACGCTTGCCGAGGCTCTGCCAGCAGGTCCGGTTGCTCTCGTACTAGGCGCAGAAGGCGCCGGTATGCGGCAAAACATCGAAGGGCACTGTGATGCACTGGCCAAGCTGCCGATCACACGGGCAGTGGAAAGCCTTAATGTGAGCAATGCCGCTGCAATCGCGCTTTATGCCACAACAACACGATAGCCAGTCTGTCAGGAGAACAAACATGAATGCCGCCCTACGAATTCGTACGACTGCCATTTTGGCGGCTTTTGCGTTGGCCCTAACCGGCTGCTTCGTTTCACCTGGCAAATTCACCTCTGAGCTGGTGCTCGAGGAAGGAGGCGCATTCAGCTTCACCTATGACGGCGAAATTTTCTTCCTAGGTCTGAGCGACCTAGCCCAGATGGAAGCGGCGGCAGAGGAGTTCGAAGCCGACGAGTGCTACACAGATAACTACGACGTGCGTGATTGCACGGAAACAGAATTGGCTGAGCAACGGGCAGAATGGGATGCGGGCGCGCAAGAGCGCATCGCCAAGGCGCAAAAAGAAGCCGAGGATATGGCGAAGATGATGGGCGGGATTGATCCAACCGATCCGGAGGCGGGCGAAAAACTGCGCGAGCTATTACTGCGTCACAAAGGCTGGGAGCGGGTCGAAATCAAAGGCAACGGCGTTTTCGACGTGCGCTATGTCGCCAGCGGCAATCTGAGCCATGATTTCAGCTTCCCCGTCATCGAGGGTTTTCCCGCCGGCACCACCTTTGTCGAAGTCATCTTACGCGACGAGAATACAGTCAGGGTCAATGCGCCGGGCTACTCTGCACAAGAGGACGCTAACCCGATGAGCGCAATGATGGGCGGCATGATGGGTCTGGCGAGCCTGGGATCATTGGGAGAAAACGCGAACAATATACCCAATATGCCCAGCATGGAAGGCACCTTCACCATCGTTGCGAACGGAGCGATCCGGGCAAACAATACAGACGAAGGATCGACAACATCACCGCGCGGCGAAGTGCTGACTTGGGAAGTTGATGGCAGCACACAGAACGCACCGACTGCACTGATCAAGCTGGCCGACTAACACCATCTTTCGAGCAAAGAAAAACCCCGCAGGACTGCTCCGGCGGGGTCATTTTTCTTGCGCGCGGATTGAGCGCGCTTACAAACGTGTTCTTAGTTCACCGCGTCTTTCAAGCCCTTGCCGGCTTTGAACTTTGGCTGGTTCGACGCCTTGATCGTCATCGGCTCGCCAGTCCGCGGGTTGCGTCCGGTCGAAGCTTTGCGCTTTGCGACCGAAAATGTTCCAAAGCCAACCAGACGAACTTCATCGCCACCCGACAATGCTTTGGTGATTGTATCGAACACGCCCTCAACAGCACTGGCTGAATCACTTTTGGACAAGCCGCTTGCATCGGCCACAGCGCTGATCAGATCGTTTTTGTTCATTCTTAGAGAACCCCTGTTTCTCGAATTCAAAAAATATACTCGAAAGTTTTCCCTCTTGGGGCGGGCAAATTGAGACGTTTTTACCCGCGCTGTCAAAGGCAAATCGCGCAGAAAAGTGCCATTTTTCGAGAATCTGGCACCATTTACGATAAACTGTGCCGCATTGGCGCAGAGCTAAGGGTCAAGGTCACCGGATTGCGTCACAAGGCGCGTCAGCGCCCGGCAATTTGCACTGCCGAGTCGCTGCGCTGCACCATGTAATTGCTCAATGCGCTGTTGGCGCGCCATGTCCGCTGATCGCTGGCGGCACCGGCTGGCTGGCCAGATCGTCCGCCTCTGTCCACTCGATTTCTTCGAGCGCGTCAGTCAGCGCCCGTTCCAGAACCTGATCGACATGGCTGACCGGAACGATCTCCAAGCCTTCCTTCACATTATCGGGAATCTCCGCCAGATCCTTCACATTCTCTTCAGGAATGAGGACAGTCTTGATCCCGCCACGTAGCGCTGCGAGCAGTTTTTCCTTCAGCCCGCCAATCGGCAACACGCGACCTCGCAATGTGACCTCGCCGGTCATCGCGACATCCGGACGCACCGCAACGCCGCTGAGAGCAGACACGATCGATGTCACCATGCCGATACCGGCGCTTGGCCCATCCTTTGGCACCGCACCTTCAGGCAAGTGGATGTGAATGTTGCGTCGCTGGAAGATCGACGGCTTGATCCCGTATGCAGGCGCACTCGCTTTTACGAAGCTGAACGCAGCCGCAATACTTTCACTCATCACATCGCCCAACTTGCCGGTCGACTTGATCTCGCCTTTGCCAGGCGTGGTCACGCTTTCAATGGTCAGCAGCTCACCACCAACCGACGTCCATGCCAGGCCGGTCACGACACCAACCTGCGCTTCTTCTTCCGACATGCCGTGCTTGAATTTCCGAACACCTGCGAAGTCGCCAAGGTTTTCGGGTGCGATCGTGATGCTGGTGGCTTCTTTTTCAAGGATCTTGCGCAAGCTCTTGCGCGCCAGCCGTGCGATTTCACGCTCTAGTGTCCGAACCCCGGCTTCGCGCGTGTAATAACGGATCAGATCGCGCAATCCTTCTTGCGTCAGCTCGAACTCGCCATCTTTGAGGCCGTGATCCTTTATCTGCTTAGGCAGCAGATGCCGCGTAGCGATTTCTACCTTTTCGTCCTCGGTGTAACCTTCCAGACGGATGATCTCCATCCGGTCTAGCAAGGGCTGCGGGAGATCCAGGCTGTTCGCGGTGGTAACGAACATGATGTCCGAAAGATCGAGGTCCAGCTCCAGATAATGGTCTTGGAATTTGCTGTTCTGTTCAGGATCAAGCACCTCAAGCAGCGCTGATGCGGGATCGCCACGGAAGTCCTGGCCAAGCTTGTCAATCTCGTCGAGCAAGAGGAGCGGGTTCGAACTTTCTGCCTTTTTCAGATTGTTGACGATCTTGCCCGGCATCGATCCGATATAGGTACGGCGGTGGCCGCGAATTTCCGCTTCATCGCGCACGCCGCCCAAGGATTGCCGCACGAACTTGCGCCCGGTCGCCTTGGCAATCGACTTGCCCAGAGATGTCTTACCAACACCCGGAGGGCCGACCAGACACAGGATCGGGCCTTTCAGCTTGTTGGTTCGCGCCTGCACAGCAAGATATTCGATGATCCGGTCTTTGACCTTTTCCAAGCCGTAATGATCCGCATCAAGCACTTCCTGCGCCTGCGAAATGTCCTTCTTGATCTTGGTCTTCTTGCCCCATGGCAAACCGAGCAAAATATCAAGGTAATTGCGGACGACAGTCGCCTCAGCGCTCATCGGCTGCATGCCCTTGAGCTTCTTCAGCTCTGCCTTGGCCTTGGCCTTCGCTTCCTTTGAAAGCTTGGTCTTTTCGATCTTCTCGGTGAGTTCGGCGATTTCGTCGCCATCTTCGCCGTCTTGCCCGCCCAGTTCGCTCTGGATCGCCTTCAACTGCTCGTTGAGGTAATACTCGCGCTGGGTCTTTTCCATTTGGCGCTTCACACGGCCGCGTATTTTGCGTTCGACCTGAAGGACTGACAGTTCGCCCTCCATGAAGGACATAACCATCTCAAGCCGCTTCAGCGGACTGACTTCAGACAGCAATGATTGCTTGTCCGATACCTTGGCAGTTATCGCGCCTGCGATATTGTCGGCCAGATCACCCGCATCCTCAAAATCACCCAGCTCCACGCTCGCGTTATCGCCCAACTTCGAGTTGAGCTTTGCATACTCGGTAAACTGCTCTGCAACTTGACGCATCAGGGCGGTGACTTCGCTGCCAGACAGCGACTCGTCTTCGATCACCGTGACTTCGGCCATTACGTGGCTGTCATGGCCATGGAGTTTCTCCAGCCGTGCCCGGGCCTTGCCCTCGACCAGAACCCGGACTGTGCCATCGGGGAGCTTGAGCAGTTGCAAGACCTGCGCAACAACACCCAGGTCATACAGATCATCTGCTTCAGGGTCATCACACCCAGGCTCAAGCTGCGCGAGCAGAAAAATGTCCTTGCTCACTTCCATCGCCGCTTCGAGCGCAGCAACAGATTTGTCGCGTCCAACGAAAAGCGGCACGACCATGCCCGGAAATACGACAATGTCGCGCAGGGGCAGTAGGGGGAATTGTTGTGTCATATAATCCTATCCCGCGCCGTTTGGGCGCACCTTTGTGTAGGAATATGGGTAGCGTAGCGCAGGCTCGCAATGGGCAATACGGCATCTCTTGTGGATGCAGGCGATCGCCTGTGGATCAGTTGTGGTAAGGGCCCGGTAATTGCGGATACGCACCACCGCTTTTGTCTAGCATACGTTCGACGAACTCCCGCGCCAAAGTGGTTTGTCGTTGGTCAACCGAGAGAAAGACTTTGCCCCGCCTGATCTGGCGGTCGTAATACTCTGCCATAGCCCCATCTACATCGTGGTCAGTAAGCATCTTAGCTACAGCGCCACCTGTCGCACCAATGATACTGGATACCGATGCAACCCATGGAATGGCTGATGCGGCTAGCACGCCCGACGCCCGCCGCCGCCAAAGGCCCTACCCCCGGCACAAACAGAAACGCCACACCAAGCAAGGCACCGGCAATACCAGCGCCGGCGACGGCGCCAGTGATACTCATCGAGCTATGTCCCTCAGGCCATTTCGATTCCGGGTCACCAAAATGGCTTGCACGGCAAAGCAATGAAATCGCGGCTGGCGAGATCCCTTCATGATGCAATGCTGCAATGGCGGCTTCTGCTTTGCCGCGATCATCGAAGATTGCCGTCACGACATGCTCTGTAATCGCGCGCTCCTTTGCGATGGCATCGCGAAAGGCGGTGGCAAACCTTTCACGCTCGGCGTCGCTGCGAAAGATGACGCGCAATGCAGAGCTATCGTGCAGTTTTTGTACGCTCGGCGAGGCCGCCGGCTGAAACAGCGTCCGCAGCAACATGTCCGTAGTTGTGGGGCGCAAGACCTGATCTGTCCCGCGATTGATCCATTCGACCGATTGTGGGTGCGGGTGATCGTCGGCGAGATAATTCACCGCAAACAGTTCTTCCGCCTTAATCACATACGCAGGCTGCAAAATGTCGCTCGCTTCTTGGGCAGTGCCTCAAACATTGCGATAGTTAGCATAACAATCTTGCGATAGTATTATTCCGCCAAAATCAGGTCCGGAAGCTCGGGTCAATCCGGTCGAGTTTTCGAAGCAATGCTGGCCAAGCAAGCCCGTTCGCAATCATGCCAATGCCTGCTGGCGGAGTTTGTGCCTTAACCTTTTCCGGCGTGCCTTGCGGCGGATTGTGAAGTCCTTCGCGGCCAGCGGAAAGCATCTTAACTTGCGCATCGCATGCGCGCTCGATGAAATATAGGCGCAGGAAACACTCGCCAACCGTCTTGCCGATTGCAAGTGTGCCGTGATTGCGCAGGATCATGGTGTGCTTGTCGCCCATATCCTCGATCAGCCGGTCGCGCTCTTCAAGGTCCGTCGCAATGCCTTCGTACTCGTGATAGGCGATATCGCTGCGCGCGATCATTCCGGTCTGCGTATGCTCCATCAGTCCATCGGCCATCGCACTGACTGCCTGACCAGCAGGGGTGTGCAAATGCATGACCGCATGCGCAGCCTCGCAGTTCATGTGGAGTGCCGAGTGGATTGTGAAGCCCGCAGGATTCACAGGGTGCGAAGTCGGGATCACTGGCTGCCCCTCGACATCGATCTTCACCAGCGAAGACGCTGTGATTTCCTCGAACATCATGTCATAGGGATTGATGAGGAAATGATGCTCGGGCCCGGGCACTCTCGCAGAGAGGTGCGTAAAGATCAGATCATCCCAGCCATACAGAGCGACCAGGCGATAGGCTGCCGCGAGATCAACCCGGACTGCCCATTCTTCGTCACTAACCTGTCCGCGTACGTCCGTGTCATTGCCAGCACTCGTATCGTTCATCAGTGTCGCCATGATATCTCTCCGAAATTCCGGTTCATCGCGCCATTAGCACGATTTTTGAAGATCACATACCTGGCAAATTGAAGCCCGGGGGCAAGCCCATGCTACCCTGCATCTTCTTCATTTCAGCGTTGGAAACACGGTCAGCCTTGTCGCGCGCATCGTTGAACGCGGCAGTCACAAGATCTTCGACTATGTGTTTTTCTTCGGGCTTCATCAGGCTGTCATCAATTGTAACGCCCAGAATGCGGCCCTTGGCACTGGCGCGAACTTTCACCAACCCGCCGCCAGACTGACCTTCTACCTCGATCCCGTCGAGCTTGGCCTGCATGTCATTCATCTGGGTCTGGATCGTCTCGGCCGCCTGCTGAGCTGCCTGGATCATTTCTTCCATCGATTTCATGATCGTTACCTATTCCATTTGCTGCCGCCCGCTTGAGCGACTTTGTCTTCATCTGCGAGCAACCGGGCATCTGGAAATGCCTCAAAGGTCGCCTTGACCATAGGATGCTCGCGGATTTCTTGTTCCTTGGCCAAGTTGGTGGCTTCTTCCTGCTCGCGCAAGGTCGGCGCGCCAACACCCTGGCCGCGCTCAACCTGCCAGCGGCTGCCTGTTACTCGGCAAAGGCAATCGCGCAGTTCAGCGCCGGGGTCTTCGCCCAATCCATCTTTCACCGAATAGACCAGCTTATTCGGAGCAAGCTCGTTCACCCGGATCCAGTCTCGCATAATCTGCGCGATCCGCAATTGGCCAGCATCATCGATCTGTTGCACCAGCGCGCCCCATTCGACCGAGGCTTGCGCAGGCGCCGCCCCACTCGCATTCGCTCCATCGCCAGATGCGGCTGTTACGGCAGTGCGCGCGATACCCTTCTCCGCAAGCTCTTCCAGCTTCTTCGAAAGTTTGCCTGGATCTGGCATCTCCGCTGCGTGCATCGCCCGCAACAATGCCATTTGCGCAGATACCAGCGGATCAGGCGCATTACGCACTTCCTCATGGCCCTTCAGCAGCAATTGCCACAACCGGTGCAGCTGTGCGGGAGACAACCGTTGTGCAAACTCGCCCAGCGCAGTGCGTTCTTCGGCGGTAGGCACGTCGGGCTCACCACCCGAAACTTGCGCTACTGTAATGCGGTGCGTTAGGTCCATCAGCGCTCGCATCAGAGCGAGCGGTTCAACGCCCAATGCGTATTGCTCTTCGATCGCCGCCAGCAAAGCTTTGGCATCGCCTTCGAGCAAATGCCCGAGAACTCTCCGCTGCGCGCCCTTATCAGCAAGGCCCAGCATGTCGCGAACTTTCGCGGCTGTGACCTTGCCGTCTGTATCCATGTCCGCATGCGCAATCGCTTGGTCAAGAATGGACAGGCCATCCCGCACAGAGCCCTCGGCGGCAGCGGCAATGATATGCAATGCTTCGTCTTCGGCAGGAACGCCTTCCTTTTCGCAGATCATCGCGAAATGGCTTTGCAGAAGCTCAGCCGAAATGCGCCGGAGGTCGAAACGCTGCGTGCGGCTAAGCACCGTCACCGGCAGCTTTTCGACTTCGGTGGTCGCGAAGAGGAACTTTACATGCGCGGGTGGTTCTTCCAGCGTCTTGAGCAATGCGTTGAAGGCATTGCGCGTCAGCATGTGGACTTCATCGATGATGTAGATCTTGTAGCGAGCCGAAACGGCAGAATAGCGGACCTGTTCGATAATCTCGCGCACGTCGTCGACACCGGTATGCGAAGCCGCATCCATCTCGATCACATCAATGTGCCGGCCCTCTGCGATAGCTGAACACGGTTCACACTGACCGCAGGGATCGATCGTTGGGCCACCCTGCCCGTCCGGCCCAACACAGTTCAATGCCTTTGCAATCAATCGCGCCGTCGATGTCTTGCCGACCCCGCGAACCCCAGTCATCAAGAAAGCATGTGCCAGCCGTTCTCGCTTGATCGCATTACCAAGTGTGCGGACCATCGCATCCTGACCGATCAGCTCGCTGAAGGTTTGCGGGCGATATTTGCGCGCCAGAACACGATAAGGCTGGTTTGTGTCCACCGGAGCGGCAGCGGCAGAGGGAGTCGCAGGGTCTGGCAAAGCCGTAGGTGCTCCGGTTGACTCAGCGGTGGGCTCGGGTGCGGGTTCGGCATCGCCAAACATGGAATTTTGACCGGCAGCCTCCAACTCGGCTGCACTTGGCTTTCCAGCCTCTTCCTGCTCACCAGTGTCCCATGGCGGCGTATCCGTGTTTTCCGGTGAATCACCCATGCCCACTTGCTACGCGTTTGGCGCGGCAATGTCATGCCATGTGACGTCAGAAATGCATGGAAAAGGAGCCGAGCGACCCGCCGCAATTCACCTGGGCTGCTTCCTTCCGGACCTGACCCGGTGAGCGAACGCTAACGTCCACCCGACTCCCGAGCGGGCATATGGCGATGATTCGTCGAAAATTCAACAGCGCAGTTAGCGAGCCGGTATCAGCGAAAGTTGTCCGCGTAAGCTTGTAGCTTGAGCGATTTGGGCGGTGTCGCATGAATGCGCACGGCAATCCCATGCTTCTCAGCGTATTCCTTCGCCGCCTCTTTAGTCGGGAATTTGAGCGAGACCTGCGCCTGAGTGTCGCCGCTGCCCGTCCATCCCATCAATGGATCGGGCCGACGCGCTTCGGATTGCTCGAATTCGAGCACCCAAGTGTCAATCTTCGCCTTGCCTGACTGCATGGCACTTTTTGGCTGCTGATAGATACGTGCGCTCATGGCGAAGCCCTTAATTCAGTTTTCGCTGCGATTGAAGGCGTTTTTGGTCTTCAGACTTGGTTTTTCCACCCACGGCTCGTCGGGCCAGCGGTGCTTCGGATACCGCCCCTTCATATCTTTCTTCACATCTGCCCAGCTGCCACGCCAAAACCTGGGCAAATCTCGGGTCGACTGAATCGGACGGCCAGCCGGGCTGGCCAGCTTCATTAACAGTGGTGTGCGCCCGATCATCGGGTGCTGGTCCAATCCGAACAGGGCCTGCACACGAACTTCAACTGATGGAGCGTCATCGCCAGCATAATCGATCGTGTGACATGTTCCGGCAGGTGATGTGAACTCGCGCGGAGCCAATCGGTCCAACTGTTGGCGCGTGCCCCAATCGAGCTGATTGAGGATGGCTTCAATCAGCTTTCCGCGCGGCACATCGAGATCGCGCCGTCCATACAGTATCGGTCTCAGCCATGTGTCGGCGCTGTCTCGGAGCCTTTGTAGTTCAAGCGCTTCAATCTGTACGAATTTTCCGCGTGCCAATAGGTCAGCAGGCAGGAGTTCTCCCAAGCTTTCCAACGCCTTTTCCACTAGCTTATCCACAATCGCTTCCGGGTCTGGCGCGGGGTCTGGACCACTCGCCAAGATGATCGCACCGAGCCTCCGCTCTAGCCGCGCCTCAGCACGCTTTTCCTCATTATTCCAGTTTATTACCGAGCGCTTTTCAACCAGGTATTGAAGATGCTCTTCGATGTCTTGCACGCTCAGTTCCGCTGCTGCGGCGATCCGCGCGCCCTTTGCCTGACCCTGCGCATCGCCAATAACTATCCACTCCGCACGCGCCAGAGGTGAAGCAGGATCAAGTTGAAAGCCCCTGCCACCAGCCGACAGCCATTGCTCGCCAGACTTGTCGCGTCTTCTCGCGACAAAATCAGGCCGCGCAAATGCGAGGAAAAGTGCTGGATTGCGTGGCTCCGGTTCCGTGCCTGAAATTAACCGCCCCGCTGCCTTTGCCCAGCCCTGAGCAAGCTTGCGCGAGGCTTCTGCGCGTTTACCCCGATCGCCGTTCCAATGGTCCAGGCGCTGAAGCAGATCCTCACCGCGACCGCCGAGCCCGCGCTCCTGCACGAGCAGAACCAACTTCGCTGCGTCAAACGCTTGCGAAACCTCCGCTCCGAATAGCACCGCGGCAGCAGCGAAGGGATCTAGGGGCAATGAAGCGATCTGATTGCCTTGCGCAGTTATCCTGCCGTCTTCGTCCAGAGCCCCCATTTTCAACAGAGAAGTGCGCGCGGTGGCAATTGCGGCTTCCGGTGGGGGATCGATCCAGGCCAGGCTCGCATGGTCAGAACTTCCCCATTTTGCAAGTTTCAGGACCAGAGGCGCCAGATCGGCTGTCTCGATCTCAGCGGGAGCGAACGCTGGGCGGCCAGCATGCCCACCTTCTTCCCACAAGCGGTAGGCCACGCCCGGCCCTTGGCGGGCGGCGCGGCCGGCCCTTTGCGCTGATGCCGCTTGACTGGCGCGGCGGGTAACCAGCCGAGTAGTTCCAGCTGCCTTGTCGAATTCGGCATATCGCGCGAGACCGCTATCGATGACGACAGATACTCCGTCCAGCGTCAGCGAAGTCTCGGCAATGTCTGTTGCGAGCACAATCCGTCGGTGACCGCCCGCATCGCGTTTGATCGCTGCGCGCTGCTGCGCGGGCTGAACTTGCCCGTGCAGTGGAAGGATGGGCACATCAGGCAAACGTGCTTCCAGGCGTTCTCTTGTGCGTTCAATCTCACCGACACCAGGAAGGAACGCCAGCAATTCCCCCTCTGTCTCTCGCCAAGCCTGCATCACCGCATCGGCCATCGCGTCTTCAATGCGCGCATCGGGTCGCGAACCCAGCCATTCAATACGTAAAGGATACGCGCGCCCTTCACTTTCGATAACTGGTGCGCGATTCCCCAGAAGCTTCGCAAAGCGCGCACCATCTATCGTTGCGCTCATAACCAATATGCGCAGGTCATTGCGCAAGACGGCGCGGCTTTCCAAGGCCAGCGCCAGACCAAGATCGCTGTCCAGATGCCGCTCATGCGCTTCGTCGAACAAGACAACGGAAATGCCTGCCAGTTCAGGGTCTTCGATGATACGGTTTACGAAGATGGCCTCTGTTACGACCAGAACGCGCGTTTTGGCCGATGTTTTGCTATCCAACCGGGTCACATAACCGACTGTTTCACCAGGTTTCTCGCCCAGTATTTCCGCCATACGTTCTGCTGCTGCGCGAGCCGCAACTCGCCGCGGTGAAGTGAGGATTATCTGTCCAGTGCACCAGGCTTCTTCAAGCAGGGCCGGGGCCACAGCCGTAGTCTTGCCCGCACCCGGCGGCGCAACAAGCACCGCAGCGCCAGAATCTGCCAGTGCTGTCGTCAACTCTCCGAGTTTCTCATCTATTGGCAGTTCGAGAAGCATAGCTAGCCCCTGCCACAATCAGACACGCAGGCACAGATTGAAATTTGCTGTTAGAAGACAGCATCTTTCGCGCTTTGGTTGCGAAAGCCCGCGCAGACTCGTCCGTTCGTTCGGGTCTGCTAACTGTGATGGGTCGAAGTTTGAAGGGGGAATACATTCATGAAGAAACTTATGACTGCCGCAGCTGCGGTGACGCTGGTATTCGGTGTGGCCGCTTGAGGCGAAACGGCAGAAGCTCCGGCAGAAACAGGGCTGTCTGGCACCTGGAAAGCCAATGTCGAATCTGCCGAGTTCGAGAATAGTGTCAACAGCTACACCGTAGCCGATGGCACATATACTTGTAATCATTGCATACCGCCGTTCTCAGTGACCGCGGATGGCGAGTGGCAATCAGTCGAGCGTCCCGGTGTAGACAACCTCAAGGTAACCCTTGTTGACGATAGCACATTGGAATCCTCCAGCCGCAAGGGTGAGGAAGTTCCGGGAGAGTCGGCCTGGAATGTGAGCGAAGACGGACAGACGATGACCCTCAGCTGGACGAATTTCAGAGGCGATGAGACAACAAACGGCTCGACAACCTATGCGCGTGCCTCTGCCGGGCCAGACGGTTCGCATGCGGTATCGGGCGAATGGACTGTCTCTCAACTCGGTGAAATGAGTGACGCAGCGGTTACCTGGACCTATACGATCGATGGCGACACGATTACCAGCACGGGCAACAGTGGTGGATACACCGCGACATTGGGCGGTGATCCGGTCACTCCTGAAGATGATGACACTGGTGGGGTTCTGGCCGTCGATAAGACTGGTGAGAACAGCTACCGCGAGACCTATTCACGCGATGGAGAAGTGATCAACGTTCTGGATCTGACTGTAGATGGTGACACGCTCTCAGGTGCTTCGACTGACCCTCGTGACGGAAGCACCGTCAGATGGACAGAAAAACGTCATTAAATCCAGTTACTTAAGCTATGAATGTCCCGACCCTGCATTGCTCAAGGTCGGTATTTTCTTTGCTTTGCTAGGCTTGATTAATAGCCGCGCGCGACCGCGAACATCGCCGCTTCAGCCATCGCCGCGCGAGCCTTGCTTTCCGGGAAGATAGAGATCGCATCGATAGCGCGCTGGGCAAAATGACGTGCCCGTTCGCGTGTATCTTCGACCGCATTGTGTCGCGCCATCAGCTCGCGTGCATATGCGAGGTCTTCATCTGAGGACCGGTGCCCCATGATCGCGTTTTTCCAGAACTTGCGCTCATCCTCTCCGCCACGCGCATAGGCCAGAATGACCGGTAGAGTCATCTTGCCTTCGCGGAAATCATCGCCCTGCTCTTTGCCCATTTCGGTCGCATCCGAATCGTAATCGATCGCATCATCGACCAGCTGGAACGCGACTCCTAGATTGCGCCCGTAATCTTCCAACGCGCGTTCTTTTTCTTCATCGCATTCTGCAACAACCGCACTGATCTGGCTGGCGGCTGCAAACAATGCGGCCGTTTTTGCACCGATGATATGCAGATAGCGCTCTTCACTGGTTTCAATTTGACGTTGCGCTGACAACTGGGAGACTTCCCCCTCAGCAATCACCGCACTGGCATGGCTGAGTATCTTCAAAACCCGCAGGCTGCCATCTTCAGTCATCAACTCGAACGCGCGGCTAAACAGGAAATCACCGACCAGAACCGTCGCTGGGTTACCGAAAATGATGTTGGCTGCCGCCTTGCCACGGCGCAGTTCGCTGCCGTCGACGACATCGTCGTGCAGCAAGGTGGCGGTATGAATGAATTCAACAGCGGCTGCAAGCAGATGATGCCGCGAACCCTGATAGCCAACCAGTTCGGCTCCAGCGAGCGTAAGCATCGGACGAAGACGTTTTCCGCCGCCAGAGATCAGATGGCCGGCGAGTCGCGGAATAAGCGGGATCTCGCTCTGCATCCGGTCGAGAATTACCGTATTCACCGCATTCATACCGTTTGCCGTCAGCGCGAGCATAGGCTCAAGCGATGGCTGTTTTCGGGGAAGCGGGACGACTGTTGCACTCATGCCACGCCACATTAAGGTCACAAGCGCGCTTGGCAAGGCTGGATTTGATGCTAGCTTTGCAAGTGATGTCCGATGAAACGCAAACCTCGTCCGAACCCGATCGGGTCCTGTCCGCTTACCGCAAGAGCATCGACAATATCGATGCTGCAATAATTCATATGCTGGCCGAGCGGTTTCGCATCACGCAGGCCGTCGGCGAATACAAGGCGAAGGTTACTCTGCCGCCTGCCGACCCGGCGCGCGAGGAGCGCCAGATATCGCGCCTGCGCAAATTGTCCGAAGAGGCTGATCTCGACCCTGAGTTCAGCGAGAAATTCCTGCGCTTCATCATCGAAGAAGTCATCCGTCACCACGAAAAGGCTCGTGGGGCATAGACAATTGCAATCCTAAGTATTCGTACGAGGGGTGGTGATCAGCATAGATTGGAGACGCCGGTATAGGGATAGGCCATGCCCTCGCCTCCAAACCTTGCCGCGCATGATCTTGATCAACAGGCCCCGTAGCCAAGGCACGCTGCATAGCGCTTGCGGCTCCATTTGCCAGCGCACCTGACATTCGTCGGACGAAGAAGCTCGTGTCTGATCGAAAACATCTCTCAGACCGGGGCACAGCTGGTTGTCGATGGCGCGCCCCGTAGAGGCGAGGAAGACCAACTCAAGTGTGAAGACCTCCTGGCATTCTTTCGCACGGTATGGAGTGCTGGCAATCTAGTCGGTGTCGAGTTTGACGAGACGATTCCTCTTCAGACGCTTCTCAATCTGCGCCGCATCAACGACGCTTATTCGGACTTCCAGCGCATGGAGGCCAGGAGTACCGCGCGTCGCTGGGTGGCTGGCGAATTGCGCTAATCTGCAACTGTCGCCGCGCGTGGGAGCGATAACCGGACCAGCAATCCGTCCAAGTCTTCGCTTTCGCCAAGCGTTACGCTGCCGCCGTAGATCTCTGCCACGTCACGCACAATCGCCAGGCCGAGACCCGTACCGGGTTTGCCAGTGTCGAGCCGAACCCCGCGATCAAAGATGCGCTCTCTTTCGCCGTCGGGAATGCCCATGCCATCGTCTTCAACCCAAATGATGCTATGGTGGTCATCCGGCTCGGCATCGACAGTTACAAACACACTGCCACCGCCATACTTCGCCGCATTTTCTACGAGATTGCCGAGGATTTCATCCAGGTCCTGCCGCTCGATCGCGACGGCAGCTTCCTGATTACCTGCCAGATCGAAACGAACGCCCTGATGAATACGCGTGACTGCGCGCAGCACAGATTCAACGCTCGGCCAAACCTCCGCCCTTGAACGACCGGAAGAACGTCTGCCCACCGCGCGTGCGCGGGCAAGATGGTGATCGACATGGCGTTGCATGGACTTGGTTTCGCGGAAAACAAGCCTATCCAGCTTGGGATCGCGAGCGGTCGCGGCATTGGTCAGCACAGTCAGCGGTGTTTTTAATGCATGGGCCAGATTGCCCGCATGGGTGCGCGCCTCTTCGGCTTGCCGTTCGGAATGCTCGAGCAACTCGTTGAGTTCCTGAACCAATGGCTGGACTTCGGTGGGAAGCGGCTCGGAAATGCTGCTTGCACCAGTATTGCGCAATTTCTGGATCGCTGCGCGAACACGGCGCAGGGGGGACAGGCCATAGCGGATTTGGAACAGTGTCATCAAAAGCAGGCCGAGCCCCAGCAAGGCAAAACTGCTGATCAAAATCCCTCTGATCTCTGCAATCTGGTCGTCCAGCTCATCGGTTTCAGATGCGACCGCGAAGGTCCAGCGAACTTCACTATTCGGCAAGATGACTGAGCGTTCCACCATCCGCAGTTGCTCTCCGTCAAACTGAGCAGAATCGTAGAAGTGCGCTTCATCATCGAAGTGATCGCCCTGCAATTGCAAGGTGCGGTCCCAAAGGCTTCTCGACGGATAGGGTTCATATCCCTCGCCGTTTATCTGCCAATAAAGTCCGCTGTTCGGTTCCAGAAAACGCTGGTCGCCGAGGATGCGATTAAAGAAGACTTCACCCCCCGCTTCAATCTCGGCCGAACCGATCATCGCTGTCAGAATGTATTCCAACTGCTCGTCGAAGTTCCGCTCGACCAGATTGGTGAGCGTGCGATCAAGTGCGATGCCTCCGCCAACCAACAGCACAGCAATCCAGCCAGCCGCGATCAGCAGCATGCGCCGCGCGACGCTGCCCTGGCTTACAGGTGCTTCGTCGGATATCGCCCTATGCTCGTGGAGCTTCTGCGGGGTCGTCGAGGCTGTATCCGAGGCCACGGATCGTAGTGATTACCTCTGCGCCAAGTTTCTTACGGATGCGGGTGACAAACACTTCGATCGTGTTCGAATCGCGGTCGAAGTCCTGATCATAGATGTGCTCGATTAACTCAGTCCGACTGACGACCTTGCCCTTGTGATGCATCAGATAGCTGAGCAGCTTATATTCCTGAGCGGTCAGTTTGACCGGCTCGCCATTCAGCGTGACACGGCCTGAACGCGTGTCCAAACGCACGTCACCGGCGGTCAGCTCTGCCGAAGTGTTGCCCGAAGCACGGCGAATGAGCGCGCGCAGGCGAGCGATCAGCTCTTCGGTTTGGAATGGCTTTGCAAGATAATCATCCGCGCCAGCGTCCAGCCCGGCAACCTTGTCTGACCAACTGTCACGCGCAGTCAGCACCAGCACCGGAAAGCCGCGGCCTTCCTTGCGCCACATGCCAAGCACCGTCAGGCCGTCAATCTCGGGCAGACCAAGATCAAGCACAACCGCGTCATATTCTTCAGTGCTTCCAAGGAAATGGCCGTCTTCACCATCGGTGGAGAGATCGACCGCATAGCCGTTCTGCTCCAGCGTTGATTTCAACTGCTGACCTAGGGTCGGTTCGTCTTCGACAATAAGAATGCGCATATTTGCCTGCTAGTCCTAGATCAATTGTCGGGAGTGTTGAGCGTTTGCGTAGCCAGCGTCAAGCGCACGGCGTGATTGTCCACCTGCATTCAGCGAAAGTCTCAGCTCGAACGGCGGATTATGCGGCCAGTGCGCGCATCAACGTCAACATAAGTCACCCGGCCATCCTTGATGAACTTCAGCCTGTATGCGCGCGCCGTGGCATCATATGCTGGTCCAAGGTATTCACTACCGCGCATTTGCGGCAGAACCCGCCGCTCGATCTCGCGCAGAGACAACACATTGCCGGCGCGCATTTCCTTGCGCGCTTCGTTCTGGTCATTTCGCGATTGCTCATGCGCCGGAGCCGGAGCTGCAAGACCGGTAGCGACAATGGCAAACGCAGCCAAAAGAGATGCAATCCGTTTCATGGTGCTGTCATGCCTATTCGCGAGCCATTGAACAAGGTGTGAATATGCCGCCTTCCTGCGGTTCAGGAAACGCGCAATGGATAAGCAGTGGTTTGCAAGCCAAGTGCTGCACGCTAGGGCGATGGCAACTGGGAGACACTCGATGCTTAAGTCATTCTTCAGCGCAGCCGCACTCGCGAGCGCTGTAATTGCTTTTTCGGCGCCTGCAGCGGCACAAATGGAACGCGTGCCCGATCGGCCAGCTGGCGAAGGCGAAGGACCATACGATACGCTGCTCATCAAGGGCGCAACGATTATCGATGGAACTGGCGCACCCCCAGAAGGGCCCGTCAGCATCCTTGTCGAGGGCAACCGTATTGCCCGTATCCTTCGCGGTGGAGCGAATATCCCAGCCGATCGCGTAATTGATGCCAGCGGGATGTATATATTACCGGGGTTCGTCGACACTCACGGTCATAATGGCGATCCATCGAAGGCTCCTCAGCCATCCTATGGCTTTAAGCTCTGGCTTGCTCATGGGGTTACAAGCGTTCGCGGGGTCGGTTTCGGGTTTGGTCCAGACGATCCTTCGCTTGATCAGAAGCGCAGAAGCGCGGCCAATACGATCACCGCGCCTCGGCTGTTCGCTTACACTGTTCCAGGAGATGTATGGCCGAACGGCGCAATTCGCACGCCTCAGCAGGGCCGCGAATGGGTGCGCTGGATAGCAAAGCGGGGCTATGACGGGATCAAGTTCTTCAACAATGAAGATCCCGCCACGCTTGCCGCGATCCTGGATGAATCGGACAAGCTGGGGCTCGGCAGTGTCGCGCACCTGGGTCAACGCGGGGTAGCCGAAGTCAATGCAAGGGTCGCGACTGAGCTTGGGCTTGACGGTGTCACCCACTTCTATGGCCATTTTGAGAGCCTGCTCGATGGTGCCGCGCTGCCGCAATACCCCGCTGACTACAATTATCTGGATGAGCAATCACGCTTTGCATGGGTGGCAAGGCTGGCCGATCAGGTGGGCGATCCCGGCAGTGAGCAATGGAGCGCCTATATCGATCATTTGATCGAAAATGACGCAACGCTCAGCCCTACATTCAACATTTATTCGGCCAGTCGCGACGTTATGAAGGCGCGCAACATGGAATGGCACGAGAAATACACTCTGCCTTCGCTGATGCAATTCTACGCGCCGAGCCTGACCAATCACGGCAGCTATTACCATGACTGGACCAGCGAGGATGAAGTCGCCTGGCGCAATTTCTATCGCAAATGGTTCGATCTGACGCGCGAATTCAAGGACCGCGGCGGGCGCGTGACCGCTGGTTCCGATCCTGGCTATATTTACCAGACATGGGGTTTTGCCTATATCGGTGAGCTTGAGATGCTGCGCGAAGCGGGCCTGACGCCGCTTGAGGTTATTCAGGCAGCAACCATCAATGGCGCGCGCGAGATCTATGAGCCAAAAGGTGAAGAGCCGCCCATGGGTTCGATAAAGGAAGGCAAGCTCGCCGACCTTGTGATTGTGCCCGAAAACCCGCTTGCCAATCTGAAAGTGCTCTACGGCACTGGCCATACGCGCCTCAATCGTGAGACCAATACTCTCGAGACCGTCGGCGGTGTGCGGTGGACGATCAAGGACGGCATCGTGTTCGACGCGCCAGCGCTGCTGAAAGACGTGGCCGATATGGTCGAAATGCAGAAGCTGCGAGAAAACGCCATCATGCAGTCAAAGCAGGCAGAATAGTAACAACCGCATGCGGTGATGGCTTGCGGGGCGGCGCGCCCTCGCCTACCTGCCGCCCACTATGGCTCAACCACCAATCCTCTCCTGGGAAGGTCTCGGCCTGCAGCAAGGCGGACGTTGGCTGCTGGGCGGTCCAGAACGCGAAGATATCGATCTGCATATCGGCCCGCGCGATCGGCTCGCGCTGATCGGTCGCAACGGGGCTGGCAAGACCACATTGTTCCGCCTGATCAATGACGAGATCGAAGCCGATCGTGGCCAGCGAAAAGTCAAGCAAGGCATGCGCGTAGTTGTGCTGGAGCAAGACCCTGACTTCGACGGTTTTGAGACCTTGATGGACTGGGCGTTGGCGGGCGAGGACGCGCCGGCTGAATATGAAGTCGAAGCAATCGCCGGTCAGTTGGGTATCGACATGACAACCCCTTCCAAAGGGGCAAGCGGCGGCGAGAGGCGACGCGCAGCCATTGCTCGGGCATTGGCGCAAGAGCCAGACCTGCTGCTGATGGACGAGCCAACCAACCATCTCGACCTGAGCGCTATTGATTGGCTAGAAGACTGGCTGACACGCTTCAAGGGCGCGTTTGTTGTCATCAGCCACGACAGGACGTTTCTGAAACGGCTGACCAATGCAACGCTGTGGCTGGATCGCGGGATCATCCGTCGTAAGGATGTCGGCTTTGGCGGATACGAGGCATGGGAAGAGCAAGTTTACGCCGAGGAAGCCCGTGCCGCTGAAAAGCTCGATGCCAAACTGAAACTCGAGGCGCACTGGCTCGAGCGTGGTGTCACCGCACGGCGCAAGCGCAACCAAGGTCGACTTGAGAAATTGTGGCAGATGCGTGCGCAACGCGCTGCAATGATTTCCGGTGGCGGAACCGCCAAACTGAAATTGGCGACCGAAGAGGAATTCAAGTCGAAGTCCGTGATCGTGGCTGAAAACATCACCAAGTCTTATGATGGCCGCGCTGTTATTAAACCGTTCAGCCTGCGCATCCAGCGCGGCGACAGGATCGGTATTGTGGGTGCAAACGGTGCAGGCAAAACGACGCTGCTCAAAATGCTGACTGGCGAGCTCGAGCCGGACAGCGGCAGCGTGACGATCTCCAAAAAACTGACAGGCGTGATGATCGATCAGCAGCGCAGCCTGATGGAAGCGGACACGACAGTGCGTCAGTTACTGGCTGAGGGTGGTGACTGGCTCGACGTGCGGGGCAATCGCAAGCATGTTCAAGCTTACCTTAAAGACTTTCTGTTCGACCCCAAGATCGTCGACACCAAGGTCGGCATATTGTCCGGCGGCGAAAAGTCGCGGCTGTTGCTAGCACGCGAATTCGCCCGCAAGTCGAATTTGCTGGTTCTGGACGAGCCAACCAACGATCTCGATCTGGAAACGCTTGACCTGCTGCAGGAAGTGATTGCTGACTATGACGGAACTGTCCTGATCGTCAGCCATGACCGCGACTTCCTTGATCGCACGGTCACGCTGACGCTCGGCCTTGATGGCAGCGGCAGTGTTGATGTGGTTGCGGGCGGCTATGAGGATTGGGAGCGCAAACGCCGTCAGCCCATCACCTCCAAGGCCAAATCATCAAGCACAAAGAAGAAGCCCGATAAAACCACGCAAGCCGCGGTGCAAAAGCAGTCAAAGCCCGACAAACTGTCCTACAAGGATCAGCGCGATTACGAACTGCTCCCCGCTCGCATTGAAGAACTGGAAGGTGCAATCGCCAAGGGCGAGCAAATCCTGTCGGACCCCGAACTCTACACCAAGGACCCGCAGAAATTTGCGACCATCAGCAAGGGTTTGGAGAATGCCCGGGCGAAAAAGGACGCAGCCGAAGAGCGCTGGCTGGAGATTGCGGAGATGGTTGAGGGGTAAGTTCCAACACGATGGAACACTTGGAACACTGTCCTGGCCCAATAAACCCCACTTTACCGCATCCGATAAAAATCCGCCACACGGTCGAGCGCCAGCTTGAGGACCAGCTTACCGCTTCGTGCAGGCCAACCGAGCCGCTTTTCTGCGTCAGGCAGACCTTCCCCTGCGCAAACAACGCGCCAGAGGATGTCCTGCAAGCCGCTGCCCGCTTAGCGCAGCGCGCCATCAAAACGATCCTTGGCTGCGATCTGCCGTTCGTTTGTGGTAAGGCCTTGCTCGCCGGTCGTTTTTACTCGCACCGGATCCCATCGCATGGTGACATTCGCGCCCAAATGCGCGCGTTCATAGTCATCGCGCAAACGCTCGCCCGCAACGAACAGTCGCTCGTCAATATGCCCGCGCGCATGGAGCCAGCTGAGCGGAGATTCAGCCAGATTGACAGTGACGGAGCGACGTTTGCCCTTAGCGCCTGATCCACGAACCGGTCCTTCTTGGGTCAATTCTTTCTCCGCCAATATCCGCCGCATAAACGTGTCTCCTGTTGATGAATTGCAGCGCAGGCTTGCAACGCTGAATGGTCTGTAGGAAGGAAAAATCACCAATTAGGTTAGCCCTCAGGAGAGCTGCTGTGATCAATCGCATCCGGGATATCCGCAAGAGTAAGGGACTGACACTGGCCGAACTGGCCGAAGCCTGCGATCCGCCCACGACCCCGCAAACCATCGGGCGGCTGGAAACGGGCATGCGCAATCTGTCGCTGAAATGGATGGACCGAATTGCGGCTGCGCTGGAAGTCGACCCGGAGATGATCGTCCGGTCCGAAGACACACCAGCCCCCATGGTCATTGCACAACTGCGCGCGAGCGGCCCCGAGGCACTCGCCAAGCCGCGCGAAGCGATGCTCCCGGCCCATATCGCAGGCGAAGGAACGCTGACTGTGCTGAGCGTTGGAGAAAGCGTCGGCGAGTTTCGGCCCGGTGATTTGTTGTGGATGCGCCAGCTAGACGGAGACGATGTCAGCCATGCCATCAACCGCGATGTGCTGGTCCCTCGCCCCGGCGGTCGGTTCTACTTCGGTCGCTTGATTGATCGGCGCGAAAACCTGGTAGGCATTCTGCCGCCGGGCACAGGGCAAAAGCAGCAGGTGATCGACAATCCCTCATGGATAGCTGTTGCGGAAATGCTGGTGCGCAAGCTTTGATCGAACGCGTTTATCGACGGCAGGCTTAGGGGCAGGCTCAGGTCAGCCCGCGTGCCTTCTTTTCCTGCAAATCGGCTGCGCTTTCTTGCGGCACAAAGCTGTCAGAGGTTACACCCAGCCAGATCAGTATCGGTGCAGCCATATAGACCGAGCTGTACGTACCGATAAACAAGCCGAGCGTAATCGCGGCAACCAGTCCGAACAGGCTGGCCGGGCCAAAAATCAGCAATGGCAGCAGCGCAACGAACAGCGTCAAACTGGTCATCACAGTACGTGCCAGCGTTTCATTGACAGACAGGTCGAGCAAATCCGTCAGATCCATCTTGCGGAACTTCTTCAGATTTTCCCGGATACGGTCATAGACCACAATTGTATCGTTCAACGAATAGCCGATGATCGCCAGAATTGCGGCGATGATCTGAAGGCTGAACTCAAGCTGGAAGATCGCGAACATGCCAAGCGTCAACGACACGTCGTGGAACAGCGCGAACAGCGCCCCTGCCCCGAACTGCCACTCGAAGCGGATCCAGATGTAAATCGCCACCGCCAGCATGGCTGCAACCAGGGCGAGCGCAGCATCGTTGCGGAACTCGCTGGAAACCTTGCCCGATACGCTGTCGACGCCGTCGATTCGTACTTCAGGATGACCGTCGCGCATCGCAGCCGTAATCTGCTCTGTCATCATGGCTGCGAATTCCGGCTGCCCTTCGGCCTCTGCCGGCAGTTTCACACGAATCGAAACCTGATTGGGCTCGCCGAAGCGCTGAATCACGGGATCTTCCACCACCTCAAGCGCGCTGACTGTCTGTCGAAGCTCGGCCACGGGCGCCTGAGCTTCCCCGACAAATGTCGCGCGGATTTCCTGACCGCCAGCGAAATCGACGCCGTAGTTGAGGCCTTGGGTGAATACAGCCGCCCAGCTCGCCGCAATCAGCAGCAGGCTGACGACAAAAAACGGAACCCGCAGCTTGAGGAATTTGATGTTGGTATCATCGGGGACAAGTTTGAGAAGTCGCATCGGTCAAATCCCCTTATAGACTTAGATCGTTGGGTCGCGCATTGCGCAGCCATCCGGCCACCCACATGCGCGTGAGTACAACGGCGGTGAAGACGCTGGTGAACAGCCCGATCACAAGCACCACGGCAAAGCCACGGACCGGCCCCGTACCGAACATGAACAACAGGACACCGGCGATAAAGTTGGTGATGTTCGCGTCGTAAATCGCGCGGCTCGCCTCTTTATAGCCATTCTCGACTGCGGCTACGACCCGTCGTCCGCGTTTACGTTCTTCGCGTATTCGTTCGTTGATCAGCACGTTGGCGTCCACCGCAGCACCAATTGTCAGCACAAAGCCGGCAATGCCCGGCAGTGTCAGCGTAGTGTTGAGGCCAGCCATGATACCA
This sequence comes from Altererythrobacter rubellus, assembly GCF_030284385.1. Lineage (NCBI taxonomy): Bacteria > Pseudomonadati > Pseudomonadota > Alphaproteobacteria > Sphingomonadales > Erythrobacteraceae > Altererythrobacter > Altererythrobacter rubellus. The sequence continues at coordinate 1,962,682 of NZ_CP127221.1, forward strand.
AGCAGGATCATCACGTTGAATACCAGCGCAATGGTTGCATAGACACCAAAGCGGCCATAGCTTGCGATCATCAAGGCGATGACCGCAGCCGAGCCGATCAGCATCGCGAGCATGCCCTTGCGGATCGAGTCTGCACCCAGGTCCGGCCCAACGGTGCGTTCTTCGATAACGGACAGATCGACCGGCAATGCACCAGAGCGAAGCGAGATGGCGAGGTTGTTGGCTGTTTCGGTGGTGAAGCCACCTGATATCTGTGCTGTACCGCCCAGGATCGGTTCATTGAACACCGGCGTCGAAAGCACATTGCCGTCCAGAATAATCGCAAACAAACGTCCGACATTCTGCGTGCTGAGCTGCGCAAAACGCTGTCCGCCCTGTTGATCAAATGTAATCGAAACAACCGGCTCATTCGTTTGCGGATCAAAGCTCTGCTGCGCGTTGATCAGGCTGTCACCGCGAATACCGCCCAACCGGCGTACCGCAACCGAAGTGCCCGCAAACTGCGACGATTCCGCATAGGGGAAGATCTCCGATCCCAGCGGCGCAATGCCTTGCTGGACATCGCTCGGCAAAGCCGATTGGTCGACCATCTTGAATTCAAGCTGCGCGGTTTGGCCTAGCAAGGCTTTGAGCTGATCCGGATCGTCCAGACCCGGGACCTGGACCACGATACGTGTGTCACCCTGACGAATGATCGTCGGCTCACGCGTGCCTAGCGAGTCAATACGGCGCCGGATCACTTCGATCGCCGTTTCCATCGCCTGATCGACTGCTGTATCCAGGCCATCGCCAGTCGGAGCCAGGATCATCTGCTGGCCATCCTCGACCCGCAAATCCCATTCACGAACCAGCCCGGTGCCGTTCATAACCGGCAGCAGCAACTCGCGCGCACGATCAACATCGGCTGGATTGTCGACCATGAAGCTCAACTCGCCGTTGGCGGTCGATACATCGCCAATGCGGATGCGGTTTTCCGGGACCGAACCGCGCAGCGTTGTGCGCACGGTTTCTTCCATATTCTCCAGCCGCTGTGCGGCGACCTGCGCCGGATCCGCTTCAAGCAGAATGTGGCTGCCACCCGCCAGGTCCAGCCCCAGATTGACTGTCGGCTGAGGGAGAAAGTCCGGAATATCGATATTGGTCGAAGCCAAAAGCGTCGGCAGAGCGGCGGCCGCTGCAATTAGCGTGAGGCCCCAGAGCCAAATCTTCTTCCATGTAGGAAAGTCGAGCATCGGTAGAATCTTCCGTCCGTTCAGTCGCGCCTAGGTTTTGCGTCAGTCGTTCGCTGCACTGCCGCCCGGCGGGATGATATCCCCGATGGTGCTCTTGACCGCCTTCACGCGAACACCCTGCGCAATATCCAGCTCCACATAGGTGTCATCCACCTTGTGCACTTTGCCTACAAGACCGCCGGCAGTGACGACCTGATCGCCCTTCTTGATCGCTTCGATCTTCTGCTGGTGTTCCTTCTGCCGCTTCATTTGCGGACGAATAATAAGAAACCAGAAGATCAGGATCATACCGATAATCGGCAGCCATTGGATCCATGCTGGTGGTGCGTCGGCGCTGGCCGCGGCGGCAAGAATTTCGAACATTGGTTTTAAGCCTGTGAGACTGGAATTAAACTCAAGCGGGTTGCCTCAGCTTCGCACCGTATAGTGCGCGACCTCGTCTCCCCATTCACGGTAAGTGGGCGCGGTTAGCAGCAATGCAAGCCGCTCGCAATTGGAACTGCTCCAAGTGTGGCGCGCCGTCCACACCCGCATCATCGGCTCAATGACATGTCTTGCAAGCAGCAAGTCCCGCTCCTATAGGCGCGCTTCCACTCGGTTCGGGAAGTAGCGCAGCCTGGTAGCGCATCACACTGGGGGTGTGGGGGTCGCAGGTTCGAATCCTGTCTTCCCGACCAGTGGTTTACCCCTCATAAGTTGGCTTGCACCTCCCCTTTGCGCGCTCTAACCCGCGCGGCTGAGGAGATTTTTTCCATGAGCGAGACTTCCGCCCCGTCCAGAATGCGTAGCTGGCTGTTCGCGCCCGGCGATAGCGAGCGCAAGATGACCAAGGCCAGCGATAGCGCGGCAGACATTGTGCTGCTCGATCTGGAAGACTCCGTCTCTCCGGAAAACAAGCCGGCTGCCCGCACGGCGGTGGCCGATTTTCTGAAGACGCGCGAAGACAAGCACCGCATCTGGGTTCGGGTCAATCCGTTGCGCAGCGGCGAAATCGAAGCCGATCTTGATGCAATCATGGGCGCGGCGCCCGGCGGACTCTTCCTGCCCAAGGCGGAAGGCAAAGCAGACGTTGAAGCGCTCGACGCAATGTTGACCATTCGCGAGGCCGACCATGGCATTCTCAATCGTTCAACACATGTCGCAGCGCTGGTCACAGAGACGCCGAAAGCCATGTTCCATTGCGGCGATTACGAGGGGGCACCGCGGCTCATCGCGATGAGCTGGGGCGCAGAAGATTTGTCTTCTGCCTTGGGTGCGCGAGTGCAGCACCAGCCAGACGGTTCCTACATGCCGATGTACGAAATGGCGCGGAACCTGTGCCTGCTTGGCGCGGTTACGGCGGGCTGCGCTCCTATCGAAACGGTTATGCCCGAATTCCGCGATCTCGATAAGCTGCGCGAACGCGCGCTAATGGTGCGTGGCCAGGGCTATCGCGGAATGTTGGCGATCCACCCGGCGCAAGTCGATGTGATCAACGAAGCCTTCACACCCAGCGCGGAGGAGATTGCGCATGCCCGCGCCATTGTGCAGGCCTTTGCTAACAATCCAGGCGCTGGTACAGTTGGTCTGGACGGGCAAATGCTCGATCGGCCGCACCTCGCGCTCGCGGAAAGACTGCTTGCGGAAGCAGGCGAAAGTGACTGATTTTCCTACATGAACCCATTTGGTTATCTCCAGCGGTTTAGTTCGCAGGAGTTCGACAGATGGCTTTACTCGACTCGCTGATTGGCCCCCCTCGCCTCGATCATCGACAAGATCATTCCGGACAAGGAAGCGCGCGCAAAGGCCAAGCTTGAGCTCATCAAGCTTGAAGGCACGCAAGAAATGCAGATGATCGAAGCGCGCCTGCAAGCCATCGTGGCAGAGGCGCAATCGGAGGGCCCGTGGACCAGCCGCGCCCGCCCCAGCTTTCTCTACGTCATGTATGCGCTGATCCTGTTCAGCGTGCCGATGGGGATCATCGCGGCGTTCGATCCCGCTGCTGCCAAAGCAATCGGCGAAGGCATGACCGGATATCTGGGGGCGCTACCCGAAGCGCTCTATGCCCTCTTCGGCACCGGATACCTCGGCTATACTGCTGCACGCCAATGGGGGAAGGTAAAGGGAGTTGATAGGTGAGCTGTTGACGGCGCAGGCTATCAAACCACTATCGATCATCGGTTGAGTATCGAAATTTATGCGCGCTTGAAGCGCGTCCGACTAATTGACCAGCGCTACAGTCCGCCCACGCTTTGTAATCGAAGCTATCGCCGAATTCGGCGGCTAGCCACGTCCGCGATAGCTTTGCACGCCTTGTTCCGGCACCCAAAGCCCTTCCGGCGCAGGCCCGGTCTGCCAGAACACGTCGATCGGAATCCCGCCGCGCGGATACCAATAACCACCGATACGCAGCCATTGCGGCTTCATTTCCGCTGCCAGACGCTGGCCAATGCCAACAGTCACATCTTCATGAAACCCGTTGTGATTGCGGAACGACCCCAGAAAAAGCTTCAGGCTTTTCGATTCAACGATCGTCTGGCCCGGCGCATAATCGATCACAAGATGCGCAAAATCGGGTTGCCCGGTCACCGGGCAAAGCGAAGTGAACTCCGGCGCGGCAAAGCGCACCAGATACAGCGTCCCTTCGCGTGGATTGGGCACATAGTCGAGCTGCGCCTTCTCTGGTGAATCGGGAAGATCGGTCTGTTTGCCGAGAAACTGCGGTTTTGGTGTGTCGCTCATGCCGCGCTGTTGCCGCGAAGTGACGCCAAGTGCAAGAGTTTGGCTGGATTGCGATGGGTTCACTCACTATTCAGCGCCGCACCCGCTTGACCAAATTGATAGCTATGAAACCTGCAATTGCCCTGATCCCTTCCCTGCTCGCGATAGCACTGATCAACCCGCCTGCGTTTGCGCAGCAGAGGGTGCAGGATTTTACGCTTCCCCCGGATGGAACGCCAACACCGTCGCCGACGCCCGAAGCAGCAGGCCCGGTCGACGAAGCAGCAGGTGTTGCGATCCCTCCTCGCACGATCAGAGAGCCTTCACCTACGCCCACACCTGCCCCGGCCTCGGTGCAATCACCAACCAGCACACCAACACCAACTCCAGCTCAATCACCTGCGCCGTCACCATCAGCTACGCAGCCAATAGTTGCACCGCGTACCGTACCCAGCAACCCGCTGCCTTCGCAGCCGGTATCGGCAAGCGATCTGAACGCGAGCAATCCGGAGCCTGAGTCAGAGGTGATCACTCCTTCGATAGCGCTGCCAACACCCGAACCTATCGCGCCATCACAAACGGCGGAGGCACCGGTTCTCGCGGGCACACCCGGACTTCCCAATTGGTGGATCTGGGCTGCAGGATTGGTCGCCTTGTTACTTGCAGCCGGTGCAGGAGGTTGGGCATTCGCCAGAAAACGGGCAGTCGCAGGACCGGCTCCGATCGAGCCGCCCATTGTGCCGTCAGCGGGAAATGGCCAAGCAAGTAACGCACCTATCCGCGCAGACCGGATGAAGACCAATATCCAGGTCGATAACATGATGCGCAGCGTCATGATGCTGACCCTCAAATTCCACGTTGAACTCGCCAACCGCCAAGACCGCGCATTGCGTGACGTGCGTGTTCAAGCTGATTTGATCAGTGCGAAGCGCGGCTTGCCGATGGATCAACAAATGGCCAGCGCTCAGTCTTCGCTGGCGGAACTAGGGCAAACCGACCGCATAGGTCCACATCAGATGGGGACGCTGGGCGGGCAATTGCAGCTGCCGCTGAGCGAGATTGAAGTGTTCCGCCAAGGACAAACCCCGCTTTGCGTGCCTCTTTTGCGTTTGCGGATCGAGGCGGAGGGCATCGAGCCTCATTTTCACACCTTCCTGATCGGACTTGCAGCCTTGCAGCCCGGTGGTCGATTGCAACCACTCCCCCTGTCTGGGCCTCCTGGTGGTTATGATGGGGTGCAGGCCAAGCGGCTTGACGCCTGAGTTTAGCCCTCTCGACGCGCGCGCGCATCGCGGCTACTCCTGCTGCCAATGGATAGTCTCGTTTCTACAGAATGGCTTGCTGCAGAGCTTGGTGCCGCAGATCTCATTGTGTTGGATGCCAGCCGGCATTTACCCGGCGCTGGCCGCGACGCAGGCAAAGAGTTTCTAAAGGGGCATATTCCGGGCGCCCGCTTTTTCGACCTCGCCCGGCTTGTCGATGAAACGTCGGATGTGCCCCAAGCCCTGCCGCGCCCGGAGCAGTTGACCGCAGAACTGGCGCGCTTGGGAGCCGACCGATCCAGCCGGATCGTGTTTTATGATGACAGCGCAGTCAAAACCGCTGCTCGCGCCTGGTTCTTGTGCCGTGCGCACGGGCTGGAAAACGTCGCGATCCTCGACGGCGGTCTTGCCAAATGGAAAGCCGAAAATCGCGCGTTGGAAAGCGGCACTGCGGCATGCCAACCAAAAGACCATTTTGTCTTGCCTCAACCTGATCGCATCCGTTTCAAGCGCGATATTCTGGCCAATATCAGCAGCGAAGCGGCACAGGTGCTTGATGCACGCGATGCCGGACGGTTCTCAGGTTCTACGGGAGATACAGTGCATGGCCAGCCGACAGGGCACATTCCCGGCTCCTGCAACCTACCATTTTCCGCATTGTTCAATACAGATGGCACATACAAGGCGCCCGAAGATCTACGCAAGGCGTTGGGCGAAGCCGGCATCACGGCAGAAAAGCCAGTGATTACAACTTGCGGCAGCGGCGTGACCGCTTGCGTGCTGATCTTCGCGCTTCATCTCACAGGTCGGGATGACACCGCACTCTACGACGGCAGCTGGCTTGATTGGGGCAGCGATCCGGACACACCAAACGCCACGGTGAAGGCATGAGCGCTGGCAGCAAAGAACATAAACCTGCAACAAAGCTGGTTGAAGCAGGCCGGAAGCCTGAATGGACAGGTCGCGTGGTCAACCCTCCGGTCGTTCGCGCGAGCACGCATCTATATGCAAGCGAGGCCGAGCGCACAGAGACGCTCAAGAACAATCATGACGGCGTATTTTACTACGGGCGACGTGGCGCTCAAACGCAATGGGCATTGGCTGAAGCGCTGACAGAGATAGAGCCAGGCGCGCATGGCACCGTGTTGTATCCCAGCGGGGTGGCCGCGATTGCCGGCGCACTTATGGCGGTACTTCGCCCGGGTGATGTTCTGCTGGTGAGTGATAATTCTTATGAGCCCAGCCGCTTGATGGCGAGCGGGCTGCTCAAGAAATGGGGTGTCGAGCACCGTTTCTTCGATCCGACGGATCTGGAAGCCTACCATCAGGCGTTCTGCGAACAGACGCGCGCAGTTTGGCTGGAAAGCCCGGGCAGCCTGACCATGGAAGTCTGCGATGTTCCCGCCATGGCCCGGATCGCGCGAGAAAAAGGCGCAGTCAGCCTGATCGACAATACCTGGGCTACGCCACTTGGCTTTCCAGCAATCCAACACGGATGCGATATCAGCGTGATGAGCCTGACCAAGCATGTCAGCGGACATTCGGATGCGATGATGGGCTCTGCCAGTGCGGGCGAACGCTGGTATCGCGCGTTGCGCCGGACGAGCCAGCAATTGGGACAGGTTGTGTCGCCAGACGATGCCTCGCTTATGCTGCGCGGGCTCCGGACAATGCACGTAAGGCTGGAACAAAGCACAAAGTCGGCACTGGCAATCGCTGAATGGCTCAAGACCCGGCCTGAAGTCGCGCATGTGCTGTGCCCCATGCTGCCCGGTGATGCGGGACATGAACTGTGGAGCAGGGACTTTAGCGGCGCTTGCGGGCTATTCAGTTTCGTCCTGAAAGGTCGCGATGATGCTGCCCGCGCCCGGCTGGTTGATAATCTCGAATTGTTCGGCATTGGTTATAGCTGGGGTGGTTTTGAGAGCCTGGCGCTCCCATTCGATCCCGCGCCAATCCGCAGCGCCGCGAGTTGGCCGCCCGCTTCGTGGGACCCGCAAGACAAACTTGGCGTTAGGTTATCGATCGGGCTAGAAGACCCTGACGATTTGATCGCCGATCTGACACAGGCTTTCGTTAAAATGGATAACGCATGACAACCTCTGCCACTTTGCCTGCTGAAACAGCCGACGGCGAACAAGCATTCGCTGAAAGCGCGGAGCAAGGCGCAGACGGTGCGACCGAGATGCCAGTTGTCGAGCCTACCCCTGAGGCTCCGGACGAGGCACCCGTCGAAGTGATCGAGGGTTCGCAGGGGCTGAAAGACGCGGTTTCAGAGAAAAGCGAGACTGTAGGCGGAATTCTCGAGTCACTCGACGCATGGGCTTTCGAGATTGGCGATCTGCGGATTTCCACTCTTGATGTGCTGCTGATCATCACCGTCATTCTGCTTGTTTTGACTGCCGCATGGATGGCAAACCGTCTTAGCCGCAGCCTGATCAAACGTATCTCGCGTTTTGACAGCACGCAAAAGCTGCTCGCTGAAAAACTCAGCACGATCGCCATATGGGCGCTGGCGTTCCTGATCGGCATCGATCTGCTGGGCATTGACCTGACTGCGCTGGCTTTCTTTGGCGGCGCCTTCGGCCTCGCCATCGGTTTCGGCCTTCAGAAAACCTTCGGGAACCTGATCTCGGGGATCATTCTGTTGCTCGACAAGTCTATCAAGCCGGGCGATGTGATCTCTGTAACCGATCAGGCAGGAAACGAAGCAATCGGGCAGATCCGCAAGATTGGCATTCGCGCAATTTCAGTGATTACCCGAGATCAGACAGAGCATCTGATCCCGAATGAAAACCTGATGATCAACCAGGTGGTCAATTGGTCTTACAGCTCCAAGGATGTGCGCGTGAAAACGCCGATAGGCGTGTCCTATGACAGCGACCTGAAGCTGGTCACAGAACTGCTCTATCAGGCTGTTAATGATGTGCCCCGCGTATTGAACACGCCAAAGCCACGCGTGAATTTAATGGGATTTGGCGACAGCTCGGTCGACTTTGAGCTGCGCTTCTGGATCCAGGATCCGGAAGAAGGCATGGCGAACATTCGTTCGGATGTTTACACGCGGATCTGGGAACTGTTCAAAGAGCACAATATAGAGATCCCTTTCCCGCAGCGTGACCTGCACATCCGTACCAGCAAACAGTTTGACGAGCTGATGGATGCGATCACCGCGCGTGAAACTTCCTCCTAACTTTCATAAACTTAGTCGACGTTACAGCGGGCAGGTATAGCTTTCCTACGCGGTATAAAATCCATTCTCGCTGGCGAGGTGGGCACCATTGGCCCATTTCCCGGCCATGCAAATCCCCGGAACCATATATCTCGTTGGCGCAGGCCCAGGTGATCCTGACCTGCTAACGTTGCGCGCTGCGCGCTTGATCGAAAATGCGCAGATCATCGTGCATGACGGCCTGGTCGATCCAGCCATTCTGGCGCTCGCACGCGACGATGCAGAACTGATCAGCGTTGCCAAGCAGCGATCCCGGCACACGCTCCCGCAAGAGCAAATCAACGCGCTTCTCATCCGCGAAGCCAAGGCCGGGCGTGACGTTGTCCGCCTCAAAGGTGGTGACCCACTGATCTTCGGGCGCGGCGGCGAAGAAGCAGAAGACGCGCGAGCAGCCGGTGTTCCAGTAGAGATCGTTCCGGGTATCAGCGCCGCGAATGGCGCAGCGGCGGCCGCCCAGATCGCGCTTACCCATCGCGATGCATCCAGCATTGTCAGTTTTGTGGCGGGCCAGTGCAAAGGTCTGTCGGATCAGGATTGGACCGGGTTGGCCGGAAAAGGGCGCACGCTTGTTATTTACATGGGCGTAAAGACCGCACCTCAGATCGCGGAAAAGCTGATGGAAGACGGCCTCACACCGGACATGCCCGTAGCGGTGATCGAGAACGCTGCGCGCCGGGAAATGCGGATTATTCGCGGACTGCTGGCCGGGCTACCTGAACTGGTTGAACTGCATGCGATACAAAGCCCTGCGCTGATTGTTATCGGTGAAGTGACTGCCCGCGACGATATCTCGCTCGCCAAGTTGGCTCAGGAGTCTGCGCGATGAACATCCTTACCGGAAACAACCTGGAAAGCGGCGCTGTAGTCTGGTGGGATGGCACCGGCTGGTCGCTCTATGTCGATGACGCCGTTGACGTTGGCGATCGTGCCGATGAAATCATCGCCCGTGAGCAGTCAGCGCGCCGTGTTAACTCGGCCTATGTTCTGGACGCGAGCCGCGACGAAAAAGGCGTCCGCCCTGCCCATATCAAAGACCGAGTCCGCGCGCTTGGCCCCACTGTTCGGCCTGACCTGACACTCAAACCTAAAGACCCGACAGCCATGGATTGGGTGATCTAATGTACAAGTACGACAGTTATGATCAGGCAATGGTCGAGACCCGCGTCGAGGAATTCCGCGACCAGACCCGCCGCCGCTTGGAAGGCAAGCTGAGCGAAGAGCAATTCCGCCCGCTACGCCTGATGAACGGCCTATATCTGCAACTGCATGCCTATATGCTGCGCGTTGCCATTCCCTATGGGACTCTCAACTCCGCGCAAATGCACGCATTGGCGGACATCGCCGAGAAGTATGACCGCGGATACGGCCATTTCACCACGCGTCAGAACATTCAGTATAACTGGATCAAGCTGGAAGAAGCGCCCGATCTCCTCGCTGATCTCGCTAAGGTCGAAATGCATGCGATCCAGACTAGCGGCAATTGCATCCGCAATATCAGTTCTGACCATTTCGCCGGCGCTGCGGCAGATGAGCTGATTGATCCAAGGCCTTATGCTGAATTGCTGAGGCAATGGTCGAGTTTCCATCCTGAATTCAGCTTTCTACCGCGCAAGTTCAAAATCGCGGTGATCGCAAGCGAGAACGACCGCGCAGCGATGAAGCTGCACGATATCGGCATCCAGATAGTGAAGAATGATGCAGGTGAAATCGGTGCGCGCTTCTATGTCGGCGGGGGCATGGGGCGCACCCCGATGATTGCTCCACCAATCCGTGATTTCGTGCCGCTTGATCAGCTGATCACCTATTCCGAGGCCTGCTTGCGCGTGTACAATCGCTACGGTCGCCGCGACAACAAGTACAAGGCCCGGATCAAGATCCTGGTTCATGAGCTGGGCGCGGATGAATACACCTGTCAAGTCGAGCAAGAATTCGTGCATTTGTTGGAGCAAGGTGTCGAGCCACCATTGGCCGAGCTGGAGCGGATCAAGCCTTATTTCGCCGATCCGGCGTTCGAAACCGGACTTCCGACCGAGATCGACCGTAGCGATCCGGATTTTGCCCTGTGGGCCGATCAGAACACACACCCGCACAAAGCGCCCGGCTATGTCAGCGCAGTCATCAGCCTGAAGCCGGTAGGCGGCATTCCGGGCGATGCTTCCACTGAACAAATGCATCTGATGGCAGAGCTGTCGAAAGAATATTCCTTCGACGAAAGCCGCGTCACCCACACACAGAACATCGTGCTGCCGCATGTAAGGATTGCCGATCTTCATGCGCTCTGGACAAGGCTCGACGCGGCGGGGCTTGGCTCACCCAATCTCGATACGATCGAGGATATTATTGCTTGTCCCGGGCTCGATTATTGCAGCCTCGCCAATGCGCGTTCGATCCCGCTTGCCCAGCAAATCTCCAAGCGTTTCGCTGAAACCGGCAAGACTAGGGAACTTGGCGAACTCAAGCTCAAGATTTCGGGCTGCATCAACGCATGCGGACACCACCATGCCGGCCACATTGGCATTCTGGGTGTCGATAAGAAGGGCGTCGAGAACTACCAGCTGCTGCTCGGTGGAAGCGAAGCGCAAGACACGTCGCTAGCCAAGATCACCGGGCGTGGCTTTGACGAGGCGGGCATCATTAGCGCCGTCGAAACCGTCACAGACATCTATCTCGACAAACGGGAGGAAGGTGAACGGTTTCTCGATACCTACCGCCGGATCGGCATGGATCCCTTCAAGGAGGCGCTTTATGGCGAATGATGTTTCCGAAACCGATTTCGGTACCAGCCCCGACGATGTGCAGTTCCGATTTCGCGACGACGAGGTGGCCGATCACGCACAAGTCACCGTCGACAGCTTCCTTGAGCAATCCAATGCCGCTGCGGTGCGGATTGAGCCGGGCGATGACGCGCGTGCATTGCTCCCGCATCTGGAGCGCCTTCGCTTGATCGAAGTAAACTTTCCCTCTTTTGGTGACGGGCGCGGATACTCCTCCGCACGCGTACTGCGCGAGGCAGGCTACGAAGGTGAACTGCGCGCTGTAGGCGATATTGGCATTGATCAGCTCGCTTATCTTCGCCGCTGCGGGTTTGATGCATTTGCCCCGGACAGCAAACTCGACGAAGCGGACGCGGAGACTGCCTTTGCGCGCTGGGAGAATGTCTACCAGCACGCGGCCGACACGCGTCAGCCGATACCGGACCGCCGTCACGCAAATGTGGGCCATGAATAAGCCTGTGACAGACATTCGCGCGGTCGACCGCATCGACACAGGCCCGCGCTTTACCGAGCATGATGCTGTGCGCCTGAACAATCTGTTTCGGGGCGCCTCGACCGAGGAAATGCTCGAAGCGGTGATCATGGATGGCCTTGCCGGTGACGTTGCCACGGTGTCAAGTTTTGGCGCGGAAAGTGCGGTACTACTACATCTGATCGGAAGCATCGATCCGAGCGTGCCGGTGCTCTTTCTGGAGACCGGCAAGCACTTCGCCGAGACACTTGCTTATCGTGATGATCTGGCTGAGCGTCTTGGTCTCACCAATCTGATCAATCTCTATCCCGAAGTGGAAGAGCTTCAAACGAAGGACGAAACCGGCTTGCGCTGGTCCTACGACCCCGATGGTTGCTGCGAGATTCGCAAGGTCAAGCCGCTGGCAAAAGCGCTCGCAGGATATGATGCAAGCTTCACTGGCCGCAAATCATTCCAATCGGCGACCCGCGCGAACTTGCCGCGGTTCGAAATCGATACATCGGATGCACAAGGCCGCTTGAAGATTAACCCGTTGATCGATTGGGATGCGAGCCAGATTGCTGCATATTTTGTGATGCACGATCTCCCGCAGCACCCGCTGGTGGCGCAAGGCTACCCTTCAATCGGCTGTTCGCCTTGCACCAACAAGGTCGCACCGGGCGAAGACCCGCGTTCGGGCCGCTGGAAAGGCTGGGACAAGACCGAATGCGGCATCCACACCCCGCTGACCGAAGATGGTGAATTGCCACCGGGATACGAGCCGTTTCTGTAAGAGCTCAAGCACCCGGCCCGACCGATTGGCAGGGCCGAGCACTTGATGAACCGGCTGGCTTAGCCTTCGACGCGTTCCACGATTGACGTGTTACCGGTTTCGCGGCCGGTCGATAGCCACTCACCATTGTCGCCATACTTTTCGTCGGCACATTCCTGTGCCGCACCTTCCTCATCCGAGGTTGAGCAGAAAACATCTGGCGACGGCTGCTCCCAGGTGCCATTCTCTACTGATCCGTCCGGCATTGTAGCGGTGTAAGAACCGTCAGCACGGACCTCTTCCATGATCACATCGCCATTTTCTCGGGTAATCTTATAGGTGCCCGGCGTCGCTTTGCCATCAAGAGCCAACGGCTGCGCAGCTTCCGCTACTTCCTCCGTTACCTCTGCCTCAGGTGCGGTTTCAGCCTGCGAGCAAGCGGCGACAGCGGCCAGACTGGCAATCAGAACATATTTCTTCATTGGATCCCTTTCGCGCATTTTTCGACGGTGTTTCCGTCACTCAAAATCTCGACCCCGGGCGGACTCTAATGTGGTCTGCGGCAACTGCAAGGCTGTTAGTTACAACCATCCCTCATCTGCGTACCATTTCGCAGTCATCTTGAAGCCGTCAGCGCCGCCAATCTGCGGCATCCAGACGCTTTCAGGTACCGCTCGATCCGAGCGCGCGACCCAGTTCGGATGGCACATATAGCCCACACGGTCCTGCGTCAGTTTGGCGTTGGAGCCCCGAAAGAGCTTGTCCAAGGCCGCCGCGCTTTGCAGCACTGCGCGCGGTAAATGCGGTGCGAACACACGCTGCCCGACGGCATCGCCAATCGCTTTCGCCATTTCCTTGTGGCTCCAACCTCCTTCCCGGCCATCGTCCGGCTCGAATATCTTCTTCCGCACCAATGCGGGTTGCGCATCCACCAGATCGAGCAAAAGCCGCGCCAGATCCGCCACATGAATGATCGATGTCGCCCCACCTGGCGGCAGCGGCACCACGCCCATTCGTGCGGTTCGAAAGAGCTCGAACATATCGCTGTCACGCGGGCCGTACACCGCAGGGGGGCGGACAATCGTCCAGTCGAGCCCGCTGTCCCGAACCAAGTCCTCAGCAGCTGCCTTCGACGCGCCATAAGCGGACAATTCCGGCTTGCGCGCCGAAAGCGAGGACACAAATACGAACCGCTTCACGCCGTTTTGCTTCGCCGCCGCAATCACATTCGCCGTACCCGCCACATTGGCCGCATCGAAGTCCGCAGGATCAGGCGTGTTGGTCAGCCCTGCAATATGGATCACAGCCTTCGTACCCGCGACAAGGTGGCCCAGCGCATGCGCGTTCGCAAGGTCACCCAGAACCCATTCAACGCGAGTGTGTTTGTGATCGCTCGCGCGCCTGACCAGTACATTCGCTGGCTGGTTGCGGTGCATGGTTTCATCGAGAACTGCTTGCCCGACAAAGCCGGTTGCTCCCGTTATCGCGATGGGTATGTCGCCGCTCACAGCAGCACCATATGATCGCGATGAACCACAGCCGCGCGCGGAGCATAGCCCAGAATTCTAGCCTGATGATCTTCGCGCAGGCCGGCGATCCTGCGGCAAACTACTGCGTCATATTCTACCAAACCTTTGGCGATCGATTTGCCTTTTGTATCAAGCACTTCAACCAAGGCCCCGCGCTCGAATGCGCCGTCAACTGCGGTGATTCCAACTGCCAGGACGCTCGCCCCTCCATTGAGCAAGGCCTTTGTGCAGCCCTTGTCTACGGTCAGCGAACCCTCTGAAGTCAACCTGCCGCCAAGCCATGCCTTGCGAGCGGTATCGCTGCGCTGAGGGAGGAAAACCGTACCGCGATTGGCCGAGATCGCCTTTGAAATCGGCGAATTCTGCGTGCCGTTGATGATCGCTAGCGTAATGCCGGCACGCTCTGCAATTTGTGCTGCCTGAAGTTTGGAGGCCATGCCGCCCGAGCCCATGCCTGACGACGATTCCGCGCTTGCCATCGCCAACACTTCGGGCGTGATCCCTTTGACGTTTTCGATCAGCCGGGCATCGCCTTTCTTGGGGTCGCGATCAAACAGACCGTCAACATCTGATAGCAGCAATACTGCATCTGCTTGCGCCGCTTGAGCAACCCGTGCCGCTAGTCGGTCATTGTCACCAAACCGGATTTCCTCGGTCGCTACGCTGTCATTCTCATTGATGACTGGTACGGCCCCGGCTTCGAGCAAGCGAGCAAGCGTTGCCGACGCATTGAGATACCGCCGCCGATCCTCAAGATCGCTCAAAGACAGCAGCATTTGTGCCGCCGTCAGTTCCGACTGCGCCAGTTTGTCTGCCCACAATCCCGCCAGCGTGATTTGTCCGACTGATGCCGCTGCTTGTGCATCGGCCAAACTCGCGCGCCCGCCAGATGGCAAGCCCAGCCTTGATGCGCCCAATGCAATCGCGCCGGAGCTGACTACAACCAGCTCCACCCCTTCGTTCCGCAGCATGACCAGGTCTTGCACCAGCGTTTCAAGCCAGTTTCTGCGAGGGCTTCCATTGCCGATCAACAATGCACTGCCGATCTTGACCACCAAACGGCGGCACGAGGTCAATTCGCTCAATGCAGTAAAGGACATCAGCTTAGATAGGCGACCAATTGCCGCCCTCCTCTTCTTCTATGTCTTCGACTTCATTGCCTTTGGTTTCTGTCGAAGTCCGATCTGGCAGATAGCTTAGCACTGCATCCATTAGCGCTTCGATACCCTGGCCGGTGGCTCCTGAAACAGCGAACACATCTTCTGCACCGGCAGCCATCAGCTCTTTGGCAAACTCTGCTGCTAGTTCACCATCCGCAAGATCGATTTTGTTGAGCGCAATCAATCGCGGCTTGTCTTCCAGCCCTTCGCCATAGGCTTCCAGCTCTTCTTCTACTACGCGCATCGCCTCAGCCGGGTCCTGATCACCCTGTCCGGTAATATCGACCAAGTGGATGAGAACGCGGCACCGTTCGATATGACCCAGGAACCGGTCTCCGATTCCGGCGCCATCTGCGGCACCTTCGATCAGGCCGGGAATGTCCGCGAGCACAAATTCGCGGCCCTTGTGGCGGACAACGCCCAATTTCGGGACGAGGGTTGTAAAAGCGTAGTCGCCCACCTTGGCCCGCGCGTTCGATACCGCATTGATAAAGGTCGATTTCCCTGCATTGGGCAGCCCGACCAGGCCCACGTCAGCAAGCAGTTTCAACCGCAGCCACACCCACATTTCTTCGCTGGGCTCGCCGGGCTGATGCTGGCGCGGGGCACGGTTTGTAGAGCTCTTGTAACTGGCGTTACCGCGACCGCCCATGCCGCCTTCAAGAAACACGACGCGCTGACCAACCTCGGTAAAATCGGCGAGAATTTCTTCCTTGTCTTCGGACAGCACCTGCGTGCCAACGGGTACTTTGATCACGAGGTCTGGCGCGCCTGCACCTGTCCGGTCGCGCCCTTGCCCGTGGTTGCCACGCTTTGCCTTGAAATGCTGCGAATAACGAAAGTCGATCAGCGTGTTGAGACCCTGCACGGCCTCGAACACGATGTCGCCACCCTTGCCGCCATTGCCGCCATCGGGTCCGCCATATTCGACGTATTTCTCACGCCGGAAGCTGACGGCCCCTGGGCCGCCGGCACCGGATTGGAGATAGATCTTGGCTTGGTCGAGAAAATGCATGGGCGCTACCTATGCATTTTCCTGGAAAAAGCGAGTGTTTTAGAAATCAGCTTTGATGCCAATGACTGCGGTCCGTCCGGGCGAGACAAAGCTGAACACTTGCTCATATGTCTGATCGAACAAGTTTTCGACGCGGCCGAACACTCTGAACTGGCCCGTCAAGCGCGCTTCCGCGTTGAAATTGACCAATGTGAAACTGTCCAATCGCTCGACCACCGGAGCAAAGCTGGGATCAGTGAAGGCCACATCGTCGGTTGCACCATTGTGCCGCACGATCAGAGTAGTTGATCTCTCGTCACCCGGCGCGGTCCAGGTGAGTACGGCAGACGCGATATTTCCGGGGCGGCGCACTTCTTCCACCCCGTTTTCTTGGGCGTCGAGATAGGTATAGGCCGCATTCAGTGTCAGTTGCTTTCCGAGCTGCGCACGAGCGCTTAGCTCAACGCCGCGCTGTTTCGATAGCGTGCTGCGGTTGGCTGGGGTTGCGATGTATAATGGAGCCGGGAATGTCGTGAAGATTTCATCTTCCAGCCGGCTGTCGAAAAAGGTCGCCGACAATGTCATTGCGCCCTCAGCCAAGCGCTGATCTACGCCCACTTCCCAGCTTTCGGATTTCTCTGGCGAAAGGTCTTCATTGCCGATGAAGCGACCATCGAAGAAGCCAAACAGTTCGAAAAAGCCCGGGTTCTTGATACCAGTGCCATAATTTGCGCGCAGGCGCGTATCTTCGCTCGCATCGATGCCCGCGCCCATGCGGAAAGTCGTTTCGTCAGCGAAACGATCATTGATGTCATGTCGGATTGCCGCTGAGAAATCGAACCTCTCGCCGTCAAATCGATATTCGCCAGCAAGCCCGACATTTTCAATCGAGCGTCGCCCCGTGAAGGCGAAATCGAACGGATCGTCGTTGCGGAACCGCTCACGCTCCCAGTCGGCGGCGAAAGACAGCGAATGAGCATCCGAGATCCGCAGACCGGATACATAGGACGCCTTCAGGCGGTCTCCATCGCTACCGGATGTGCGCCCGAACTGGCCAAAAGTGTCGCGCGCAATATCCGCGATCTGGGCAGATAGATCGTGCGTCCAGTCACCGCGCATGGTTTCCAATCGTGCGCCAACCAGCGCATAGGCTGCTTCATTCTCGAACCGGGTCCCCGGGCTGTCGATCACAAAACCGAAGGTCGGGCTACTTGGGTCGAAATCACTGTCGTTGAAATCGCCTTCGGTTTGGACAAAACGCCCAGAAGCGCGCAGCTCAAATCCGTCTACGACTTCAAGAGCGCCCTTGCCGGAGAGCGTGTAGCCATCGCGACCGATATCGCGCGCGCCGCCACGGGCATTGGGTTCGCCGCCGGTGCTAACTATTGTGCCTGATAGCGATGCATTCCAACGACCGCCGCTTGTACCGATACGCGCAGCACCGTTGAATGTGTTGTTAGATCCTCCTTCGATCCATGCCGAAGCGCCGTCAAACTGCCCGCTATCGTATGCGACCACTCCGCCGATTGCATCCGAGCCATAGAGCGCTGACTGCGGCCCGCGCAGAACCTCTATCCGGCTGCCGATTTCAGCTTGAAGTGTTCCGATATCGAACTCGCCAGCGAAAGGGTTGGAAACTTCGATTCCGTCGACCAGCACCAGCACGTGATTGGCTTCAGACCCGCGCAGGCGCAGCTGGGTCTGACCCGCAACGCTCGCCACGGCGACGCCCGGCACATCGCGCAGCACATCCGCCACATCACGCACCTGGCGTTGCCGGAGTTCATTGGTCTCGATGATAGTGGCGGACCCTGTGTACTCCTCTGGATAAGGATCATTATCAGACCGGCTGCCACTTACGATGATGTCACCACGCTTGGGGTGGTACAGAAAGACGTCGACCTGTTCGAACTCCTCATCGTTGGCATAGGTGCCTTCCTGCGCGCCCTGCGCCACCGCAGGCGAATTCCATGCCAGCGCAGCTACAGCCGCACCGCACAGCAAACTTCGTTTATTCATCATCGAAATACTCCGTCTCAACGCGACGGGCCTCGCGAGATGCACCCACAAGGCCCAACAATGTCGCTCGAAACGAAAGTTCTTCCGCGCCTGACCAATCCCAGAGCCAGACAAAGAGCGACGCGCGCCGGTCGGTCTCCTGGCTCACGGGTCAGTGCCTCTGCTTCCCCTTCCCAGATCGGTTCAGATCCAGTGGGAGTGTCCGTATTGGGACACGCGAAACAGATGCTCGCCGCTTACAGTTGCAGGGACAGCTGCGGAATTGAGTGAAGAACACTCGCACCGCATTCCCGTTACCGGTTTGCTAGACGTGCTCTAGATAGCAAAAGGGCGCGGTGCAAGATTGCACAGAGCCCTTTGGTCGCCCCTGGTAAGGATCAATTATTCTGCGCAGCCGCGCTTTGCGGCGGACCGTAATTGGCTTCAAGCGTTACCGGGCTTCTGTTCGGGCCATATTGCGCTTCCCACGCTGCCAAATCGACGCGGTATTGCTCATAAGAAGAGAAAAACTCTTCATAGACCGCTTCCATCCGCGGCAGGGCAGTCTCGGCAAAAACGTGCAATTGACCGGCCGGCACATCAACGATTTCCTGCCCGATCTGATGAGCTACATCGCAGAATGCTGGCAAAGCCGGCGGCAACGCGAAATAGTTATAGACACGGGTCATGTAGGCGTCTTGAGCGTCGCGATAGCTGCGCCCGTGTTGAGCACGATACTGGGACGCCAAAGTACTGTTGGTGCGCGTTAGCTGGCGGCGATGCTTCTTGAGAAATTCACTGTAATTGTCGGCAAGTGCCAGATGCGATGCGTTGCGGCAATTGAGCGCAGCAACATTCAGGCCTGAACGGACATTCCAGAGCTTTTGCTCGTCAGAAATGCCGTAGTTGACGGTCTGGCGAACACCGTCAGCGGCCATTTGCGGAATTGCCATGGTCGCGAATGCACCGGCAGGTGCCGTGGGCCGCGGCGGAATCACTATAGGCGGTGGCGGTGGGGGAGCAACAACGACCGGCGGTGGTGGCGGGGCCGCAGTTCCGCAAGCGGCCAATGTCGCACTGACGACAGCAATGGCGATGATCTTGATCTTCACAATGCCGGACTGCATCATTTTTCGCGTCCCTCTCGCTATCCTTCCGGGCAAGCTACAAATGCGATCCCTAACCGCGCCTGAATCCCGAAAGTTAATTATCGCCTAGGCATATCGTTCAAATGCAGCAAAGAAAATGCCCGAGATGCGAAGGGCACCTCGGGCGTCGGTGAATTGAGTCCTTTATGCGACCAGACGATCACAAACGGAAAATGCCTACTCGCGCGATCCCATGAAGGAGAGCAGGAACTGGAACATGTTGATGAAGTCCAGATAGAGGCTCAGCGCCCCGAGGATCACAGCCTTGCCGGCAAAGTCGGTTCCGCGCAGCTGCGCATACTGGTTCTTCAAACGCTGCGTGTCATACGCTGTCAGACCAGCAAAGATCAGCACGCCGATGAAGCTTACCGCCCACATCAATGCGGGTGATTGCAGCCAAAGGTTAAGCAGCATCGCCACAATCAGGCCAACCACACCCATAATCAGGAAGCTGCCCATGCCGGTCAGATCCTTCTTGGTGGTATAGCCGAAAAGGCTAAGCCCTGCGAACGCCGCAGCGGTTGCAAAGAATGTCGTCGCGATCGAGCCCTGCGTATAGACGAGGAAAATCGTCGACATGGAAAGACCCATCAGCGTCGCAAAGGCCCAGAACATGATCTGGAGCGTTCCTTTGCTAAAGCGGTTCGCGCCAAAACTCATCGCGAAAACAATCGCGAGTGGCGAAAGCATAATGAGCCACATCAGCGGCGAGCCCACAAAGCTGTAGATCAAACCGGTGTTCGCCGTCAGCAGCGCGACAACGCCAGTCAGCAAAATACCAGAGGTCATATAGTTATAGATCGAGAGCATGTGCTTGCGCAGCCCTGCGTCAAACACAGTCCCTGAGCGCGGTACGGACGCGCCAGTGAAAGCCGCCTCCTGCTGCTCCATGCTCCGGGGTTCGTTCCAATCAGCCATCGTAATCGTCTCTCCGATAATAAATCGGGCGCACATTCAGCGCCATCTGTTCAAATATCGGGTGTTTGTGTGCAATTTTCAAGCAAAACTGGATTGCATTCCTTGCAACTGCTTAAGGCTGTTTTCCGGCCATTTTTGACAGTTCAGTCCCGCGATCCGCCGTGGCTTTCAGAGTGCGTAAAAGAAGCGATTTCAGAGCTTTGCTTTCATCAAGCACATTCAGACCCTCGCGCGTCATGCCGCCCGGGCTGGCAACCCGGTCTGCCAGTTCATCTGTTGTGAACTCTGAATCGGCTGCCAAAGAACCTGCCCCGTCGACCATCGCTGTCGCAAGCCGGCCTGCCATATCGGCCGGCAGGCCCAATTCGCTCGCTGCCTCTGCCAGCGCATCGATAAAGCGATAGACGAAACCAGGCCCCGAACCAGCCAGCGCGGTAGCAAGATCGAACAGATTCTCATCCGCAAGCCATTCGGCTGTGCCTAGCTTGCATGCCAGTTCCGTCACCGCCTCCCTATCCGAGCGCGAGAGGTCGTGCGCGGCCAGAACATTGGGCGACTTGCCGATCGCTACCGCAAGGTTGGGCATGAAACGCACATTCGCTTTCGCATCGGGAAACGCTGCATCAAGTTGCGCCAGTGTGACACCCGCCAGGATCGATAGAACCAGCGTGTTCGGACCAGCAATTGACTGCATTTTCGGCGCGATATCGACCAGCATATGCGGCTTGAAACCGAGCACCACGGCATCGAAATCGCCGTCAGGTTGCCGGGTGGTCAATGTCACCCCCTCCGCGCTTGCCTTATGGCGAGGATTATATGCAATGATGTTGCTTGCAGACACACCCGCTCGCAACCAGCCATCGACCATAGCGCCGGCCATCTTGCCATATCCGTAGATCAGAATTTTCATGGAGCCACGTTTACAGCAGGCGCGCGTGCGCTCAAGCCTCTGTGGCCCTCAAGCCTCGCCGACCGCGTCGACCATCGCGCTCTCCAATGCTTGGCGCGGGCTCTTGTCGCCCCAAAACACAAACTGGAAGGCAGGATAGAAGCGATCACATTCGTCAATCGCCGTTTCGATCAGGGCTTGCGCCTGCTGGATACTGAGCAACCCATCGTCACCAAGCAATGCGCCATGCCGGTAGAGCAGGACATTGCCGTTGGACCAGACATCGAAATGTCCCAGCCAGACCTGCTCATTGACCATGGCGAGCAGTTCATAGGCCGCGCGGTTCTTGTCCTCAGACACGCGAATGTCAGGCAGGCAAAGCAATTGCAGCACATTGTCTTCGCTGCGCCAGATCGCCTTGATCTGGTACTTCGCCCAGCTTCCTTGCACTTCGCCAGCGATCTCGTTTTGACTGGTGATCTCGCATGCCCAGCCGCGCGCATCGAACAATGCCGCCAGCATTTCTACCGGGGCAGCATCCTCACCGGTGCCATATTCGACTTCGCGGGCTCTCATGAATTGGGGCTTTCACTTCGCATCGAGTGCTGATTGCACTTGTCCCTGCTTTGAATGCAATGGCTGCGATGTCAGCTTTTGGGGAGAAAGCGACTGGCTTGTTCAAAGCTTGTGCAAAGAAAGCCGTGAACAACTTATATACTATTGAATAATATCAATCTTTTCGCCTTCAGCGCTAGTGTAGCTGAAGCTGTCAAAACCTTGTTGCCGCAATTCGCGCACCAATTGCCTGGCTTCGTCGCGCGTAGCAAAGGGCCCGGTCAGAAGCCGGTTCGCCTGCCCCCACGGGGTGGAATAGGCCTCGCGCCCGTCCAGCAACTCAGGTGCGCGCCGGATCATCCGGCGCCAGTCGAATCGCAATGCGCCAATATCGCGCCCGGTGGCCATCTGCACCCAGTGACGGCTGGGATGCTGCGGCGGTTCGGGTTTCGATTGTTCGCGCGGTATCTCGATTGTCGAAATGTCAACAGCCCCATCAGATGCCGCGGCGGGAAGTTCCTCCGGCGCGATAAAGCCTGAAAACGCATCTGCTACAGAAGCCTGCTCACGTGCTATGCGCGCAAGCCTGCTTTCGCCGCTCGGCTCAGGTGGAGATGTATCGACGCGTGTTCCCAGCGGTGTTCCGCGCGGGGTAAGCCGTTGATCGACGCGGGCGATCCGCGGATCTTCACCGCGGCCCAAACTCGCCATTTGCGGATCATCGCGGCCAATCTCGGCCGCACGCGGGAAAATTCCCAGATTTGCAGCAGCCGCTTGTTGCGATTTGGTCAGGCGCGGCATGAACTCAAAATAGGGGGTCATGCGACTGGACAGATCGGGCGGCAGCAGTTGATTTGCCAGCCTCGCTGCTTGATCGGTGTCACCCAGTATGGCGAGACCAAATGCGCGCGCCCTGAACGCGGCGAGATCTTGCCTCGTCAGAAGCGGGCGCAGGGTGGCTTCGAAGGCATCGCGCTGACCCGCAATCGCCTGGCTTATTGCCAAACGACGCGTCACCTCATCATCCTGTTCCTTCGCCAGAAATGCCCGGTAGCTTTGTTGCGCAAGTTCGTTGTTGCCAACCAGATCCTGCGCCAGCCCCCAATCACCCAGGATCACATCGACAGACGCACCCGCACGTTCTGCTTCGGCAAACATCTGCAACGCCTCTACCGGTTGTCGCGTCTTCAGAAAGACAGACGCGAGCCCGAGCTTGGCTGCAGCAGAATTGGGCGATATCTGAAGTGCGCGCGCGTAGAAACCTTCCGCAGCGCTGTAATCATCGAGTGCGAGCGATGCATCACCAGCATCCACCAGGGCCTGAGCGCTTTGAGGTTGCCGCGCCAGTCGCTGCAACGCGTTACGCAATTCCTCCACTTCCGCCGAAGGCAAAGCCTGCGATACCTCACGCGATGCGGTTTGCTGAGCATTGGTTGGCACGGCCAGTGCCGGAACAGCGGCCATAGCAAGCACAAGGAGGAAGGCGGGGGTGGCCATTACATAACCCTTACAAGGTTCACACCTGCAAGCGCTGCACTAAGCGGGCGCATGTGAACCTTGCAAGAATAGCGCGGTGAGACGAGCCGAATTACTGGTTGTTCTGACGGCCAAGGAAACGCGGGATGCTGAGCGAAGAGCCGCCCTCGTCGCCATCCTCGTCGCTGTCAGAATCGCTGGCGCCGCGTGACAGATTTGCCATCCGCTCAAACAGCGTGCTTCCGCCTGCGGATGCAGCAGCTGGTGCAGCGCCTCTGCCGCCGGAACTGCCACTACTACCGCTTGCGCCGGAGGAGACAGCTTCGGACGTGTCTCCACCGAATCCCTCGCGCGAGGCAGGCGCAGCTTCACCGCCTTCGCTCGGCTCTGGCGAGACTTCAGACGTCAAATCGAACGGAGCTTCTTCGGCCAGCTCGTCAGCCACATCATCGGCATAAGGATCGTTGTCCTCATTACGCATGCCCGCAAGCGGATCGACGATGTCGTCAACATCATCATCCTCTTCGCTTTCACCCATATCATCACCGACTTGCATACCGGTAAGGTCAAACGGCTCCACCACAGGCGCCGCTTCCTCGACTTCTTCAGCCGCTCCGTATAGCTCGGACTCAGGCTCAGCCTCCATCGCGAGCTCCAATGGCTCATCGATGATCGGCTCTTCAACGGTTTCCGGCTCTTCTTCCGACAGCGCGATTACCGGGCGCTTGGGTGGGCGCGATGCGCTCAAGCTAATCGGAGTGCTCTGGGTGGTTGCTGAAATAGCGCTCTGATCGATACCGGTCGCGACAACGGATACGCGAATCTTTCCATCAAGGTCTGGATTGAACGCAGAGCCCCAAATGATGTTTGCATCTTCGTCAACCAGTTCACGGATATGGTTGGCTGCTTCATCTACTTCGAGCAGCTTCATATCTTCGCCGCCAATGATCGAGATGATCACGCCCTTGGCGCCTTGCATGCTGACCCCGTCGAGCAGCGGATTTGCAATCGCGCGTTCTGCGGCTTCGAGCGCACGGCTCTCGCCCTCGGCTTCGCCTGTACCCATCATCGCCTTGCCCATCTCGCTCATCACAGAGCGAACGTCGGCAAAGTCCAGATTGATGAGGCCCGGCATCACCATCAAATCAGTGATCGAACGCACGCCTTGTTGCAGCACTTCATCCGCCAGCTGGAACGCTTCCTTGAAAGTTGTCTCTGCCTTGGCGATCAGGAACAGGTTCTGGTTTGGAATCACGATCAGCGTATCGACGTGCTTTTGCAGCTCATCAATGCCAGCCTCGGCCGCGCGCATCCGCCGCGTACCTTCGAACAAGAATGGCTTGGTCACAACTCCAACCGTCAGCACACCCTTGCGCCGTGCGGCTTCCGCGATGACCGGTGCTGCGCCAGTACCCGTACCGCCACCCATGCCGGCAGCGATGAAAACCATGTTCACGCCTTCCAGCGCGTCTTCGATTTCCTTGACCGTTTCTTCCGCCGCAGCCTTGCCGACTTCGGGTCGAGCGCCCGCGCCCAGACCACCTGTGATCTCTGGTCCAAGCTGGATCTTGCCGTCAGCCTTCGACATCGAAAGCGCTTGCGCGTCAGTGTTGGCACAGATGAAATCGACGCCTTCGATTTCGGACTCGATCATGTTGGCGATAGCGTTTCCGCCCGCCCCGCCAATTCCGACAACAGTGATGCGGGGACGAAGCTCGTCGCTAGAAGCTGGTCCGATATTGATACTCATCAGTTTTCCTCCGGGCGTGCTGGCCCTTTCCTTATAGATCACTTTGCCACAAAGGTATTGCACGGTTGATAGCGCATTCTCCCTTATCCACAGTGGTTAACCGACCCATTTCCCTGTATTTATACCTAGAAATTCTCTTTCAATGCTCGCATCAAACGGCCCACACCCAACCCCAATCCGAACCGCGAAATCGGCGCGCGGCTCTCGCCTACGCTCCGGATGTCAATCGGATCATCGGCCGCATAGAGACACAAGCCAGCCAACGTAGCAAATCCGGGAGTCGAATGCGCTTCGGGCAATCCCGTAAGCGAAGGCGGCTTGCCAATCCTAACCGGCATCCCCAGCGCGCTTTGCGCAAATTCCGCGAGCCCGGCAAGCTCAGCACCGCCGCCGGTCATAACCACCTGCCCACCGTTTGCGCCGGTAAACCTCATTGATTTCAATGCCTTGCCAATCTCATCGGTCAGGCGAGACAGGTTCTGCGTGACTATGGAGACAAGCTCGGCACGAGCGATACGGTTCTTGTCATCGGCACCGCGCGCAACCGGCCCTGCTTGATCATCACCCGGCCCGTTGACCGGGATCATCTCGCGATGATCCGTCGGGCTGGCAATTGCTGATCCGGAAACGCATTTAAGACGCTCCGCCTGGAAGCGGCGAATGCCAAAGGCAGATGCGATCGCATCGGTGATATCGCCTGAACCGTAAGGCAGCGCCTTCAGGCCGAGCAGCATACCGCCAGCATAAACCGCGACATTGGTCACCTCTCCGCCAATTTCCACCATCGCTACGCCAAGTTCGCGCTCTTCCTCGCTCAGGCAGGCATAGCCTGCAGCCAGTGGAGCAGCGACAACGGCCTCTACGTCCAGATGCGCGTTCTGCACCGCTTCGGTGAGGTTTCGCACCGGCGCGCCGTCCGCCAGCATGACATGCACATCGACGCCCAGCCGCTCTGCATGAAGACCTTTGGGGTTCGCTACACCATGTGCGCCATCAAGCGTGTAATGCGCAGGCTGCGCATGCAACACCATCCGCCCGTGCGGCTGAATGGTTTCTCGTGCGGATATCAGCAGGTGTTCGATGTCTTCTTCTTCGATGCGCCGACCATTGATGTCGATCTCGACCTTCGAAACCTGGCTTGCGAGTCCGGCTCCAGCGCAACCGACCCAAACGCTTTGCACGCTGGTGCCAGCATTCTTCTCTGCGCGCTCAACAGCGTCACGAATGGCGTAGGTGGCGGCCGCCATGTCAGTCACATAGCCGCGTTTGATACCGTTCGATGCGCGGTGGCCCGACCCCAGCACCTGTAATTCACCGTCCTCGGTAAGCCCCATGATCATCGCTGAAATACGGAATGAACCCGTATTGACCGCGCCAAAATAGCGGGTGAAGCGCTTACTAGCCATCAGGGGTGGTTTCTCCATCATCATTGCCGCCCAGAACGCGGTCTGCCCGGCCAGGAATTCGCATGTAGATGCGCGGTGGTGCCCGCATATCGAATGTCGTGACTTCGCCGCCGATCAAACGATTCTGTCCGTCGAGCCGCGCAAAGGACACCAGCGCTGTCGCGGCTTCATCCTCGCCTTGTGGCAACGCAAGCACTTGATTACTCTTGAAGGTCAAGTTCCAGCGGCGGTTGCCGACCCATTCCGCAGCGCGCACTTGCGGGCTTATCGCCGGCGCGGCTTCGAGCAGGTTGTCGAGTTGCTTGACCTGGCGCACGGCACCCGGGCCGGAAATCACCAGCCGATCTCCGATATCGGTGCGGTTGATCGGTTCAAGTTCATTGCCTTCAACGTCGACCAGCACGAGGTGGTCGGGTCTTTGCAGCACCGCATGCGGCACTCGTTCGACAATATCGATCGCCAGCGTTCCGGGAAGTTGACGGGAAACGCGAGCGTCCTTCACCCAAGGCAGTTCGAGCAGCTCTTCACGAATTGTGATGACATCAACGTCAGGCATAGGTTCGTTGCGTTGGCTAACCACACGTTCGTAGACGCGATCCTCATTCATTCGCTCGACGCCCGAAACCCGAACATGGCGCACTTCAAAGCCGGCATTGGCTGCGGACTGCGAAATCTGCGCCTGAACCAGAGCAGTGGCCCCAGAGATGCTTGCAATAAACCATGCCGCAACAAGTGCTGCTGCAATGATCAACCACAAAAAGATGCGCTGAAGCTGTTCTTCGGTGAAAGGCAGCAAGCCCATCAGCCAGTCGATAAAACCGCCGGTTGTCTTCTTCGCCTTGCGTGCGGTGTTTGCCCGCGCATTGGCTTTCGCGGCACTGCGTGCACCTCTAGCAGAGCGCCTAATCGTCGCCAAAGGTGCCTCCCGTCAGCTTGTCCGGTGCGTGCTTGCGTAAAGCCGCGGCGATCACCGCTTCCACCAGATCGGCATATTCCATCCCGGCGTACTTGCCTTGCTCAGGGACCAGACTAAGCGGTGTCATTCCGGGTTGGGTATTGGTTTCGAGCACAAACAGGCCATCCTCGCCCTGCTCATCATCCCAGCGGAAATCGGTGCGACTAACTCCGCTACATCCCAGCCTCAAATGCGCGGTTCGAGCATATTGTTCGCACAGCGCCGCGATCTCCGGCGGAATTTGCGCAGGGCAGACATGGACTGTCTTGCCGTCTGTGTATTTGTGCTCGTAGTCGTAAAAACCGGCGTCGATCACCAGCTCGGTGACGCCCAGTGCGCGCGGGCCCTCAGGCGTGTCGATCACAGCTGTTGTCAGCTCGCGCCCGCGGATAAATGGCTCTGCGAGGAGTTCTTTAAAATCCTGCCATGGTCCGGCCGAATCAGGCGCGATCGGATTGCCGTAATCGCTCTCATCCGTAACGATTGCAACGCCAACCGATGACCCTTCATTGACCGGCTTCAGCACATAGGGGCGCGGCAGCGGATCACGCTCGAATATCTCTTCACGGCTTACGATCCGTCCACCTGGAAAAGGCACGCCGTGTGGTCCAAGCACCATTTTGGTCAGCTGCTTGTCAATCGCGATGACCGAGGTTGCAAGGCCTGAATGTGTGTAAGGAACACCCATCAGATCAAGCATGCCCTGCACACTGCCATCCTCGCCAGGAACGCCATGCAGCGCATTGAACACGACATCGGGCGCAGCGTCTGCAATGCGGGCTGCAACCTGCCGGTCCATATCGATCCGCGTGACACGATGCCCCATGCTTTCGAGCGCGTCAGCAACGCCATTGCCGCTCATCACCGAGACTTCGCGTTCATTGGCCCAGCCGCCCATCAGGACTGCAACGTGAAGTTTGGGCAGCAAGCTCATGGCCGCCCCACCCGCTGGATTTCCCATTGCAGTTCGAAGCCGGAGTTTTCACGCACGCGGCGGCGCACCTCTTCGCCTAGCGCCTCGATATCGCCGCTGGTCGCATCGCCGGTGTTGATCAGGAAATTGGTGTGTTTCTCGCTCACCTGAGCACCGCCCATTGTCAGTCCGCGACAACCCGCCGCATCGACCAGCTCCCAGGCCTTGTGACCATCCGGATTCTTGAAAGTCGATCCGCCGGTCTTAGTGCGCAGTGGTTGCGATTCTTCGCGCGCTTTCGCGATGCGCTCCATCTCTGCGCCAATCGCCGCTGGATCACCCGGCGTGCCTTGAAAACGTGCCGAAACGACGATCGAACCCGAGGCCAGTTCCGAATGACGATAGGAATAGGCCAGTTCTTCAACCGGCACACGAGACAGTTTTCCGCATGGGAACATCACCTCGCAATCAATCAATATGTCCGCGACCTCACGCCCGTAAGCGCCGCCATTCATGCGTACGAACCCGCCTACTGTACCGGGTATGCCGCGCAGGAATTCGAGCCCGGCTATCCCGGCATCACGCGCAGTGGAAGATACAAGGATACCGCTGGCGCCGCCGCCGCATTCAAGCTGATCATCGTCAAGTACCTTGACGCCCGAAAATGCCTTGCCCAAACGAACAACCACACCTTCGACGCCGCCATCGCGTACAATCATGTTGGACCCTAGCCCAAGAGCCATAACCGGCATCGCGCGATCCAACGCGCTGAGAAAGTCTCGCAAGTCGTCAATATCGGCGGGCTCGAACAGCCAGTCCGCATTGCCTCCGGTCTTGAACCAAACAAGTTTTGCCAGCGGCGCATTCGGAGTGAGATTGCCGCGCACTTTTGGAAGTGTGTCGGCCATCATGGCTTGCCCCCGCGCGCACTCTCGATCGCCGGTGCAAGGCCCGCGGCCCATTTGGTGATATCGCCGGCACCCAGGCAAACAACAATGTCTCCAGCGTTCAGCTCTCTGGCGAGAGCTCCCGCAAGCTCGGTCTGGTCAGCTACCGCCACAGCAGAACGGTGCCCGCGTGATTTCAGTCCAGCCACCAGCGTAGCGGCGTTCACGCCATCGATGGGGTCTTCGCCCGCCGTGTAGACCGGCGTGACATAGACATGGTCAGCTTCGTTGAAACATGCCTGAAACTCGCCCATCAGATCCCGAAGGCGAGTATAGCGATGCGGCTGCGCAACGGCGAACACACGGCCACCATTATCGCCGCCGACCGCTTCGCGTGCTGCATTGAGCACGGCTGTGATTTCAACCGGGTGATGCGCATAGTCATCAATGATCGTCGCAGTACCGCCGTTGCAGGCCACTTCGCCTACCTTTGTGAAGCGCCGCCGAACGCCGCCGAATTGACCAAAGCCTTCGCGGATTACCTCGTCCGGGCAGCCCATCTCGATTGCGACTGCAATCGCCGCGAGCGCATTCTGCACATTATGCCGGCCCGGCATTGGCAGGCGCACACCTTCGATCCGGCGATCCTCTTCACCGCGCTGACGCACGATAACGTCAAATACATTGCCGCCCGCTTCGGAACGGATGTTCACGCCACAGATGTCCGCCTGAAGCGAAAAGCCATAGGTCACAACCTTGCGATCGCGCACCTGCCCGATCACGGCCTGCACCTCGGGGTGATCAATGCACAGAATGGCTGCGCCATAGAATGGTACATTGTGAATGAACTCGACGAATGCGCGCTTCACGCCGTCGAAATCACCGTAATGGTCCAGATGCTCGGGATCGATATTCGTAACAACCGCAATCGTGCCATCGAGCCGCAGGAAGCTGCCATCGCTTTCATCGGCTTCGACCACCATCCAGTCGCTGTCGCCCATGCGCGCATTCGAGCCATATTGCTCGATAATCCCCCCATTGATCACTGTGGGATCAATGTTCCCGCGATCGAGCAAGGCCGCGATCATACTGGTTGTGGTGGTTTTCCCGTGGGTACCCGCGACCGCAACGGTCGATTTCAACCGCATCAATTCCGCGAGCATTTCCGCGCGGCGCACCACCGGAATGCGGTTCTCGAGCGCATGTGCGACTTCGGGATTTGTTCGCCGCACTGCGGTTGAAGTGACCACCACAGCGGCCCCTTCGACATTTTCCTTCTCATGCCCGATGTGCACCGAAATGCCTTGTGCACGCAGCCGTTCAACACTGGGTCCTTCGTTCAGGTCAGACCCCTGAACCTTGTATCCCAGATTGTGCATCACCTCGGCTATGCCGGACATGCCGATCCCGCCGATTCCGACAAAGTGGATCACGCCAATCTCGGTTCCGACACCCTTCACTTGCCGTCACTCCCGATACCGCGGGTAGCATGCGAGGTAGATGCAGCACGTTCCGCAGCGATATCTTTGGCTGTCTCTCCAACACGGATGACATCCATCATATCCGCGCCGCCAAAACTTTCGACCAGGTCGGCCAAGTCTTTCGCTGCATTTGGGCGTCCGCAATTCCATGCAGCATGCGCAGCATTGGCCAGCGATTGCGGCGCCTTGGCCATGGCTTGAATTTGCAACGAGATGTCTTTGGAAAGCTTCTGCAAAGCATCAGATTGCGCAATGCGCTCGCGATTGTCCTTGTCCTCAAGACCACTGACTTCGCCAACCGTAACCGATGGCTGGCGGATCATTCGCGCCCCACCCGCCTTCACCATTTCGCGGGTATTCGCAGCCTGGTGATCGTCGGTCGCTATGGGCAGCGGGATGAGGATGCCCGGACGGCCCACAGCGGTCAGCTCCGCGATCGTCGAAGCCCCTGCGCGGCCGATGAACAAATGGCATTCCGCCAGCCGCGCTTCCATATCCTCGAAATAAGTGCCCAGCTCCGCCGGGATATCATGTGTGCGATAGCGCTCGCGAACACGGTCGAGGTCTTCTGCGCGGCATTGCTGTGTGACTTGCAGGCGTTGGCACAGGGCGGGCGGCAACATGGCCAGCCCATCAGGGACAACTTCGGACAGAATACGCGCGCCCTGACTGCCGCCAGTAACCAGCACTTTGAGAAGACCATCCTCAGTGAACGGCGGATAATCCTCATCACGCAGTGCAAGCACTTCGGGGCGGACGGGATTGCCGACCAGATGCACCTTGTCGATGTACTTGTGCTTCAGCCGTTCAATCTCTGTGAACGCGGTTGCAATCGCATCAACGCGTCCGGCCAACATGCGGTTCACGCGGCCCAGAACCGCGTTTTGCTCGTGAAGCACGCTCGGAATGTCTGCGCTTGTCGCCGCTAGCATTGCCGGGGCCGCCGGATAGCCGCCAAAGCCAACCACAGCGGTCGGTTCAAAGCTCTCAAACAGGCGCAGCGCCATACGCCGCCCTTCCAGCAAAGCCTTCAGCCCACCAAACCAGCGCAGGGGATTCTTGCCAAAACGCCCGGCTGGGATGACATGCGACGTCAGGAAATCCGGCTTGCCAGGGATTTCCGCGCCACGCTGATCGGTAATCAGCGCCACGTGATGGCCGCGCTGATCCAGTTCTGTCGCAAGGGCGAATGCCGGGATCAGGTGCCCTCCTGTCCCGCCCGCGGCCAGCACGAAATGCCGGCTTGAGCCTGTGCGTACCGAGCCGCTCATGCAGCCTCCTCCTTGCGTTCCATCATCGCCTTCAAACCACGAGTCTCCCGCTTCAGGAACGGATTGCGACGCGTGATAGCCAGCAATAGCCCAACTGTAAGGCACATGGCGATAGTTGATGATCCGCCATAGCTGATCAACGGCAAGGTCATACCTTTCGATGGGAAGAGCTGCAGATTGACCAGGATGTTGATGAAGGCCTGGCCACCAATTGCTGCGATCAGGCCCGCGCTGGCCAGCACAGTAAACAGGTTCTCCTCATCCACCAGCCGCATAAGCAAACGCCACACGATTGCCAGGTAAAGCACAACTACCAGGGCGCAGGTGATAAGGCCGAACTCCTCCCCGATTACAGAGAAGATATAGTCCGTATGCGCTTCGGGCAGGTTCATCTTGCGCACGCCCAGCCACAATCCTGTGCCGGTCCAGCCGCCCGCCATCAGCGTTCGCTGCGCCAGATCAACCTGATCAAATGCCGTGCCTCCACCCAGGAACGCATCGATCCGGTGCCGCGCATTGTCATACAGGAAATAGGCCGCCGTCAGTCCGGCAATCCCGGTTCCAACGATAATGCTCAAACGTTGCACGCTGATTCCCGACAGCAGCACCAGCACAAACCAGATGCCTGCAAACAACAGCGTCGCGCCCAAATTCGGCTGCATCATCAGCAACAAAGCGATAACGCCCATAATCACGCTAGCCATAGGTACAACCGGCAATTCGGGATCACGCAAGCGCAGGCTCAATATCCACGCAAGCAGAATTGCAAAACCGGGCTTGAGAAACTCTGACGGCTGAAGCGAAAAGCCCAGATCCAGCCAACGCTGCGCGCCATTGCGCTCAAACCCGAAAATGGGGACCAATGCGAGCAGAACCAGCGTTACCGATGCAAGCAAGATGCCTGCTTGACGAGCGCGTTCGCGGGTCAGCGTGGACACGCTGATCATCGCGACCAGACCCAGAAATTGCCAAACAATATGCTGCTTCAGAAAGTAGAATTCGCTCAATTGCACTTCGCTGGTGGAAAGTCGCGAGGCGCTGGCGGGCGATGCTGACGCAACGGCAGCAGTACCGAATAACATCAGTATCAGGATCAGTGTCAGCAAAACCTTGTCGATCTCGCGCCACCAGATGCGCAATTGATCGCGCCAGTTAAGCTTCAAATGCGCGCCGCCTGATGCAGCGCCGCCTTGGCGCGGAATATAGGGTTTGACGGTGCTCATTCAGCGTCCCCGGCCTGCAAGGCGGACCGAATCTCTTCACTTGCATCTGTCAGCGCCGCGACAACTTGGCGGAAAGCCGCGCCGCGTGCTTCATAGTCGCGGAACTGATCGAAGCTGGCGCAGGCTGGCGAAAGCAGAATAACGTCCCCCTCGCGCGCCGATGCCTTGGCGCGGCAGACCGCATCCTGAAGCATTTCTGCGCGTTCAACGTGGACATGCGGCTCAAGCAATTCGGCAAATCGCGGGCCGGCCTCCCCAATGGTGTAGGCGGCGGCGATGTTGCCGAGATGCTGCTCGCTTGGGCCAAGCCCGTCTTCCTTGGGCAGTCCGCCGACGATCCAGTGAATGCGCGGGCGGCCGTTCTCGGGTGGGTAAGCCGCCAGCGCGGGGGCGGTACTGTCCGGATTGGTTGCCTTGCTGTCGTTAATATAGAGCACGCCCTCGTGGCGGGTAACGAGCTCCATGCGATGCGGAAGGCCACGAAAGCTCTTCAACCCTTCATTGATCTTCTCGACTGTCAGGCCAAGCCAAGCGCAGACCGCCATCGCGGCACCAGCGTTTTCGGCGTTGTGCGGCCCTTGAAGAGAGGGCCATTCAGCCTGAGCAGTTTCATCAGCTGAAACGATACCGTTAAACCCAGCCTCACCTAGTCGGACCAAACCTGCCTCGAAAGCTTGCCAATTGAGCAATGCATAGCTCTGATCGCCTTGCATCTCAAAAAGCCGCGCCTTGCTCGCTGCATATTTCTCGAAGCTACCATCATAGCGATCCAGATGGTCGGGCGTGATGTTGAGGATCACTGCCACGTCACAATCGAGCGAGTACGTCAGGTCGATCTGGTAACTCGACAACTCCAGCACATAGACCCCGCCTACTGGGAGCGGATCCTGCGCCAGGATCGGTAGTCCGATATTGCCGCCCATCGTGGTCCGCACCCCGGCTGTTTTCAGGATATGGTGCACCAGCGCGGTGGTGGTTGATTTGCCGTTGGTGCCGGTAATCCCGACAACCTTGTGCGGCGGCAATTCAGCTC
Source organism: Altererythrobacter rubellus (assembly GCF_030284385.1). Lineage (NCBI taxonomy): Bacteria > Pseudomonadati > Pseudomonadota > Alphaproteobacteria > Sphingomonadales > Erythrobacteraceae > Altererythrobacter > Altererythrobacter rubellus. The sequence continues at coordinate 1,996,691 of NZ_CP127221.1, forward strand.
GTGCGAGCGCGAACAGCTCAATATCGCCGATCACCGGCACACCGAATTTCTCGGCATGCGGCTTGATCGGATGCGTGTTGAGCGGAACACCGGGAGAGACGACCACCCCATCGAAACCGGTCAGGTCCATCTCGAGCGGATCGGCGAGCTCACAGCGTCCCTCGAAAGGTTTGCGCGCCACATCCTGCCGGTCCCACGCGACAACGCGCGCACCGCTCGCCAACAAGGTCTCGACCGTCGCTGCGCCAGAGCGCGCGAGGCCAAGCACCGCGTAGGTTTTTCCAGAAAAGGCCTTCGCGGTGATCATGCGTTCATCACCTCACCTTCAGCGTGGCGAGACCCGACATCGCCAGCACGATGGCGATGATCCAGAAGCGGATCACGACCTTGCTTTCGCTCCAGCCCAACTGTTCGAAATGGTGATGGATCGGCGCCATTCGGAATACGCGTTTGCCGGTCCGCTTGAACCAGAACACCTGAATGATAACGCTGGCGGTTTCGACCACGAACAAGCCGCCCACGATCAGCAGCACGATCTCGTGATGGCTCGCGACTGCAATCGCACCCAGCGCACCGCCAAGAGCAAGCGACCCCGTGTCGCCCATGAACACGGCGGCAGGCGGCGCATTGAACCACAGAAAGGCAAGCCCTGCCCCCATTATTGCCGCGCAGAAGATCGCAAGTTCACCCGCACCCTCGACATAGGGAATGCCGAGGTATTCGGAATAGTCGACGCGGCCCACAAGATAGGCAATTATAGCGAATGTTCCCGCAGCGATGATTACCGGCATGATCGCGAGGCCATCCAGCCCGTCAGTCAGGTTCACGGCATTGCCGAAGCCGACGATCAGAGTGGCGGCAAGGACGAAATAGAACGGCCCAAGCGGGATCGAAACGCCGCTGAAGAACGGTACATAGAGATTGGTGCTGACCTGGCTGACGATGATGTAGCTCGCGATCCCAGCGACTATAAACTCCAGCAGCAAGCGCACCTTGCCCGAAACGCCGCGGTGGCTCGCCTTGGTAACCTTGTCGTAATCGTCGAGAAAACCGATCAGGCCGAAGCCAATTGTCACCGCCAAACACGCCCAAACCAGCGGGTTGGTTATGTCCATCCACAGCAGCAAGGAGAAGCTGAGCGAGACAAGGATCATCAGCCCGCCCATCGTCGGCGTGCCGACTTTCGCCAGATGGCTTTGAGGGCCGTCAGCCCGGATCGGCTGCCCCTTGCCCTGCCTTACGCGAAGCAAGTTGATAAAGCGCGGCCCGATCAACAGGCCGAAGAACAGCGCTGTGATCAACGTCGCGCCCGCACGAAACGTCTGGTAACGGATAAGGTTCAATACACCTTCGAAACCCAGCCATTCGGCGATCAGGTAGAGCATTTATTGTTCCTAGGTCTTGGACTGGGCGAGCGCCCCGCCAATCCCGGTAAAGTGTGACACCAGCGCACCAAGTCCGACTGAATTAGAGCCTTTGATCAGGATCGCATCTCCTTGCGTTATCCCGAATTCATTCAGCGCCGCAATCGCCTCGGCAGGGTTATCGCAATGCGTGAAACCATGGGTAATGCCAAGCGAGGCGCCGGCGAGTTTCCCCAACTCCGCAGCGAGGGCGCGCATCTCGTCGCCAACCAGCACCGCATAATCCACTTTCGCCTCGGAAAGAGGCTCGGTCAGCTGCGCATGGAACTTGTCACTGAAATCGCCCAATTCCTTCATGCTGCCCAGCACGGCCACGCGGCGGGTTGCCGGCGTTTGACCTAGCGCTTTCAAGGTGGCCCGCATCGATGCCGGATTGGCGTTGTAGCTTTCATCAATCATCAGAGCCTTGCCGCCCGGAACCGCGATATGATGGCGCGCACCGCGCCCTTTGAGCCCGCCCATTTCAGCAAGCGCCAAGCCCGCTGCACCCAAGTCTCCGCCCGCTGCATTCACAGCCGCCATGACACCGAGCGAATTGGCGATCCAGTGCTCACCTGGCTCTGCAACGGAATAGCATACACGGGTATCACCCAGATCGGCCGTCACCAGCGAACCGCCATTGGCGCTGGGAATGGCATCGAGCAAACGAACATCTGCGTCTTTGGCCGCACCGAAAGTGACAACCTTTGCGCCGAATTTCTCAGCCACTGAGCGCATCTGTTGGCAATAGGGACTGTCGGCGGGGATCACCGCTGTGCCGCCTGGCATCAGGCCGGAGAAAATCGAGGCTTTCTCCTCGGCAATGGCTTCTATGCTGCCAAGATTCTCTATGTGAGCTGGAGCGATAGTGGTGATCAGCGCGACATGCGGGCGAACGTGCTCTGCCAGAGGTGCGATTTCTCCAGCGTGGTTCATTCCCATTTCGAACACGCCGAACTTGCTGCGCGCAGGCATACGAGCGAGCGTCAACGGCACCCCGACATGGTTGTTATAGCTGCGAATGCTGCGATGCGCGCTACCGCGACTTGCGCGGTCGAGCGACAGGAAGATTGCCTCTTTCATGCCAGTCTTGCCGACTGATCCGGTGATGCCGATGCGCACGGCTTCGCTGCGTTCGCGGGCGGCATGGGCTAGCGCGTGAAGCGCCGCTGTCGTGTCCTCAACGAGCACATGCGGGTACTCCACTGGACGATCGACGATCGCCGCAACTGCACCATTGGCAAAAGCTTGCGGCAGAAATTTGTGCCCGTCCATCGCGTCGCCCTTGAGTGCAATGAACAGATAGCCGCGCTTAACATCGCGGCTATCCATTTCGACGCCCGAAGCCTGAAATTCATGGCTGGCGGTGCCACCAGTCGCAACTGCAATCTCTGCCGCGCTCCACAGCGCCATGGGTAGCGCATCGCGTTGTGCGATGGGCCAATTGCGCAGGGCTCGAAGTGCACTCATGCTCGCGCCTCCGCAGCAGCACATTCTCGCGCTACCTGCACATCGTCAAACGGCAATACCCGCATGTTTTCTCCTGACCCGATTATTTGCCCTTGTTCATGACCCTTGCCAGCAACAAGGACGATATCTTCAGCGTTTGCCTGACGGATCGCTTCAGCGATCGCGTCACGTCGATCCGCGACTTCGTGAGCATCCGGCGCGCCGGCCAGCACTGCTGCGCGGATAGTGGCAGGATCCTCACCGCGTGGATTGTCATCCGTGACGATCACTAGCTCGCTGCCCTTTGCAGCGGCTGCGCCCATTGCAGCGCGTTTTCCCTGGTCGCGGTCACCACCTGCGCCGAACACAGTGATAAGCTTGCCTTCAACATGCGGACGCAGCGCTGCAATCGCCGCTTCCAGCGCGTCTGGCGTATGAGCATAGTCGACATATACCGGCGCGCCTTGTGCGGTGATGACTGCACGTTCAAGCCGACCACGAACCGGTTGCAAGCGGCCTGCGGCATCGAAAACCTGGGATGGTGATGCGCCCGTCGCGATTGCTAACGCGCAAGCTGTCAGCGCATTGGCCGCCTGATAGGCTCCAATCAGCGGGAGCTTGATTGTGCAGGATACGCCTTCATGCTCGATTTCGAGCATTTGTCCCAATTGCGTTGGCGTGCGCTCTTTCAAGGTAATGAATCCACCTCTCGGACCCACCGTCAGGACTTTTAGGCCTCGCGCTTCTGCATGCTCGATAGGCCTGGCGGTCCATTTGCTATCGCCATCGCCGTGCCAAACAATTGCAGCTGCACCCGGTTCAAGCACTTCATCGAACAGGCGCATCTTGGCCTCGAAATAGGCTTCCATGGAGCCGTGATAGTCGAGGTGATCGCGGCTGAAATTGGTGAAAGCCCCAGCAGTTACCGGCACACCTTCGTTGCGAAACTGGTCCAACCCATGGCTGGACGCTTCGTAAGCGACATGAGTCACACCTTCGCGCGCGAGCCCACTCATATTGCTGAGAAACGAGACGATATCGGGCGTTGTCAGACCGGTGGAAACGCTTTCATCCGGTGTTGTCACACCCAGCGTTCCGATACTCGCCGCCCGCTCTCCGCACATACGCCAGATCTGGCGGGTCATTTCAACGCAGGATGTCTTGCCGTTCGTGCCGGTCACCGCGACAATGTGCCCAGGGACAGGCGTGAAGAATGCTGCCGCCAGATGGGCAAAGGCACGGCGCGGTTCCGGGTCGGCAATGTGCACCGCGCCCGAAACGCGCGCTTCGGGTCGCGCAACAACTGCCACGGCACCCGCTTCAACAGCCGCAGGAATGAAATCCTCCCCGTTGAATTTTGCACCCTGGAAGGCACCGAAAACCGTGCCGGGAGCCACCTTTCGATTGTCAATCGCGAAGCCGGTGACCTGTGTCTGCTCGCCTTCTGTCAGCGCGATGCCTGCCGCCTGTGCCAGCGCCCCCAACTTCATCACTTCTTCTCCGGCACAAGGCGATCTATGTCAGACAGATCGACATCGCGGGTGTTGTCTGGGCGCACACCCAACAGCGGTCCGATGCGCGGAACGAGGCGCCCGACGATCGGCGCCGCGGTCCAACCGGCTGTCCGTTGAAAGGAGCTGGCGACTGTGCCGCGCGGCTCATCAAGCATGGCCACCACAACGTAGCGCGGACGATCCATCGGAAAGGCCGAGGCAAATGTCGAGATGAGCGCATTCTGGCGATATCCGCCGCGCGTCGGCTTTTCAGCAGAGCCGGTCTTGCCGCCTACGCGGTAACCCTGTGCATCGGCAAACCGGCCGGTGCCGTAAAGTGCGGTCATACGCAGCAGCTGACGCATCTGAGCGGAGGTTGATGCCTTGAACACCCGGCGGCCGCGCGGCACATCTTGCGGCGCAAGTTTGTGCAAGGTCGCAGGACGCCAAATGCCACCATTGACCATTGCCGCATATGCGCTCGCCAAATGCAGAGGTGTAACCGACACACCGTGACCGAACCCGACGTTCATCGTTTTCAGCCGTCCCCAGCGCGATTCCTGCCAGATCGGGTGGCCCCGCGCTGGCAATTCGATATAGGGCCGCTCGCTCATGCCGAGATCGGTCAGTGTGCGGCGAAGGCGCTCTTCACCCAACTGATCAGCAATCCGGACCGTAACGGTATTGGATGAATACATCATCGCTTCGGCTACGTTCAGCGTATCGCCGTGATCTTTGGAATCGGTGAAAGTCTTGCGCCCGACTTCTGCCGGTGTTGCGTCCCAGCGAGTGCCAAGATCGCGCACGATACCTGCATCGATTGCAGCAGCGAAAGTGATCGGTTTGAATGTCGAGCCCAGCTCGTACACCTGATTGGTGACACGGTTGAAGACCGGAGCATTCTTTCCCTGCGCCGCTGCTTCCTCCGACTGCATCAGATCGCTTTGTGTAACAGCGTTCGGATCAAAGTCAGGCAGGGACGCCATCGCCACGATCTCGCCGGTATCAACGTCCAATACCACGCCAGCCGCGCCAAGCGCATTCACGGCCAACATGCCGCGGCGCAGTTCGTCCTCCAATGCGCCTTGCACGCGAATATCGAGAGATAACGGCACAGAATCGCCGCGCAACACCGGATCGGCAAGCCGCTCATGCAACACTTGCTCCATGCCGATCTTGCCCTGTCCGTCAGCGTCAATGTAGCCTAGAACATGTGCCGCCAGCTGGCCTTGCGGATAATGGCGATCATTCTCGCGCGGCATTTCGAGCGCGAGTTCGCCGATGGCCTGAACTTTGTTCGCGTCTTCGGGAAGTACGCGGCGGCGCAGATAGCCGGATTTGCCGGACGCCAACCGTTCAGCCACATCAATTTCGTCGATCTCAGGGAAGATCGCCTTGAGACTTGCGGCGACTTCTTGCGGAGATTTCACAAGCGGTGAGCCCCCCTCACTCATCGCCTTTGGATTGAACCATAGAGCATAGGCCGGAAAAGCGCGCGCCAAAGGCACGCCGTTGCGATCAGTGATCTCGCCACGCGGCGGAAGCAGCGCTTCCTCCAAGGACGTGCGCACCGGGCCGTGATCGGCCAGGCCCAGATAGGCGATACGCATCAGCGCAGCAGCCGCGACCAGCGCGAACATGATCGCGATCCACAGCACACGCCAGCGCGCCTGGAAAAGCGATTGTTGGCGAAGATTTACTAGGTGGGCCCTGCCGCTTCCGAATGCTGCACTGGCCGAAAGTGCGTTCATTCAGCAGCCTCGGCGCTCAGGAAAGTGCGCGCTTGCGCAGGCCGGATTGGTGAGGCTTCGGCGACGAACTCGCCCAATGCTTCTGCAAATGTAGTCGCTGCATCGGGTGTGTTGACCGCCGCCAGTGTAACCGGCTTGCCGGATACCGGTGAAACCATAGCGCGCGGCTGGGTAGCGCCCGAACCCTCGAGTGGGATCTGTGCCACAGCAACCCTGATCGGGCTGGGCGCAGTTGGTGCACGGTCTCCACCGTAGGCCGCCAATTGACGCTCGTTTTCAATGTATTGATCGGGGCGCGCAGCCTGCAGCCCGAACTCGACAGCGTTCCAGTTAGACAACTGGCGCTGATTGGCACGCGCCTGGAATTCGGTTTCCAGCATCATGGTCTCGCGCTCAAGCCGGATCAGCTCGCGCTCCGCCAGCAGCACTTCGCTTTTCACAGAGTGAACCTGAAAACTCAGTGCAACGAACAATCCCACGACCGCGGCCAATACAACCGCCCATCCGACTTGACGCAAACGAGAACCAGCGAGTGTCATGCGGCAACCTTTCGTGCAGGAGTATCGCTGCGCACGGCATGGCGTAGCGTTGAAGAACGGGCGCGCGGGTTGCGCGCGATTTCCGCCTCAGACGGGCGGATCGCCTTGGAAATCTGAGTGAAAATCGCAGGCTGCTGATCGGTTTCAGGCAGGTGCCGCGATCCGGAATTGCGCCCGGATGCGTCGCGCAAGAAGCGCTTCACAATCCGGTCTTCCAGGCTGTGAAAGCTCACCACGGCAAGCTTGCCACCGCTGCGAAGCAATTGCTCTGCCGCGCTCAAGCCTTCGCGCAGTTCGTCCAGCTCTCCATTCACATGAATGCGTATCGCTTGAAAGCTACGCGTGGCGGGATCCTTCTTGTCGCTGGGCTTGTAGCCAAGCGCCTTGCGAACCACCCGGGCTAGCTCGCCCGTAGTCGTAAGCGGACGTGCAGCAATGATGGCGCGCGCGACCCGGCGCGACTGGCGTTCTTCGCCATATTCATAGAGCACGTCCGCTATCTGAGAATCTGAAGCTGTATTGAGAAAATCAGCGGCGCTTTCGCCTGCCTGGCTCATGCGCATGTCGAGCGGACCATCAGCCGAGAACGCAAAGCCGCGTTCGGCCTGATCGAGCTGCATCGAAGAGACGCCAATATCCATGGCGACACTGTCAACCTGAGCGATGCCCACCTCGGCAAGCGAAGCCACCATCTCGGAAAAGCACCGCGGATGGAGCACGAGACGCGGAGGGGTTGTACGCGCCTCAGCCCATCCGCGGCCTTGCGCGGTCGCATCCGGATCGCGGTCGAAGGCATGGACAGTTGCGCCGCGGTCAAGCAGCGCGCGGGTGTAGCCACCCGCACCGAATGTTGCATCGACGATAACGTCGCCGGGCTGCGGATCGAGCGCAGCGATGACTTCGTCGAGAAGCACAGGGATGTGCGGAGCCTCAGCGGCAGAGGTCATTTGCTGCCTCCTTTGGCTTTGGCCTTGGCCTGTGCTTCCGCGACCAAATTGGCGCAGGCGGCTTGCGCCGCCTCCCATTCATCGCCCATCTGCGAAAGCTCGTCTGGATTCCAGATCGTGAAGAACCGGCCGGCACCCTGGAAATAGAGACCATCATCAACGCGGCCCAACGTCCGCAAGTGATCGGGCATGATAAAGCGGCCGCTGTCATCAAATGGGACTTGCGCGAAACCGAAAAGCTGGCTGGCGCGAAGATCGTAGTCGAAGTCACGGCCCAAGCGCAGAGCACGCTCTTCCTCGCGGTCGATCTGAGCGTTCAATTCGTCATTGCGCGAAAGACCAAAGCCAACGAGGCAATTCCAGCGATCATGCTTGTCGAGGCACAAGATGCGACCGCCGGAGGATTCCTTTACCGCCTTGCGGAAGGAAGGAGGCAGGACAAAGCGGTTCTTATCACCCGCGGGTGAAAAAGCCTGTCCACTGTATCCTCCGAAAGACAACTGCCCCTCTCCACCCTAATCCCTGCGCGATGAAGGCCCCTTCCCTCACCATCTACGGACACAGCTTCACCGTCGCCGCCAGCGCACGAGCGCAAACAGCGCGCTTCGAGAAACAGAAGCGCAGCACGAAACGTCATGTCCGATGGAAGACGGTCATATCGCGGGCACAGTGGGGATGGAAGGGGTTTTTGCGGGAAATTGCGGGATAATTTGGTAAATATCTGATTTACAATATTATTCTTTTCGCTGATTTTGCGCCCTTGGTATGGAAATTCTCGAGCAATGCGGGGCAATCCCCTGTTTTTCCGCGCAAAAGACATGTTCAGAGTCGCTTTTCCCGCGACTGTCCCGTGAATTCCCCGATCGAACTGAATTCATTCTTCGAACGCGTGTTCGAGCAAAGAGAGTAACTGCTCCTCGGCCGGCCCTTGCGCGTCAGGCATTTCAAGAATGGCAGCGTCGGCCAAGAGAAACACCTACCCTGCCCCAACGGAACATTGAGCGGCAATCCCATCACCCAAGATCGTACAATTGCCCCGCGCAGCCGATTGGTCGTCGCTAAGTCCTTCGAACTCTTCGAGAAGGATGACTTCGCCCGCCACCTGCACCGGCAAGGTGCCCTTGCCATAGTCAGCCTCACGCAGTTCAAGCGGCTGAAAATCGTCGAACCGCAAAGTCATTCCCCAACGCAAGATTACTGGCGGGATAAGACCCACTGCCGTGGGATGATTGGAATCACTCAGCGCAACCGAATAATGACCCGTCAACATCGGATCGAGGACGTAGAGAAGCTTGCCCCCTTCCCGCACCCAGGCATCCAGACCTTCATTGTCCGCAGGGCTCAGCCCACGCGGCTGCGCGATAACAAGCCGTTCAAACTGCTTGATCGGTGCAGGCTCGCCTTCATTGCCTGTCAGACTATCAAGCGGTGTGATTTCGTAGCGGCGCTCAAGCGTTTCACGCACCCAAGGAGCCTCGCTGTGCTTATCCACCAGAGAAGCTATATCGCTACCTTCAGGCCAATAGATCGGAAGGCTTGTCATTAATGCAAGCTTGTGGCGTTCGACGGGGACCTCTGGCTCTGGATCGCTAGTGCCCGGCCAGAAAACCACGGCGAGCGCGATGACGCCAGCAACGACGCCAACCAATCCGGCTTTAGGTATCCGGCGTAGCTGCGGCATCGTTTTGCTCCGTTTCGAGCAATGGATCGGATCCGAGCGGCGCAGAAGGTTCCACCGGCAAATCCGGCACAACGCCAGCATCGGCCAGCGGATCGCGTTGCGGCGGTGCTTCTGCCGGTGCAGTGGTTGGCGCGGCGTCAGGAACCGAAGATTCTTCAGTGACACGCGCGCGGTCCTGAATAATATTGGCTAGTCCCACGAGCAAAACCATCGCTGCGAAGCCGAAAAGCCCGACCTGCAATCGCTGAGTCGCTTGCGCGCGGGTACCACCCAGCGGCGCCGCTTCGGTCGCATCATCAGGTTCAGCCGGCCCCCGCAATCGCGCGAGTTTGAAGATGTCAGGTTTCTGCATCGCTCGTCAGGCTACCGCCTTGAGAGTTTCAGTCAATCAGCTTTAAGCCAACCGAATATTGGCAGGCCTTTCTCAGCCAGCCAATCTGCGTTGTAGAGTGTCGAAAGATAGCGGAATCCTGTGTCGCACAGGATTGTCGCCACGCGCGCTTCCTTGCGTCCTTCGCCCACTAGCCGTTTGCCCAATTCAATCGCGCCAGCCACGTTGATGCCAGAGGAGAGCCCGAGGCAGAGCCCCTCTTCACGCAGCAATTGTTCAACCCATTGCATCCCTTCTTCATCTGAGATGCGGAATTGATCGTCGATCGGTGCGCCTTCGAGATTTGCTGTAATCCTGCCCTGCCCGATCCCTTCCGCGACGGACGATCCTTCTGCCTTGAGCTCGCCATGCGCAAAATAGTTATAAAGCGCGGCGCCATGCGGGTCGGTCAGCGCAATCCGGACATTTTCGTCAAACGCCTTGAGCCCCATGCCGACGCCGGCAATGGTTCCGCCCGTACCAGCCGCACAGGTAAACCCGTCAATCTTGCCGCCAAGCTGCTCCCACAATTCTGGCGCAGTACCTTCGATATGCGCCTTGCGATTGGCGGTGTTATCAAACTGCCCCGCCCAGATCGCGCCATCGATCTCTTCTGCCATGCGACGAGACACGTGCTGGAAGTGATTGGGATCGGCATATTTGGTCGGAGGAACAAGCATGAGCTCCGCGCCCAGGGCCCGCAGCGTGTCCATCTTCTCTTTCGACTGGTTGTCCGGCATCACGATGATCGTCTTGTAGCCGAGCGCATTGGCTACCAGCGCAATGCCGATTCCCGTGTTGCCCGCCGTGCCCTCGATCACGGTTCCGCCCGACTTCAACTCACCGCGCACCTCCGCATCGCGGATCATGTAAAGCGCTGCACGATCCTTCACCGAGGACCCAGGGTTCGCGAACTCGCACTTACCGTAAATCTCGCAGCCAGCCGCTGCACTTGCCCCTTTCAACAGGACAAGCGGCGTGTTTCCGATCAGTTCAAGCGTAGAGCCAAAGGGCTGAGTAATATTCATGAGGCAAGAGATAAACCCGACCGGCTCATCCGGCAACGAAGATCAATCTTCAGGTGCAATAGTTACCTTGAGGCCATCAAGATCCGCCGTGAAAGGGATCTGGCACGAAAGGCGCGATGTTTCATGACGATGATCTGAACTTTCCAGCAGATCATCTTCATCTTCGCTCATCGCCGGCAGATTGTCCATCGCCTCTGCGTCAACATGGATGTGACACGTGGCGCAAGAGCAGCAGCCGCCGCACAGCGCCAATAGCTCGTCAAAGCCGTTGTCACGGATAGCTTCCATCACGGTCAGGCCGTCTTCGACCTCGATTGTCGATTCTTCTCCATCGCGATTAACGACTGTCAGCTTCGGCATTGTGTGCGCATTCCTTTTGCGGTGGGCTTTTCCCGGAGGGGGCCCTAGATAACGGTTCGAAGGCGCTCGCTAAGCAGGTGCGGCCCGATTTGCAAGCTAGGGGAATAGTTAGTGAGCTTGAGCGCTGAAACAATAAAGGCCGGGTTGGATGCCATCGCAAGCAGCGACAAGCGGGTTTCCGGTGTGCTTGAGCGGGTTGGCTACCCCGAACCGCGCATCCGCGATACCGGCTACAAGACGCTGCTCCGCACGATAGTCGGTCAGCAAGTGTCCGTCGCCGCAGCAACGTCCATGTGGAACAAGTTGGAGGCCGAGCTTGGCCACGACTTCAAGCCCACATGCATTCTTGAACGCGATTTCGACACACTTCGGGCTTGCGGCCTTTCGCGTCAGAAACAAGGTTATGCGCGATCGCTGTGTGAACTTGTTGCTGCAGGTGAGCTGGACTTTGAAAATTTGCCAGCCGATGACGAAGCAGCGATCGAAGAATTGACCCGCATCAAGGGCATCGGACGCTGGTCAGCCGAGATATATCTACTTTTCGCCGAAGGCCGCCCCGATATCTGGCCCGCTGGCGATCTGGCCGTGCAGGAAGGGGTAAAGCGACTGCTTGATCTTCCCGAACGCCCAAAGGAAAGGCCGACGCGCGAGCTTGCCGAGCAATGGCGCCCGCATCGCGGTGCAATGGCCATCTTTACCTGGCACTTCTACGCCAATCCAGCGCTATAGGCTCAGACTTGAAACGCACGTTGCTACGTGTATTAATTAAGTAATACACCTTGATTCCGAAAGTTCCACCACATGCCAGCTTTAAACACCTCCCCTCTAATCCCGCGCGGTGACCTGTTTGGCAATCCGACCCGCGCAGCCGGCAAGATCAGCCCGGACGGGCAATGGCTCAGCTGGCTCGCACCAAAGGACGGCGTGCTCAATATCTGGATAGCGCCAGCGGACAACCCCGATCAAGCGAAGGCGATGACCGATGCCACAGATCGACCGATCCGGCAGTATTTCTGGTCTCCGGATTCGCAGAGCCTGCTCTACATTCAGGACAAGGGCGGGGATGAAAATTTCCTCTTGTATGGAGTCAATATTGCAAGTGGCGAGGAAACCACGCTGACACCATTCGAGAACACGCGTGTCGATATTGTTGGCGGATCAGAGAGCATCCGCGACAAAATCCTGGTCGGACTCAACAACCGCGATCCGGAATTCCATGACGTTCACCTGCTCGACTTGAACAGCGGTGAGCTGACACTGGTCATAGAGAACAACAGCTACGCCGGGTTCATGGCGGATGACACGTTGACCGTCCGTATGGCACTGCGTCAGAACGAAGCTGGCGGCACAGACTACTTCCGCGTGGTCGATAACAAAGTGGAGGAAGAGCCTTTCACTTCGACAGAAATGGAAGACGCGCTAACCACCAGCCCTGCTGGCTACACCCGTGACGGATCAATCCTTTATTGGCTCGACAGCCGTGATCGCAACACAGCTGCGCTTTTCGCAGAGGATGTCGCGAGTGGTGAGCGCACGCTGATTGCGGAGAATGACAGAGCCGATATTGGCGGCACAATCCGCGACCGCGAAACTGGCGAAGTCCAGGCATATTCGGTGAACTATTTGAAGACCGAATGGACCGCGCTTGATGCTGACATCGGTGCATCGCTCGATTGGCTCGGCACACAACTTGAGGGTGAGTATGGCATTTCCAGCCGTACCGATGATGATCAAACATGGATCGTCTGGAACGATCCGCTGACCGCCCCGACCGCGACCTATATCTATGACCGTCAGGCGCAAACACTCACGCCGTTCTATGTCACCAGACCAGAACTGGAAGGCGCACCGCTTCAGCCAATGTATCCGGTAGAGATTGCCAGCCGCGACGGACTGACTCTGCCTTCTTATCTCACGCTGCCTGCCGGCGTTGCAATGGACGGCAATGGCAGCCCCAGCGCATCATCGCCAATGGTTTTGCTGGTGCATGGCGGCCCGTGGGCACGCGATGATTACGGCTTCAACTCGATCCACCAGATGCTGGCCAACCGCGGATACGCTGTGCTTAGCGTCAATTTCCGCGGCTCGACCGGTTTCGGCAAGGACTTCCTCAATGCGGCGAACAAGCAGTGGGGCCTAGCCATGCATGACGATCTGATCGATGCCACCAATTGGGCAATCACGCAGGGGATCACCGGCAAGGATCAGGTCGCGATTATGGGCGGCTCATACGGCGGCTACGCTACGCTGGCCGGTCTTGCCTTCACGCCCGAAACCTTTGCCTGTGGTGTCGACATCGTTGGCCCTTCCAACCTCGAAACTCTACTTGACACCATCCCGCCCTATTGGGCGCCATTGGTCAAGATTTTCCATGAGCGCATGGGTGATCCCAATACCGAAGAAGGTCTGGCACTGCTCAAGGCGGCCAGCCCGCTTTACAAGGCAGACCAGATTACCAAACCGTTGTTGATCGCGCAGGGCGCAAACGATCCGCGCGTCAAGCAGGCGGAGAGCGACCAGATCGTTGGCGCGATGAAAGACGCGGGAATTCCGGTAACCTACGTGCTCTATCCTGATGAAGGCCACGGGTTCGCGAAGCCAACCAACAACATCGCCTTTTTCGCAATTGCCGAAAACTTCCTTGCCGAATGTCTGGGGGCGCGCGCCGAGCCGCTGGGTGATGTGCTTTTACCTTCGAGTGCTGAAATTCTCGAAGGCGCAGAGCATGTTGCAGGCTTGGCTAACGCGCTGGCGGAGTGATCGCGCTACCTTCAGTGATGTAAATAGCTGACAAACGGGTTTCAGCGAGCTACCCATCCTGCAACACAAGGATGGGAGAGAAACGTTGAGCGATCGCAAGAGCATTTTCATCACTGGCGGCGGGTCAGGCATTGGCCGCGAAGTCGCGATCTATTTCGCGAAGCGCGGCTGGTTTGTCGGCATCGCGGATATCAGCGATGCGGGCATGCAGGAAACGCTTGGCATGATCGAAGGCGGCTTCAAATATGCGCACAAGCTCGACGTGCGGGATCGCGCCGCATGGGATGAAGCGCTCAACGCTTTTTCAACGGCGGCTGGTGGCCGGATCGACGTTGTGTTCAACAATGCCGGCATCGGCCATGGCGGGCCAATCATCGAGCAGCCCACCAATGAAGTTGAGGCGCTGCTGGACGTTAACCTGAAGGGCGTGATCTACGGCGCGCAAGCCGCGCATCCGCACCTCAAGAAAACCGCGCCCGGATCAGCCCTGATCAACACCGCCAGCCTGGCCGGAATCATTGGTGCACCCAACCTATCTGTCTATTGCGCCACCAAATGGGCTGTGCGCGGATTGACCAACAGTCTCGACGCAGAATGGGCGGAAGACGGTATCAAGGTTGCCTCGCTGTGCCCCGGCTTCATCGACACGCCGATCATCGAACAAACGGCAGAGGGAACCAACCAATCGGTGAAGGAACAGCTGGTCGATGCGGGGGTAGAAGTGAACCCCGTTTCCATCGTGCCTGAAGTAGTGTGGAACGCGGTGCATGGCGACAAGCTCGATTATACCGTTGGCAAAATGGCCAAGCGCCTGTTGTTCCTCTCGCGCTGGATGCCGGGCAAGGTGCGTAAGGAAATGCGCACCAACGGCATCGGCACCGAGGATATGAAAACAGCGAGCTAAAGCAGCGCGTCGATTGCAGCGGCCATAACAGCGTCGCGTTCAGACAAGCCACCTGCATCATGCGTGGTGAGCGTGATCTCGACGCGGTTGTAGACGTTGAACCATTCGGGGTGATGGTCATGGCTTTCCGCCAGCAAAGCAACGCGGTTCATGAAGACCCAGGCTTCGCTGAAATCGCCAAACTGGAACTTACGCTCAATCGCTTTGCCGTCGCGCGCAATCGACCATTCTGGGTGCGCGGTTAGCAGCGTGTCGCATTCGGCATCGGTTAGCTGGGGGACTGACATGATCCATCTCCTTGTTATGGCACACCCTTTCGCTTAACGCTGCGGATCATGCAAGCACGCCTCACAGCTACAGACCTTGCCTGCCGACGCGGGGAGCGTTTGCTGTTTCGCGGGCTGTCGCTGGATTTGAGCGCGGGCGATGTGCTGCACGTGACTGGTGAAAATGGCACGGGCAAGACGAGCTTGCTACGTATTCTGGCTGGCCTGCTCAGCCCCTATTCCGGCGAAGTATCGCACGAAGGCGCAATCGGCATGCTTGATGAGCGGCCCGCGCTTGATCCGGATCAGCCGCTGGGCGAGGCCTTGCGTTTCTGGCAGCAAGTCGACGGGTGCGCCGATCCCGCTGAGGCGATAACCGCCATGGAATTGGTCCCACTGCTGGAAGTGCCGGTGCGCTACCTCTCGACCGGGCAGCGCAAGCGCGCGGCGATGGCGCGGCTGCTGTGTCAGCAAGCTCCAATCTGGCTGCTCGATGAGCCGCTGAGCGGGCTGGATGATCGCGCGCAAGCACGCATTGCCGAAACCGTCAGCGCGCATGCCGCAGCGGGGGGAATTGTCGTGCTGGCATCGCATCAGCCGATTGCGGTCGAGCGGCTGAGCGCGTTTGCTCTGGCGGAGTATGTCGTGTGATCTGGCCGCTGCTCAAACGCGATCTGCGCATGTTGTTGCTTGGCGGTGGGCGCGGCGGCGGAGCCATGCTGCCACTGCTGTTTTTCTTGGGCGTTGCGATGTTGTATCCGTTTGCGGTTGGTCCCAACGCGCCATTGCTCGCGAAAACCGGTGGCGGGGTGCTGTGGATCGCGGCGCTGCTCGCGGCGATCCTGCCACTGGATCGGCTGGTGCTGCCCGATGTCGAGCTGGGCCTGTTCGATCAGCTCAAGCTGCGCGGCGTGACCGAAGAAGTGGTGATGGCGGTCCGGCTGTTCGCGCATTGGCTCAGCTTTGGGCCGCTGTTGATGCTGGCGTGCTTTCCCGCCACTGCGCTGCTCAATCTGGACGGCGCAACTTTGCAACTTCTGTTGCTTGGATTGCTCGCAGGAACGCCGGGCCTTGCGGCTGTAGGTCTGATGATTGCTGCACTGACAGCAGGCTTGCGCACAGGCGCGGCACTATCTGGGCTGCTGCTAATCCCGCTCGCGCTGCCGATCCTGATCTTCGGCGCGGGCGCTCTCGAACGCAGCGATCCGGCAACGCTGGGCTTTTCGGCGGCGATCAGCCTGCTGCTGGTTGCAATCACACCCTTCGCAGCAGGCGCGGCTATTCGAGCTGGGAGAGAGGGATAGAAATGTCCGCTAACGACCCAATTGCGGACGGATGTTCAATGGCCCGGAAGTTACTACAGACCCAATCTATTTTATTGTCAGTCGGTCCCGCGTTCGGCTTCCTTAGCGACTAAATATAGATAGTCGACGTAAGCCATCGTTGCTTCATCGAGGCCGTTAACCTTGGGATCGGTGCTTTCAATCAGGAACCATTCGTTGGGTGCATGCGCACCTCCTCCGCGGCTGAGGCCAAACTGCGATGCCGGGAGATTGAGCGGCGCTCCGTTAAAGATCACGCCCGGCCAGCTACCGGCACTTCGTGGTCTGATTGAATAAGCTATCCCGTTCTGTTCGAAGAGCCTCTTCTGCGCCTTGATCAGAATACTGTCTTCATCGGTTTCATTCGGACCATAGCCGCCTGAAATCGTTACCTGCACATCATCAAAACCACGTTTGGCAAGATGCGCCTCCAACTTTTTGACTGCCTCGTCCTTAGTCATTGCCGGGACAAGGCGAAACTCGAGTTTGGCTTCGGCCCGGCCTGGCAAAATTGTCTTGCCCCCGGGGCCTGTATAGCCTGCGACCAGCCCTTGAATGTTGACGGTGGGCTGAGAATAAAATCTTTCAAGGCTTGTGATATAGGGTAGGTCGTCGATCCAACTTCCGATGCCCAGGAGCTCTTTGGCCTGATCTTCGGGATTTAGCTTTGCGCCTTCGGCAATCAATTGCTTTTGCCGGTCAGTAAGCGGCCTGACATTTTCAAACCAACCATCGATGGCAGGAGTGTGCCCATCGTCGGCGACCAGCGTGTCGAGAGCCTTGACGAGCCGCCATGCCGGGCTCTCGATCCGAGCGTGATTTGACGAATGGATGTCGGTCTTAGGATATTTGTCGGAAGTCTCGCCTCCGACGACGAGCTGAAACTCAACTGCGCCCTTGGCACCAAGAGTAATATTTGCGCTGCCATCCTTGCTCTGCGCGGCAGAGGGAATGAATACGCCAATAGACTTTGCTAGCGCTTCTTGCACTTCAGGCACCGCAACGACCTGATCAAAGTGCGTTGAGGCAATCTCTTCCTCGCCCTCGGCGACCAGAACAATATTGACGGGAAGTTGGCGGCCGCTTGCCTGAATCGCTTTGAGCGCAGCCAGGAATGCCGTTTGTGGCCCCTTTTGATTGACCGCTCCGCGCCCTACTATCGTTAAGCCTTCGTCATGGCGCTCAACCAGATTGCCTTCAAGTGGGTGGGAATCCCATTCCGATGGGTCGAACTGCTTCACATCATACATGAAGTATATGCCGAGGGTAGTTTCTGCCCCTGCATCGAGTGTCGCAAATACTGCCGGTAGTCCGTCTGTTGGAATGATCTTGGCAGTCTGGAAGCCTGCATCAAGCGCCAATTGCTGCATATATTCGGCACCCTGCGGCGTGTTGAGTTTTTCGGCGGCTATGGTTGGCAAGGCAATCCAGTCCTGTAGTGACTTTACCGTTGCGTCGTGCTGCTCTTCCACCGTTAGTACGATCTCTGCGCGATCGGGTGTCTCTGCCGCGACGGGCACCACTGCGAGCGCAATAAGCGCAACTGCGACGAGCCTAGAAGACCGACGAACCATAATCCCTCCTATATTCAGACAACACGACAGAAGGCATCAGGCTGTCTCTGTTCCACAACCGCTTTTCGCAGGGTAGCAAACGACTTGATCCTCATCTGCGCAAGGCGCAACACAACCGAACCGCCAAGTGTCCGCTTTCGACCCCAGTTTCGGACGTTACGCATAAGGCGGCTTATCCAGACCTTTCGGGCTTTTGGTAAAAAGCTCCGCACCGTTTTCAGTGAGTCCAATCGAATGCTCGAATTGCGCGCTTAGCGACTTGTCGCGGGTCACCGCTGTCCAGCCATCGCCCAGCACTTTCGCCCAGGGCTTGCCTCCGTTGATCATCGGTTCGATGGTGAAGAACATGCCCGGCTTTAGCTCAGGCCCCGTACCCGCCTTCGCCGCGTGCACCACTTCGGGCGCATCATGGAACAAGCGCCCTAGCCCGTGGCCGCAAAATTCGCGCACCACGCCATAGCGGAACTGGCGCGCATGTGCCTCGATCGCTGCGCCAATATCGCCCAGCCGCGCGCCGGGTTTGCTTGCCGCTTCGATCCCCAGCATCAGGCATTCATAGGTCACATCGACCAGCCTCTTGGCCTTGATCGAGGGTTCCCCGGCAAAGAACATGCGGCTGGTGTCGCCATGCCAGCCATCGAGCAGCGGCGTGACATCGATATTGACGATATCGCCATCCTTCAGCGCCTTGTCCCCCGGAATGCCGTGGCAAATCACATGGTTGATCGAGGTACAGCAACTGTGCGCATAGCCGCGATAACCCAGAGTTGCAGGCACTGCGCCCGCGTCCAGCATCATGCCGCGCGCGAAATCGTCAATCTCACCGGTCGTCACACCGGGCTTCACGAATTCGGTTAGCTCGTCGAGGATTTCTGCGGCAAGGCGCCCGGCCTTGCGCATACCCTCGAACCCCTCGGGTCCATGCAGCTTAATCGTGCCGTCGCGGTAGACGGTCTCACTTCCATCGATGACTTGGTACTGGTGCATGCCGCACACATAGCGATGGATGCGCAAAATTGCGAGTGACAAGCGCCATATCGTGACTAAGTAGCGCACATGAGCAAAAAAGACGCGTTGATACAGCCTGATCGCGGACAATCCGCGACGTCCATTCACCTGGTTACCAAGGACAGATTCGAGGATTGGCTCAAGCCGCTGTCCGCAGGGCAACGCGCCGCAATCAAAGCGCAAAAATTCGAAGGCAAGCCCGCGCAGGTAGCCATAGTGCCCGATGGCGACGAATGGTTCGTCGCAGGCGGTGTGGCTGACCTAGAGAAAATGACAAGCTGGTGTCTGGCCAAACTGGCCGAGGATCTGCCCGAAGGCACTTATCGGCTGAAGGATGGTGAGGCTGGCGCGGCGCTGCATGGATGGCAGACAGCGCAGTACAAATTCACCCGCTATGTGAAGCCGGATGAGAGCGCGCCCGGCCCGCGCGTGCTGCTGAGCCAGAAAGCCAAGCATCTGGATAACGCGATTGCCGAAGCTGAAGCGGAAAATCTGGTGCGCGATCTGGTCAACACGCCCGCTGAAGACATGGGCCCTGCGCAGCTAGAGGCCGAATGCGAAAAGCTGGCGAAGACGTATGACGCAAAACTCAAAGTGGTCAAAGGTGATGCGCTGGAGAAAGACTATCCGATGGTTCATGCCGTGGGTCGTGCGGCCGCGCGCCACCATGCACCACGGTTGATACGGCTTGAGTGGGGCAACGAAAAACACCCCAAGGTCGCGATTGTCGGCAAAGGCGTTTGTTTTGACTCTGGCGGGCTGGATGTGAAACCGGCGGCTGGAATGAAACTGATGAAGAAGGATATGGGCGGCGCAGCGCATGCTATTGCGCTGGCTGGCCTGGTCATGAATGCGAAGCTGCCTGTACGGTTGCAGCTCTTAATCCCTGCAGTTGAGAACGCGATTGCCGGCAATTCTTTCCGCCCCGGCGATATCCTCAAGACGCGCAAGGGCTTGACCGTCGAGATCGGCAATACCGATGCCGAAGGCCGCCTGATCCTGGGCGACGCGCTTACCCGCGCAAGCGAGGATGATCCAGACCTTATCCTCGATTTCGCTACGCTGACAGGAGCCGCGCGTGTGGCGCTCGGGCCGGACCTCCCTGCCCTGATGACCCGCAAGGACGGAACCGCGCAGGCACTGATCGACGCGGGCAAGACATGTGATGACGAGCCATGGAGACTGCCCTTGCCAGAGACATACCGCGAATGGCTGAAGTCTGACGTGGCTGATATGAACAATATCTCCAGCAATGCCTTTGCCGGGGCCAGTGTAGCCGGCCTCTTCCTCGACAAGTTCGTTGGCGACGGAATTGACTGGGCGCATTTCGACACCTTCGCATGGCGTCCTTCGGCCAAGCCGGGCCGGCCGGCAGGCGGTGCCGCCTACGGCCTGCGTGCAGCTTTCCACATGTTGCGCGCGCGCTACTCTGGCGAATAACCCGCAAACGGCTAACTTGCCGGAAAGGCGCGATGTGTATAAGCGCCCGCGAAATCCGTAAAAAACGGGTCCAAATGCACAGGGGATGCGCGCCGGATGAGCGACGTAACGACATATGAGGTTCCCGACGGGCCGCTCAACCTGGCAGGACCTGTCGCGCGCCCTGCACCAGGAACCTTGCCCCTTCGCGGAGACCTTGCGCATATCGCACTGGCGGGCCGGCATCTTGCTGCGCATTACGTCATCCCCACACAGCGCCACATTGGCGATGCAGCGGTTGAGATGCATCTTGCCGGTCGTGACGATAGCGATGTTGTGAGAGAACTTGCCACTGGCACAGCGCTAGAAGTACTTGATATTGCAGGTGAATGGGCCTGGGTATGTCTCGCACCAGAGGGCCCC
This sequence comes from Altererythrobacter rubellus, assembly GCF_030284385.1. NCBI lineage: Bacteria > Pseudomonadati > Pseudomonadota > Alphaproteobacteria > Sphingomonadales > Erythrobacteraceae > Altererythrobacter > Altererythrobacter rubellus. The sequence goes on from NZ_CP127221.1 coordinate 2,017,388, forward strand.
TCCGGCTATGTGCGGATTGCGCAGCTTGCGCCCGCTGACACCTGATTAGTGCGCCAATGACAACCCGTATCTTCATCGATGGAGCTGTTGGCACGACCGGTCTGGAAATCCGTGACCGGCTCAAGGATCGCAGCGAGTTTGAGCTGATTGTGCTTGATGATGCCCAACGCAAGGACGAAGCCGCGCGCAAGGACGCGCTACACGCTGCGGACATCGCGATCCTGTGCTTGCCCGACGACGCTGCGAAAGACGCGGTGAAGCTGGCGCAAGGTTCGAATACGCGAATGATCGACGCATCATCCGCCCACCGCGTGGCCGAGGGCTGGACTTATGGCTTCCCGGAGCTGATCGGTCATGAGAAGATTGCCGATGCGCAATTCGTCTCAAATCCCGGATGCTATCCAACAGGGTTTCTGGCTTTGGTCGCGCCGCTTGTCAGGGCAGGATTGCTGCCAGCCGACTGGCCTTATGCGGTCAATGCCGTGAGCGGATATTCGGGCGGCGGCAATGCGCTGATCGAACGGTTCGAAGCTGAAACAGACATCGCATTCCGGACATATAGCCTGGATCTGGCGCATAAACACCTGCCCGAGATGTCGCTGCACGCAGAGCTGATGCATCCGGTATTGTTCGCACCTTCTGTCGTGCCCGCGCATCGCGGTATGATCGTAGAGGTTCCGTTGCATCTGGGCGCGATGGCTAACGAACCTCACGCGGATCAGTTACGCGATGCTCTGCGCGAATTTTACGCCGCGTCACAAATTGTCAGTGTGGTTGATGGCGAAGTGCCCGCAGAGCTGCTGCTCTTGCAAGGCGCAGCACCGCATGACGGTCTGTCGCTGCATGTGTTCGCCAACGAGGGTGGATGGAATGCACGGCTGATCGCTGAGCTCGACAATCTCGGCAAGGGTGCCAGCGGCGCGGCGGTGCAGAATCTCAACATCATGTGCGGATTGCCGGAGACGACCGGACTACGGCTCAACTGAGATCGCTGCCTAATATTTAGGCAGAACCCGTCCGACTCTTGGGCAATCTATACCCGTTTGCGCGCACTTACGATCGCTTCGCCTCCATCTAAGTGATTGGCACGATTCTTGAATGTTCACGCGCATCTCTTGAGCGCGGTCCAATATCTGCGCCCCATTCGGAAGCAGGCCATCACGTGAAAAAGATCGAAGCGATCATCAAACCCTTCAAGCTCGACGAAGTGAAGGAAGCGCTGCACGAAATCGGCGTATCGGGCATCACCGTCACCGAAGCGAAGGGTTTTGGCCGCCAAAAGGGCCATACGGAGCTTTATCGCGGCGCGGAATATGTCGTCGACTTTCTGCCCAAGGTAAAACTCGAAGTCGTCGTGAATGACGAGATCGCTGAACGCGTGGTTGAGGCGGTGGCTGCTGCTGCGCAGACAGGCCGCATCGGTGATGGAAAGATCTTCGTTTCGCCCATCGAAGGAGCCCTGCGCATTCGCACCGGCGAAAGAGATAACGACGCAATCTAAGTTTGGCGGGGATTCTCCCCACCCAATGTAACCAATGCCCAAATCCGAACCGGGCAAAACAAGACACTTAAGCTGGAGGCAAAATTCCAATGAGCACTGCCAAGGATATCATCGCGAAGATCAAGGAACACGAGGTTGAGTGGGTCGACCTGCGTTTCACCGATCCGAAGGGCAAGTGGCAGCATCTGACGATGTGCGCCGGAGTTATGGGCGAAGACGAATTCGAAGACGGGCTGATGTTTGACGGCTCTTCGATCGCAGGCTGGAAAGCGATCAACGAGTCAGACATGATCCTGAAGCCAGACCTGTCTGAAACATGGCTTGACCCTTTCAGCGCGACACCGATGCTGATCGTCAATTGCGACATCGTGGAGCCGTCAACCGGCGATTGGTACAGCCGCGACCCGCGCACGACAGCCAAACGCGCCGAAGCTTACCTGAAAAGCACAGGCGTTGGCGACACCGTCTATGTCGGACCGGAAGCGGAGTTCTTCATGTTCGACGATGTGCGCTTCGAAGACGGCTATGCCGGTTCTGGCTTCGCGATCGACGATATCGAACTGCCGACCAACACCGGCAAAGAATATGAAGCGGGCAACCTGGGCCATCGGCCACGGGCCAAGGGGGGATACTTCCCCGTTGCTCCGGTTGACAGCTGCATGGACATCCGCGGTGAAATGGTTGCCACGATGCTGGAAATGGGCCTGCCTTGCGACAAGCACCACCACGAAGTGGCAGCCGCGCAGCACGAGCTGGGCCTGACATATGGTACGCTGGTACAAACAGCCGACCGTATGCAGATCTACAAGTATGTCGTGCAGCAAGTCGCGCACGCATATGGCAAATCAGCGACCTTCATGCCGAAGCCGATCAAGGAAGATAACGGTTCAGGCATGCACACCCACATGTCGATCTGGGCCGATGGCAAGCCGACTTTCGCCGGTAACGAATATGCGGGTCTTTCAGAGAACTGCCTTTATTACATCGGCGGTGTGATCAAGCACGCCAAGGCGCTGAACGCCTTCACCAACCCGACCACCAACAGCTACAAGCGTTTGGTACCAGGTTTCGAAGCACCGGTTCTGCTGGCGTATTCGGCCCGCAACCGCTCGGCATCGTGCCGTATTCCTTACGGTGCAGGCGACAAGGCGAAGCGCGTCGAATTCCGCTTCCCGGATGCGATGGCCAACCCGTATCTTGCCTACTCGGCGCTGCTGATGGCTGGCCTTGATGGTATCACCAACAAGATCCACCCGGGCGAAGCAATGGACAAGAACCTCTACGACCTGCCACCGGCAGAGCTCGCCGAAGTTCCGACCGTGTGCGGCAGCTTGCGTGAGGCACTCGAAGCACTCGAAGCCGATCACGAGTTCCTTCTGAAGGGCGATGTCTTCACCAAAGACCAGATCGATGCCTATGCCGAGCTGTTGTGGGAACAGGTGATCCGCACCGAAACCACGCCATGCCCAGTCGAATACGATATGTATTACAGCGCGTAACTGAGACAGTTTCAATTAAAACAAAGGCCGTTCGGAACGATCCGGGCGGCCTTTTCTTTGTTTAGCTAGCGATCCGAGTGTAGGCCTTCGCGAACTTTCTCGAGACGCTCGATGATGCAATCGTTTGTGCGGGCGGCGACAAACGCGCTTGCGAACGACTTCGGCCCGCTTGACGAATGAACGCCGGCTCAGAGGCATTCGAGCTTATGAAACGCTTTGGGGGTTGCGCGTCGCAGCGAGCCGATGGCCTTATCGAAGGCCACCCGGATCCTGGCACAGGTGGTGCACCATGGACGATCGGCTGGGGAGCGACCTGTGCAGATGTCAGCCCCGGGACGGTCTGGACCCAGGAACAATGCGATGCGCGTTTGGCCGAAGACGTCGCGCGCCACGCAGCGGACGTGACCGAGGCGTTAGGCAATGTTCCGACGACCAGCCAGGCGCAGTTCGATGCCTTGGTCAGCTTTCACTACAATACCGGTGCAATCCGCTGGGCCACACTGACCACGAAACACCGTAAGGGCGACTACGCTGGTGCAAGCGAAGAATTTGCGCGGTGGAACAAAGCCGGCGGGTGAGTGCTGAAAGGGCTGGCCAGGCGCAGACAGGCCGAAGGCCGCGTCTATGCGAGCGCTTGACGCACCGGCTCAAAAGTCTTCGAGTCTGGGCTGCTTGCCGTCTTTCCCGGTGGGGTTGGGAACCGGATTGCCAGGCTTGGTCGCATTCGCGATCAAGCGCTGATGCTCTTCCTTGCCAATTCGGACCCAACCGTCACGGGTAAGCTTTTCTAACGGGCGATAGCGCACTTTGTATTGCATGCGCGGCGATCCCTCGACCCAATAGCCGAGGTAAACATAGGACAGACCCTCGGCGGCAGAGCGGCGGACATGATCAAGAATGATGTAGTCACCCAGGCCGGAACGCGCGCCATGGTCAGCGTCATAAAAGCTGTAAATCATCGAAAGGCCGTCGCTCTGACGATCCGTCAGGCAAACCCCTACCAATCGGCCTGGCTGTCCGGTAGCTGTCGGTTCGCGATATTCGATCATGACAGAGGAAACGGGCGTATGCTCGACCATGTCGGCAAAATCCATCTCGTCCATCGCGGCCATTCCGCCATCGGGATGGCGGGTGCTGAGGTATTGGCGCAGCAGATCGAACTGTTCGTTGGTCGCCCAAGGGCGGCATTCGGTCGCAATCAAATCGCCATTGCGTTTGAGGTTGCGGCGCTGAGAATTGGAGGCTGCAAAATCGGTCGCCGATACACGCACAGAAATGCACGCCTGACAGTCCAGACAGCTGGGGCGATACGCCACAGTCTGACTGCGGCGAAAGCCAATGCGGCCCAATGCTTCGTTCAATTGCTCGGCATGCGGACCCTTGAGCTCCGTGAACACTTTCCGTTCACTGCGGCCAGGCAGGTACGCGCAAGGTGCCGGACTGGTCACGAAGAAACGAGGAAAGCGTATCGGTGCTGTCACGAGCCTAACAAGGTCCTTAGTCCTGCCAAACGGAATCACGCAGAGGCGTGAGTTAAGACATTGTTATGCCTTTTCGGGGCGCTCGGTAAAAGGTCTTTAACCATGGCGTATGGTTAATATCGCCATCAGGCGGGGGTAAGTCAGGTCAAGTCATTGTAAAAATGACTAATCTAATTCGACCAGGCTTACTGTATAGTCTTTCTGTCTCAACGCCTTAACCAAGGCATCAAGCTGTTCGCGGTCTCTTGCCTCGCATTCGATGTCTGTGATCAGGCCCTTTGCAGGCAGCGACGTAAAGATTCGCTGGTGGTAAATCTCGATGATATTGACGTTGTGCTCGTTAAACTCGCGCATCACTTTGAACAAAGCGCCCGGCCGGTCTTGCAGCTTGACGCGAACGCGTGCGAGGCGGCCCTGACGGGCCAGATCACGCAGCAGGACATTGGCCAGCAAGCGCGTGTCGATGTTGCCACCGCAAAGCACCAGACCGACTTTCTTGCCTGCAAACCTCTCCGGATTGGCAAGAACCGCGGCAAGCCCTGCCGCACCAGCACCTTCAACCACAGTCTTCTCGATCTGGAGAAGAAGAGAGACAGCTTTCTCGAGCGAGCGCTCGTCCACGAGCAGTATTTCATCGACCAGCTGCGCGATGATTTTCGAGGTGAACTCGCCCGGTGCCTTCACCGCAATGCCTTCTGCGAGTGTATCACCGCCGCATGCCATATCTTCCCCGCGCACCTTGGCGTACATCGAAGGGAACAGCTCTGCCTGCACACCAATCATCTCGATATCGGGATTGATCGCATCGGCAACTGTCGCCATGCCGGACATTAGCCCGCCACCGCCGATCGGCACAACCATGCAGTCCAGATCCGGCTGCTCTTCCAGCATCTCGATCGCAACGGTACCCTGCCCGGCAGCCACCAGGGGATGATCGAATGGATGCACAAAGGTCAGCCCGCGTTCTTTTTCCAACTGCCGGGCGTGCGCGTGGGCGTCATCAAAGGTCTCGCCTTCTAGGACAACCTTGCCGCCGACACTTTCGGTTTGCATGATCTTCACGGTTGGCGTCGTGCGCGGCATCACGATGGTCACCGGAACACCCAACCGGGTGCCATGATACGAAAGACCTTGGCTATGGTTTCCAGCCGAAGCGGCGATAACACCACGCTGGCGCTGTTCATCGGACAGATGCAACAAGGCGTTGAGCGCTCCACGCTCCTTATACGCCGCAGTGAACTGCAAGTTCTCGAATTTCAGCCAAATCTCGCAGCCGGCAATTTCGGACAGCGTAATTGAGTGCATCATGGGCGTACGCACGACTGCGCCTTCGATCCGCTCAGCGGCGGCTCGGACATCATCAATTGTCAGCGCGGCACGCGCTTCAGCTTCGCTGGCAAAGGCCGGTAGGCTATTCATGGGCGGCGGGATAGGCGTTTGGCCTACGCGCCGCAACGTCAATCAGCCTTTAGTCAATGATAAAAGCGGTTGCAGCGCCGCCAATTCGCATTACCGCACACAGACTATGAAGACACATGGCAAAGTCGCATTCCTTGGGCTTGGTGTGATGGGCGGTCCGATGGCCGGTCATCTCGCACGCGCAGATCACCAAGTCACAGTCTACAATCGCACCAAGGCACGGGTGGAAGAATGGCAGGCCAAGTGGGCTGACGAAGGGCTACAGCTTTCTGGTGCAGGCACGCCTGCCGAAGCTGCGCGCGGAGCAGACATAGTTTTCACCTGTGTCGGCAATGATCAGGACGTCAAGCAGGTCATACTGGGAGAGAATGGCGCGCTTGAGGCGATGTCTGACGGAGCTTTGATGGTCGATCATACCACGACATCTGCTAATCTAGCGCGCAAACTCTTTGACTCGTGCAGAGCCAAGGGCGTTGGCTTTGTTGATGCACCGGTTTCCGGCGGGCAAGCAGGTGCCGAAAACGGAAAACTTGCGATCATGTGCGGCGGAACCGCTGAAGACATGGAGCGCGCGGCCCCGGTTATGGAATGCTACGCGGCGCGAATTGTCCATGTTGGAGATGCAGGCGCAGGCCAGACGGCCAAGATGGCGAACCAGATGTGCATCGCTGGTGTTCTCGGCGGCTTGAGTGAGGCCATCCGGCTGTCACAAGCCGCTGGTCTCGATCTCGACAAAACCTTGGATGCGATCTCGGGCGGCGCGGCGCAAAGCTGGCAAATGGAGAATCGCTGGCACACCATGGTCAAGGACGAGTTTGATTTTGGCTTCGCGATCGACTGGATGCGCAAAGACCTTGGCTATGCACTCGAAGAAGCGCGCGGCCTGGGTCTGTCAGCCCCCGTGACGGAGCTGGTCGATCAACTCTATGCTGAAATTCAGGCATCGGGCGGAGGGCGGAAAGACACCAGCGCGCTGATCAGCCGATTGCCGAAAGGAGAGAAATGATGTTTCGCAAATTTGCCCTGGCCGGGATCGCCAGCACTGCCACCTTGTTTGCAACACCAGCCTGGGCTGACACGCTGATCGATAATGTGGTGGGTATCACCATCAATGCAGATGGCGAAGTCGAACGATTCACCGGGCTTGTGATTTCGGATGATGGCAAGGTTCGCGAACTCGTAAAGTCGGGTGACCCTCGACCCGGCAGCATCGACTATCAGATCGATGGCGAAGGCCGGGTCATGCTGCCCGGCATGATCGACAGCCATGTCCATGTTATGGGCATTGGTTTTGGCCAACTGACACTCGACCTTTCCCGAACCAACTCGCTGGAAGAAGCACTCGGCGCAGTCCGTAACTTTGCGGAAGCGAACCCCGGTCGTCCCTGGATTATCGGGCGCGGCTGGAACCAGGAGAAATGGGGGCTTGGACGATTTCCGACCGCAGCCGAGCTGGACGCAGTTGTTTCTGACCGTCCGGTGTGGCTTGCTCGCGTGGATGGCCATGCCGGCTGGGCGAATAGCCTTGCCATGTCGAAAGCCAACGTCACGCGAGCATCCACAGATCCAAACGGTGGACGGATCATCCGCGACCCGGCTGGCAACCCTACCGGTGTGTTCATTGATGCGGCTGAAAGCTTCATCAACGCGATTGTGCCTGAACCTCGCCCAAGCGACCGCGATGTTGCGCTTCACAAGGCGCAAGATGTCCTGCTCGCCAGCGGCATCACCGCAGTTGCTGACATGGGCACGTCAGTCGAGGATTGGCAGGCTTTCCGCCGGGCGGGCGACCATGGGTCGCTCAAGATCCGCATCATGGCATATGCAAACGATGTCAAAACGATGGAGCTCATCGCCGGTCCCGCGCCCACACCCTGGCTCTATGAAGACAGGTTACGCCTCAATGGAATAAAGCTGTATCTTGATGGGGCATTGGGATCGAGGGGGGCGGTGCTCAAGCAGCCTTATCATGACGAGAGTGATCATCATGGCTTGGCACTCTTGAGGCCCGCACAGCTTCGCAACCTGATGAGCCGGGCGGCGATGGATGGCTTTCAAACCGCAATCCACGCGATCGGAGATGCCGCTAACGCTGAAGTGCTCGATGCCATTAGCGAGCTTAGTGAAACCTACTCGGGTGACCGGCGCTGGCGGATCGAACATGCTCAAATTGTCGATCCCGATGAAATCGTAAGATTTGGCCAAAACGGCACCATTGCTTCAATGCAACCGCTTCACCAGACAAGCGATCGTTTGATGGCAGAAGCCCGCCTTGGCCCCGATCGGTTGGGCGGCGCCTATGCCTGGCGCAGTATTGCTGCTGCTGGCGCTCCCTTGGCGTTCGGATCCGATGCGCCCGTTGAACCTGCGGATGCATTCGCAGGACTCTCAGTGGCGATCAGCCGGACCGACGCGGATGGTGAGCCATTCGGCGGCTGGCTGCCAGGAGAAACGATTTCACGCGATGTGGCATTGGCCGGATTCACCGCAGACGGAGCCTATGCCGGCTTCGCCGACGGGCGGTTCGGGCGTCTCATCGCTGGAGAACGAGCAGATTTCATTCTGGTCGATCGTGACCCGATGCTTTCCTCGCCCCAAGATATCCGAGAAATGCAAGTCTTGGAGACTTGGATTGGTGGCGAAAGAGTATTTGAAAACAAATGACTGGGTCAGAATGACCGAATAACCAATAACAAATTCGACGTAAAATTTACCTTTGATTCGCATTGGTGCTTGGTGCAGTGGAGCGGTTCTTCGGGACCAGCGTCGCTTTCGTCGCACTCTTGCAACAGAAAAAGGCACATTTGATCGTTTCGGCGACGTTTTGAACCAGTTTGACGACACTGACATACGAATTCAGTCTTGTCTTGTGAGAGACAGTTTCGTAGGAGACAAATGTGTCAAGAAAGTACCCTATAGGAGACACTAGATGAAAATCCGTACTCTCGCAGCAGCTGCTGCGGTCCTCTCGCTGGCAACTGCTCCGGCAATCGCAGAAGTTTCGCTTGACCGTGCTCCGGCACCGGTTGAAGGCGAAAGCCAGCTTCAGGGCGGCTCAGGCCTCCTGATCGCTGTTCTTGCGGCTACTGCAGTTATTGCCGGTATCGTTATCGCTGCAGACGGCGACGACGATCCCGTCAGCCCGTAAGAGGGTTTTCAAGACAAATTAAACGGGGTCCTTCGGGGCCCCATTTTTTTGTGCGTTCGATGTATCTATGGGTGGCGGGCCATCGTAGCCGATCTATTCGGGTGCGCTTGTTACCGACTCAACTTCGCTATCCGTGATCGCCTTTCGCTCTTGAAGACACATCAGCAAAAGCGAACCTTCGAATAGCAACAACAAAGGCACCGCCAGAATAACCTGTGAACCAGGGTCTGGCGGCGTAACAATCGCAGCCAACGCAACCACGCCAACGATCACATAGCGCCGCGCCCCTGAAAGCTGTTCGCGCGTGACGATGCCTGCGCGGTGCAGCAGCAACAGCAAGACTGGCAGCAAGAAGCTGATGCCGAATGCCAAAATGAACTGCATAACCAGGCCAAGATACTCACCGGCGGCAGGCAGGGCTTCGATAGTCAGTCCGCCTGCTTCACCTTCAAATCCGAGAAACCATCGGAAGGCCGTTGGCATGACCACATAATAGGCCAGAGCCGCGCCTGCAGTGAACAGGATCGGCGTAGCAACAAGGAATGGCAGAAAAGCCTTCTTCTCTTTCGCATAAAGGCCCGGAGCGACAAACGCCCAAAGCTGATTCGCGATGACCGGGAAACTGAAGAAGAATCCCGCGAACAATGCCACTTTCAATTCTACAAAGAACACCTCGTAGAGCTTGGTGAAAATCAACTGCCCGTCACCATCAGGAAACGCGTTCTTCAAAGGCTGAACCAGATAGCCAAGAATCGGGTCGGCAAAATAGAAACAGATCGCGAAAGCGATACCGAGTGCCACAACGCACCTGAGCAGCCGTGCACGCAGTTCGATCAAATGATCGATCAGCGGAGCTTCTGTATCATCAATATCGCGAATCTTGAGCGCCATTGCATCTAATCCCCCTCGCCCTTCTTGGGTGAATCGAGTGGCAATTGCGGGTCTTCAAGAGCAACAGGCTTGGCCGGCTTGGGCTTGGCCGGTTCAACAAACGCCGCAGACTCTGCAGAAACAGCCGGTGGCCCTGTCATTTCGTCTTCAGGCGCCTGTTCACCAGTTCCCGTTCGCGCCATGATTTCTTCATTACGCGCTTTCCACTTGGCTTCCATTTCCTCCAGCTCTGCCTCGCGGATCATCGTGTCGATACCGCTGCGAAAATGCGCGGAAACCTTGCGCACTTTTCCGATCCAGCTGCCTGCTGTCCGCATAGCGCGCGGCATATCCTTCGGGCCGATTACAATGATGGCCACGACAACGATCACCAGCAGCTCGGCGGCGCCGATGTCGAACATGAAAAGTGCCTCCTATCGGCGCTGGTCTGGTGTATCGGGGCGCGGGGCTTGCTGAGGATCAGCCTTCTGCTCAGCATCGCTGCGCGCTTCCTTGGCTTGCCCTTCAATCTGTCCGGCGGGCTTGGAAGATTTCGCTTCTTCCTCGCTCATGCCTTTCTTGAAGCTACTGATTCCCTTACCAAAATCACCCATCATTTCGGAAATGCGGCCACGCCCGAATAGGACAAGCACAACCAGCGCAATAATCAGAAGCTGCCAGACACTGAGACCCATGGGACTGCCTTTCTTACAAAACTTATATCAATATAGGGTGGATTGACGCGCGGCGCCAGTCATGCTGCAGAAGGTTCGGCGCTTTCCGCATTCTCATCATCGGCAAACGCTGTTTCATCGGCGTCTTCGTCAACATCATCGCTGTTCTGCTCTTTCGTATCTGCCTCTTCCTGCATTGCGTCATAAGCGTCTTCAACGGGATCCAACAGACCCGCTGCCTTCAACTCATCGATACCGGGCAGATCACGGCGGCTGGACAGCCCAAAGTGATCCAGAAATTCGGGTGTGGTGGCGTAAATCACCGGGCGCCCCGGCACTTCGCGCCGCCCCGCGAGCTTGATCCAGCCCGCTTCCATCAGCACGTCAAGCGTGCCCTTGGCGGTCTGCACGCCGCGGATTGCTTCGATTTCCGCGCGGCTGACCGGTTCATGATACGCAACAATCGCAAGTACTTCGGTGGCAGCGCGACTAAGCCGGCGAACCTGTTCGCGTTCACGGCGGAGAAGATGCGCCAGATCGTGGGTGGTTTCGAAATGCCAGCGCTTTCCGCGTTCAACCAATTGGATCCCGCGACCTTCGTAGTGCGCTTGCAGCTCCAACAAAGCCTCTCGCACCGACGAAGTCTCCAAGCCTCCCAAATGCCCGGCCAAAGCGTCGACCGACATTGGCTCTTCAGATGCGAACAACGTTGCTTCGACAGCGCGTACCGTATCGTCCAATTGCTCTGCGCTCACTGCGTTATCCTCCGAATACGCATCTCTCCGAAGATCTCTTCCTGCGCGATTTCCGCCCTTCCCAAGCGGGCCAACTCCAACGCTGCGACAAAACTGGAAGCCAATGCAGACTTGCGCAGTCGCGGCTCGGCATGGGGCGGCAGGAATTCCCGTATTCCCATCCACTCCAGCGTTACACCCAACATGGCAGACACACGATCAAGCGCGCTATCCAGCGTCATCACCGGGCGATCAGACACGTGGTAAATCCGGGGCGCAGTGCGCGCCTTGACCTGCCCATAGCCCTGGATCAATGCGTAGCTATCGCAAGTCCATTGCGTCTTTCGATCAATCCGCAATCCTTCCGGCGCTCCGCGCAAGAACACATCGCGACCGATCCGATTGCGACCCATCAGCCGCGCCGCAGCTTCGCGCATGGCGCCCAGGCGTTGTAGGCGTAATTGCAGTTTGAACGCCAGCTCTTCTGGGCTTGGATCTTCCTGCTCTTCCTTGGGCAGCAACAGCGAAGATTTGAGATAGGCAAGCCAGGCGGCCATCACCAGATAATCTGCCGCAAGCTCCAGCTTCAGCGCTTCTGCACGGTCGATGTAACCCAGATATTGATCAACCAGAGCAAGAATGGAAATCTGCCGAAGATCGACTTTCTGCCGCCGGGCCAAGTCGAGCAATAGGTCTAGCGGGCCTTCCCAACCTTCAAGCTCAAGGTAGAGCGCCCTGTCATCCGGCTTCTCGGCCGCCGCGATGCCGCCCCAGCTCTCGGCATCGTCATCTGACATCGGCGTTTCGATAAGCAGGCTCTCGTCGCTCATGCTGCTTCTCCTGCCAATTCCAGCAAACTATCACGCTTCGCGAGCAGCTCTTTGTGCTCGCCAAGGTCATCACGCAGTTGTGTAGTTTTCAGCGCATTGTCCAAACGTGCCAGTGCCACCTGGTCCATAGCCGGCAATTGGTCAACAATTGCAACCATGTCCGGCATTTTCGCCCAGCAGTTGAGCACGATATCGCAGCCCGCCGAATGCGCCGCAACGGCGCGTTCGGGAACGGTTCCGTTCAGGGCTTCCATATCGATGTCATCCGTCAACAAAAGACCGTCAAAGCCGATACGCTTGCGGATGATCTCGCTGATGATGAAAGGTGAGAGCGTGGCGGGTTTATCCTTGTCCCACGCATTGAAGAGCAAGTGCCCGGTCATGCCGATTGGCGCTTTGTTCACAGCTCGAAACGGAGCGATATCCAATTCCAGTTCTTCCTCGCTTGCGGTGACCGTTGGCAAGGCATGATGCGTATCCGTGGTTGTCCGGCCATGGCCCGGCATGTGCTTGATGCAACCCGCAACACCGCCTTTGGCGAGCCCATCCAGAATGGCACGGCCAATTGCGGCCACTTGCATCGGTTCGCTGCCCAAGGCGCGATCACCGATTACGTCATGTGCGCCCGGCTGGCGGACATCGAGCGGTGGATGAAAATCGACCGTGATGCCCATCGCAGAGAGTTCGAGCGCCATCGCATGCGCGCCGGCTCGCGCCGCCTCAATCGCGCTGGCAGGGGCAATTTGATAAAGCGCATCAAAAGTCTGCCCAGAGGGATAATGCGCCCAATGCGGCGGCCTCAGTCGGGCAACCCGCCCGCCCTCCTGATCGATCGAAACCAGCAGCTGCTCCCGCCCGTGAATGGCGCGAAGATCATCAGTCAGCGCGCGCAATTGCTGCGGATCGACACAGTTGCGTCCAAACAGGATGTAGCCAGCCGGATCGGCCTCGCGAAAGAACGCGCGCTCCTCTTCGGTGAGCTGGGCTCCGGCAATCCCGAATATGGCAGGTGTCATGGGCAAAAAATTCGCAGCTAAGCACCGTTACGGCAAGGCGAATGATCATTACTTTGGGGGAAAACGATGCTTTCCAGCACCATTTTAGCGCATTCGGCGCATTCCGCGCGCCCTACTGCTTGATATTGCAAGCAATGCCATCGGCTTTAAGGCCGTTGCAGAGTGTTCGCGCCGTCTCCAGATCGCCGGGAAGCGCTTGCAAACGGTAGACTGTGCCGATGTCCGCCTGCCCCTGAACAATCCGGTAACGCACACCGTTGAGCAATGTGGTTTGCCCACGCAATGTTACCCAGCCGGATTCGGCCTTTGCCCGGGATCCGTATGCGCCCACCTGAACAGCTACACCGCCGTCTGCTGGGGCGCTTCCGCCCTCTGGATGCGTTGTAATAGTTGGACGCGGTGCACTGGTTGGCGCAGCGATCGGCGTTGATGTTTTCACATCAGCCAATTGGGTTTCCGCCGAGACGCCTTCACCCACTCCGGGCGCGACATTACCCGTTCCGGCGAATTCCTTGCCACCCGGGTCGGCAGGGCGCTCTTTATAGGGGCCTTCGGGCGCCTTGATCGTGCTGCCATCAGCAACGATCTGCTCACCCTGGAGACTGTTGGAATACCACCAGACGCCGCCAATCCCGGCGACCAGCAAAAGCAACAACACACCAGCAAACGTCACGATACGCGAGGTATCAACCGCACCCTCATCCGGATCATATTCATCGGATTCGAGCCATGGCAGGCTGTCGTCACTATCCAGCGCCAACTCATTATTGCTGCCAGTGTCACTCATAGAGATCACACTCACATCTCCTCAACCGCGTCGACCCCCAATATCTGTAAGCCGTTTCGGATAACCTGCCCCAATTGAGCGGCAAGGAAAAGCCTTGCAGCGGACAATTCCGGCTTATCTGCCACGATAAAGCGTCTGTCCGTATCTGTGCGGCCGAGCGTGTAGAAAGAGTGCAGAGCGCTAGCCAGCTCATAGAGATAGAACGCAATCCTGTGCGGTTCGCGCGCTTTTGCCGCAGCTTCCACTTCGCGCGGGAACTGTGCAGCCAGCTTGATCAGCGCAAGCTCTTCTTCGCCCAACGCAGCAAGATTCGCTGCAGAGGGGGCAATCCCCTCATCAGCCAGCGCCTTGCGCAAATTCGAGCAAATCCGGGCATGGGCATATTGTACATAGAACACCGGATTGTCTTTTGAGGCTTCAATCACTTTGGCGAAGTCAAATTCCATCTGCGCTTCGGGCTTGCGCGTCAGCATGGTGAAGCGAACAACATCCTTGCCGACTTCTTCCACCATATCGGCAATAGTGATGAAGTTGCCCGAACGTTTGGACATCTTGACAGGCTCACCACCACGCATCAGCTGAACCATCTGGACCAGCTTCACATCGAACGGCACGGGCTTGCCCTGCCCCTCGGACAGCGCAGCAACCGCGGCCTTGATCCGCTTGACCGTGCCTGCGTGATCCGCACCCCAGATGTCGATCAGCGCATCAGCGCTTTCCGCCTTCTGCATATGATAGGCGAGATCAGCGCCGAAATAGGTCCACGCCCCGTTCGATTTCTTGATCGGGCGATCCTGATCGTCTCCGAACTGGGTCGAACGGAAAAGCGGCAGCTCAACCGGCTCCCAATCCTCTGGTGGAGCCTTGCCCTTCGGGGCTTCGAGGACACCATCATAAACAAAGCCATTTTCACGCAGCCACGCTTCGGTAGCTTCGGGTTTGCCTGCGGCCTGTAGTGCGGCCTCGGACGCGAATTCATCATGATGAATTCCCAGCGTGGCCAGATCGGATTTGATGAGATCCATCATCTTCGTGACCGCTTCGGCGCGGAAAATCGGCAGCCATTCCTGTTCAGGTGCTGACTTGAACCGGTCACCGAGCTCGCTTGCCAGATATGCCCCGACCGGTTTCAAATATTCTCCCGGATATAGTCCCTCGGGTATCTCGCCGATATCATCGCCCAGAGCTTCCAGATAGCGAAGGTGCGCCGAGCGTGCGAGCACATCAACCTGTCCACCGGCATCATTGATATAATATTCGCGCGTAACATCATGGCCTGCGAATTCGAGCAGGCTGGAAAGCGCATCGCCCACCACTGCGCCGCGACAATGACCCATATGCATCGGGCCGGTGGGGTTGGCAGAGACATATTCGACATTGACCCGCATGCCTTCGCCCATCCGAGAGCGACCATAGGCATCGGCCTGGCTCGCAATTACGCCAAGTTCTTGCAGCCAAACAGCCGGATCCAAGCGCAAATTGATAAAACCCGGGCCTGCAACCTCAGCGCTTGTAATCGCGGGATCATCGATCAGCTTGCCTACTATTGCCTCGGCCAGCGCGCGCGGATTGGTTTTTGCAGGTTTGGCCAGCACCATGGCGGCGTTGGTGGCCAGGTCGCCATGACTTGCATCGCGCGGCGGCTCGACCGCGACGTTAGCCAGGTTTGTGCCTTCGGGAAGCACGCCATCAGTCTCAAGATCGGCCAAAACGGCCGCGATCTCGGCTTCGAAATTCTTATAGAGTGTCATTGTGTCGGACATACATCTGTGCGCCTAGCCGAATTGGCCAGAATCGCAAGAATTCAGGTAATGAAAGCGCGCTTCGCTTAGCGCGTCACATTATAGGCAAGCTGGTCTTGAGTGAGCTGAAAACCGATCAGCATCTCAAAACTTGCCCGCTGGATAGCGGCGCGCACTTGCGGATCGGCCAGCGGATCAAGCGCTGCATCTGGATCACCTGCACGTCGTCGACGGGTGATCTGCAAACGGATTTCCTCTGGCAGGGTTGCTTCGGTCCGATTTACAAACGAACCAGCCTGCGCGGTTGCACTCGCCCGTTCCTGGCCATCAGCGAAATTCAGCGTCACTGTGCCAACGCTTTTGGTCACAACTGCGCTGCCGCCGCGAAGGACAGTAACGAAGTAAGGCAGTTCGACCGTACGCCCACCACGGACATCGGTACGACGCGCCTGCACATCGAATGTGGCGCTGGTATAGACTTGGTCTGCCGTGCTGTTCTCGTCACATGACGACCGCAGGTTTGTAATCGCCGCGGTCATATCAAGGTTGTTCGCGGTTCGATCGCCCTCAATGCGGAAGGCGGTGATATCGCCGGTGTAGTCGGGAATCCCCACTGCAGGGCATTGGCCCAAAACAGTTGTGATACCCACGCCTTGATCAACAACCAGCTCGCCTTCGTTTGTGCAGCCGGCCAGACCGGCGACAAATGCGGTTGCTGCCAAAATGCGAAACTTGCGGTTCATCGCGTTACGATCCTCAATCATTGCCTTGGCCCGCACCAGAATATGCTGGCCGTAGAATACATCGACACGCCCTAGCGGTGCGCGTCACAAAGCGCTAGAGGGCGTGACATGAACGCGCTCTTTCAACAAGCAGAATCGGGGGAAAATAGCCCCGCCCTCAAACTCTTGATCGCAGCCCCGCGGGGGTTTTGCGCCGGAGTAGACCGTGCAATCGAGATCGTTGAAAAGGCGCTCGAACGGTATGGCGCACCCGTGTTTGTGCGGCATGAGATCGTCCATAACAAATACGTTGTGGAAGATTTGAAGGCCAAGGGCGCGATCTTTGTCGAAGAGCTGGACGAAGTGCCCGATGATGCACCGGTGGTATTCAGCGCACATGGTGTGCCCAAATCAGTCCCGGCGGAGGCTGAACGCCGCAAATTGATATATGTCGATGCGACATGCCCTTTGGTGAGCAAAGTTCACCGTCAGGCGGAACGCCAGATCGAAAAGAACCGCCATATCATCTTTGTTGGCCATGCCGACCATCCGGAAGTAATCGGAACCATGGGGCAGGTTGAACCGGGCCAAATGACACTGGTGGAAACGGTTGAAGACGTTGCGAGGCTTGAGTTCGCAGAGAGTGATGACCTGTCATTCCTTACACAGACCACCCTTTCAGTCGACGATACCCGAGAAATTCTCGAAGCCCTACAAGCCCGCTTTCCTCAGATTGTGGGACCCAAGGCCGAGGATATTTGTTACGCGACATCGAACCGGCAGGCAGCGGTAAAAAAGATCGCGCCTGAAAGCGATCTGGTGCTGGTCATCGGCGCGCCCAACAGTTCGAATTCTCTGCGGCTGGTCGAAGTGGCAGAGCGTCTGGGGACGAAAGCATATTTGATCCAGCGCGCAGACGAAATTGATCCTGAGTGGCTCAACGGTGTCGAGACGATCGGTCTCACCGCGGGCGCCTCGGCTCCGGAGAAGCTGGTCCGCGAAGTTATTGACCGTTTCAGCCAATGGCGCGACGTGAAAGAAGAAACGGTCAAGGCGGCAGAAGAGAAAATGGTCTTCAAATTGCCGCGGCAATTGCTTGAATAGCGGCAGATTCAACTGATGGCGGTTTACACACATCTCGGAGCAGAAGAGCTCGCGGAGCTGATCGCAACATATGATGTTGGCGAACTCGTTTCTGCCAAGGGCATTGCCGAGGGCGTGTCGAACAGCAATTGGATCATCGAGACAAGCGGGAGCGATGGCACTGGCGCGCGCTTCATCTTGACCATGTACGAACGGCGGATCGAACTATCGGACCTGCCGTTTTTCTTGTCTTTGCTTGATCATCTGGCTGCAAGGGATTGCCCGGTGCCAGGCACAATCCATGATCGTGAAGGCGCTGCATTCCGGATGATCGGTGACAAGGCAGTTGCCCTCATCGAGTATCTGCCTGGCGTCTCTGTGGACCACCCAACGGCCAATCAAGCTCACTCCGTAGGCAAAGCGCTTGCGCAAATGCATCTGGCGGTCGATGATTTTGAACATCAGCGACATCAAACCATGGGTCTTGCCGAATGGGACCACACAATCAATCGTTGCGGCGCCGAAGCGCTGGACAGAATTGACCCGGCACTGGCAGACTTTGCGTTTGATGAGCTTGGTGTACTGGCAGGCGATTGGCCCGGTGGTTTGCCGCACGGTGTCGTGCATTGCGATCTGTTTCCGGACAATGTTCTGATGTTGGGTGATGAGGTTAGCGGCCTGATCGATTTCTACTTCGCAGCGACAGACTTCATTGCCTACGATCTGGCCGTGACGCATGCCGCGTGGAGCTTTGAGCGCGGCGGGCATAGCTATCGACCAGAGATCGGAGCAGCCTTGTTGAGAGGGTACCAATCGGTCCGCGAATTGAGCGCGGCCGAATTGGCGGCCATGCCGGTATTTGTTCGCGGGGCATGCATGCGGTTTATTTCATCACGCGCTGCAGATTGGCTCGATACACCTGACGGCGCCTTGGTCGCACGCAAGGACCCGATGGATTTTGTCCGCCGGTCCCAATTCTATGCAAGCTCCGGATCAGCACTGTTCACACCACATGTCTGAGGCAGGCAGCAAACCCATGCGACAGGTTGAGATCTTCACGGACGGTGCCTGTAAGGGCAACCCCGGCCCCGGAGGCTGGGGGGCGCT
Source organism: Altererythrobacter rubellus (assembly GCF_030284385.1). Lineage (NCBI taxonomy): Bacteria > Pseudomonadati > Pseudomonadota > Alphaproteobacteria > Sphingomonadales > Erythrobacteraceae > Altererythrobacter > Altererythrobacter rubellus. The sequence continues at coordinate 2,036,001 of NZ_CP127221.1, forward strand.
GCTGCGGATGGGCAAGCATGAAAAGGAATTGTCCGGTAGCGAGCTGGGCACCACCAACAATCGGATGGAGATGACCGCGGTGATTGAGGCACTCAATGCCCTGACCGAGCCTTGCCGGATATCTCTCTATTCAGACAGTAAATATGTGATTGATGGAATCACGAAATGGGTTGGCGGCTGGCAAAAGCGCGGCTGGAAAACGGCGGCGAAAAAGCCGGTGCTGAATGCAGATTTATGGCACGATCTAATTGAGGCAGCCGCAAGGCATGAAATCGAATGGAATTGGGTCAAAGCGCACACCGGACACCCTGAGAACGAGCGGGTTGACCAGCTGGCAAGCGAAAGGGCCGAGCAAGTCGGACGAGGCGAGTAACCTCAACCCAATTTGATCGACCCTTTTGAAACGCGTTCTGCGAACTCTCAAGCAAAAGTCAGTAGTTGTCGACGACCTCTGCATTCGGCCCGTTCTTCAGAACAGACGCAATCGCGTTATTCGCGCTTGCCTTCGAGCTGTAGCCTTCAGTCCACCAGATCGTTTCCGAATTGTAGATGAAATACGAAACGAATTCGCCTTTCTTGTTTTTGCGAATTTCGAAGCGGTGCGCCATGTAATGGCTCCCTCAAAGGCATTGAACTAACCCGTACCGTAGCGTCACCAATTCAAAAAGCTAGACCAAGCGTCGCGATTTTACGTGGCTTTGCAAATGCTGCCGCTTAGCAAAAGCGATCCGGACAATAGAGCGCCAGATCAAGGCCTCTAGTCAATTCGTCTCGCCCTTTCCCAAGCAACAATTGTGCGCCCAATCGCGCGGCGGCAGGTGCGGTTTGAATCCCGTAGCCGCCCTGACCTGCAAACCAGAAAAAATTCTCGATGCGGGGATCAAACCCGTAAACCGGCCGGCGATCAGGTGCGAAGCTGCGCAGCCCCGCCCATTTGCGCTCTACCCTCTCTACGTTCCATTCTGTCACGTTCTGGAACCGATCAATAGCAAGCGCTACGTCGAATTCTTCAGGCACAGCATCGCACGGATCGGTGGGGGTTTCATCATGGGGGCTAAGCCACAACCGGCCCCCGCTTTCCGGTTTGAAATAGAAACTGCCGGAGATATCCAGACACAATGGCTGGTCAGGTGACAATGGCGGATCGGTGCGAAGCTGAACCACCGTGCGACGCAAAGGCTGGATACCCAACGGAGTTGCCCCGGCCAGCTTTGCCAAGGCATCTGCCCACGCCCCCGCTGCGTTGACGACGATTCTTGATGTATAGCGCCGACCATCTTCGCATTGAATGTCCCAGCCATCGGGAAAAGCATTCAGGTCCCGCACACGAGCTCGGCAATTGGGTTCGACGCCATTTCGTTTGGCTCGTGCGAGGTAATGCGCATGCAGCCCTGCCACATCGATATCTGCACATGCACGCTGCAAGATCGCACGGTCCCATTCGGGACGAAGGCCAGGCACCATTTCATCCAAAGTTGCTCGATCAATCTGTTCGAACTCGGCTCCCGTGTCCGCAAAGCGCATGACAAATTCATCAATAAGCGGCTGATCCGCCTCGCGCGCGAGATAAAGCGCGCCGCGGTCGCTCAAGAATCCGTGCTCTCTTAGATAACCGCCCGAGGCCATTGTCAGAGGGACAATCTCCGGACCGCCATAGCAGGTTTCCCAGAATGCGGCGGACCGCCCGGTCGAGTGATAGCCCGGCACATCTTCAGCTTCGAGAAGCAAGACGCGCACTGATGCGCCGACCTCAGCCGCTAAACTCGCGCCTGCCATTCCAGCACCAATAATCGCAACGTCGAATTGTTCGGTCACTTTTGCAGAGCCACCCGATCCAAAAACTCGTCTATTGCTGTCTTTGCCCTCTCCCGCACGGCATCAGTATCGCGCAATATTTCATGCTGAGCTTCCTCGCCAAAACGCACCAGCTCACCCGCTGGCAATCTTTCGGCGGCCTCTTCGATGGCGCGCATGGATACAAGCTTGTCGTTCGATGTTCCCAATAGCAGCACGGAGGTGTCGACGCTTTCCAATAGGCCCGGCGCAAACAGGCACCGCATGGATGCATAACTTCGCTCAACCCAGCCCCAGCTTCCCGGCCCCATAACCAGTTCAGGCCGTTCGTTGCGCCACCATTGCTCATCCTCATAGCGATCATCATCGCCCGTCAGAAGCGCTTGCCGACCAGCCGGCACAACGCCGGGCTTTTCGTTCCACTTCCATGCCGGGCGCTTTGGGTCCCCGATCGCGCACATAAGCTTAGCGGCAAGGTGCCCGATTGCAGATGGTATTGAACCCACAAAGCCCAACATCGGTGCGGACAGAACCATTGCGTCGGGATCGACTTTGCGTTCCGCAATACCCCGCAAGACCAAATGTCCGCCCATAGAATGTGCAGAAAGTATGTGCGGCCTCGGAGTCGCTGCCTTCCAGTCCGTCCAGAAGGATTGAAGATCATCAATCCAAGTCGCGAGGTCATCCACATGGCCGGTTACCGCATCATTCCCCAATCGGCCGGAGCCCGCTTGCCCGCGCCAATCCGCGGCCGTCACGCGCCAGCCGGCCCGATGCCACTCTTCCAGCGTCTCAAGGTACTTCTCGTAATTATCGCCGCGCCCGGGAAAGAACAGGATCGAACCGCGCGGCGTGCCGCCTGTTTCCAGACCGGGCCAATCGATCCGGCGGATCTTGTGACCGTCTTGAGCAGTCCAGAAACTCTCGGTTGCATGGACGGGAATGGCGCGGCGGTTGATCTGTTCCAAGGCTGTTTCGCTCACGTGGCTAATTTCAACTCTCTGGCTGTGGTTACTTTTTAGTAAGTCATAGTCTTTAGCACTGTGTCCCAAGGGAAACCTTGGGGGCCAAATGTTGATTGAATTTCTATACTACGGACTGCTTGTCGGCTTGGCAATCGCGCTGCTGTTCGCGGCGTTCACTGATCTGCGTCGGCGCCAGATCGACAACTGGCTCAATGCCGGAATCGCTCTGGCTGCTCCTGTATTCTGGTGGAGCAGTGGTCTGTCGATCTGGCCGGGCGTCGCCATGCAACTGGGCGTTGCGGTCGCTGCGTTTGCGCTCTTTGCCGGGCTGTTTGCAGCAAAGATGATGGGCGGCGGTGATGTCAAACTGCTCACCGCACTTGCGCTTTGGATCGAGCCGACCTGGTTTCTCAGACTGCTTGTTGTGATGGCGCTCGCCGGCGGCGTGCTGACCATCGTGATGGGCGGTTGGCACATCATCCGCAGACATAAAAATCGGATCGCAATTCCATATGGAGTGGCGATCGCAATCGGCGGTTTGTGGGTGCTTGGCGCACAATATTTACCTCGGTTCAACTCATCTTCTGGATTGGGATGAACCTGGTTTTAACCAGTTCGATAATATCCGGACAAACCATTCCCGCCCGAATTTTTCGGGCCGAACTAGGGGGCTTGATTAGCCATGGATAGGAAGAAGTTTGTTTTGCTGCTTTTAGCACTGGTCGTTGCGGTCGGTACAGCATTGGCAGCTCGGAGCATGTTTGCCGGATCTTCGGCACCTGAAGTTGAAGCGGCACCTGTGCCTGAAGGACCAAAGGTTCTCGTGGCGCAGCGCGCACTGCCAACCGGCACTATTATCACTGCGGACGCGTTGAGCTTCCAACAGTGGCCGGAAGAGTTGGTGCAGGACGCATACTTCCTTGATGGCGAATCAGACATCAATCAATTGCTCGGCACGGTTGTTCGGCATTCGGTCACCGCTGGTGAGCCTGTAACGCAAGGCTCTTTGGTGAGCCCTGGCGATCGCGGGTTCCTTGCAGCGGCGCTTGGGCCAGGCATGCGTGCAGTGACGGTTCCAGTGTCTGCAAAGACCGGCGTTGCTGGCTTCGTATTCCCTGGTGACCGGGTTGATCTCGTACTGACACAAACTGTCACCGGCGATGATGGCCAGCCTCTGAAAGCAGCAGAGACCGTTCTCCGCAATCTTCGCGTGTTGGCAACTGACCAAGCAACCAATCAGGAAACTACCGAAGATGGCCGCACCATTGTTCGCGCATTCAAGACTGTTACTTTGGAGGTGACACCGACAATCGCGGAGAAGGTCGCCGTTGCACAGACAATCGGCACGCTCAGCCTCGCCCTGCGCTCAATCGCAGACAATCAGGCGGAACTTGAGCGCGCGATTGCTTCAGGCGACGTTGTCATCCCTGATGACGCTACTCGGGAAGAAGAAGAGCGCATTCTGCGTGCAGCAATGAACCGTCCGGCAGAGCGTGGCACTTCAGTCAGCACTGGCGGTGACGTGTCGCGTTTCCAGCGCCGCACAATGCCGGTGATCGAAGCAGCTCAACCTAAGAACGCCGATGGTACCCCTATCGTACCTGGTCCGAAGGTTCGCGTTTCGCGGGGCAGCAACACCTCCGAGGTAACGCTCGGTAATGCTGGAACCGCACTCAATCTGCAAAACGCTCAAAACGTCCGCGCCGGGGGCCAGATGGTTCCTATCGCCGGCAAAACAGTAATCCGGTGAGGAGCGGCACGATGACAAGCATTTTTAAACCGAGGGGCAAGACCATGAAAAGTCGCCTGACTGCCAAATTGCTGCTTGCCAGCCTGGCCTTCGCGCCATTGGCTGCGGCACCGATGACGACTGTGACAGCGCAAACCTTCGCTTCACCTGCAGAGGAAATTGTGATCTCGATTGGCCGCGGTCAGTTGATCTCAGTCCCTGGTCAGATGTCAGACGTTTTCATCGCCAATGACACTATTGCCGATGTACAGGTTAAATCCCAGCGTCAGCTGTATGTATTCGGCAAAGCCGGTGGCGAAACCACAATCTACGCCAGTAACGCACGCGGTGATGTGATCTGGTCTGCCAATATTCGCGTTGGTTCAAACATCGAAAGCGTCGACCAGATGCTGGCTCTGGCTATGCCAGATGCAAAAGTCAGCGTCGCCACAATGGGTTCGGACACGCTGCTTTTGACCGGCACAGTAGGCTCGCCTGAGGATGTTTCAGAGGTCGAGCGACTTGTGCAGGCATTCGTTGGTGACGATACCAATGTCATCAGCCGCATGCGCATGGCCACGCCGCTGCAAGTGAACCTGCGTGTTCGCTTTGCAGAGGTCAGCCGTTCGCTGGTTCGATCGATCGGTGGCAACCTGAACACCTTTGACGGCACAGATGGCTTCCGCTTTGGCGTTTCAACTGGTCGTGAAGGTTTCCTTCCACGGTGGACCGTCAATGGGCCGGTATTCAATGGTGGAACTGAAGCTGCCGACGGTGCGTCGCTTGTAAAGCAAAATGCTCCGGGAACGACGATCTCAGGCTTCGACAAGTTCCTGGGTCTTGATCTGGCCAGCGCGCTTGATCTGGCTGAAACAAGCGGCCTTGTTACCACTCTGTCAGAGCCAAACCTGACCGCGCTTTCTGGCGAAACAGCTGAATTTCTGGCGGGCGGAGAATTTCCGATCCCAACCAGCCAGGGCCTTGGTTCGACATCGATCGAATATCGTAAATATGGGGTAAGCCTGGCCTACACACCAACGGTGCTTTCCAACGGCCGGATCTCGATCCGTGTGCGTCCGGAAGTCTCCGAACTGTCGTCGCAAGGTGCAGTGACCATCAACGGCTTCCAGATCCCGGCGCTTACAACACGCCGCGCTGAAACAACCGTTGAGCTTGGTTCAGGCCAGAGCTTCATGATTGCTGGTCTGATGAACAACAACGCTCAGTCTACAATCGACAAGGCGCCAGGGCTTGGTGACATGCCAATTCTTGGCAACCTGTTCCGTTCACGCTCATTCCGTAAGGGCGAGACCGAGCTGGTTATCGTGGTTACTCCATATCTGGTGAAGCCGGTCAACGACCGCGACATCCGCCTCCCAACCGATGGTTTTAACGCGACAACCGAGCTGCAACAGTTCCTTGGTTTCCGCAGTCATGGTGCAAACGGCGGTGAGCGCCCTAACCCGCAACCGGGCAATGGCGGCGGCGCACCTGATGTGGGCGGCGTGACCCCTGATGCAGTGGCGCCTCGCCGTGCCGAAGACGAAAATAACGAGGGTCGTAGCGCAGCTGTCGCGACTCCTGGTTTCAACCTCTAATTGAGAAAGGTGAGAACAATGCCCTTTGCAAATCACAGCAAGCTAGCAGGCGCACTCGCCCTCTCGCTCGGCCTCGCGCTGGGTGCATGCGGCGGAATGCCAACCAACAAGAGCCTCTACAGCGTCAATCAACCTGTCGTAGAGCGCAACAACTACACATTCGACGTACAGTCGAGCCAGAGCGGCCTCAGCATTGCTGACCAGCAGCGTCTCGATGGATGGTTCGAAGCACTCGAACTGGGCTATGGTGATCGTGTTTCGATTGATGACCCTCTCGCCAGCGATGCTGTGCTCGAAGCCGTCAGTCAATTGGCTGGACGCCACGGCGTACTGCTTTCGGATGAGGCGCCGGTCACCTCTGGCGCATCACAACCAGGCTATGCCCGCGTTATAGTAACGCGTTCGAAAGCTCATGTGCCGGGATGCCCAAATTGGTCGGCTACTTCCGACATGAACTATAACAATGGGACCAGCCCGAACTACGGCTGTGCAACCAACAGTAACCTGGCTGCCATGATCGCAAACCCGGAAGACCTGATCGAAGGTCAAAAGGGTACGGGTGAAACCGTGATCATGAGCTCAAGCAAAGCGATCGAGACATATCGCGATGCGGCTCCGACCGGAGCCGGCGGCCTATCAGAAAACGCAACCGGAGGTAACTAAGCCATGAATGCGCCCTGGAAATCCGGAATGCCCGGCAATCGTGATCCGTTCGCTGCCTATATTTGCGACGATGCTGCGCTTGACGTTCTACGTCCGGTAGTTATCGAGCTCGGCTGGCAGCCGAAAAAGTGCAACAAGGGTGGTTTGCGCAACGCGATCCAATCACTCAGCGTCAGCGCCAGCCCGAACATCCTGCTGGTTGACTTGTCGGAAAGCGGTGACCCGCTGAATGATATCAACGCTTTGGCCGAGGTCTGCGAACCTGGCACTGTTGTGATCGCAATCGGTCAGGTGAACGATGTTCGCCTTTATCGTGACCTGCTTGCGAGTGGGATTCACGATTATCTGCTCAAGCCGCTTTCAGCCGGCCAGCTGCGTGACGCGCTAAACCAGGCACAAGCCGTTTTTACCGAGCCCCGCAACCAGGACGGCGAAGTGGTAAAGCACCACATTTCAACCGCTATCATTGGAACGCGTGGCGGTGTGGGTGCGTCCACACTGGCTACTTCGCTGTCTTATTTGTTCAGCGAACAGCACAAGTCGCCAACTGCGCTGCTTGATCTTGATGTGCACTTCGGCACTGGCGCTCTGGCGCTGGATCTGGAGCCGGGCCGCGGCCTGACAGACGCAATTGACAACCCAAGCCGCATTGACGGCCTGTTCATCGAACGTGCCATGATCCGTGTCAATGACAATATGTCGATTCTATCGGCAGAGGCACCGATCAACCAGCCGTTGATGACCGATGGCGCTGCTTTCGTTCAGCTGGAGGAAGAATTCCGCCAAGCGTTTGAAATGACAGTGATTGATCTGCCACGTAACATGCTTATCAACTTCCCGCATGTTCTGTCACACGTGAACCTGGTGTTGCTGGTCAGCGATATGACGCTTGCGTCAGCTCGTGACACGATCCGCATCCAGTCCTGGCTGAAAACGAACGCTGCTCATGCTCACACAATGGTGGTGGCCAACAAAGTTCAGTCGGGCGTTTCGGAAATCAGCAAAGCTGACTTCGAAGACTCGATCGAACGAAAGGTGGATTACATCATCCCGTACGACGCGAAGGCCGCTGCGAACGCTGCCAAGCTGGGACAGCCATTCGTAGAAGCAAACCGGTCAAGCAAGGCAACCAATGCGATCAAGCAGGTTGCCGAGCGCGTGATGGGTGCGAGCGAGGAAGATTTCAAAAGCGTGGACGAAGGCAAGAAATCGTTTCTGGGCGGCTTTGATCTGAAGTCTTTGCTGGCGAAGAAAGAAAAGCCGGAACCTGCCGAGGAACCGGCTGAGTAATCAGCGATGAGCATGGGTGGCGGGTCCGAATTTCGATCCAGCCGCCCCACTCTTCCCTGATGCATGATTTGATTTAAGGAAAGGCGGGACAATCGCATGGGCATTCTTCAAACCCTGCTGCTGGTTGGCTTCATAATGGCACTGCTTCTTGGCGGGTACGTAGCCTTTGCCGGCCCATCGGTTGGCAAGGCTGCCAATCGCCGCCTCGAAGCTGTCCGCTATCGTCACTCTGAAAGCACGGACACCAAGGTTGAATCGCAGCTCAAAAAAGCGATCGCAGCGCGTAAGCCAAAGCTACATAAGGTTGCCGGTTCAACGTCGCGCATTGATGCCTTGGCCATACGGCTGGATCGCACTGGCAAGAACTGGACGCTTTCGCAATATGCCTATGCCTCCATTGGTCTTGCGCTGTTTATCGCGGTGGTCTTGTACTTGCGCACCGACGCTCTTTTGTTGTCGCTCGGCGTGGGCATACTGATCGGTGCAGGGATCCCGCATCTCGTCGTCAATTTTGCGATCACGAAGCGGACCAACCAATTCAATGCGAAATTCCCCGACGGGATCGAGCTGCTTGTTCGCGGTCTTCGCTCCGGTCTGCCAGTTACTGAAACGCTCGCCGTTGTTGCTCAGGAAGTTCCAGGCCCAGTCGGCGTAGAATTCAAAGGGATTGTCGAGCGCATCAAAATCGGTCGGACAATGGAGGAATCCCTCCAGGAAACAGCAGACCGTCTTGGCATCGCTGAGTTCAATTTCTTCTGCATCACTTTGGCCATCCAGCGCGAAACGGGTGGTAACCTGGCAGAGACGCTCTCGAACCTGGCGGATGTACTCCGCAAGCGCTCACAGATGAAGCTGAAAATCCGTGCCATGAGCTCGGAATCGAAAGCTTCAGCCTATATCGTCGGCTCGTTGCCTTTCATCGTGTTCATCATGGTGTGGATGGTCAACCCAGAATATTTGGGCGGCTTGTTCACCGACGATCGCCTGATCGTTGCAGGGCTTGGCGGTATGGTCTGGATGTCGATCGGGGCATTCATCATGGCCAAAATGGTCAGTTTCGAATTCTAAGCGAGGGAAACGGAAATCATGTTGAATACACCATCCGGACCCACGCTGCTCGGCTTTGATGTCATCGTCGTCGGCTCGATCCTGGCCGGGATCGCAGCTCTTGCGGTGATGTTCGCCATCTATAATGCAGTCACAATCAAAGATCCGATGGCAGGGCGCGTCAGAGCGCTCAACGATCGGCGTGACGAACTGAAAGCCGGTATCATTACGCAAAGCGCCAAGAAGCGCACCAGCCTCGTTCGCAAGACCGACAAGACTGACAAGGTCAAGCAACAGCTTCAAGGCATGAGGGTACTGCAGGATAGCCAGATCAAGGACATCCAGCAGAAGCTTGCCCATGCCGGTATCCGCAACAAAGAACTTGCGGTTTACGTCATCGGAGCGCGCGCCATACTTCCGATCGTCCTGGGCCTTGCAGCCTTTGTGATGCTTTATGTTGTCGAGATCTATCCCGATTGGGAGATGAAGCGCGTAATGGCTTTGGCGGCAGCGGTGTTCCTCGGATACAAGGGACCAGAGCTCTATATCGGCAATATCGCGAAAAAGCGTACAAATGAGATCCGCAAGGGTTTGCCAGACGCGCTCGACCTGTTGGTCATCTGTGCCGAAGCCGGTTTGACAGTCGACGCAGCCTTTAACCGCGTGGCTAAGGAATTGGGGCGCGCGTATCCGGAACTGGGCGATGAATTTGCTCTCACCGCAATCGAGTTGTCCTTCCTGAGCGAGCGCAAGACGGCGTTCAATAATCTGGCCTATCGGGTTGATCTGGAACAGGTGCGCGGTGTTGTCACCACCATGGTTCAGACAGAGCGCTATGGTACGCCGTTGGCCTCGGCGCTGCGTGTGCTGTCTGCCGAATTCCGGAACGAGCGTATGATGCGCGCAGAGGAAAAAGCGGCACGCCTTCCGGCTATCATGACCATACCGCTGATCATGTTCATTCTACCTGTGCTGTTCATCGTGATCCTTGGGCCAGCGGCCTGTTCGATCAGCGATGCGCTGTTCACAGACCAATAGGTTTGCAAAAGACTAGGGCGCGGGTGTTTCGGCAATTCATGTCGTCGCACCCGCGCTCTAGTCGTTCGTCTTCTCCGCAAGATTTGCCGCCCGCCCGCGCATTCGTTTAAGCAAGGAACGAAATTGCTGCTGCTCGATAGCATCGAAATCAGCAAACAGATCGCGCTCCGTCGCAAGAGCCAGCGGCATGACCTCTTCGTGAATTGCCCTGCCTTCGCCAGTCAACTGGAGAAAATGCGAGCGCCCGTCATCCTTGTTTGGCGCGCGAGCCACCAGGCCGCGATCTTCCAGAACCTTGCACGCACGATTCACCGCGACCTTGTCCATCAGCGTCGCCGCAGTAAGCGATCGCTGGGTCAATGCAGCGCCGCGTGCATGCGCATCGCCTAATACCGCGATCACGCGCCATTCAGGGATCTTGAGAGCGAACCGCTTGTGATACCGCTCCGCAATCAGACTGCTTACCGCGTTCGAGGCGATCGAAAGCTGGTAAGGCAAGAAGCTCTCTAATTGCCCCTCGGGCAATTCGTGATCACGGTTATCTCCCATCAGGTCAGTCATTGTTCCATGTTGTCATCACTATGGTTTCCCATGAAACGATAGCGGGATGCAAGAGCCGCGCAAGGAGGCGGCAAGAGATTCTTCAGCGATACTCGGCAGCATCCCACCAAGGATAGAAGTCCGGCATATCTTCGCTGACCTTGCCCGGATATTGTGGCGCACGTTTCTCCAGAAAGCTCGCGATACCTTCCTTCGCATCGGCCCCTCGCGAGAGACGGTAGATCGCGCGGCTATCAATCTTGTGCGCCTCCATTGGGTGACTACCACTAGGCAAGCGCCACATCATGGCGCGGGTCATCGCGACCGAGACTGCCGATGTGTTGTCCGCAATCTCGCGAGCAAGCCCTCGTGCCGCATCCATTAATTCGGATAGTGAATAAATATCCTTAATCAATCCACCATTACGCGCCTCTTCTGCATCAAATATGCGCCCAGTGTAGCACCATTCCAATGCCTGGCTAATTCCGACAAGTTTCGGCAGGAACCAGCTGGAGCACGCTTCCGGCACGATTCCACGCCGGGCAAACACGAAACCATACCGTGCATTCTCGCTCGCAAGCCTGATATCCATAGCCAGCTGCATGGTCGCACCGACGCCCACTGCCACGCCATTGCAGGCAGAGATCAGCGGCTTCTTGCTTTCGAACAAACGCAGTGTAAGCAGACCGCCGCCATCGCGCACTTTGGGATCAGACAAGTCCTCAACTTCGGAGGGGTCAGAGAACACATGCCCTCCCCCCTCAGGTGTCAGATCGGCGCCTGCGCAGAATGCGCGATCACCGCTTCCTGTAAAGATAACCGCGCCCACGCTGTCGTCGACGTCGATGTCATCCATGGCAGCCATGATCTCTTCGCCCATGATGCGCGTGTAGGCATTCATCTTTTCCGGGCGGTTGAGCGTGATCGTCGCAATCCCATCAGCCTTGTCGACCAGTATCTGCGTGTAATCGTTCATGTCTTTTTCTCTCCGTCAAATCCTTCAGCTTGGAACACATGGAACACTGTCCTAAGGCAAGAAGAAACCCGCCCGCATTCTGCCGATATCTGGTGCAGGACAATGGAAGTTTTGGTCACGCAATGTCACGGCCAAAAGCGATAGGGCAATGCCGGCCGAGTAGGATAGAAGGCGACTGACGCACTTTTACCAAGAGCCGCATTGTCATGCTGCGCGCGTCAGCCGGATTCGTCCAGCAAAAGAATCCTCCAGATTGATCGGTCAAACGATAACGCCGCCTGCACCACATTGGGCGCGGACGGCGTTTGACATCCTGAGTTCGCTGTTACGCTTAACGAGGCGCCATTCTGATAGCTCCATCGAGCCGGACGTCTTCACCGTTGAAATAGCCGGTTTCGATCATGGTCATCGCGAGCTTCGCATATTCTTCGGGATAACCGAGGCGCTTGGGGAATGGCACACTGGCTGCCAGCGCTTCCTTCACCTGCGGCGGTGCTGCATTCATCAGCGGCGTGTTGAAGATACCAGGCAGGATCGTGTTGACGCGAATTCCTTCGCGCATCAGATCACGTGCAATTGGCAACGTCATGCCAACAACGCCGCCTTTTGACGCTGAGTAAGCCGCTTGGCCAATCTGACCGTCTTCAGCGGCAACCGAAGCGGTGTTGACGATAGCGCCGCGGGCGCCCTCTTCATTCATCGGGTCAAGCGCCATCATGCCTGCTGCAGACTTCGCGATGCACCGAAACGTGCCGATCAGGTTGACTTGAATGACAAAGTCGAACGCGCTGATCGGGAAATGTTTGATTTCGCCCGTCTGCTTGTCGCGGCTCGCAGTTTTGATTGCATTGCCGATACCTGCGCAATTCACCAGAATACGCTCTTGCCCGTGCGCTTCGCGCGCCTTGGCAAAGCCTGCATCCACGTCGTCATCGCTGGTCACATTGACCTTGCAGAACACGCCGCCAATATCGGCTGCAACAGCTTCGCCCTTCTCTTCGTTCATGTCGAAGATCGCGACTTTCGCACCTTTGGCCGCGAGTGCGCGCGCGGTTGCTTCACCAAGACCAGACGCGCCGCCTGTGACAACAGCTGGGGTGTTTGCAGAGACTTCCATCAGATATTCCTCTCAGATTTCGGGGTTTAAAGCGCTTCGATGATGGTGACATTGGCAACGCCGCCGCCTTCACACATCGTCTGAAGGCCGTATTTCTTGCCGTGACGCCTCAGCGCATGGACGAGTGTCGCCATAAGCTTGGTGCCCGATGCGCCAAGCGGGTGGCCCAGCGCAATCGCGCCGCCATGGAGGTTCAGCTTGTCCGGATCAGCGCCGGTGTGCTTGAGCCACGCCATCGGAACAGGCGCAAAAGCTTCGTTCACTTCGTAAAGATCGATGTCCTCGATCTTCATGCCGGCGCGTTCGAGCGCGCGGTCAGTTGCGAACAGCGGCTCTTCCAACATGATCACGGGATCGCCCGCGGTGACGGTCAGATTGTGGATGCGCGCAAGCGGAGTGAGACCATGCGCTTTCAGCGCCTCTTCGCTCACCACCAAAACAGCGGATGATCCATCGCAAATCTGGCTGGCGGACGCGGCGGTCACACGGCCATCGGGCGCCAGCAGTTTAACGCCGGCAATTCCTTCCAGTGTCACATCGAAGCGGATGCCCTCATCCACCCTGTGCATCTCCTCGCCTTCAGGCGTGTCGATCTCGATTGGCACGATCTCACTATCGAACGCGCCCGCTTCGGTCGCTGCAATGGCCTTTTTGTGGCTGTCCAGACTGAACTGGTCGAGCATATCCTTGGAAAAGTCATGCTTCTTCGCAATCATTTCCGCGCCCATGAACTGGCTGAACTGAATGCCGGGATATTTTTCTTCGAGGCCCGGCGATTTGTAATGGCCCAGCCCTTCTTTCATGTGGAAGGTGGCATTGGTGCCCATGGGAACCCGAGTCATGCTCTCAACGCCGCTAGCGATCACAATGTCCTGCGTCCCGCTCATCACCGCCTGCGCGGCGAATTGGATCGCCTGTTGAGAGGAACCACACTGGCGGTCAATCGTCACGGCCGGGGTCGATTGCGGAAGAAGCTTGGATGCAAGCACGCCCATCCGGGCAACCTGCATCGCTTGCTCGCCAGCCTGGCTGACGCAGCCTGTCACCACATCATCAATCGCTTTGGGATCTACGCCGCTGCGCTCAACAATCGCATCAAGCGACTTGGCGAGAAGATCGACCGGATGCACGCCGGCAAGGCGCCCTCCCCTTCGGCCACCAGCGGTGCGCACGGCGTCTACAATATAAGCTGTCGGCATTGGGGTTCTCCTCTCTCGCGTTGCGAATGGCAACGGGGGTTAAGCACGCTTTACGTTTGCGTCAACCGCGATTGTCCTGTCGCGCAGACGAGACTTGGCAGGATTGCGCGTGAGTGCAATGGACAGTGCGCGATGGGCATGAACACCCCCGATATGGATAGGTTGGCGGCCGAAGCCGATGGCTGGAGGCGCTCGGGTGCTCTGTTGCGCGCGCGCGAGGCTTTCGATACAATTCTTGAGCAGGACAGCAAGCACCCGGCAGCACTACGAGGGCGCGCACGGATCGCCCTGGCTTGCGGGGACGATGATACTCTGGATTGGTTCGATCGCGGCCTGGGGATTGATCCGGGCAGCGCAGACCTATGGCTTGGCAAGGCGCAGGCACTAGATATCACAGGCGACAGCAAAGGCGCGCTGGCGATTACGCGGCAACTCGTGGAACAGGCTCCTAACTGGTTGGAAGGATTGCGGTTCCTGGCGCAATTGCGTGTTGCGCGCGGCGATAGCGATTTTTCCGGCCACTATGCTTCTGCTGCGCGCAAGGCGCCTCGCGACCCCAACATCCTCTATGACTGGATAAACCAGTTGGCTGCGCTGGATCGCTTCGCGGATGCCGCTGAGGTCGCTGGACAAGCCGCGAAAGCATTCCCAAACGAAGCGGTATTCGGCTTGATGCACGCTTCGAACGTAAGCGCATCGGGCGAGCTGAGCATTGCCGATCAGATATTCGCGGGTTTGACACTCGACACTGCCGAACGGCAGCGCAACGAGGCACGCCACCGAATTCGTCGAGGTGAATTCGATCTCTCTGAGGATCTATTGGTCAAGGCGTTGGCGGCAGATGGGGGTGATATCGCCGCGTGGGCGCTGCAGGGGTTGGTCTGGCGCGCGACAGACAAGGCAAGATCCGATTGGCTCCATGACCAGGACAACTTTGTATCACGGATCGAAATGAGAGATGAAGCCGGAGCACTCGATGCGGCTTTGCCGCTCTTGCATGAACTCCACGACGCCGCATCCATGCCAATCGGTCAATCTCTGCGAGGAGGAACGCAAACTCGGGGTAATCTGTTTGATCGATTGGAGCCTGAGCTCGGTGCACTCAAGCACGCGATCGAAGCGACATTAGAAGACTATCAAGTTGCCCTGCCGCTCTATGACAAAAGCCACCCCTTACTTTGCCATCGGGATACGCAATGGCAACTCGCGGGGTCGTGGTCAGTTCGCCTTTCCGGAGGCGGAGATCATCACAAGTCGCACATCCACCCTGCTGGCGTCATCAGTTCCGCCCTTTATGTCGATGTTCCGGCCCAGTGGACTGGAGACGACGAGCAAGCAGGCTGGTTGGAGATTGGACGCCCGCCGGATGATCTGATGCTGGATATGGGCCCACTCGCAACCATTGAACCCAAGGCAGGTTATCTCGCACTTTTCCCAAGTACACTTTATCATGGTACGCGGCCATTCCGGTCGGGCCGACGCATGTCGGTGGCATTCGACGCTGTCGCAGTCAGCTGAGTTGACAAACAAAAGGCCCGCCTACTCGCAGAGACGGGCCCTTTATCCAAGCGACTTGCGCCTAATTCTTAGAGACCATCCGGTCCGCAGTCATTGCGAAGAAAGTCGAGCAACTTCGTATTGAACTGTTCCTGGTGGCTGTACATGTGTGTGTTCGAGAAGTGGTCCGCGCCATCAATCGTCATAAACTGCGCGTCCTTGCCCGCCTTCTCGATCGCCTTCTTATAATCCTCGAAGTGATAATACATCACACGGCGATCCTGTTTGGGATGTACCATCAGCAGCGGGATGCTTACATTATCGACCTCGTCGATTGGGTTGATACCGACAAGCCCACCGCGGGCCTTAGACCAATCGTCAAGCGCCTTAAATTGGGTATTGCGGCGACCATAATATTGCTTCTCCGCATCGGCGACTGCTGCACCAGCAATCGCGCATTGATAGAGTCCTGCCTTGTTCGTTGCGGCGTACAACGCAGCCTGGCCGCCGTATGACCAACCGAAAAAGGCAACACGATCCGGATCTACCCATCCAGCTTCAATGAGAGCTTTTACACCGTCGTCTTTGTCATCCTGCATAGCCAGTCCATGCTGGCCGTAGCCCGCATCGAAGTGACGCTGGCCCCAGCCGGTCGAGATCCGGTTGTTCGGGTAAAGCACCATGTAGCCAGCATTTGCCAACATTTGACCCCATTCATCGAACGAAACCATACCATTTACATGGGGGCCGCCGTTATGCTGAACCACTAGCGGATGTGGCCCCTCACCCTTCGGTACAGTTACGTAAGCAGGGATCTTCAGCCCATCGCGTGCGGTATACCAGATGAACTCAACATCATTGAGCTGATCCGGATTTATCAATGGGTTCCGGCTGCCCAATTTAGCGATCCCCGCCTCAGTTATGAGATAGTATGAACCCGGATCGCGCGGCCCGCGGTTTGTCACAATCATCCGTTTCCCGTCGCGTGATCGACTAGATACGCTGATTTGATGCGCATATGGAATTTGTTGCTCCAAAGCTTCGTAGAGTGCCTTTTCTTCCTCATCAAACCAGTGAGTTTCCATCCGCCAATCTGGATACATCGCACCGGCAAGGTGATCATTACCTGGTACGGAATGCAGACGAATGCCCATCA
This sequence comes from Altererythrobacter rubellus, assembly GCF_030284385.1. NCBI lineage: Bacteria > Pseudomonadati > Pseudomonadota > Alphaproteobacteria > Sphingomonadales > Erythrobacteraceae > Altererythrobacter > Altererythrobacter rubellus. The sequence continues at coordinate 2,052,610 of NZ_CP127221.1, forward strand.
CATCTGACGTTTCGGACTGGAAAAGCTTCTTGCCGAACTGCCCGGTGGTGAAGTCAAACTCCCACAGCGCAGCCTTATCTTCACCACGGTTATCGATCATGTAACCAATATTTGGATTATTTGGATCAAATCCAGCTAGCCCCATGAAACCGCTGAGCACGCGATAAAGGTTTTCGTGGTCATCATAATCATAGCGTTGATCGAGTTCTTTCCAGGAACTTTCGCCTGGCAATCTGTAGTAAGAAACCAGCTCGTTCGTACCTGGATCAACCGATTGAGAAAAACGCGGGTTCCCGGCGTTATCAAAGGTGATTGACGGGGTTTTCTCATTTCCCTTAATCTGGAGAGAACGTCCCCCCGTATTCAAATTGAATCGGTAGTACGCCTGCGGTCGAAATGCAGAAAAAGGATCAACACCAAGTCCATCGGAAACTGCACGGCCCTGAGATATCAAAATCGTATCTGGCTCGTTGGGTAGCAATTCGACAATTCCGAAGTTACCGTCGATATTATTGAATTTGTTCTCTTCGAGATTGTAAGAGAAACTCTTATAATCGCGGATGTCTGCTTCCGGCCGCGTCACACGGTCTCGATTTACCTGCCAGGCGGTGCCGAAAATGTGATTGTCTGTCACCCAGGACGCACTAATAATTTCCATGGGGCTCGCATTGAGGCGACGATAGGGCTGCGGATCCCCTGAGAGCAAATCGTCAGTCTTGTAGATTTCGAGAAGGTAATCACCTTCACGACTCTCAGTCTTGTGAACCAAGATGTGCTTTCCGTCGGGCGAAATCTGAACCGCATTCACAACGCTTCTCAGAGACCAGATTTCAACCGGAATTGTATCACTGGCAACTTGCGCGTTGGACTGCGCTTGAACGGTATCTGAGGTCGGAGACAGAAGTAGCGCCGCGGCTCCAACCATACCCGCGACCAAGGGGGATTTGATTCGCATCTTTCAACTCACTCAAAAGGATATTTGGACCAAGATCATGCTAAGAAGAAAAGGGCCCCGCCACAAGAGTGGCGAAGCCCTTTTTTTTGATTAGCTTAGCTTCTTTGCAACTAGAACTGATAGCTAAACGATGCGAAGATCTCACGACCATCGTAATCGTAACCATTACCGATCGCAACGTTGTTGATGGCAAGCACTTCGTCGCTGTCAACCAAGGGCGGTGCAGTGTCGAAGATATTGTCAACACCTACCAACAGGCTCCACTTGTCAGCGCTGTAGCGAATCGATGCAGTGTGCAGGAATTGCTCCTTCGCAAAGCCTACGTCACGGCAGAAGCGCCCATCTCCAGGTACGTTAGCCGTGCCGTTGCCGGTACATGTGTCTGAGAAGAAACCGGTACCAAGGCTACCAAAAGCATCGTCAAACTCGTCGATACCATCCGAGTCTTGCTCTACCTTGCCGGTGTAGCGCAACTGGTATGTCAACCTGAAATCACTGACGTCGGCGGTGAACGTCGCACGACCCGTCCATTTTGGCAGGCCGAACTCGCCGGCATCGTCGTCAAAAGTGACCGTGCCGTCATCATTCGTGAAGAGCGAGCTACGCTCCATCAGGTTGTTCGCACGGATATTAAGACCAAGGCCAACGTTCTCACCGAATAGCATGACATCTTTGCCAAAATCGGCGTTGAAGTCGATACCGCGAACACTTTCCTGATCAAGGTTAAGGAAGGCCGCCGCGACATTGCTGACTAGACCGCGGCCAGTTGGAGCTGTGTCAACCGAGATACGGTCACAGAACTGACTGCGCTGGCCATCATCCCGTGTGAAGCAGTCATTGACGATGAACTGACCCGAAGGTTCAACGATCGAGTCTTTCAGTTTAATGTCGAAGTAGGTCACACCAAGAGAAACGTCCCATCCGTCACCGAAGGTTTCTTCAAAGGAGAAGCCAGCTGTGATCGAACGTGAAGTTTCTGGATCGATGTCCAAGGTACCACCGGACGTGATCTCTGTGCTTGAGAATTGCTGAGTATTCAGCCCTTCAGGGTCGATACCCACCTGGGTTGGGTTACGACCTTCCCGGAGACAATTCTCAAGGATGGTGGGATCACGCTCATCGTCCTGTGCTTGATAGCCACCAGCAGCTGAATCAAAAGCCGCGTCGGGCACCGCGCAAGGATCAAAAAGTGTATTAAATCCTGAGAGACCAGCCAGGAAGTTCTCGCGCAGGTTTGGCGCGCGGAACGAGGTACCATAGGTCACACACAGAAGCAGCGCACTCACTGGACGCCAGCCAGCTTTTAGCGAGTAGGTGTAGTTGGTGCCGTAGAACTCTTCGTCGGTCAAACGACCAGCGATGTCGACGTTCAGCTCTTCGACCAGAGGTTTCGCCGCGATTAGCGGGATGCTGACTTCGCCGTAGAGCTCACGGAGAACCTTGCTACCCTGAGCACCTTGGTCAGAGAAGAACCCGAAGAAAAGGCCGTTGGAGGCCTGGAAGTTAGGATCAGTAGAAATCTTATCCTTACGCCATTCGCCACCAAACACGGCGCTGACTGGACCAGCAGGCAGCTCAAAAAGATCGCCCGTGAGAAACGCTGAGAAGAGCATCTGTTCGTAAGTCGTATCTACACGACGTTGATCAAACAGATAAGTACGCTCCGCAGCGCTTGCGAAGTCGCCAACTGCACCGGTCAGCACGCTAGGTGCGAACAGGTTTACGGGCACACAGCCTTGAGCAAGGTCAGGGGCGGCAAGGTCAGGATTGGCGAGGCCAGCAGTGTTACACTCACCGATCCATAGCGGCTCACCGAAAAGACCAAAAACGTCAACGCCGTTATCATAGTCGTCGGCAATACCGTCGCCGGTATTATCAACCACGCCATCACCGTCATAGTCTCCTGTCGGGTCAAGACCTAACGCCAGTGCAAGGCGGTCTTCACGGATGCCGTTACGGATCGAGAGACCTTCAGAGCGTGAGTAGACCCCGGAAACTTCCCATGTCCAACTCGAACCAAAAGCCGGTAGATCACCCTTAACACCAAGAACGCCGCGATACTGCTCTTGCGTCACATCAGTATTGTTCCGGTCGCCACGGATTGAAGCGATTGGAGTTGTTGGGAGCGTAAAGCCCGATGACAGAGCTAAAGAAGTACCCGTGAGCCCCTGCAGTTCGTTGTCGGCGGCACGGCAGTCAACACCGCTTCCAGTTATGAAGTTACACGGGTTAAACTGGTTGAGGTCTGGAACACTCGGGAAAATCTGAGGATAGCCCGTGTCAGTCGCCTTGATCTCTGCTCGTGAGTAATTCGCCTCGAAGAACGGTGTGATATTACCCGCTCCCGGGAAAGTATACTCACCATAGGCCATCACGTTGTAGAGCTTTTGTTCACTGAGGAACGTCTGCTCTGGCAATGCACCGTTGGTGTTCACGTTCTGGAAGTCAACGTCGCGGATACCATCGCCATCGGTGTCGAGATTAACGCCAAATGCATTAGAGGACTCACCATAACCCAAACCAGGGATGTTTGCGATATTGCCGTTGCCCGGGAAATAGACAGAGCCGAAACGTGCAAACGGCTGGAAAATACGGCCAGAAATGCCGCCAACCTTACATTCGGTCTCGGATACAGACACGCCGGGTGTACGATCCTGAACGATCGCATTGTCGCGCACACCCAATGTATAGATGTTACCGTCCTGGTCGACTTCAAGGTGAGTGTTACAACCATCGAAGAAATCGCGATCACGCAGACGGATTGCGTCGCGATAGTCATATTCGGCACCGATGCCGAAGAAGCCACGGTCTGTGTTTAGGCCGTAAGCAGCACTAATCGTGTAGTCTTCACCAGCGCCCTGTGGGTTTACATCGCCGCGTGCAAATAGTTCAAGGCCATCGAAGTCCTTGCGCAGGATGACATTACCCACACCAGCGACAGCGTCTGAACCATACACCGACGACGCACCGTCGAGCAGCAAGTCATAGCGTTCGACTAGCGATCCCGGGATCAAGTTAATCGAAGGGTTGGTCGGAGCGCCCTCCACGCCAGCTGGCGCGAGTCGGCGGCCATTGATCAAAAGAAGCGTGCGGTCAGCACCAAGGCCGCGTAGGTTCAGCGTTTGCGAGCCTGGACCGTTGTCCAGCACAAAACCCTGGAATGTCGCATCAATTTGCGTACCTGCAGCTGATTCATCACGCTGCAGGATCTGAGAAGGATCAAACAAGCCAACGTTATTGGATGCTTCCGTGTTGAGAACCTGAATCGGCGAAATACTGGTATAAGTATCGCGGCGGATACGCGAACCAGTAACAACGATGCCGCCTTGCGGCGCTTGCGCTGTCTCACCCTCTTCGGTGACATCAACGCTTTCCTCTTCTTGCGTTTCTTCACCGTCTGCATCCTGCGCTTGAGCAGGACCAGCGATTGCAAAGGCAATAGCCGAGGCTGAGAAGGCAAGGGCCTTCACTGAATTACTTTGGAACTTTTTCATGTTTACTCCAGTCGCGACAACTGGAACCGCCCCTATCTGACAGGGACTAAACAAATCGCTCTCACGATTTCTCTTAGCTTAGCCCCCTATAATCCCACAGGCACGGCCCCTTAGGATGCGGAACTAATGCGTTAGCGCTCGCGCGATGTCAAAGAGTAAGATCAAATTTTACAGAATTGTTGCGCGAATCACACATTACCGCTTTTGTGTGATTTTAAGTCCTCACAACGCGCATGACGATTCAACTTTAGTTCGGATATCAATCATCCAACCCAGATCTTTAATTCGCCATCGCCTTCGTCAACCTTGACGACGCTTCCATCTGGCACTTTCCCTTCCAGAATCATTTCCGCCAACGGGTCCTGCAAATAGCGCTGAACCGCGCGTTTAAGCGGTCTCGCGCCATAAACCGGGTCATAGCCGACTCTGCCGAGCCAACGCAGAGCAGCGTCAGTCAATTCGAGCTCGATCTTGCGATCCTCGAGCAGTTTACCCACGCGCTTGACCTGAATCTCAACAATCGGCGCCATATGTTCAGCCGCCAAGCGGTGGAACAGTATGATTTCGTCCAGCCGATTCAGGAACTCTGGGCGGAAATGTCCGCGCACAACGTCCATGACCTGAGGTTCGAAATCCTTGACCGTCTGGTCATCGGTCATTTGACTCAGATACTGACTACCGAGGTTCGAGGTCAGGATGATCAACGTGTTTGAGAAATCGACCACACGGCCCTGCCCATCGGTAAGCCGGCCATCATCGAGAACCTGCAACAGCACGTTGAAGACATCGCTGTGCGCTTTCTCGACTTCGTCGAACAGCACAACCTGATAGGGGCGGCGACGGACCGCTTCAGTGAGCACACCACCTTCATCATAACCGACATACCCCGGAGGTGCGCCAATAAGTCGCGCGACCGAGTGCTTCTCCATGAATTCACTCATGTCGATGCGGACCATCGCCTGATCATCGTCGAACAGGAATTCCGCCAGAGCCTTGGTCAGCTCGGTCTTGCCCACGCCCGTTGGGCCCAGGAACAGGAAGCTGCCAAGCGGGCGGTTCGGATCCTGCAAGCCGGCACGCGCACGTCGCACAGCTTTGGACACAGCCTCGATGGGCTGTTCTTGCCCGATCACGCGCTTGCCGAGCAGCTCTTCCATTTGCAGCAGCTTCTCGCGCTCACCCTCCATCATCCGTTCCATCGGGATGCCGGTCCAGCGCGCCACAACGCTTGCGATATCTTCTTCGGTCACCTCTTCGCGCAGCAGAGCATTCTCTGATTGCGCGCGTGCACCTTCCAACTCTTTTTCCAGTTCGGGGATCCGCCCGTAGGAAAGCTCGCCAGCCTTGGCCAAATCGCCTTCGCGCTGGGCTTGCTCCAGTTCAAGGCGCGCCGCATCGAGCTTTTCCTTGATCCGGCTTTCCGCATGGATCTTGTCACGCTCGTTCTGCCAGCGGGTGGTGAGCTCCGACGATTCCTGCTCAAGGTTCGCCAGCTCTTCGCGAAGAGTGACAAGACGATCCTTCGATGCATCGTCGCTTTCCTTGGCCAGCGCCGATTCTTCGATTTTCAGCTGGATAATGCGGCGGTCGAGATTCTCGATCTCTTCCGGCTTTGATTCCACTTCCATGCGGATGCGCGACGCGGCCTCGTCCATCAGGTCGATCGCCTTGTCGGGCAGGAAGCGGTTCTGAATATAGCGGTTCGAAAGCTGCGCAGCCGCGACCAATGCGCTGTCGGTAATGTTCACACCGTGATGCAGCTCGTACTTCTCTTTAAGTCCGCGCAGGATAGAGATTGTGTCTTCAACGCTCGGCTCATCAATATAGACCGATTGGAAACGCCGCTGCAGCGCGGGGTCCTTCTCGACATACTTCTGATATTCATCGAGCGTGGTCGCGCCGATGCAGTGCAGTTCGCCGCGGGACAGTGCGGGCTTGAGCAGGTTGGATGCATCCATCGAACCTTCAGAGGCCCCAGCCCCGATCAACGTGTGCATCTCGTCAATGAACAAGATGATCTGACCGTCAGAGCCCTTCACTTCATCAAGCACCGTCTTCAGCCGCTCTTCAAACTCGCCGCGATATTTCGCGCCCGCAATCAGCGAACCCAGGTCGAGGCTCATCAATGTGCGCCCCTTCAAGCTATCGGGAACATCACCGTTGGCGATGCGCAGCGCGAGCCCTTCGGCAATTGCGGTCTTGCCCGTGCCCGGCTCACCGATCAGCGCGGGGTTGTTCTTGGTACGACGAGCCAAGATCTGGATCGTGCGGCGAATCTCTTCGTCACGACCAATCACCGGATCAAGCTTGCCGTCGCGCGCAGCCTGCGTGAGGTCGCGCGCGTATTTCTTCATCGCATCGTACGCGCTTTCAGCATTCGCGCTGTCGGCCGTCTTGCCTTTGCGCAATTCATTGATCGAGTTTTCCAGTGCCTTGGGATCAAGCCCTGCTTGCTTGAGCGCCTGCCCGGCTTTTGTTGTTGTCGCCAACGTCAGCGCGGAAAGAAGGCGCTCAACCGTGACATAGGAATCGCCGGACTGCTCCGCGATCTGCTCTGCCTGATCGAGCACCCGCACCGCATCATTGTCCAAGCCTGGCGTTGATTGTGCGCCGCCGCCGGACACCGCAGGAATCTTGCCTAGCTCGGTATCGACCTCTGTGATCGCCACGCCCGGGTTGCCGCCCGCACGCTGGATCAGGCCTGCGGCCATGCCCTCTTCATCTTCGAGCAGAGCCTTGAGCAAATGTGTCGGCGTGATCCGCTGATGGTTCATGCGGATGGCGACGGTCTGCGCGCTTTGCAGAAAGCCCTTGGCGCGGTCAGTGAATTTCTCCAGGTTCATTGGTGATCCCTCAGTGAATTACCGCTTTCATGTAGTGTTGCTATTTTGCAACACAAGGCTCTTGGCCATTTTTCCGTAGGTCGGTGTGTTACCTGACTAGGTGGGTTTGGCAATCCGCATTGCAAGCCCCTGATCGCTACCATCAAACTTGATGGCTTGACCTGCGCGCGACTGACAGCGAGTGTCACGCCAAGAGCTGGAGAGAGATTTGAACATGAAATGGCTGTTACGCGGTGGCTTTACGCTGCTCGCATTGGTGCTTGTTGCTTTTATCGGACTCGCGACTTGGGAGCCGTTTTTGGCCCACCAAGGTAAAGCGCCTGATGGCGATCGTGAATACAGCGCCGAAATCATCCGCAGCGAATACGGCGTGCCGCATATCTACGGAAAGACCGACGCGGACGTGGCATTCGGTGTTGCGATTGCGCAATCGGAAGATGATTTCTTCACACTTCAGGATGTGATCGCCATGGCGCGTGGGCGCTACGGCGCAATCGCTGGCGAAGATGGCGCAGCAGTCGACTACGTCTATCACCTACTTGATGCGCGCGGCACAGCTCAGCGGCATTACGGCAGCTTGCCCGAGGATACACGCGCGCTGTTCGAAGCCTATGCCACCGGCCTCAACCAATATGCGCGAGACAACCCGGGCGAAGTAAAGCTCGCGAATCTCTTTCCCATGAATGGAGAGGACGTGGCAGCCGGCTTTGCGCTGCGCCAGCCGTTCTTTTTCGGGCTCAATAATGTCATCCAGCCTTTGGTAAGCGGCGATCCGCTTCGCCGCGAATTTGGCCCCGACATTCCCGGTTTCCCGCGTGACAAGAATGGAGATGTCATCGGGCCTGACTTCGATGGAGAACCTGCTGACGCTGCGGTCTTCACGCCATTCGGCAATGATGGTGCATTGAATGGCTCCAACGCTTGGGCCGTCAGCCCGGATAAATCCGGCGGGCCAACAGTGCTCATCTCCAACTCGCATCAGCCGCTGCGCGGCGGCGTTGCTTGGTACGAGTTGACCGTTGAGAGCGAGGAAGGCTGGCACTTCACCGGTGCGAACTTCCCCGGCTCACCCTTTCCATTCCTGGGGCACAATCGCCACTTGGGCTGGACCAACACCGTCAACCGCCCGGACATGGTCGACGTCTATGCCCTGGAAATGGACGACAGCGGTACGCGCTACATGCTCGATGGTGAATGGCGCGAGCTGGAAAGCAAGACCGTTACTTTGCCTGTCAAAATTGGGCCTGTGGTCTTGCCGATTCGCCGCGAAGTGCATCGCAGTGTGCACGGTCCAGTCATCATCAATGACAATGGCGCATTCGCGATCCGCTATGGCGGAATTGACAGGATCGATCAGCTGGACGCTTATTACCGCCTAAACAAGGCAACCAGCCTTGAAGAATGGCAGACACAGCTTTCACGTATGGCGATCCCCAGCACCAACTTCATCTACGCCGATGAAGCGGGCAATATCGCCTATGTCTACAACGCTGCAATTCCGGACCGCCCCGAAGATGCGGAGGCGAATTGGCGCGGCTTGGTTGATGGAACGCGGTCCAACCTGATCTGGCAAGGCGCAGTCGAATATGAAGAGATCCCCAAACTGATCAATCCATCCTCGGGCTGGCTCTATAACTCGAACAACGAGCCTTTCACTGCCGCGGGCGCATCGGACGATATCGACCGCGACAGCGTCTCGCCGATACTGGGTGTGGAGCTCAAGCAGACCAACCGCTCGCGCCGTGCATACAAGCTGCTTAGCGAGACCGAAGTGCTCGATCGCGCCAATCTGGAGCGGATCAAATATGACACCGCTTACGAACGCGAAGGTTATGTCGCGGAGCTGTGGGACGCCGTGCAAGCGCTCGATCCCGGCGAGGACAAAGATGTCGCCCAAGCGCGCGAACTGATGCTGAGCTGGGATTTCAAGGCGGACAATATCGGAGGTGCAGATGCGATCGCGCTACTGATGATCCGAGACTTCATGTCAGCCGAGTATCAGAACAAAGACTATCCCGATGTAGGTGAGAGCCTTGAGAATGCAGTGGATCATCTCAACACCCACTTTGGCCGGATCGATCCGCCGATGAGCGATTTGTTGCGCTTGCGCCAAGGCGATGTAGATCTGCCGCTTGATGGCGGCTCGGACACATTGCGCGCCTCAACCACCTGGCGCGTCGATGACGATGGCCGGTTGAGCCTGGTCCATGGCGACAGCTTCATTCAATGGGTCGAATGGCGAAAGGGTGAACGCGTCCATTCACAGTCGATCCAGCCTTTCGGTGCAGCGATCAGCCGCCCAGAAAGCCCGCATCACACCGACCAGATGGAACTGTTCGTGAATCATCAACTGAAACCGGTCCATTTTTGGCGCGAAGATGCGATTGCCAATGCTAGGCGGCGATATGTGGTTGAGTCCAACTGACAGCCATGTAAACAGGCGCAATGCCCCGCCCGGCGGCAATGGCCGGGCATACAGTTCAATTTAGGAGAATCCGATGTCCGTAGCAGGTACCTATAACACAACCGTCAAAAGCCCGATGGGCGATCAGAGCGGCACTCTTACCGTAACCGACAATGGCGACGGCACTTTCAGCGGCAACATGGCTGGCGCCATGGGCGCAATGGATGTTGAAGATGGCAAGATCGACGGCAACACCATCACCTGGAAGATGCAGATGACGGTCCCGATGCCGATGACGCTCGATTGCGAAGCGACAATCGACGGCGACACTCTGACCGGCAACGTCAACGCAGGTGCTTTCGGTGCAATGCCAGTTTCAGGCACACGCGCTTAAGCGATCAATTGTAGAAACAGTGAAGGGCCGTCGGAGCGATCCGGCGGCCTTTTCTATGGCCGATGATAATGTCGCAACTTGGGGTGGGAAGTGGACATTGCCAAAGCTGCTTCTACCCAAGCTTGTCTTTCAGGATCTGGTTCACGACCGCGGGATTGGCCTTGCCCTGCATGGCCTTCATGGTTTGCCCCACGAAGAAACCGAACAGCTTGTCTTTCCCGCCGCGATATTCTGCAACCTTGTCGGCATTGTTGGCGAGAATATCGTCAATCGCAGATTCAATCGCACCGGTGTCCGAAACCTGCTTCAAGCCCTCGCTATCAGCGATCTCGTCAGGCTCGCGCCCGGTCTTCAAGACGATCTCGAAGATCTCTTTCGCCTGACCGCCGCTAATCTCGCCCGCGTCCTGCATCTTCAGGATCGCAGCCTGACGCGCGGCGGTGGCATACTCGACATTGGCTTCGCCACCCAGTGACTTGATAACACCGGGAGCAACCGAAAGCGCCCAGTTCGCGACAGGAGTCGCAACAGCCTTCTCGTCCTTGCCGATTGCCTTCGCCGTTTCTGTCAGCAGCGTTTCAAACCGCGCGAATGTCTCAACCTCTGCGGTCAGTTCGCGCGCGTTGTAAGGCGTGAGACCCAGCTCGTTCTCATAACGTGCACGCTTGGCATCAGGCAGTTCTGGCAACGATGCGCGGCATTCCTCAAGGAAGTCATCTTCCAGCTCAAGCGGCAGCAGATCAGGATCGGGGAAGTAGCGATAATCATGCGCATCTTCCTTGGAACGCATGCTGCGTGTCGTACCGCTAGCGACATCGAACAGGCGCGTTTCCTGCACCACCGAGCCACCGCCTTCGATCAGATCGACCTGGCGATTCGCCTCATGCTCGATAACCTGCATCACGAAACGCACCGAGTTGACGTTCTTTGTCTCGGTACGCGTGCCGAATTCCTCGCCGGGTTTGCGCACAGAGACGTTCACGTCGGCACGCATGCTGCCCTCTTCCATGTTGCCGTCACAGCTGCCGACATAGCGCAGGATTGAACGCAATTTGCGCACATAGGCTCCGGCCTCAGCTGGCGAACGCATATCGGGTTTGGAGACAATCTCCATCAACGCCACGCCGCAGCGGTTGAGATCAACGTAAGACATAGTCGGGTGCTGGTCATGCATCAGCTTTCCCGCATCCTGCTCGACATGAATGCGCTCGATACCGATGATTTTCTCTTCCGGAATACCGGCCTTCTCGTCCGCGTCGAGAACCAGCTGCCCTTCGCCCACAATCGGGTGGTAGAGCTGGCTGATCTGATAGCCCTGCGGCAAATCGGCGTAGAAGTAGTTCTTGCGGTCGAAGCGGCTGTATTTGTTGATCTGCGCCTCGATCGCCATGCCGGTGCGCACTGCCTGACGGATACATTCCGCATTCGGCACGGGCAGCATGCCGGGCATCGCCGCATCGATCAGCGAAACTTGCGCGTTGGGCTCTGCGCCGAATTCAGTCGAAGCTCCGCTGAACAGCTTGGCATTGCTGGTGACCTGCGCGTGGACTTCAAGGCCGATCACGACCTCCCATTCGTCGGTGGCGCCCTGGATACGATATGTGCTCATAGGTTTTGCTCTAGATCGGGTGTGCTGCCAGTCAAGCGGGCTCTAGAACAAAATAGCCCTGATCGCCCTTGTCGCGGGCATTTAGCGCTTTGGCTTGTTCTTCGAAAGCGGAGATTTCCTGTTTTGTGAGGGGGAGCGCGTTCGCTGTGCCATCAAGGTTGTTGGACGGGATATCGCGCGCGCAGGTCTCACTCCACGCGAGTGACCAGCCGAGCGTGTCGGTTCCGTGCGCGATGCATTTGAGGGCAGCGCGGCCTGCGAGACTGACAAAGGCTTCTGGTGTGAAGAGGTACAAATGCCTTGGTGCATCAACCTGCGCCCAGTCCGCCCCGTATTTCGCCCAGATCTCGTCCTGCAACAGTGGCAACCGAACGAATATCTTGCCGCCGGGATTCAGACGCGCGCGCGCCGTCTCAAGTAGAGCCTTGAGATCGGGCGCATGCTCCAGCGAATGGTGCATGGTGATGCAATCGTTCTTGCGATCATGGCTGTTCAATTTGCCGCGAATGAGCGTGATGCCCAACGGCCGCCTGCCTTCGCGTGCCTGCGGCAGAAAGGCGTCGATCCCGGTCAGGTTCGCAAAACCGAGCTTGGCCAGTTTCTCGAGCCGTGCGCCCTCCCCGCATCCCACATCAAGGATCGCCGAATCGAATGTAAGCCTCGGTATCGTCGCAATCCATGGCTCGGCTCCGCGGCGGATACGATCGGTTATCCCTTATCCGCGTGGAAAGGCTTGCGGGTTGCCAACCAGTCCAACCGCCGCCCATCGCTTGAGCAGGTTCTTCCAGAGCGGATCTTCGCGGCGATTATTGAACGAGTAGTAGGTCTCGCTGGCTTAGAAGCGCCCAAGGTCTTCGGGGATGTCCGCGATCTGCAATGTCCCGCAAGAACCGCAACGGAAGTACTCAAACGCCTCGCGGGTCCCGAACATCATCTCGCGCGCTGTGATCCGTTCCGAGACTTCGTCAGCGCCGCAAATCCGGCACGCCATCGCTTAGCTATCGTCGATACGCCGCGCGGGCGTCGCATCCTTTGCGTCAGGCTTCTTGGCCTTGCCAGTGGTGTCGAACCGCGCTTCGCCATGCTCGACATTCCTGCTGAGCCATAGCGCGAATAGGCCTAGCAGCACGAAAGCGATCAGGAAGATGATGGCGAAGAGCATCGTCTTACCACCACTTCTCCGGCTTAGCCGCGAAGTTCGCACGCTGCTGAATCGCGAGGCCAGCGTTGAGCACTCCCTGCTCGTCAAACGGCTTGCCCACCAATTGAAGCCCCAGCGGCAGACCATCATCGGTCAGTGTCGCAGGTACGCTCATCGCAGGCAGGCCAGCGAGCGAAGCCGGTACCGCAAACACATCGTTCAGATACATTGTCAGCGGGTCTTCATTGAGCGAACCTAGCGGGAAACTCGGCGTTGGTGTTGTCGGCGCCAGGATCACATCGCATGTCGCCCAAGCCTCTTCGAAATCACGCGCGACCAGTGCTCGCACCTTTTGCGCCTGATTGTAATAGGCATCGTAGAAGCCTGCACTCAGCACATAAGTGCCGATCAGGATGCGACGCTTCACCTCGTCACCGAAGCCCGCAGCACGCGTAGCGGCATACATATCCTGAAGGCCCGCACCTTCGGGCAATTCGCGCAACCCGTAACGCACGCCATCGTAGCGCGCGAGGTTGGACGAAGCCTCTGCAGGCGCGATGATGTAATAGGCTGGCAGCGCGTATTTCGTGTGCGGCAGCGAGATATCGACGATCTCCGCGCCCGCATCGCGCAGCCATTCCTTGCCCTGCTCCCAGCTTTTCAGGATCGCCTCATAGGTGCCATCCATGCGGTATTCCCTGGGAATGCCGACTTTCTTGCCCTTGAGATCGGCTGAAAGCCCCGCTTCCCATGCGGGCACATCCATCTGCAGCGACGTGGAATCCTTCGGGTCAAACCCGGCCATGGCTTCCAGCATGATCGCGCAGTCTTCTACGCTGCGCGCCATCGGCCCAGCCTGATCAAGCGAGCTGGCAAAGGCGACTACGCCCCAACGGCTGCAACGCCCGTAGGTCGGCTTGATCCCGCAAATGCCGGTGAAGGCGGCAGGCTGGCGGATCGAACCGCCGGTGTCAGTGCCGGTTGCCGCTGGCGCTATGCGTGAGGCAACCGCGCTGGAAGAACCGCCTGACGAGCCACCCGGCGACATCGCGGCATTGCTGCCTTCTTTGCGCCATGGCGAATTGACGTTGCCGAAATAGCTTGTCTCGTTGGATGAACCCATCGCGAACTGGTCAAGATTGAGCTTGCCCAGCATGCCTGCACCAGCCGCCCAAAGGTTGGACGAAACAGTGCTTTCATAATCGGGCTTGAAGCCTTCCAGAATATGCGAGGCCGCGGTGGTCTGTACGCCGTGCGTGGCGAACAGATCTTTCATGCCGATAGGCACGCCGGCCATCTTGCCCAGGTCTTTGCCAGCCGCGCGGTCTGCATCGACTTTGTCAGCCGCAGCCAGAGCATGCTCAGGCGTGGTCACGATGAAAGCGTTGAGCGCCGCCGCATCCGCAACAGCCGCATTGAAGCTTTCCGCCACTTCGCGCGCGGTGAATTCGCCGCTCGCAACACCGTCGCGGATGTCCTTGACGCCAAGATCAGTAAAGTCAGCCATCACTCGATCACCTTCGGGACGCCAAAGAAGCCATGCTCTGCGGCGGGCGCATTGGCGAGCACATCTTCACGCTTGCCGCCGCCCGTCAGCGGGTCAGCGTCAACCACGTCATCGCGCAAGCGCAGCTTTTTCGGGATCACTGCGGTCATCGGCTCGATCCCGGTCACATCGACCTCGCCCAGCTGCTCGACCCAATCGAGGATGCCATTGAGCTCGGGCACCATGCGCTCGAGCTCTTCATCACCCATTTTGATGCGCGCCAAGGAAGCGATCTTGGCCACTGTTGCTTTATCTACGGACATAGCGTTTCCGTTAGCGGTGCGCTGGATCGCCTTCAAGCGCCCATTGCGCGGTTTAGGATGGAATCGAAACTTATGGCTGCGGCGGTGGTGGCGCGCCCGGCCCGCTCGGCCCTTGCGGCGGCATCATTTGTTGCAGCATCTGGATACGGCGCTCCGCATCTTGCCGGCTCATAAATTCGACCAGTTCGACTTCGAAATTGAGACTGGCTCCAGGTGGAATGTCAGAGCCCGGTGGCGGCGCATCACCATATGCCAGGTCCGCAGGAATATAGAGCTCGTAAGTGCCGCCCTTCTTCATCTGCTTCAGGCCTTCGTAAAAGCCATCGACCACTGCACCCTTTTCAACCAGCATCGGCACGCCATCAGGGAATATTCCCGGCGGGAACGGCGACGAAGAAGCTTCGTCGAAAATCGTCCCGTCATCCAACGTGCCTTTGTATTTGATGAAGGCCACGTCGCCGTCGGTAGGCGCAGCGCCTGTACCAGCGGTAATCTCAGTCACGGAAAAAGTCTTGGGCAGTGCGGCCCAGGCAATGCCCGCGCCCAGCAGCACGGCAGCAACCACACCAAGCCACAGTTTGGTCAGCGAGCCTTTGGCAATGGGCAAAATCGGAACGCGGGTGACTTCGGTCATGCAAGATAATCCTGATATAGTCTGTGTCTTCGCCGCTTACGCACAAGCAAAAGGGCGCGGAATCAATCCGCGCCCTGATGGCTTATCGCTGAAACCTATTCAAGCCGGAAAGCTTGAATAGGACGGCATTACTTTAGCCGTCGCGTTCCATACGCTTGCGCTCAAGCTTGCGAGCGCGGCGAACAGCAGCAGCCTTTTCACGGGCGCGCTTCTCGCTTGGCTTTTCATAATGGCGACGCAACTTCATTTCGCGATACACGCCTTCACGCTGAAGCTTTTTCTTAAGCGCACGGAGAGCCTGGTCGACATTGTTATCGCGAACCGTGATTTGCATAAATTCAAACACCTCACAAAAATGAGCCAGAGCCCGCATGCGCGCGAGATACCCCACTTGAAAATAAACGAAAATTTGGCCGAATCCGCAAACGGTCAGCAATCTCTAAGCGCGCTCTAGCCAAATCGGATACGAATGGCAAGTGCCTGAAGGGTTGCGGGAATACAACATGTGGCCTGCGTGCGATGATCCGTAGTCGGCGCTATGCAGGTGCGCCAAGCCTCGTTAAAGGGAGCCGCAATGAGCGCTTCACTCTCTCCCATTATGGCCAGCATCAACGTTGCCATCGGCGGCGCAATCGGCGCCGTGCTGCGTTATCAGCTTGGCCGCGGCATGACCGGATGGCTGGGTGCGCCAGTTGTTGGCGCGTTTCCGTTTGCTACGCTGGCTGCCAATGCAATCGGGAGTCTGCTGATGGGCGTGCTCGCGGGTTGGCTAGCGCGCCATGGCGGCGAAGGTAGCGTGGCTCCTGACCAGCTGCGCCTGCTCCTGGGAGTCGGCCTGCTTGGCGGCTTTACTACATTTTCTGCCTTCAGCCTCGAGATGGTGCTGCTGATCGAACGCGGACAATATCTGTTCGCGTCGCTCTATGTGATCCTGTCTGTTGCATTGGGCATCAGCGGGTTGCTCGTGGGGCTTAACCTGACGAGGCTCTTCTCATGAGCGAGCAGACCACCAACGCAGACCAGACGGTGCGCCAGTTCACCATAGGCGAAGACGATAATGGCATACGGCTGGATCGCTGGTTCAAACGCAATCTGCCGCAGATCGGCTTTGCCACGGTAAGCCGCTGGGCACGTACCGGCCAGATCCGCGTCGATGGCAAGCGCGCCAAACCCGATGATCGTTTGAGCGAGGGGCAAGTGCTGCGTGTGCCGCCAGGCGGCGAGCAAGCCCCCGGTGGACGAAAGCCGAAGCAGCACCGCGAGCTGAAGCCTGAGGAAATCGCCGAGGCCCATGCCATGGTGATTCGCGAGACCAAGTCCGCAATTGTGCTCAACAAACCTCCCGGCCTTGCGACGCAAGGCGGCAGCAAGACCAACAAGCATGTCGATGGCCTGCTTGATGCCTTTGTCGAAGACGATGACACCCCTCGCCCGCGCCTGGTTCACCGGCTGGACAAGGACACTTCCGGTGTGATCCTGATCGCGCGCACTCCAGGCAGCGCAGCAAGCTACTCCAAGCGATTCTCCGGCCGCAGCGCGCGCAAAGTCTATTGGGCCCTGATCGTCGGGGTTCCCGATGTGAAAGAAGGCACAATCGATGCCCCGCTCGCCAAGCAGCCGGGGAGCGGCGGCGAAAAAATGCATGTCGATCTGGAGAACGGTCAGCCTGCAAAAACGCGCTATCGCGTGGTTGAAACCGCGGGCAAGAAAGCGGCCTGGGTCGAGCTGGAGCCGCTTACCGGGCGCACCCACCAGCTGCGCGTACATCTGGAGGCGATTGGCCACCCGATCGTGGGCGACGGCAAATATGGCGGGCAAGACGCGTTTCTGACCGGCAGCATCAGCCGCAAGATGCATCTGCACGCCCGCCGCCTGGTCATTTCCGAACCCGGCGGCGGAAAGATGGATGTTACAGCCGATCTGCCCGACCATTTTTCAGCAAGTATGCAGCAACTGGGTTTCGATCTCTCGCTAAGCGATGCCGAGCCCCTGCGCGAAGATACGACCGAGCGCACCAAGGCCGAGAAGAAACAGGCCGCCCGCGCCCATGCCAAGCAATATCGCCGCAGCCAGCGCGGACCGCGCCGCGCGCGCGGAGACGCTGGCAAGTCTGGTAAGCCGCGCAAGCTCGGCAACAAGGGGCGCAAACGCTGATGCACCCGAATCCCAGTTTTCGCGGCGACAGCCCCGATCTGCATCGATCGCTGGTCGACGCGGTCGGTTTTGGCACAATCTTCCTTCAGACACCGGCCGGGCCAAGGGTAGCCCACTCTGCCCTGCTAGCGATGGATTCGAGCAAACTGCAATTCCATCTCGCACGCGGCATTTGGAAAGCAGCACCGCACTGGCCGTGGTCAATGGACCTGATGCCTATATATCCGCTATATTCGCCCGCTGGTACGCCGGCCCCGATCAAGTGCCGACGTGGAACTACATTGCGGTCGAGCTGGAAGGCAGCGTTCGCAAGCTTGATGACGCCGAACTGTTGCAGCAGCTTGAAATGTTGAACGATCACCACGAGGCTAAGGTCAAAGGCGGAATACCCTGGACCATGGACAAGATGTCAACGCGCCACCTGGACGGATTGGTGCGGAGCATTGTGGGCTTCGAATTGGAAATTGAAACGCGCCGAGAAACGGTAAAGCTTTCGCAGAACAAATCGGTTGAAGAGCGCGAGCGTGTTATCGCTGGCCTGGAACAACAAAATGCGGCCGGCATCGCGCAAGCGATGCGTAGGATTAACAAATGACGCGGCTCGCTGTCTTTGATTGCGATGGTACGCTGGTCGATGGGCAAGCCCATGTTTGCGATACTATGGCGCAAGCTTTTGCCGAAGCCGGGCTTTCCTTGCCTGATCGCAACGAGGTACGCCGTTCTATGGGCTTGAGCCTTCCCATGGCGGTCCGGCGACTGGCCCCCGAGATTGACGAGAACACTAATGCGCAGCTGGTTGCGGCCTACAAAGAAGCCTTCTTCGAGCGCCGTCTGCGCGGCGCCATTCACGAGCCATTGTATGAGGGCATTCGCGAGCTTCTGATCACGCTTCGGGAGGCGGATTGGCGGCTGGCCGTTGCGACCGGCAAATCCGATCGCGGTCTTCAGGCCTGCCTGGAACAGCACGGCCTGACCGACATGTTTGTATCCTTGCAAACCGCTGACCGCCATCCCTCCAAACCGCATACCGACATGTTGGATGCGGCGATCTTCGAAGCGGGGGTCGCGCCGCAGGACGCAGTCATGATCGGGGACACCACCTTCGATATCATCATGGCGAAGGATGCCAACGTTCGCTCGATCGGTGTCGCATGGGGATATCACGCACCGGAAGAGCTGCTCGAAGCGGGGGCAGAAGCGGTTGCCCGGGACGCATTGCATTTAGGGGAACTCGTGTGAGTGGGTTTGACGAGAGCAAAGCCAAAGAGCGCTTCATGCTGCTCAACCTTGTGCGTTTGGCGGGAATTTCGCTGGTTCTGATCGCAATCGCTTTCTCTCAGATGGACCCCAATGTTCCTGCAGCACTCAACATCGTTCTCAGTTTGACGGGAATGGGGATCTTCTTCTTCTGGCCGCGCCGGCTCGCCAGCCAATGGAAGTCCGAAGTCGAATGAAACGTTTTTACGAGAATGTCGATGTATCAGAGGTCGTTGATGCCGGCTGGCAAGTGACGCTCGATGGACGCGGGCTGCGAACAGTCAAGGGCACGCCGCAAATCGTGCCGACGCGCAAACTGGCAGAGGCTTTGGCGCGCGAATGGGCGGAACAGTCGGAAGACATTGATACGTCGCGTTTCGTTCATCGCGATCAGACCGATTTCGCGATCGATATGGTTGCCAACGATCCCGAAGAAGCAATCAGCCAGATCTTGAAGTACGCGGAAACAGACACGCTTTGCTATCGCGCTGACCCGGAACAACCGATCTTTGCACGTCAACAGGCCGTCTGGGAACCGCTGATCAAGCGGGTGGAACAAACCCATAGCATCAAGTTCACGCGAGTGAGCGGGATTGTGCACCGCCCGCAACCACCGGAAACGCTTGCGACCTTGAGTGATTTTCTGCGCGGCAGGGATCACTTTACCCTGGCCGGCATGCAAACCATGGCCTCGCTGGCCGCTTCACTCTGCATTCCATTGTTGGCTTTGGAGGATGGTGCGGAACCGATTGCTCTATGGCGCGCGGCAAGCCTTGAAGAAGAATGGCAATCGGATCTGTGGGGCCGTGATCAGGAAGCCGAAACGCGCCGGAGAAGGCGGAAAGAGGCGTTCCTCGCGGCTTGCGACGGGATCGGTCTGCTGAACGACTAAAGCGCGCTACTCGAGCCAGTCAGCAACTTGTCTGGCAACATCATTGGCCGCACTATTGAGCGCCGGACCGACTGAAGCAGCGTCAGCCAAGACCCCTGTTTCAATTGCTTCGAAACGTTGTTGTCTGACCACCCCGTCACTGTCCAACAGGGTCGCATCGAAACGCACAATGACCGCTGACTGGGTCGCATCATAGCCAAACTGCGACAGACTGCCGCGCATTTGCAAGCTGCCCCGCGCCGCTGGGTCGCCGCCCGCCAGAACCACACGTTCGCTTTGCGTACGAATGGTCTCTGCCAGCAAGCGACGGAACAATTGTGCAGGACGCTCGACCCACACTGCATCTTTCAGATAGGCCAGCGACGCATCGTCAATCTGGACGGGCACGCGGAGCACATCCAGCTCTGCCGGAACGACCGGCTCGTGAAGGGCAAGAGCCTCGCCGCGCGCAGCGCTGATCGCGGCACCAGCCGGAGCAGAGGTGGTCGGGGTCAAGGTCAGCAGGCTTTCCGGCGGTTCTGCGCCGCCTAAGTTTACACAGCCGCCTAGCGCGAGGCATGAGAGCAAGAGACCAGCCCGCAAGAATGCTACAGGCCGGCTTGAAGAAGTGATCATCGACTTGCCCTTTCTCATGGCTCGTAATCCGGCAAAGTTTGCCCGCCTATCACAGCAGCCGCGCCCTGGCTCTCAAGCCGCTCTGTCACCTTGCGCAATGCGCGGCTCGTTGCTTCCAAATCGCGCATTGTGGCTTCGGCGGCCGGGATTGTTGTTTGTGAAAGTTGTTCAGCTGCAGGCTGCGCCGCGTCCAGCGTTGCGGCCAAGGACGCTGATGCAGCATTAACAGATTCCAACGTGTTTCGTAGTTCCTTAGCCAGGGATCGGCCCTCGGAATTGATGACTTTGTCTGTCGATTCCATGACCCGTTCGAAACTGTCGAGCGCTTCGGCAGCTTCCTGAAGCGTAATCTCCAGCTGCGCCAGATTGGCATTTACCGCCGGGGCAGTCTCGGCAAAACTGGCGGTCATGGCGTTGGTATTTTCCAGGATCGCAGCAATCTGGTTCTGGTTGTCATCGTCCAACACTTGCGTGAGGCGCTCGGTCAGCGTCGCCAGCCTTTCCAGCAGCACTGGTGCAGACGCTAGCAATTCGCCAAAGCCGCCGCGCGCGGGCGGAATGACCGGGTTTCCATCGGGGCAGGCTGTCGTTGCACATGTGATCGGCGGCGCGTCGATACGTGCGCCATCAAGCAAAATTGTCGAGACGCCGGTAAAGCTCGCTTGAATGGTCGCCGTCGTCCCGACAAGCATTGGCACATCATCGCGCACCTTGATGGTAACTTTCACATACTCGGGATCCTGCTTCCAGAGCTCGATCTCGCTGACCTGTCCAACCGGCACGCCCGCGAACGAAACCTGGGATCCCTTGGCAAGACCAGCAACAGATTGTTCAAAGAGAATATCGTATTCATCGCTTGCGCCTTCGCCAATTCGCGCAAGCCAGACGATAAATGCAGCCAGCGTCGCAAGCAGCGCCAACGTGACCACGCCCACCCAGATATTGTTGGCTTTTGTCTCCATGCCTGCCCTTTATGCCTCGCTATCCGGTTGATTGTCCACGCTTGCACGCGAATTTACCCGCGGCGGCTTGCCATGCGATGCAGCCCTGCCGCGCGGGCCATTGAAGTATTCGTCGATCCACGGATGAGCTGTTTCCAGCAATTCCGGGATAGTGCCCACTGCGATAATTCGTTTTTCGGCAATCACCGCCACACGGTCACAAATCTCATAAAGCGTGTCCAGATCGTGGGTGATCAGGAACACAGTCAGGCCAAGCGTTTCTTTTAGCTCGCGCGTCTGCCGGTCAAACGCAGCCGCACCTATCGGGTCAAGTCCGGCAGTCGGCTCATCCAGGAACAGCAATTCGGGATCAAGCGCCAGCGCGCGAGCAAGGCCGGCGCGCTTCTTCATACCGCCAGAAAGTTCAGACGGAAATTTGTCGATCGCGTTCTCTGGCAGGCCTGAAAGAATGACCTTGTAGCGCGCAATCTCGCGGCGCAATTCAGGCTCTATGTCAGGATAGAACTGTTTGATCGGCACTTCGACATTCTCGCCCACGGTCAAGGTCGAGAACAGGGCCCCGCCCTGAAACAAGACACCCCAGCGGCAACGGACGCCCATGTCTTCATCGATACCCGCTTGTGTAATCGAATTACCAAACACCTCGATTTCGCCAGCCGCTGGTGTCTGCAAGCCGATAATCGCGCGCATGAGCACCGACTTGCCTGTCCCCGAACCACCAACCACGCCAATAATCTCACCGCGATTGACCTTGAGCGAGAGGTTTTCGTGAACGACATGTTCGCCGAAAGCGGTCTTCAGGCCCTCAACAACAATCGGATGCTCGCCGCGAAAACGTTCGTGCTGTTGAGGTTCGTGCTGGTTGAAAATGCTCATCCCCAACCAACCTCTGTGAAAAATACCGCGAAGAACGCATCAAGCACGATCACTGCAAAGATCGCACTGACCACTGCCATGGTTGTGCGCAGCCCGACTTCCTCTGAATTCCCGCGCACTTGCATGCCGTGATAACAGCCCGCCAGCGCAATGATCAGGCCGAAGACCGGCGCCTTGATAAGCCCAACCCACAAATCGTGGGTCGGCACGACCTCTTCGATGCGGGTCAGAAATGTCCAGAAGGGAATACCCAGCAACAGGACACCCACTACAGCGCCGCCGATGATTGCCATGACTGATGCATAAAAGCCCAGCAACGGCATCATGATGACAGCCGCCAAAGTACGCGGAATTACCAGAGCTTCGACCGGAGATATTCCGATCGTGCGCATCGCGTCGACCTCTTCGGTCAACTTCATCGTGCCAATCTGCGCGGCAAAGGCAGAGCCCGAACGGCCCGCAACCATGATTGCCGTCATCAACACGCCAAGCTCGCGCAGGGTAATCCGGCCGACCAGATTGATCGTCAGCGATTCAGCGCCAAATTGTTCCAGTTGCACCGAGCCTTGCTGGGCAATCACAATTCCGATCAAGAAGCTCATCAATCCGATGATCGGTAACGCGCTGACGCCAACCAATTCGATCTGGCGAACGAATGCCGTCCCCCGGAACCGGCTCGGTTTGCGCAACAAGTTCCAGACAGCAATCAATATCTGCCCTAGGAAATCGAGCACGCCTATGGTGCCCACCTGCGCTTTCTCGACCAACTCACCAGTCTTTGCGGGGATCGGTTGCCACCAGGCCAAACCCTCTGGTTCCTGATACTCACCGCCGCCCGCTGCCTCGACCGCATTGAGCAGCCGCCGCGCGCGCTCGCTTGCCCCGACAATTTCGGCCCCATGCGCCCGTGCGGTCCGGCAAGCAACCCATGCGCCGACCGTGTCTATCTCGCTCAAACCTGAAAGATCGATCTCGGCAATTTCTCCGCTCAACGCGTCAAGATCCTGATCAATCGCGCCAATCGAAGACACCAGATACGGCCCCGACAGCAACAAGCGCCGTCCGCCAGCTTCCCGCTCTTCAATGGAAAATTCGGCTCCGCCGCTCATGCGGTAAACTATGCGAGGAAAACGGTACGATAACAAGCGCTCTGTTGCGTCGCAGCGTATCAGCCGTTGCACCTTGCGCGTGGCGCTGGCAAAGGCGCTATCCAAGATGACTACAGAGTTAGATAAAACATTCGATCCCGCCACGATTGAGGCGAAATGGTATTCCCATTGGGAAGAGAGCGGCGCATTTCGTCCGGAGCGCCCCGACGCCGAGCCGTTCACTATCGTGAACCCTCCGCCGAACGTGACCGGATCGCTCCATATCGGCCATGCGCTCGATAACACGTTGCAGGACATTGTAATCCGTTATGAGCGCCTGCGCGGCAAGGATGCGCTGTGGGTGGTTGGAACGGACCATGCGGGCATCGCGACGCAGATGGTGGTCGAACGCCAGCTGGAGGAACGTCAGGACAAGCGGACGAATTATTCGCGCGAAGAATTCGTCGACAAGGTGTGGGAATGGAAAGCCGAGAGCGGTGGAACCATTACAAATCAATTGCGCCGACTGGGCTGTTCGATGGACTGGTCACGCGAGCAGTTCACCATGGACGAGCATTTCACCAAGGCCGTTCTCAAAGTGTTCGTCGACCTCTACAATGACGGCTTGATCTATCGCGACAAGAGGTTGGTAAACTGGGACCCGAAGCTCAAGACCGCGATTTCCGACCTTGAAGTCGAGCAGCAGACAATCGCGGGTAGTTTTTGGCACTTCAAATATCCGCTCGCGGACGGTGTAACCCTCGACAACGGACAGGACTTCATCGAAGTCGCGACCACGCGGCCCGAAACCATGCTCGCCGATATGGCGGTCGCGGTGCATCCCTATGACGAGCGCTATAAGAGTATCGTCGGCAAGCATGTGATCCTACCGATCACCGGTCGTCGAATTCCCATCGTGGCGGACGAACACGCCGATCCCGAGCTGGGCAGCGGCGCGGTAAAGATTACGCCGGGGCACGACTTCAACGACTTCGAGGTGGGCAAGCGCGCCGGTTTTGCCGCAGCAGACATGCTCAACATGCTCGATGGCAATGCCGATGTTTGTCAGACGGCAGACGGGCTGGTCCCCGATGAATTCATCGGCCTGCACCGCTTCAAGCGCGACGGCGAAGATGGCGCGCGCGAACTGGTGGTGCAGCGGCTTAAGGAACAGGGCTACCTGATCCCGCATATCGCCAAGACGAAGAAGGGCGAAGAAGTCGAGCATGACGCCGAAGCGCGCCAGATCGCGACGCCCTTTGGTGATCGCGGCGGGGTGGTGATCGAGCCGTGGCTGACCGACCAGTGGTATGTGAATGCCGCGGAGTTGGCTAAGAAGCCGATTGAAGCCGTACGCGACGGCACCATCGAAATTGTGCCCAAGAGCTGGGAAAAAACCTTCTTCAACTGGATGGAGAATATCCAGCCGTGGTGCGTCAGCCGCCAGCTGTGGTGGGGTCACCAGATCCCGGCCTGGTATGACGACGACGGAAACGTTCATGTAGCCATGACCGAAGAAGAGGCTCAATCGAAGGCTGGCAATGGCGTTAAGCTGAGCCGCGACAATGACGTCCTCGACACCTGGTTCTCGTCAGCCTTGTGGCCCTTCGCCACGCTCGGCTGGCCGGAAAAGACCGACTTGCTTGAAAAGCACTACCCCAACGATCTGTTGGTTTCCGGCTTCGACATCCTGTTCTTCTGGGATGCGCGGATGATGATGGCGGGCTATTTCAACACGGGCCAAGCACCGTGGCCGCGCCTCTATCTGCACGGCCTTGTGCGCGCGGCAGACGGCGCGAAAATGTCCAAGTCGAAGGGCAATGTGGTCGATCCGCTCGGCCTGATTGACCTGTATGGCGCGGATGCGCTGCGCTTCTTCATGGCGGCCATGGAAAGCCAGGGCCGCGACATCAAAATGGATGAGAAGCGGGTCGAGGGATATCGCAATTTCGCGACCAAGCTGTGGAATGCAACGCGTTTCTGCCAGTCGAACGGGATCGGCGCGTCGAGCACGCTGGCCGCACCCGAAGCCAGGCTTGCGGCGAACCAGTGGATCATCGGCGAGGTCCAACAGACCGTCGAAATGCTTGATGCCGCCATGGCAGACCTGCGTTTCGACGCGGCGGCCAACACGATCTACCAATTCACCTGGAGCCGCTTCTGCGACTGGTATCTGGAACTGATCAAGCCGGTGTTTGCAGGCGATGCGGATAGCCCGGCTGCGGTGGAAACCCGCGCGGTTGCCGGATGGGCACTCGATAATATCCTGGTGATGCTGCATCCCTTCATGCCGTTTATCACGGAAGAATTGTGGCATGCACTGGGCGCGCGGAAGTATGATCTCATTCTGGCGAAGTGGCCCAATCCGCGTGCCAGCGTCAGCAAGGACGCGACCGACGCGATTGACTGGGTAATCGATCTGACAACCAATGTCCGCAGCGCGAAGAACGAGTTAGGTATCCCCCCGGGCGCGAAGCTGGCAGCATTCCTGCCTCAGGCCTCCACATTGGCAACGAGCACAATCGAGCGCAGCAACGCCGCGATCGAACGCCTCGCGCGTTTGACACCCGTGACCGTGGGCGAAGCGCCCGCAGGGGCGGCTATGCAAGTCACAGCTGGCAGTGATGTGTTTATTGTGCCGCTTGAAGGCATTATCGACATTGAGGCTGAGAAAGCGCGTCTGAGCAAGGCGCTTGAGGCCTCGCAAAAGGAAGCGAAATCCTTGGAAGGGCGTTTGTCCAACGCCAACTTCGTCGAGCGCGCCAAGCCCGAAGCGGTCGAGAAGGCGCGCGAGGATTACGCGCATCATTCGGCAGAGGCAGAACGTTTGACCGCGGCGTTGGCGCGGTTGGGGTAAAGGTGTCGCTCGTCCTCGCCACTGACGACACCGGCGGGCCGGAGATTTTTGCGTCATTGCAGGGCGAAGGACCAAGCACGGGTATGCCGGTTGCCTTCATGCGGCTCTCGCGCTGCAATCTGGCCTGCACCTGGTGTGACACCGCCTACACATGGCGCTTTGAAGGCGACAATCGTCCGCACCGCGATGGCGAAACGTTCGAGCGTAAAGGGAATCAGGTGAAGCTCTTTCCTTCCGATGCGGCCGAGCGCATCCTTGCGTTGGGACAAAGACGGCTGGTGATCACTGGCGGGGAACCTCTGCTGCAAGGCGGAGCTTTGGCCGAGCTGCTCGCGCAAATCCCCGACATGGAGATCGAGATCGAGACCAATGGCACGACCAAGGCGCCATCGCATGTCGATATGCGGGTCGATCAGTATAATGTCAGCCCCAAGCTCGCGCATTCGGGCAATGAGGCAGAGCTGGCGCTCATCCCCGCGCGGCTTGATGCCTATGCCGCAGATCCGCGGGCCTGGTTCAAATTCGTGATCTCAGAGCCGTCCGACGTTGACGAGGTGCTCGCATTACAGCGCCGCTATCGCTTCAAGCCCGGACACGTCTTCCTAATGCCCGAAGGAACGGACAGCGAGGCAATCGGTTCGCGCGCGCGCTGGCTCAGCGAACTATGCCTGAAGCACGGCTTCCGCATGAGCGACCGTCTGCATATCCACCTTTACGGCGATACGCGGGGAACGTGATTACCCCTGCGAACGCCACATTTGGACAACACGCTCGACGGTCTCTGGTTGACTGCCATTGGTAGAATTGAACTGGTCGAAGTTTTCGTTGCCCAAGTTGCTTTTCGAAGCCCCAAATCATTGGATTACAGAGCATGTCGATTAGATCGGTGAGGTTAAGATCGCGTCAACGATAGCTCGCAAGCATGGGCTTTGCCCGCTCACACCATCGCGAATAAACGGCCCGCAATCCATCCCATGGATACCGAAAGCCCCACAGCCAGAAGCCCGTACAACAAGGCAAATCGCTGCGAGAACACCTCTACCAAGCGTTCAAAACCGACCTTTCGTACTTCAACTTCCGCAATTGCCGAAGCGATCACGCGGCCGTCGGAAATAGCAAACGTTTCAGCAGTATATTCGCCAGTTATAACATTCGATGGCAACTGGATTCGGGCCTGATACAGGACCTGCTCGTTGATCGTAACTCCGCTCATGTCTTCATTGTAAAGACCAAGCCTATGACGCAAATCGACCAGGCCAGCGGCAAAACGTGCTTGCTCTTCAGGATCGATCTGACCGGTCGGAGAAAGCTGGATGAATTCCGTTCCCAGCTCGTAAATCGCGGCTGTGCGTTCATCAACAATCTCTTCAACAGGGCGCGAAGCGGCAACCGCAAAGAATGACGGGGCCGAGCGGAAATCGCTCGACTGCGCATTCATCCAGACCCCGGCAATGCGATCTTTCTCGCGGATTGTGATTGGTTCTGTCGGGCCTTTCAGCACCACAACGATATCGTATTCAGCCCCACCTCTTTGCCCCCGCGGATCGAGGATCGCTCCGTAGAGCAACAGCTCGGTACCGGTGAAACCCTGGCGCACTTGCACCTCGTCCTGCGAAACCGCCGGTACCAGGATCGCATCGCGTTGCCCCATCAGGAAGAACGCGGCAAACAGGACGAACGGAGCCCTCATAGCGGCGCCACCGTGTAAATCTCGTCAGGCTGAACGGCCAAGCCAACAACCATTCGAAGCGCCACTGCCAGCACGATTGCGGCAAGGACAAAGCGCAGGATTTCTGGCTTTGCTTTCATTGCGATTTGGGTGCCGAATTGCGCGCCCATGACCGAGCCGAGCAACAACAGACCAGCAAGCACGATATCGACCGCTTGCGTAGTCAGCGCGTGCATCATGGTGGTTGCCATGGTCACGAACAATATCTGGAACAGCGAGGTTCCGACGACAACGTTCCCGCTCATACCCAGGATGTAGAGCATCGCTGGTACGAGGATAAATCCGCCGCCTACTCCCATCAGCATGGTCAGAATTCCGATGATGAAACCGAGGAGAAATGGGGCGAGCGGTGAGATGTACAGACCGGAACGATAGAACCTCCACCGCATCGGCAATGCCGCAATCAGGGGATGGTGGCGCCGCTTGCGCACCTTCTTTGTAGTCTCACCGTCAGATCTGATCGTCGCCAGAGCTTCTTGCAGCATCAGCCCGCCGATTGCGCCAAGCATCACGACGTAGAGTATGTTGATCACGATATCGATCTGTCCGACCGCTTGCAGCAATCGGAACAGAAAAGCGCCGATAATCGCACCAAAAATGCCGCCTCCGACGGTCACTGCGCCCATGCGATAGTCGACACCGCCCCGCCTGCTGTGCGCCAGAACGCCAGAAACGCTCGCGCCAGTGACCTGTGTGGAGGCAGACGCTGCTGCGACCGTGGGCGGAATTCCGTAGAATATAAGCAGCGGTGTGGTCAGGAATCCTCCACCCACCCCGAACAGGCCCGACAAGACGCCTGTGACCGCGCCCAGAAGCACAATCAAAAACCCGTTCACAGACAGGTTTGCGATCGGCAAATAGACGGGCAGGATATCTTCCATAAAGAACGGCCTAGCCCAGCCGCCCCTAGGTTTAAAGTCGCGACATCGCGCGAGCCGATTTAAAAGTGCGTGGAGAGCGTTACAGCAACACCGGATTGCGGTTCTGCGTCTCCTGCGACCCTTTCGCGATAGTCGATCGAAAAGCGTGTGGGGGCTTGTGCAATCGTCAAATCAACCCTTGCAACCAGCAACAAATTACGAAAAAGGGCACTCCAACCATGGCAAAAAACAACCCTCCCCTCCGCTCGCCTTTTGCGCCTGTGCGCGCGCTGTTTGTTAGTGATGCATCAGCTGGCATCCTGCTCATCATTGTCGCTGCAGCGGCTTTGCTGGCAGCGAACTCGCCGCTGGCGGGCGATTACAAGGAATTGTTCTACGGTGATCTGACCTGGACCCCGATCGCAAAGCTCGATGATTTGCATTTGTGGATCAACGACGGCCTGATGGCGGTATTCTTCTTCGTCGTCGGCCTCGAAGTGAAACGCGAGCTGATCGAAGGGCAATTGGCAGACCCGATGAAGCGCCGTTTGCCAGTGGTAGCAGCGGCAGCGGGCATGTTTGTGCCGGCAGCGGTCTACATGCTGGTTTCCGGCGGTGGAGAATATGCAAGCGGTTGGGCGATCCCGGCCGCGACCGACATCGCCTTCGCCATGGGCGTTCTGGGCTTGTTGGGCAACAGAGTGCCTGCCTCGCTGCGCCTGTTTCTGCTAACAGTGGCGATCGTCGATGACATCGGAGCGGTCATGGTGATCGCACTTTTCTACACTCCTACCATAAAGATGGTCTGGCTAGTGTCTTCTGTTGTGGTGTTTGGATTGATGGTCGGCCTCAATCGTGCGCGTGTCAGCGTATTATGGCCGTATGTCTTGATGTCCCTCGTCCTTTGGTATTGCGTGCTCAACACAGGCGTCCATGCAACGATCGCCGGCGTCGTGGCTGCACTGACAATCCCGATGCACGGCAGAAGCGGCAATCACATGCTCGAAAAGCTTGAGCACAATCTTGCACCATGGAGCGCCTATCTTGTGGTGCCGGTCTTCGGGTTCGCGAATGCCGGCGTGTCGTTGCAGGGCCTGGGGGTCGAGGCATTGCTCGACCCGCTTCCCTATGCAATCGCCGCCGGTCTGGTCATAGGCAAGCAGCTCGGCATCTTCACCGCAGTTTGGCTGGCGGTGAAAACCGGGTTTGCGCAAGCACCGGACAATGCAAGCTGGATGGAAATCTACGGTGTGTCGATCCTGTGCGGCATCGGCTTCACAATGTCGCTGTTCATCGGCGGGTTGGCATTCCCGGGCAATCAGTTGCTTATCGATGAAGCGAAGATCGGCATTCTGACCGGTTCCGCCATTTCAGCGATACTGGGCTACATCGTCCTGCGAATGACCACCGCACACACAGCTGAAGAATGCGACGACAAGGGCAATCCGCTTCCCAAGGAATAACGACGGCGGAGAAGTCGCTGCCTACCAGCTGCCGGTATTTTCCATACTGCACCAGGGCTCTTGCGGATCGAGATTGCCTTCCTGCAGCAACTCGACGGAGATGCCGTCAGGTGATTTGACGAATGCCATATGCCCGTCGCGCGGCGGGCGGTGAATGATGTGGCCTGCATCCAACAGCCTCTGACATGTCGCGTAGATATCGTCGACGCGATAGGCCAAGTGGCCAAAGTTGCGCCCTCCATCATACTCTTCCGGCGTGGTGCCATCTTCTGGCGGCCAATTGTGAGTTAGCTCGACCTCGGCCACACCCTCTTGGCCAGGCGCAGCGAGGAAAATCAGCGTGAACCGCCCCGCTTCGACCTCAAACCGGCGGACCTCTTCCAGACCGATGAGATTAAAGAATGCCACCGTCGCGTCAGGATCGGTGACACGGATCATGCTGTGCAGATATTTGACCATGGAGCTGTCCTTTAGTTTACGCCGTTCTTGCACACATGGCCATCGACCGTCGTTCAAGCAAGTCAAACGGGCACAAGTTCCGAAGAACCCGTGCCCGCCAGATGTCTCGTAAATGCCTGAATCTTATTTGCGTCAGATACTTGCGCTCAGCGTAAATACGACAGCATCGTCTGTGTAATCATAGGCTCCCGCCGGAATATCACCTTCAGCACCGACATAAGCTACGCCAATGCTAACTGGACCTCCAACAGCCAAATCAAGGCCGATCGACCAGTCAAAAGCCTTGCCATTATCGGTAAAGGTCAGGAACCCATCCGTGTAACCCAAGTGCGCCGTCACGCTAATCGGTGTCTCGGGAATACCCGCAGACAGATCTGTATAGATGTAAAAATTGTCTGAATCACCAAGCGAATCCTGATCAGGTGCGTATGCTACGCCAATGGTTGCTTCGCCTGGCCCGAAGCCAAAACCGACCGAACCATAGAATTCGTAATAATCGAAATCACCTGGTCCTGCATCTGGGTACATATAGACAATACCGCCGATATCGAATGACACCCCTTCAGCCAGACTGCCGCCAAAGCCTGCATACACATCAAGCTCGGTTGATCCAAAGCCGACTGTGTCTTCGTCCAGCGAAGAGGCCCACGTGCCGGCATAGAAGCCAGAGTCATGAGCGAGATCTACGCCTCCTTGGATAGCGATCTCGCCACCCGACAAATCTACACCGCGGAATCGGTACTCGGATGCCAATGCCACATTGCCCGAGAGGGTAATGCCAATATCACCACCAACGTTGTTGGCAGTTTTTTCAGCGACAGGTTCTTTAAGTGGCGCGATTTCACTGACATCGACATCAACGTCAGCAGCAGCCTGAAGAGTAGCGAGGTCAAACTCGCTTTCAGCTGCGTTTTCATTTGCGAGAGCCGGTACTGCGGAGAGTGCGAGACCGGAAACTAAAGTTGCGGTAAAAGCACCGCGTACGGACGTTAGCATGACAACTTCCTTATGTTGTTTTTTTGCTTCGTCCCACCTGCAAACCCAGCGGACACCTGTTTAATGCGGCGTTCTCGGCCTGGGTTCGCTAGAAAACTGCACAGCTTTGCTGCATTGCACAAGAGTTATTGCGGCGATTCCCCCAATTGAAGCAATTTGTAGAAAATTGTGTTGTCATTACGCACCACTTGGGAAACAGCCCATCTGTTGAGTGCTACATGTTGCCGTAAAGCCTCCCCTAGCCTAAATGCAGCGCAGGTTTTCCCGAACGTGCCATGATATTAAGCAATCTCAACAAGCTCCTGTGCCGCAAGAAAAATGCACCATCCGGACCACGTGTCCCCGATGGTGAGCGCTATTATGTCGTGGGTGACATCCATGGCCGCCTGGACCTGTTTGAAGCACTTGTCGATGCGATCGAAGCAGACATAGCCGACCATCCCGATGCCGATGTAACTGTGGTACTGCTCGGCGATCTGATCGACCGCGGCCCTGACAGTGCCGGTGTGATTGAACGCAGTTTGCAATGGCAGGAATGCCGAAAAGTCCGCATTCTCGCGGGCAATCACGAAGAGATGTTCCTCGAATCAATCGATGATATAGAAGTACTTAGGCACTTTTTGAAGCATGGAGGCCGTGAAACGATCCTGAGCTTTGGCTTGCCGGTTAAAAAATACCGGAAGCTAGACCTCAAGGAATTGTTCGAACTTCTACCCGAGATAATTCCGGAGACAACACGGAAATTCGTCGCCGGCTTTGAAGAGATGATCGAAGCGGGAGATTATGTTTTTGTTCATGCTGGGATCAATCCCGAGCTGCCGCTGGATAAGCAGAAGCGCAGCGACCTGCTTTGGATTCGCGAGCGGTTTCTGAGGCACCAAGGCCCGTTCCCCAAGACAGTCGTTCATGGGCATACCATTTTTGACGAGATAGAAATCAAGAGTGACCGGATTGGCCTCGATACCGGCGCTTTTCGAAGCGGCATTTTGACAGCCCTGGTTCTCGAAGGAACAAATCAGCGAACGATCCAATCGATCGAAAAAAAGAAACATATCAAAATCAGGCACGAGGAAATCAGCTCATGAAGATCGCTATGGTTGGATCCGGCTACGTCGGACTAGTTTCTGGCGCCTGCTTTGCCGATTTTGGTCACGAAGTCGTTTGTATCGACAAGGATCAATCGAAGATCGATCGTCTGCATGATGGCATTATGCCGATCTATGAGCCCGGTCTCGACGCCCTTGTTGAGACAAACGTAAGCGCGGGCCGGCTTACCTTTACGACCGACCTGGCTGAAGGGATCAAGGGCGCAAGCGCCATCTTTATCGCCGTTGGCACACCAAGCCGCCGGGGTGATGGGCATGCAGATCTGTCCTTCGTCTATGCCGTAGCCGAAGAGATTGGAGCCAATCTTTCGAACGACGCTGTCGTCGTTACCAAGTCGACCGTACCCGTAGGTACTGGAGATGAAGTGGAGCGCATCCTGAAAGGCAGCGGTACGAGCCACAAAGTGTCTATCGTATCCAACCCAGAGTTCCTGCGCGAAGGCGCAGCAATCGGTGACTTCAAACGGCCCGATCGGATCGTGATCGGTTCAGAGGATGATTTCGGACGCGACGTCATGCGCGAGGTATACCGGCCACTCTTCCTAAATGAATCGCCCATTCTCAACGTCAATCGCCGATCAAGCGAGCTGATCAAATATGCCGCCAATGCGTTCCTTGCTACAAAGATAACCTTCATCAACGAGATGGCCGATCTGTGCGAGAAAGTGGGTGGCAATGTGCAGGATGTTGCGCGCGGGATCGGCATGGATGGCCGGATCGGGAGGAAATTTCTCAACGCTGGGCCCGGCTATGGCGGCTCTTGTTTCCCGAAGGACACTTTGGCGTTGCTGAAGACCGCAGAGGATCACGAGAGCCCGGTCCGGATCGTGGAGGCGGTTGTTAAAGTAAACGAGAGCCGCAAGCGCGCAATGGGCCGCAAGGTGATCGATGCATTGGGTGGCATGAAAGCTGCTCGCGGCAAGAAAGTCGCCTTGCTTGGCCTGACCTTCAAACCCAACACCGACGACATGCGTGATTCCCCGTCGATTGCTATTGCCCAGGCACTCGCCGATGCGGGTGCCCATGTCACAGCCTTCGATCCGGAAGGTATGGAACAAGCCATGCCGCTGATGCCCAAGGTCAACATGTGTGAGAGCGCTTATGAAGCGATCGAAGATGCTGACGCAGTTGTGATCGTAACCGAGTGGGATGTGTTCCGTGCGCTGGATGTCTCAAGGATCAAGAAATTGGTGAAGACCCCGATCATGGTCGACCTGCGCAACATTTATAGCCCCAATGAAATGCGCGCTGCAGGCTTCACTTACGAGAGCATTGGCCGCGGATAGGTTCGGCGCTTCGCCAGTGATCTTGTAACCCTCTTCGAATTGATAAGCAATTCAAGGGGATTGGAGACGGATTCACCTGGCAAACATTCTCGACTGGCTGTCATCACTCTTTGTTTATAAAATCGGAATTGTGCCGCCAGCGCTAATAGTGCTGTTCATAATCAACCGCGGACAGGCGCAGGATGCAATGCGTCATAACTATCCAGTGAGTGGCCACCTACACCATGTATTCACCGGACCTGGCGAGTTCTATCGACAATACTTGTTGGCCATGGACCGCGAAGAGCTGCCGTTTACTCGCTTGCAACGCGATTGGGTGAACGAAGCATCTGCAGGCGAATCAACCAATGTAGATTTCGGTTCGACCCATCATTTGGAGCCGGCCGGCACACTCATCTTTGTGAAGAGCCCGCGGCGGATGAAGCTTTTCAATTGCGTATGGAGTTTGCCGATGGGCATTCTAGGCCACTGGATGACCTCCATCCGACATTGGCGGCGTAATGCTCGTTCGCCATGCCAGACAGGCCTGAGGATCATCCGATCAGGCAAAAGAAAAGCCGCGGACCGAAGTCCGCGGCTCTCTTTTTTCTAAATCCTGAGCGGATTAGAACGAGAAGGTCACACCACCGAAGAACGTACGAGCAGTGTCGTAGATCGTCGGGAAGGTGTTGCCATTACCCAGCGGCGGACCCGAAGAGGTCGATACTGGGGGCTGGGTGTTCGTCACGTTCTGGACACCGCCGCGTAAGCGTATCGTGTCATTCAGCTCGTAGAAGAATGACAGGTCAACATAGTTAATCGTCTGCAGATCATCGTCAATCAACGGGCTGTCACCAGGTTCGTTCTTCGTTCCCGCGAAGTAACGCCATGTTGCAGCGGCCTCGAGGCCTTCAACCGGGGTTTCCCAAGTTGTCGTCACGCGGTGACGATACTTCGGGTTCACCGGAGAAATACAACCATTGTTCAGGAACCCTGCACATTCAATCGGGGTATCGCCCGGGAATGAAGCAAAGTCGAACTTGTCGAGGTAGGTACCAGCGTAGTCAAAGCGCATACCGCCAAACGAACCAAGATCGGTTGAATAGCGAACTTGGATATCAATACCCGAAGTTGTCAATTCAGCGATGTTGAGGTTGGTCTGTTGGAAACCTACGCCCGGAATACCCGCGATGAGCGAGCCGTTCGATGCGCGAACGATCAGATCGCAGAAGGTTGGGTTACCGGTTGCAAGACACTGATCCAAAGTGGTCTGCGCCTCGATACCAGCTGAGATGAAGTCTTCAACTGAGATATCAAAGTAGTCAACTGTGACCGACAAACCTGGCGCGAACGAAGGTGTCAGAACGGCACCAAAAGTCCAAGTGTCCGAGCTTTCCGGGGTCAGCTGCGGGTTACCACCAGTCAGCGACTGGGTCTGACCAGAGATCACGTCTGGAACATTACCATACTGAGCCGCAGTAACGCCAGTGTTAGCACATGCTGACTGTGAGGCAGTCGGTGCAGAAGTCGCACAAGGATCGAAGATTTGATCCCCGAGCGAGTTCTGAGACGAGTTGAGGTTCGGCAGGCCAGTGTTCTGGCCTGTGTAAAGCTCAATCACGTTCGGCGCACGAACAGCACGCTGGAACTGACCGCGAAGCGTCAGATCTTCAACCGGTGACCAGGTCAACTGAACACCGAAAGCATCGGTGCTGAAGCTGTTGGTCGTGCGGTTACCCGAGTTGTCATAATCCGAGTAGCGGTACTGACCGGCAAGTGTCAGCTCGTTGAAGAACGGCTTGTCCTGAACGAGTGGGATCTGAAGCTCAGCGTAGAGTTCCATGACTTCCACCTGACCCTTAACAGGCAGGGTTGCGCCACCAACACCGGTGAAACCGCCGCCAGGAACCTGGCTGATTTCATCGGGGATTGATTCCAGCTTGTCCTTACGACCCTCAACACCAACAAGCAGAGCGACGCCATCGTCTGCCCAAGGTGTAGAGACACCATATTCGCCGAGGTCGCCCTGAATGTTCGCGCCATAAACCATCTGACTGGTTTTACCGATCACAAGGCCGACACCCTGAATGAAGTCGAGAGCTTCCCGGGTCACACCTGAGCTGCCGCCAGGACGCGTAAAGATGTTGTACGGAACGCAGCCACCCGAGGGATCGGAACAAACAACATTGCCATTGCCATCATCGACAGCAAGAAACGCCTGCTGCGTCTTCGCGATAATGAAGTCGTTAGTAGACAGCGAGCTATCCGAAGTCTCGGAATACTGACCGAACACTTCGTACGCCCACACGCCATCCGCAAAATCACCGCGCAAGCCGCCAACGATGCGGAATGCAGAGTTTTCGAGGCGCGAGTTACGAGGACCACCTTCAACGTTACGGTGCGACATGAACTGGCTGTCCTTGATCACGCCATCAGCGATGTCCTGCGCCGAACAGCCGAACACTTCAGTGGCCAAGTCAATGCCTGGTGTGCCGTTGATAAACGGGTTGTCACAGTTGATGTCCCAGATACCGAATGACGCAGATTCAGCAATCTGGGCGTCTGAGAAGACGTCCGTGTAGCTTACGTCCAGGAATGCTTCCAGATTGTCCGTGATGTCATAGTGACCACGAGCGTACAAAGTGAAACGCTCTGAAGGACGCTGGAAGAAGTTACGCTGACCAAAGTTGTAGGTCTGAGCAGGCCCGCCAGCGAAAGGAACGAGCGTACCATCTTCAAGCTGGAAGACGTCGTCGTTTACGCCGTCACCGTTGAAGAAGTCAGCAAAGCGACGGAAGTTCGAAGAGCCTACGCAGCCCGCACCGCCGAAGCTGGTCGAAGAACCGGATTCACCGATTGTACAAGCCGAGAAAGAACGGTTGTTCTGAGTTACCTCGTTACGTTTTTCGTAGCTGGCATAAACGGTAACGTTACCACGGCCGTCAGCGGTGTTGGTGCCGATCATACCGGTGATCACATATTCTTCACCGTCAATAATAGGCGACGCAACAGTCTGTTCTGCAGCAGAGGTAACATTGTTGAAAAACTTGTTGCCGTTACCAGTCTGCTGGAAGTTACCCTGCAGATCTAGCTCGATGCCTTCGAAGTCGCGGCGGAGAATAAAGTTAGCAACACCGCCAACAGCGTCCGAACCGTAAACAGCCGAAGCACCACCGGTCAGCACGTCGACGCGCTCAACCAACTGGGTCGGGATCAGGTCAAGGTTCGCTGATGAGATGGACGAAGAACCATAGGGCAGTCGACGACCGTCGATCAACACGAGCGTACGCTCCGAACCAATACCGCGAAGGTTTAATGTAGCGGTACCCGATGCACCGTTTGAAACTTCACCAGCTTGACCAGCAAATACCTGAGGAAGCTGGTTGGTGAGGTCTTCGATACGAGCCGTACCAGTTGATTTGATTGTGTCAGTGGATACACTGAGGATTGGAGCCGCAGCTTCAAGGTTCGGGTTCACGTTCAGACGCGAACCAGTAACAACGATGGTGCTTTGCTCTTCGATTGCGCTGTCGTCTGACGTAACGTCTGCATCTTGCGCCAGGGCTGGAGCCGCCGTGATTGCAAGACCTGCAATCATGGTAGAGCTCAGGAAACGCCCCATAAACTTAGTATTTTTCATGTCGTTCCTCCGGATAGATTAATCTTCCGTTCTAGTTTTGCCAATAGGGACCAAATGGCTAAACAACGCACCAATTGCGTGTGCATCAAAATACCCAATCCCACTTGGATGGGGTGCCACTGTATTCCACGACCACCCAGGTCAACCTGCAAGGGAGTAACTTACGGCTTTTCTAGGGAAGTGTTGCAGTCGTGTTACACACCATTTCCCGCGTTTTAGCGGTGCAGTTCATCCACTTATCCTGATGTTAACGTTAAAATAGAATTGAACGCCAACGCATCAGTAAATGTGCCAGAAGGCCTGTAAGCCGGGTTCTGTCCTGCAAGCGGTATGTTCGCACACCAGCCTTGCAGCGGCAGCCATTCATCTAGGCTACGGATTGCTCCGCAGCTCAAGCAGCCAACCCGGGCCTCTCAGGGCGAAACGCCCCTGCTTTTGACAGCGCGAGCCCCCTATTTGGCCTTGCTCCGGGTGGGGTTTGCCATGCGGGCGCTGTTACCAGAGCCCCGGTGCGCTTTTACCGCACCCTTTCACCCTTGCCTGTGCCCTTTAGGGGCCATCGGCGGTATACTCTCTGTGGCACTTTCCCTGAGGTTTCCCTCGGCGGGCGTTACCCGCCACCCTTGTTTCGTGGAGCCCGGACTTTCCTCGTAATCTCGCGAAAACGCAGCTGCCCAGCCTCCTGGCACAGCGCGATATAGGCATGACCGCCAGAAATGAGAAGGGCCAACCCGTTTCAAGGCCGACCCTCCATCAATTCGGAATTTCAGCGCCTACTCTTTGCCGCCAATGCTCTCGATCGATTCATCGGGCGAAAGCGCCATCTTCCAGATCAGTGCGCCGATCACTGCGCCCACTAGCGGTGCGACCCAGAACAGCCACAGCTGTCCGACAGCGCCGGTCTCTGCATAGAATGCAACGCCGGTTGAACGCGCCGATCACCTGCGCCACCCAATAGGGCAGCAGCTCACCCCATGAAAATCGGCCCAAAACAGCAAGGCCAAGCGAAACAGCCGGGTTAAAATGTCCGCCGGAAATCCCTCCAACCGCATAGGCCATAGTGAGCACGGTCAAACCAAAGGCCAATGCGACGCCGGCAAAACCGATCCCCAATTCCGGATAGGCTGCTGCCAGCACAGCTGAACCGCAACCGCCAAACACAAGCCAGAATGGCCGATCAACTCAGCAGACAGTTTTCTAATCATGAACTTACTCCCCTCCCCGGAGAACAATGCGCAAGACTAGCATCTAGATTGCAGGGGGCAAATTCCAGATTGGGGAAAGGGGATCAGCCTACCGCGCAGCGCCGCGGTCACGATCAAGCAACAGCTGAAACAGGATCGCACCCACATGCTGATCCACGATCCCGTCAATCAGCTCAGGACGCCACCGGCGCTGGAATGCTTCGACTGCCTTGTGTCCGTCTGTGATGTCATAGCCAAACCGCTCCAGCGCGAGATAGAACGCGCCATCGTTGTCGAACGGATCGCCCAGGTCGAGTTTCTCCGGCTTTGGCAGGCAGAGCCCGTATTCAGCCAATCGATCCCATGGAAACAGCTCGCCCGGATCGGTCTTGCGCGCTGGCGCAACATCGGAATGACCGACAACGTTTGCGCGGGGAATATCATTCTCTTTCACTATCCGCGCCAATAGCGGAACGAGGGCTTTGATTTGCGCTTCGGCAAACTCGCGATAGCCTAGCCCATGCCCCGGGTGATCCAGCTCGATCCCGATACTTGCCGAATTCACGTCCTTGTGACCGCGCCAGTAGGACGTACCCGCATGCCATGCGCGCTTTTGTTCCGGCACCAGCCGCGTGACTTCGCCTTCTTCGCTGATCAGGTAATGCGCAGAAACCTGCGCTTCCGGATCGCACAATCGCTCCAACGCTGTCTCAACCGGTTTCATCTCGGTATAGTGCAGCACCACCATATTAATCGGCAGCGCGCGATCGTTAAAATTTGGCGAGAGCTGCTCGCGATGGACCAGCTCGTCACGCATTTTAGCCGATCATCCCTTCAGGCTGCGGCAGCACCGCGCCCATGACCAGGCTAGTATCGGTCTTCTTATACTGAAGCCCACCGCCCATTTCCTCAGCCAGCGTTGCGATCATATGCGCAGCGGCAGTTCGGCTGGAGAGTTCGCCTGGCGCAAGCTCGCCTTGAATCGCGCGACCGATGTTGTCATCGAATGCAAGCCGGTCCCCACTCGCCCGGACAACGATCTCTACATTGCCGCCTTGCAGCTCAGCACCAATATCGAGTGTCCCGCCACGGATGAGCGCATCAAGTGCAATATGCGCGAGATTGAGCATCACCTTTACCGCGGGCTTCGGAAGGCTGGACTCACTGATCGCCCAATTCTGCGTCACGCCTTTGGCGTCCGATACCAGCGCGTCGATTACGCTTTGCGCCTCTTCCACCGGAACAGCTCCGCCAAAACCACCAGCCGCGCCGAACGCGAGCCGGAAGAACTTGAGTTTGTTCGTGCTGATCTTTGCGCTTTGTTCGAGCAGCTCTATGCAGCGCGCGCGCATCTCCGGGTCTTTCTCGTCAGCGAGCAATTCCAGCCCGTTGGAGAGAGCTCCTACAGGTGACAGCATGTCGTGGCACAGCCGCGAGCACATCAAAGCGGCAAGTTCAGTTGAAAAGGTCATCGAGGCCATTAAAGTCCTACAGAATGGAACACTTGGAACGCTGTCCTACTCAGAAAATCGCTACCAGACCAGCCGTGTCGAATCCGAATGCGCGAAAAGGTTATTCGCCAAAGGCAGACCAGTCGAGCACAGGTCGCTTCTAGTCGTCCACCACTGCGTAGGAAACTTCCGTGAATCCGTCTGGATCATCCCGCCACAAGCCAATCTCCTGCCCCGCGATAATCACCCAGATGCTGCCGTCACCAGTGGACATGACCCGATCCGTCTTTGATGGTCGCGCATCACCCACCGGATGCGAATGGTAATAGCCGATGACTTGAGGCCCGCCTTTGCGGGCAGCGCGATGCGCATCGATCAGTGCTTGCGGATCAATTTCGAAATGGGTTGCAGGTGCCGGATGGACATTGCGGGTCGCAACACAATCGGAAATTCGATCGCCCTCGCGCAGCATAATTCCGCATGCCTCGAGCGGATGGGCTTTTCCCGCCTCCCGCAAGATCCGATCGATCACTCCACTTGCCACTTTGATGTCCATCGCGCATGCCTCTAGCATGACCGAAAGCGAAGTCATCATCGGATCAATCGGAACGTCAGACCGCCTCGACAAGGCGTTGGCTGACGCGAGCGATTTTTCGCGAGCGCGAATTCAGGCGCTAATCGCGGAAGGTCGTGTTGCCATTTCCGGTCAGATCATGACGAGCGCAAAAGCCAAGATTCCAGCTGGTGCGCGGTATGAAATCCGCGTCCCGCCTCCCATCGAAGCCGAAGCCCGGCCGCAGGATATCCCGATCAATTTTGTGTTCGAGGATGAGCATCTGATCATCGTGAACAAGCCTGCCGGCATGGTGGTTCATCCCGCAGCCGGAAATCCTGACGGGACTCTGGTCAATGCGCTGCTCCACCATTGCAAAGGCCAGCTTTCGGGCATTGGCGGCGTCGCGCGGCCGGGCATCGTCCACCGGATCGACAAGGACACGTCCGGCCTGTTGGTGGTCGCAAAGTCCGATAAGGCGCACGAAGGTCTTGCCCGGCAGTTCAAGGACCACTCGATCGAGCGGCGATATCTGGCGGTTTGCG
Source organism: Altererythrobacter rubellus (assembly GCF_030284385.1). Taxonomy (NCBI): domain Bacteria; kingdom Pseudomonadati; phylum Pseudomonadota; class Alphaproteobacteria; order Sphingomonadales; family Erythrobacteraceae; genus Altererythrobacter; species Altererythrobacter rubellus. Next base: position 2,093,845 of record NZ_CP127221.1, read on the forward strand.
GGGGGCATCTGCGCAATTCCGAAGGCACGATTTCCACGCGAATCGGCCGTTCTGATGCCAATCGCAAAAAAATGGCTGTGCTCGCCAAGAATTCCTCGCGCGGCAAAGATGCTGTGACCCATTATAAGCTTTTGAAGAAGCTCAAATCCGCTTCGTTAATCGAATGTCGGTTGGAAACGGGGCGAACCCACCAGGTTCGCGTTCACTTTGCGTCAATTGGTCATCCGCTAGTAGGTGATACGATATATGGACGCACTCCAGCCGAATTACGTAATATTCTGAAGGCTTTGGGTTTCGAAAGGCAGGCCTTGCATGCGGCATCGCTTGGCTTTGAGCACCCGATAAGCGGAGATTGGCTCGAATTCCGATCGGAACTGCCGGAGGATATACAGGAACTAATCGACCAAACCACGCGTTGAAATCGATGAAATACACTGCAAATCTCTGCAAACGCGTGTATGTGTAACCATGTGACCCGCACCAACGGATGCCCATTAGGGGTCCAGATACCGTCGGGTTGACGCAAGAAAGGTTAGGGAAAGAGTGACCAATACCAAGTCTATGAGCGTCCCGGCGCTCGGCGGAGAGCAAAGCCTCAACCGCTACCTCTCGGAAATCAAGAAATACCCCGTTCTCACCGCTGAGCAGGAATATATGCTCGCCAAGCGTTATGAAGAGCATGAGGACCCCGAAGCTGCGGCGCAGCTCGTGACCTCGCATCTGCGCCTGGTTGCGAAGATTGCGATGGGTTATCGCGGCTATGGCTTGCCGGTCAGCGACCTTATTTCAGAAGGCAATGTTGGCCTGATGCAGGGCGTCAAGAAGTTCGAAGCCGATCGTGGCTTCCGCTTGGCGACCTATGCGATGTGGTGGATCAAGGCTTCTATCCAGGAATACATTCTCCGCAGCTGGAGCCTCGTAAAGATGGGCACCACCGCCGCGCAGAAAAAATTGTTCTTCAACCTGCGACGGATGAAGAAGAACCTCGACGCTTACGAAGATAGCGATCTTCATCCTGACGACGTGGCGAAGATAGCGACCGATCTGGGCGTGCCGGAGCAGGAAGTCGTCAATATGAACCGCCGGATGATGATGGGCGGCGACGGTTCGCTGAACGTCCAGATGCGCAATGGCGAGGAAGGTTCTGGCGAATGGCAGGACTGGCTGACCGATGATCGTCCGCTGCACGACGAAACGGTTGCCGAAGCTGAAGAAGCCCAGGTCCGCCACGAAATGCTGGCTGAAGCCATGGATGCGCTGAACGATCGCGAGAAGCACATTCTGACCGAGCGCCGCCTGACCGAAAACCCGCAAACGCTAGAAGAGTTGTCGCAGGTTTACGATGTCAGCCGCGAGCGTATTCGCCAGATCGAAGTGCGTGCATTTGAAAAGCTGCAGAAAGCGATGCAGCGGATTGCCGGTGAAAAGCTCTTGTATGCAGGGGCTTAACTAGCCCGGCAGACGGTCCAAGAGATCATCGAGAACCGAAACATCGAAACGCCGGGGTTTTCCTCCGGCGTTTTGCTTTTCATCTCGCACAGCACATCTCCCGGCTCTGGCCACTGGAATTGGACCTGCTCGGGAATGACACCGACCAGAGCTTCGAACCATGCGATCAGGTGGGGCTGTAGGGCCAGGTGCATGTCAAACCCTCAGCGGCTACGCGTCTTGTCACCTTCCTTTTGCGCGCGGGCAACGTCAGGTTCGATGTGCTGTATGAAATAGCGATCCGCGAAGCCGATCGCCTCTCGAGCCAAAGGCATCGTCTCGTTGAAGACGTCCATCGTTTTGAACCCGGCGCGGGCCATGCACCAGTCAAAGTGTGATTTGAACGGCTCTGTGTCGCAGATCGCGAAACCGTGCTTTGCCTCTATCGCCTGAGCTGGCCTGAACCGCCGGATATTGTGCTGAAACCAGTATTCGGCGTGAACGGCAGGCGCATCAGCAGCGCCCAGAACCTGGCCTTCTGCCTCAAACTCGGGCACGTAATACTGCTCGCCAAAACGGCGCGAATATGTGGTCTTTCCCGCGGCGCTGATGCCTTCGATGACAATAATCATACTACACCAGTCAGTGTCGCCGGGTGACCCGTTTGATTACTCGCTTGGCGCAAGATCCAGCACAGCTGCGATCATCGCTCGGGTGCCCACAGTCACACTCTCGCGCGGGGCGATCTTGAATAGCGGTGAGTGGTGCGAAGGCACTGCAGGGCCGCCATTCGCCGCCGCGTCGAACGCCTCCTGAGGCGTACCACCAACGGCGAAGTAATATCCCGGAACGCCGGTGTCCTCAGCCACGAAGAAAGCAAAATCCTCTGCCCCCATCCCCTGCTGACGGAATGCAGGAGTCGCTTCTTCGCCAAAGGTTTCACGCATCACACCGTTGAGGCGGCGCGCCAGCTCGGGATCGTTGTAAGTCACCGGCGTGCCTTCGGTCACGGTGACCTGCACCGGCATGTCGTCCGGCAGGCCATGGGCCTTGCCGATGTTCACCGCCACCCGTTCGATCGTGGAAAGCAGCTGTTCGCGAACGCGCTCGTCATTGGAACGCACCGTCAATTGCAAGTCAGCGCGGTCTGAAATGATGTTGTGCTTGGTACCTGAGTGGAACGCGCCGACAGTGATGACGGCTGGCGACAATGGCATGACTTCGCGGCTGATGATCGATTGCAGCGCAGTGACGATTTGCGATCCGATATAGACCGGATCACGCCCAGCATGCGGGCTCGCGCCGTGCGCGCCAATACCCGGCACCATGATGTCGACCGAATCCGCGCTGGAGTACTGAATGCCTTCCGACGCGCTGACGGTGCCGGTCGGGATCACAGAAGCGACGTGGAACGCGACTGCGTAATCGGGCTTGCCAAAGCGTTCATACAGCCCGTCTTCCATCATCGCTTTCGCCCCGCCCACACGCTCTTCAGCGGGCTGGACCACGAACATAAGCGTGCCCGACCATTGGTCCTTCATCGACGCCAGCAAGCGCGCCGTGCCGACCATAGAGGTGATATGCACATCGTGCCCGCAGGCATGCATGACCGAGTATTCCTCGCCATCCTGCCCGACCTGCTTGGCCTTGGACGCATAATCGAGCCCCGACTTTTCTTCAACCGGCAGCCCGTCCATATCTGCGCGCAACAGGATCAGCGGACCGTCGCCGTTGCGCAGCATGCCGACCACGCCGGTTCCGCCAACATTCTCTGTTACTTCAAGCCCGGCATCACGCAGTTCTGCCGCCATACGCGCGGCGGTTTTGGTCTCCAGAAACGAAAGCTCGGGGTTCTGGTGGAAATGCACAAACAGATCGTCGAGATAGGCGTCATAATCGGCTTCGACTGCCGCTGCGATCTCGCCGCTATCCGCCATAGCCGGCATTGCCAGCATTGCTGTGCTGAGGGCTAGCGACATTGCTATATTGCGCATGAACTTCATCGATTCTCTCCCAATCCCCGTGTTGATGACTTCCAAGCATCTTCGCGCCCAAGTCGCAAGCGCGTTCCTGATTGCGCACGCGTCACCGCGCGCCTATTTGCACCAACATGCGTCTCGCAATCCTTCCCCGCATCCGTGATGGCTTTGGCAATCTGCGCCGCTCGCCCGGACGCACCCTGCTGCGCTGGACGGCCATGGCGATCCTTGGCTTTGTGTTTCTCAGCTTCGTGCTGGTCATATTCTACAAATGGGTACCCGTACCGATCACCGCGACAATGATCCTTGACGAAGAAGTGTGGGAGCACGGGCTTAGCAAAGACTGGGAATCGCTCGACTCTATCGACCGTAATCTGGTCAGTGCCGTGATCGCGGCGGAAGATGGCAAGTTCTGCAGCCACAACGGGTTCGATGCAGAAGCCATCGCCAAGGCCGCCGCGCGCAATGCCCAAGGGGGGCGCATTCGAGGCGGCTCGACCATCACGCAACAGACCGCCAAGAACGTCTTCCTGTGGCAAGGCGGTGGCTATTTCCGCAAAGGTATCGAAGCCTGGTTCGCGTTCCTGATTGAGCAAATCTGGGGCAAGCAGCGGATCATGGAAGTTTATCTGAATGTCGCTGAAACCGGCATTGCAACCTATGGCGCAGAGGCTGGCGCGCAGCGTTACTTCGGACATTCCGCGGCAAGGCTGCCCCAAAGCGAAGCTGCGCGCATGGCGGCGGCGCTGCCGCTCCCCAAGCAACGCCCGGTTGTCAATCCGACCGGTTTCACAAGGCGTTACGCAAACACGATATCCGCACGAATGGGAGTTGTAAGGCGTGACGGGCTTGATTCGTGCGTCTATGACTAGAAGCCATGGGAGGGGCGCATAGCCATTCACACTCGCATTCGCATGGCCACATCCATGGGGCTGGCGGTCATTCTCATGCACCGGCCGATTTCGGGCGCGCCTTTGCAATAGGCATCATTCTAAACAGCGCCTTCGTTATAGTCGAAGCGACCTACGGCTTTCTGTCCGGATCGATGGCATTGGTCGCCGATGCAGGCCACAATCTGTCAGATGTGCTCGCATTGATGCTCGCCTGGGGCGCAAGCGTCGCGGCGAAGAAACCAGCCTCCCCGCGCTATACCTATGGCTTCAAGAGCTCGACGATCCTGGCTGCGCTGGCCAACGCGATGTTGCTGGCGATCGCCATTGGCGCGATCCTGTTCGAAACAATCCACCGCATTCTTGAGCCTGCTCCGGTCGAAGGCATGACCATGGTGGTGGTTGCCGGGATCGGGATCGCGATCAACACATTCACGGCGCTGATGTTCATGCGGGGACGCAAGAATGACCTCAACATTCGCGGAGCCTTCCTGCACATGGCGGCTGACGCGCTGGTATCATTGGGCGTGGTGATCGCAGGCGTTGCAATCCTCTATACCGGACAAATCTGGATCGATCCGGTCACCAGCCTGATTATTGTTGCAGTGATCGCGTGGGGCACATGGGGTCTGGCAAAAGACAGCATAAAGCTGGGCCTGCACGCAGTGCCCGAAAATGTGGACGAGACCAAGGTGCGTGCTTTCCTTGCGAAATGCGAAGGTGTGAGCGAGGTGCATGATCTGCACATCTGGCCAATGTCGACAACCGAGACCGCGTTGACCGTGCATCTGGTCGTGCCCAATGGCCATCCGGGCGACAGCTTTCTGCACTCAATCAGCCACAAGCTGGAACACGAGTTTGGTATCAATCACTCGACGATCCAGATCGAGCGCGAGCGGGATTGTGCGACCAGCGGCTGCTAGACTAGCGCAGCATCGACTGCTGCCAGCGCATGCAATCCAGTCGTATCGAACAGCGGGATCTCACTGTCTTCCTGTCCAACCAGCAGCATAATCTCGGTGCAACCGAGGATGACCGCCTCTGCGCCGCGATCGACCAGACGCGCGATCACTGCGCGGTATATCTCGCGGGACTCTTCGCGTGCGGAACCATTGACCAGTTCTTCATAAATAATGCGGTGCACTTCGACCCGGTCGGCATGCCGGGGGATCAGGACTTCCAGCCCGTGCCTGTCCTCCAAGCGCCCCCGATAGAAGTCCCGCTCCATGGTGAAAGCGGTGCCCAGCAAGCCGACCTTCGTGAAACCCTGCAGCTTAATCGCTTCAGCTGTCGGGTCCGCGATATGCAGCAGTGGCAGGTCGCAGGCTGCTTCGACTTCGGGCGCTAGCTTATGCATGGTGTTGGTCGCGATAATGAGCAGGTCTGCACCGCCTGCCTGCAATGAACGCGCGCTTTCGCCGATCATTCTCCCCAGCGCTTCCCATTCGCGTGCGTGCTGCAACCTCTCGACCTCGCCGAAGTCGAGCGAGTGCATCAGGATTTTGGCGCTATGCGGCGCACCCAGCCGTTCGCGAACCGCGCGATTGATGATCGTGTAGTACTGGGCCGAGCTTTCCCAGCTCATCCCGCCGATGATGCCGATGGTTCTCATGCTGGTAACCAACGCCGCATTTTCGATTCGATCAAGCGGACCAGTTCAGTGTCCATGAACTGGTACTCGTCGGGAATGCCCAGCACGATGATGCGCATGTCCTTCAACGCCGCGCGGTGCCGGTTTTGCAGCTTGGTTCGATGGGCTCGCTCCATCACGAAGATGAAATCGGCCCATTCGACAAGCTCGTCCGAGAGCGGATATTCAGCGTCGCGTTTGGTCCCTGCCGAGATTGTGGCGATGCCCTGGACTTCAGCGAAGAGATGTTCAGCTGTCGGACTACGCAAGCGGTTCTGGCTGCATACGAACAGATAGTTGCGATCAGCCAAACAGAGCGATGCGGTTGCTAAGCCGCTTCGTCGTTCTTGCCCTTCTTGGAAGAGCTGCTGACCACGCGGACCGGGTCCTTGCGGCCATGGACCACATCGGCATCGACCACGATCTCACTAACATCTTCCATGTCAGGCAGATCGAACATCGTGTCGAGCAGAATGCCTTCAACGATTGAGCGAAGTCCGCGTGCACCGGTTTTGCGCAAGATCGCTTTCTCGGCGATTTCCTTCATCGCTTCGGGCGTAAAGGTCAGCTCGACATCTTCGAGCTCGAACAGTTTCTTATACTGTTTGACCAGCGCATTTTTTGGCTCTTGCAGAATAGTGACAAGCGCATCGACATCCAGATCGTGCAGCGTTGCGATCACCGGCAGACGACCGACGAATTCGGGGATCAGGCCGAATTTCAGCAAATCTTCCGGTTCGCTCTTTTCGAGCAGTTCGCCCACTTTGCGCTTGTCCGGATCGGCGACATGGGCTCCGAAACCGATCGAGCGTTTCTGCAAGCGGTCAGCGATAATCTTGTCCAACCCAGCGAATGCGCCGCCACAGATGAACAGGATATTGGTCGTGTCGACTTGCAGGAATTCCTGCTGCGGATGCTTGCGGCCACCCTGCGGTGGAACGCTGGCCGTGGTGCCTTCCATCAGCTTCAAGAGAGCTTGCTGCACACCCTCACCCGACACGTCGCGCGTGATCGAAGGATTTTCCGCCTTGCGCGTAATCTTGTCGATTTCGTCAATGTAGACGATGCCGTGCTGTGCCTTCTCGACATTGTAGTCCGAGCTTTGCAGCAGTTTGAGAATAATGTTCTCGACGTCTTCGCCAACATAACCCGCTTCGGTCAGAGTGGTCGCGTCAGCCATTGTGAACGGCACATCGAATGTGCGCGCAAGTGTTTGCGCGAGCAAAGTTTTACCCGATCCAGTCGGGCCCACCAGCAGGATGTTCGACTTGGCCAGCTCTACATCGCCAGCCTTGTTCGAATGCTTCAAACGCTTGTAATGGTTGTGCACCGCAACAGCGAGAACGCGTTTCGCGCGATCCTGCCCGATGACATAATCATTCAGCGTCGCAAATATCTCTGACGGCGCAGGCACTTCGCCTTCTTTGCGTCCGGTCAGACCAGCCTTGGTCTCTTCGCGGATAATATCATTGCACAGCTCAACGCATTCATCACAGATGAACACGGTCGGCCCCGCAATCAGTTTACGCACTTCGTGCTGCGACTTCCCACAGAAGCTGCAGTAGAGAGTGCTTTTGCTGTCAGTTCCGCTCAATTCGGTCATTCCTAAGGCTTCCTAGCCCCTGAAAATCAGGGGTTCGCTGACTTTATAGCCGCGTAATGATGAATCAACCTATAGCGCAGCGATTTTGGATGCTGCCCTAGTGAATCTGTGCAGATTCGCGGTTGATGTGGTCTTAATGTCCCGCAAAGGGGCGAAATCCGGCAGAATTCCTTACTCTGGCGCGCCGCCAGAGCCTTCTTCGTCGCCAGTTTCTTCGCTTTCCGGACGGGTTTCGAACACTTTATCGACCAAGCCGAATGCCTTCGCTTCCTCTGCTTCGAGGAAGGTGTCGCGATCCATCGCCTTTTCAATCTCTTCCAGGCTCTGCCCGGTGTATTTGACATAGAGGTCGTTCATACGCGCCTTGATCCGCAGGATTTCGCGCGCCTGGATCTCGATATCCGAGGCCATACCACGCGCCCCGCCAGATGGCTGGTGGATCATGATGCGCGCATTGGGCAGCGCGACTCGCATGCCGGGTTCACCTGCGGCGAGAAGGAAGCTGCCCATCGACGCTGCCTGCCCCATGCACACGGTCGAAACGCGCGGCTTGATGTATTGCATCGTGTCGTGGATCGCCATGCCGGCCGTCACCACGCCGCCGGGCGAATTGATGTACATGCTGATCGGCTTGGACGGATTTTCGCTTTCGAGGAACAGAAGCTGCGCTGTGATCAGCGAAGCCATGCCATCTTCGACCTGACCGGTTACGAACACAATCCGCTCGCGCAGCAGACGGCTGAAAATGTCGAAGCTGCGCTCGCCACGGCTGGTCTGCTCGACAACGACCGGTACCAGCGCGCCCGTTAGTGGATCGTGCGTAAACTGGCCTTGGGTAGAATGGGCGTCTGAGCCGAACAGGTCGATCATAGTGTGTCCTTGTGAATCTGAATGATTCCCTATGTCGGACGCAACGCCGCGATGTTCAAGGGGATTAACCTATGCATCTCGACAAAAAACTGGAACCGATGCGGCGACCAATGATTTCAACCGCAGCGGGCAGCGCATGCACGCCATCGCCGTTCGTCGGATGGCGAGAACTACCGGTCGACGGTGGGTTCAATAAATCTTGTCCTTCGGCAACAGCGCGGCTTCAAGGGAACTGGAATCATCACGTATCGCCTAGATCTTCGCCGGGCCCTGCTTGCTGCCAGTGCGATGCCATTGGCATGGTCGAACGCCGCACTTGCAAGCGAAGCAAACGCTGCCACAGCGCCTTCGCGCGAGCCGGGTGCTCCGGCTGCGACCATGGATGGCCGCGTCTTCGAGCCGGACTATTTCGAACGATTCGCCCCTCGCAACGCACTCGATATGCTGCGACAGGTGCCGGGATTCTTGTTGCAAGGCGGCGGCGGTGGAAACAGCGGACGCGGCTTTGGCCAAGCGAATGAGAATGTCCTTGTCAACGGACAGCGTCTAACCAGCAAATCTGAAGGTGCGCAGGATCAACTCCGCCGCATACCCGCTGGAAAAGTGATCCGTATCGAAATTGTCGATGGGACAGCACTGGATATTCCGGGTCTTACCGGACAAGTCGCCAATGTGATCGTCGAGTCAGGCGGAATTTCCGGCCAGTTTACTTGGGAGGGCGCGGTGCGCACAACCGAAGTCGATCCGGAATGGTATGGCGGAGAAATCTCCATTTCGGGCAGCACAGGCGCGCTCGATTACACATTTGCCTTCGAGAATAACAACAGCCGGTTTGGCGGCACGGGGCCTTCCTTCTTCGCTTATGGATTTGGGGACCTGAGCGAGCGACGCGACGTCGTGCGGGTCGGAGCATCTGACTTGCCGCGTGTTTCAACCGCGCTTGGCTATGATTTTGGCAATGGGACAATCGCAAACGTCAATGCCTATTTCGGTCATACCTTCTTCGAGCGTGTCGAAGACGAAGATCGGCAATTAGCCGATGGTTCGCAGATTGCGCGCATCAACTCGCGTCGCGGTTCCACGCCGGAGTATGAAATCAGCGGCGATATCAGTTTCGACTTGGGCGCCGGTCGGCTCAAGCTGATCGGACTCGAAGCCTACGACACCGAAGAGATCAAAAGTGTTGTGATCGATACATCGCTAGCGATCGGGGGCACATCTGGCAGTCGTTTTGTGCAGACTGGCGGTGAAGGAGAGCGGATCGCCCGGTTTGAGTACAACTGGCCGATGCTGGGCGGGGACTGGCAGCTTGCCGGCGAAGCGGCCTTCAACCGTCTCGACCGGGTTTCGCGACTGTTCGAAATCGATGACGAGGGCGACTTCAACGAGATCGCCTTTCCAAACGGAACGGGCGGCGTCACGGAAGAGCGCTACGAAAGCATACTCAGCTATAGCAAGCAATTGACCGGCAAGCTTGCACTGCAGATATCGGCTGGCGGCGAATACTCCAGGATCGAGCAAACCGGTAGCGCGGCAAATTCTCGCACGTTTCAGCGGCCCAAAGGTGCATTTTCGCTCGCGTGGCAGCCCGAGACCGGATTGGATATCTCGCTTGGAATCGAGCGACGCGTCGGGCAACTGGATTTTGGTGATTTCCTCGCTGAGATCGAACTCGATGAAGACAATGAAAACACAGGCAACAATCAGCTTGTCCCGTCCCAGACATGGGAGGTCGTTGCAGAGATCAGCAAGACCTTGGGGCCGTGGGGCACGACCACGTTGTTCTTCGAAAAGCGCTGGATTGATGATTTCACCGACATCATCCCGCTAGCCGGCGGCGGAGAATCCCGCGGCAATATAGCCAGCGCCCGTCGCACGGAGATTGAATGGACAACGACACTGCAGCTCGACCCTATCGGGTGGCGCGGCGCACAGCTTGATATCCGGCTGGAGTATGAAGAAGGCGAAGTCCGCGACCCTCTGACAGGCCGACTGCGTGACTTTTCCGGCGGACGTGACCGCGAGGTGGAGATTGATTTTCGCCACGACGTTCCCAGTAGCAACTGGGCCTATGGCGGCGGGTTCGAATATAATCGCGATCGGCCAAGTTTCCGCCTTTCCCAAGTGCGCCTTCAGCGCGATCTGCCTAATCGCCTCAGCGCCTTTGTAGAGCACAAGGATGTCTTTGGTTTGACCGTCAATCTGGAGGCCGCGAATCTGCTTGGCGCTCGAGACGAGGAATTTCGAACCGTCTTTGATGGCCCGCGCACCAATGGCATTGTGCAATTCACCGAAGACCGAAGTTTTCGCGAAGGCCCGATCTTGCGCTTCAACGTCAGCGGGAATTTTTAGACGCTCGCTCTTGCATCGCCCCGCGCACGTGGCAGTGTGCCGTACATGAGACATACAACCGCCGCCGCGCTGGCGCTCGTACTCCTTGCTTCTCCCGTCCTGGCCGACGAGCCATACGATGCAGCTGCCGAAGCGCAGCAGCAACTGGCGCGCATAGCGGCGCTGGATGATGCTGGGCCGCAACTGAATGCTGTCATCGTTTATGAGCCAGAGGGGCCCAATTATGCCAACGAGGCGAGCGAAGCTGGCATGCCACTCGACGGGCGCACAGTGCTGGTGAAGGACAATATCGAAACATTCGAATGGCCGACCACCGCAGGATCGCTGGCATTAAGAGACAATGCGACTGGCCGCGATGCTCCGCTGATTGCCAATATCCGCGCAAATGGCGGCGTGATCATGGGCAAGACCAACTTGAGCGAATGGGCAAACATTCGCGACAACCGTTCCACCAGCGGATGGAGCGCGATTGGCGGGTTGACGCGCAATCCGCACGCAACCGACCGCAACGCCTGCGGCTCGTCGTCGGGCAGCGGCGCAGCGATTGCCGCGGGCTTTGCCTGGGCCGCGATCGGAACCGAGACCAATGGCTCGATCACTTGTCCCGCCAGCGTTAACGGCATTGTCGGTTTCAAGGCGACCGTGGGAATGGTCAGCCGCACGCATGTTGTGCCGATCAGCGCGACGCAGGATACTGCCGGACCGATGACGCGGACAGTGCATGACGCGGCGCTCTTGCTAAGCGCAATGGCGGGCAGCGACCCGCTTGATCCCGCGACAGCAGAAGCAGACACGCACAAAACAGACTTCACCACCGGCTTGGACGATTTCTCGCTCGCCGGCGTACGCATCGGCGTGATGCGCAATCAGGTGGGCAATGTGGCGGGAGTGACGGCGCTATTCGAGCAGGCACTCTCTGACCTCGAATCGCAAGGCGCAGTGCTGATCGATATCGAGTACGACTGGCCCGACGGTTTCTGGGGCCGCTCTTTAACGGTGCTGTTATTCGAGTTGCAACGCGACATGGCGGCCTATCTCGGCACGCTCGAAGACGGGAGTATGCCCGATACGTTGGCAGACATCGTCACCTTCAATCGCGAAAATTCAGAAAAGGAGCTGCGCTGGTTCGGGCAGGATCTGTTCGAACAAGCGCTCGAAACAACCGATGAAGCGGCTTATCGCGAGGCGCTTGAGACCAATCTCAAAGCGACGCGCGAGGACGGCATCGACCGCTTGCTGGCAGAGCATGGCGTCCAATTCCTGGTCGCCCCGACCACCGGGCCCGCGTGGTCGACAGATCTTGTGAACGGCGACAATTTCGGCGGCGGCGTGGGCGCAGGATCATTGCCCGCCATTGCAGGCTATCCCCATATCACTGTGCCAATGGGTGCGGTCGAGCGCTTGCCCGTGGGCTTCAGCATCTTTGCCGGCAAGTGGCAGGATCACGAAGTGCTGAAAGCAGGCGCTGCATATGAAAAGGCGCGGACAGCCGAGCTGCCCACGCCTTCATTCGATCCGTGGAAACCAGCAGAGTAATCCCCCGCCGGCATTCCGGTTGATTACTTCTTCGCTGCCTTCTTGGCCGGTGCCTTCTTTGCTGGCGCTTTCTTGTCAGCAGCCTTCTTGGCAGGAGCCTTCTTCGCAGCTGGCTTGTCGTCCGCCTTTTTCGCCGGAGCTTTCTTGGCAGGCGCCTTCTTGGCGGCTGGCTTCTTGTCGTCAGCTTTCTTAGCCGGAGCCTTCTTAGCGGCTGGCTTCTTCTTGGCTGGCTTGGCTTCAGCAGTTTCTTCCGCTTCGATCGCCGCTTCCAGCTCTTCTTGCGTTACTTCGCGTTCGGTCACCTCTGCCTTGTCGAACAGGAAGTCGACGACTTTATCTTCATAAAGCGGAGCGCGCAGTTGAGCGGCAGCCATTGGCTCGCTCTGAACATACTGCATGAACTTTTCGCGATCTTCCGGGCGATACTGCTGTGCAGCCTGCTGCATCAGCATGCTCATTTCCTGCGCGGAAACCTCAACTTTGTTCGCCTGGCCGATTTCCGAAAGGAGCAGACCCAAACGCACCCGGCGCTCGGCGATCTTGCGATAGTCGTCCTTCTCGGCTTCGATTTCCTTCAACGCCGCAGCGGGATCTTCTTCCTGCTGAGCTTCCTGCAAAAGCTGCGCCCAGATCTGTTCGAACTCGGCGTTGACCATGCCTTCCGGCACTTCGAAATCATGACCAGCAGCCAGCGTATCGAGAAGCTGGCGCTTCATCTGCGTGCGGGTAAGGCCGGCGGTCTGCTGCTCCAGCTGGCCGCGCATCAATTCCTTGAGCTTGTCGAGGCTGTCGAGGCCGAGATTCTTAGCGAACTCGTCATCAACCTTGGTCTCTGTTTCGACCTTCACCTGTTTTACAGTGATGTCGAACTCGGCGTCCTTGCCTGCCAGATTTTCGGCCTGATACTCTTTCGGGAAAGTGACTGTGATGGTTTTCTGGTCACCGGTCTTCACGCCAACCAGCTGCTCTTCAAAGCCGGGTATGAACTGGCCAGAGCCAATCACCAGAGCCGCATCTTCCGCCTTGCCGCCTTCAAATTCGACACCGTCGAGCTTGCCAACAAAATCGATGATCAGCTGATTACCTTCTGCCGCCTTCTTGCTCTTCGCAGCATCCTTGTAGCTCTTGTTCTGGCCTGCGATGCTGGCAACGGCTTCATTAACCGCTTCATCGGCAACCGGAACAACCAGACGCTCAAGCTTCAGGCCATCGGTTGATGGCACTTCAACAGTCGGCAGCACTTCCAGCTCGATTGCGATTTCAGCGTCCTTGCCTTCTTCGTAACCTTCGCCCAGCTCGATCTTGGGCTGCATCGCCGGACGCAGCTCTTTGTCTTTCATCAACTGATCGACCGATTCGCGAATAACATCGTTCACGGTTTGCGCATGCAGCTGTTCGCCATGCATCTTCTTGATGAGATTCGCAGGAACCTTGCCAGGGCGGAAGCCGGGCATCTTTACCTGCGGGGCGATCTTCTTGACCTCAGCCTCGATTTTAGCTGCGATATCCTTAGCTGGAATGGTCAGCTGATAGGCGCGCTTGAGGCCTTTATTGGTGGTTTCCTTGATCTGCATGGGATTAAAACTGAAGCCTTTTCAACAATTTCGCTGTGTCTATGCGACGTAATTGGCAACGTTCAGGCGAATTGGTGCGGGCGAAGGGACTCGAACCCCCACATCTTACGATACTGGTACCTAAAACCAGCGCGTCTACCAATTCCGCCACGCCCGCTAGCCCGAACGAAGCCGTGCGCGCAGTAACCTGCGACGCATGTAGGGGTGCGCCATTAGTCGGGCGGGCGCAAAAGGGCAAGCGGAACTGGCTTGTTAGTAGGGCAAGTCGGCTTTAAAGGCGCGCAGCATGACTGAAGAGACACAGAACAATACCCCGCCTGACCGCATGTCGGTCAATCCCCACAGCGAGTATTTCGACGGCGAGCAATTGCAGCGCGGCGTCGGCATCAGGTTCAAGGATCGCGTACGCACCGACATTGAGGAATATTGCATTTCCGAAGGTTGGGTCCGCGTGCAGGCAGGCAAGACGGTCGACCGCAAAGGTAACCCGTTGACGATCAAGCTGACCGGTCCGGTCGAAGCCTGGTTCGAGGATCTGGGCGACAATCCGCCGGTGGCCCGAAAAGACGAAACACAAGATTAAGCACGCGCTCTTGCTTGTCATTGCGGCCGGCAAGGGCCAATTGGCAGTAGCGCAATGAAACCCGAAGTCATCATCATCGGCCGACCCAATGTCGGAAAGTCCACGCTGTTCAACCGGCTAGTGGGAAAGAAACTCGCGCTGGTCGATGACCAGCCGGGCGTCACGCGTGACCGGCGCATGGGTGATGCAGAAGTCGCGGGAATGACTTTTACTGTGGTCGATACCGCTGGGTGGGAAGACGAAGACCCGGACACCCTGCCCGGCCGGATGCGGATGCAGACAGAGGTCAGCATCGAAGGCGCAGACGCAGCGATGTTCGTGATTGATGCGCGTGCAGGCCTGACCCCGCTCGACGAAGAGATCGCACGCTGGCTGCGCGAACAGGAAGTGCCTGTGGTGCTGGTGGCCAACAAGGCTGAGGGCAAAGCTGGCGAGGCCGGCGTCTATGAAAGCTATTCTCTGGGACTGGGCGAACCGGTTCCCCTGTCTGCTGAACATGGCGAAGGTATTGCAGACCTGTTCGGCGCGCTGTGGCCCATTATCGGAACCAAATCCGAGGCGGCTGAGGAAGCTGCCAAATTCGCCGCGAGCGAGGGTGAGGAGACACCGCTCGGCCCGCTCAAGCTGGCGATTGTGGGGCGGCCGAATGCAGGTAAATCCACTTTGATCAACCGGTTGTTGGGCGAGGATCGCCTGCTGACTGGTCCGGAAGCAGGGATCACCCGCGATTCCATTGCGATCGACTGGAAATGGACCGACCCCAAGGCAGGGCCGGACGATCCGGGCGAGCGCGAAATCCGGCTGATCGACACCGCCGGCATGCGCAAGAAGCGCAATGTAACCGAAAAGCTGGAAAAGCTCTCGGTGGCCGACGCGCGCCGCGCGGTCGATTTTGCCGAAGTGGTCGTGTTGCTGCTCGATGCGACTCAAGGCCTGGAGCACCAGGATCTGAAGATCGCGGACATGGTGCTGCAAGAAGGCCGCGCTTTGATGATCGCGATCAACAAGTGGGATATCGCGGAGAACCCTTCGTCCCTGTTCAACGGTATTCGCGGAGCGCTGGACGATGGCTTGGCGCAGGTACGCGGCTTGCCGCTGTTTGCAGTCAGCGCGAAAACCGGCAAGGGCTTGGACGACATGCTGCGCGCGGCGTTCGAGATCCGCGAAAGCTGGTCCAAACGTGTACCCACCGCTGCGCTTAATCGCTGGTTCGACGATGCGATGGAGGCAAATCCGCCGCCAGCACCAGGCGGCCGCCGGATCAAGCTGCGTTACATTACGCAGGCCGGTACGCGACCTCCGCGCTTCGTGGTGTTCGGTACGCGGCTGGAATCGCTCCCCACCAGCTACGAACGCTATCTGGTGAACTCCATCCGCAAACATTTGGGCTTTGATGCGGTTCCTGTTCGGGTCGTGTTGAAGAGCCCCAAGAACCCGTATAACGCCAATCGCGGTGGCGGCGGCAATTACAGCGGCAGCTCGGGGAAAACATGATTGTATTTGACCTGCTAGCCTCGGGCGGCGGCAATATCGCAAGCGATTTGCTCGAGCGCACATCAAGCACGCTACGGGTGCAGGAAATTGTGCGGCTAAGCCTTGCGCCGGCATTCTTGCTCGCCGGTATTGGCGCGATCATGAATGTGATGATGACACGGCTGATCTGGGTTGCAGAGCGGATCGAACGGCTCGAAGCGCGCATGCGCGGAAAAGAGAACCCGACCGCCGAACACGAATTGAAATGGCTGCGGCATCGCCGCCAACTGGCGCAGCGCGCAGTGATGTTCAGCACCTCTGCCGCGCTGACGATTTCGGTTGTGATTGCGCTGTTATTTATCAGCGCTTTCATCAAGCCTCAGATCGGGACATTGGCCGCGCTGGCCTGGATCCTGACGATGGCCCTGCTGTTCACAGGCCTAGTCAACTTCGCGCGCGAGACGATGGTAGCAGCGAAAGGCCACCGTGTGGCCCGCAGTCAACCAGGGCAGGAACAAGACGAGCCCCATACGTAAAAAGGGCGGAGCATTGCTGCCCCGCCCGGATTGATCGGTATTACCGTTCAGTCGTTCATTACAAGCTCACGCAGGATGTAAGTGCCTCTAATCTTGCGGATATTGTTGTACAGCTCCCTTACGGTTTCGTTGCTGCTTTCCATGTTGGTGTCACCCCAGGCTTCCATGAACTTTTCATACTCGGCCTTGTCGGGATCAAGCGACGCCATGTTGGGATAGTTGATCCGCAGCACGAGGTTCACCTCGTTCGCGCCATAAGGAACGGTGTAGATACCGTAATCGGTTATTTGGCCGAGCTGCTTGGCCACTTCGTTCGCTTTCACCCAGGTCTGCTGCAAGCCTTCTAGGTAATAGGGTAGCTGCCCCTCATCCACCTTCACATAGGTCAGCTCAATGACAGTTTCCTGAGGGGTATAATCCTCCCAAGCTTGAAGCTGAGCCGCAGCAGGTGTCGCAAACGCCACGGCGGACGCGGCAAGCAGTCCAAGACCAACTGATTTAAATTTTCGCATGTGTGTACTCCAATCATTAACAGGTTGAGCGACCCAGAAAACTGAAGGGGCGCTACCCAAGCTATCACCCCTCTCCACACTTGAAGGTGACAGGATAACCAATCAAGTCAACGGAAAAGGGCTGATGGATTCCAATCTGGTTTGCCGAAAGAAGCCTTCAGGTGGCATGCATGAAAGCCTGGGAGAACCGCCGGAGGACCAACTCTCCTTAAGCCTCGCCAGCCGCCTGACTTTGGAGCTGCACATAATTTTCCAGACCCATCCGCTCGATCATGTCGAACTGGGTTTCAAGGAAATCTACGTGCTCTTCTTCAGCGTCGAGGATCTTCGCAAATAGATCGCGGCTCACATAGTCGCGCACCTTCTCGCAATATTCGACCGCATCGCGCAGCAGGGGGATCGCGTCTTCTTCAAGCGCCATATCCGCTTTCAGAATTTCTTCGACGGTTTCACCCACGCGCAGCTTGTGAACCGCTTGAAAATTGGGCAGCCCGTTCAGGAACAACACGCGTGCCGCCAGTTCATCGGCGTGCTCCATCTCTTCGATCGATTCCTTGCGTTCGTAAGCGGCAAGTTTCGTCACGCCCCAATCGTCAAGCACGCGATAATGCAACCAATATTGATTGATCGCGGTCAGCTCGTTCGTGAGCGCCTTGTTGAGATATTCGATGACTGTTGCGTCGCCCTTCATGGCGATACTCCTGTTTGAGACCGATTGCGCGCTTATATGCCCCAACCGCGCCTCGCGGACAAGGCGATACCATGAAAAATTGTCGGATTTCCGCTACTTGAGAGCGATAATCACTAGCACGCAGTCAGCTTATGCTGCGACTGATTTGCAACTAAGCTCGCGCTCTTCAAAGAGGATCGCATCCGCATCGCTCAGGCAGGTTCCGCAATTGGGCCTTTTACCCAATGCCGCATAGGCCGCTTCGGCATCGCCGGACGTTTTGCGCGCCATCTGACGCAAGTCGGCCTCTTTAATCGCATTGCAGATGCAAACGTACATCGGACAGCAATCTCCTGCGAGTGATTCGCAAGAACGAGAATATGCGAATTATTCTCAATAGCAAGGAGAAAGGTGCTTGCCTGTGGACTAGGGTCACCTCTTCAACGGAAACATCTTCCTATAGTTCAGACATCTCCACAGCCACTCAAGCGGACCGTAGCGATAACGCTCAAGCCACGGCTTGGACCACGCCAGGATGACAATCCATGCGGACAGAACGACCAGATAGAGCTGCGGTCGATTGAGCTCACCAAAAAGACCCAGCGCCCAGCCATGGAATACAAGCAGCATCAGAATCGATGTGCCGAGGTAGTTTGTGAACGCTGCGCGCCCGGCCGCAGCAAAGCGTTGCGCGAGCCAACCCTTCCAGCCTGGCCCGTAGACGGCCAGCAAGGCCATGATCCCGAGCACCATCATCAGGCGCGGTAGTGGACTGACCCCCACGAATGCCGCGAGCGTGCCATAATAGGTAAATCCGATCGATTGGACCCATAGGCCGATCAAAAGGTGCAGTAGACTGCCTCCTAAAAAGCCGATCCAGCCCCAGAACCGCATCCGGCCTGGATCAATGCCTCCATTGAAGAACCCAAGCCGATAAAGCCCCATCCCGATCAGCATCAGCGGCAGCGATTCCAGTCCAAAGAACAGCACGTTGGTCAGCGGCTCGAGCCAGTGCTCTGAAAAGCGGTGCTCGACAAACCCGATGTAATCGCCTGATTGCTTCAACCCGGATTCGATCACATCATCCGCAAGCGCCTCTTGCTTACCTTCTTCAAGCCCGACGCGGGTTTCAGCCATCGCCACATTCTGGCCGAATGACGTGTCGGCAATAAAGTGCAGCGGCAACATCATGAGCGCATAAAATATTGCGCCGGCAAAATAGCCGAGCAATCCCACCTTGAGCTGGTCCTTGGGGCTCCAGCCCAAACACAATAGCGCGATGAACCCAATCACAGCGTAGTAGAACAGAATGTCACCGCGCCAGATGAAGAAGAAATGCACCATTCCGAACAACATTAGGAAGAATAGCCGCCGCGCTTGCAGCCAGCGCGTTTGCCCCCTTGCCCAGGCCCGCTCCATAAACAGATACAGCCCCACGCCGAACAGGACTGTAAATATCCCGCGCATCTTTCCGTCGATCAGCACAAATTGTGCGATCCACATCCAGCCGCCATCGTCTCCAGCGGGAACAAGGAATGTTTCAGGGAACATGTAAGCGCTAAACGGCTGCCCGAAGGCAACAATGTTCGCAGCCAGAATGCCAAGCACGGCAATCCCGCGCATCAGATCAAGGCTGCCGATACGCTCTGCAAGCCGGGCGTGCGCAGCCCCCTCCAAATCCGGTGTTACCGCTTGATCGGCCACAAGGATCTCCCTTTGCCCCTTTTTCGGAAGCCAACTTAACAGGCTTTCGGCACAAGCAAAGAGCCAACCAATCGGTCAAAGTTAACCTAAAAATAACGGTATCCTGCGATCCCCGTATCCAGAAGTCGCAATTGCGGCACCAACCTAAGGGGTAACCAGGGGGATTAAGGCGTTGCGAGTACTAACATTAGCATCGCAGAAAGGCGGATCGGGTAAAACTACCCTGTCAGGGCACCTTGCCGTACAGGCACAGCGCGCAGGCGCTGGGCCAGTCGTACTTATCGATATCGATCCACAGGGCTCGCTGGCTGATTGGTGGAACGAGCGCGAAGCGGAATATCCTGCTTTTGCTCAAACAACAGTAGCGCGTCTTGCCAACGATCTTCAGATTCTGCGCCAGCAGGGCTTCAAGCTTGCAGTGATCGACACGCCGCCAGCGATTACCATGGCGATCCAGTCAGTGATTAGCGTTGCTGAACTGATTGTTGTGCCAACTCCCCCAAGCCCGCACGATCTGCACGCTGTTGGTGCGACGATTGATCTGTGTGAACGTGCCGGCAAACCGCTGGTATTCGTAGTCAACGCAGCAACCCCGAAAGCAAAAATCACTTCGGAAGCTGCGGTTGCCTTGTCACAGCATGGCACAGTCGCTCCGATCACTCTGCACCACCGCACAGACTTTGCTGCATCAATGATTGATGGCCGCACAGTCATGGAAGTCGATCCGGAGGGCCGCAGCGCTGCAGAAATGACCGCGCTTTGGAAATATATCTCGGATCGTCTTGAGAAGAACTTCCGTCGCACCGTATTCGCAGCGCCCGGCACACAGCCGCAAGTTGCAAGCGCACATCGTCCGGCTGGCGGTTTCAGCCGCCGCGTAGCACAGTAAGCGGAGGCGCTGGCCATGTCTGAAGCCACATTAGCCTCTCTCAATCAGTCGCTGCTTGCACGCAAAGGTGGCGCAAAACCCGCCATGCGTCGGCAATCAGGACTGCCGATCGCAACTGCCACCGCAGAAGCGCTCGAAGATCTGGGCTGGAACGATATGGGCGGCGATGAGCTGTCCAATGTCGTGCCGATTTCACCGGCCTCGGACGATGCAGATGACGCACCGGTTCTGACGCTAGCCAAGAAGATCGCCGCGCCCGCCAATACAACAGCCGTTCGCAAGAGCGCTCTCAAGCAAGGCAAACGCGCTGCATTCACGCTGTGCCTGGATGCTGAGCGTCACCTCAAACTGCGCCTGGCTTCGACCATCAAGGGTCAAAGCGCACAGCAGATTGTGACTGATGCTCTCGATTCGCTTCTGAACGAGATCAAGGAACTGGACGCTCTTGACGCGCAAATGCCGCAGCATTGAGTGATTTGAGCAAGAGCAAGGGAAAGCCCTCATGAGCAAGACCGCACACAACACGCCAAAGATTGCATTCGCACTCAGCACCGCGCTGGTCAGCGTCGCACTTGCCGGTTGCACGACTTCTGCCGCGCCGCCCGCTTCTGCTTCGCTTGCAAAGGCGCAGGCTGCGATTGAAAAGGGCAAGGCTGCCAAAGCGGTTGAGTATGCGGAAGCCGCTGTCTTGGCCGATCCACGCAATGCGTCAAACCGTGCCCTGCTTGGTGCGGCCTATCTTGAAGCCGGCCGGTTTCAGGCTGCGGCGACAAGTTTTGGTGACGCGCTTGCTCTTGGCGACACCGACAACCGCACGGTTCTGAGCTATGCGCTGGCGCAGACTGCACTAGGCAACAATGCCGAAGCGATCCGCATTCTGGACCAGTATGAAGGCCAGCTCGATCACGCTGACCGCGGTCTGGCACTTGCTCTGGCAGGCGAACCACGTGATGGCGTTCGCGTTCTCAGTAATGCACTGCGCGGTGGTCAGAACACAGCCAAGGTTCGCCAGAATCTGGCCTACGCCTATGCGCTGTCGGGCGACTGGCGCGCGGCTCGTGTGATGGCTGCCGAAGATGTGCCGGCCAATCTGGTTTCCGAACGCATCGCCGAATGGGCAGAACAGACCCGCTCGCAAGCTTTCCAAACGCGCGTCGCAAAACTGCTTGATGTCACGCCAACATATGATGCTGGTCAACCCATTCAGCTCGCTTTGGGCAACTTCCCGAGCCAGGATGTGATGGTTGCACAAGCTGCACAAGATGCAGTCGAACCTCAGGTGGCGGTTGCAGACACACAAAGCACCGAACTGGCCGCAGTTGACGCGGACGTTGTTTCGACTCTGATCGCAGCACCCGCTCAACCGGAGAAGGTTGCAGCTGCTGAGCAAGTTCAGGTGGCCTATGCGCCAACACCTCAGGTCGCTACCGCACGCGTGGTTTCGAACCCGGTGGTTCAGGAATTGCCCGCCAACTATCAAGCGGCAGGTCGCAAACCTGCCTCGCGTTGGGCGGCCAACACCTCACAACGCCCTATGGCAGCGACAAGCAACGCCACCGATGGCACGCATCTTGACCAGCTTGGCAGCTTCTAACCAGTGACGCAGCCGAGCGTGCATGGTCGATCTATCAAAGCCGCCATTCACAGCTTGACGGCCGCGATCTCGTGATCACCCAGGCTGAAGTCGATGGCAAAACCTACTACCGTGTAGCCGCCGCTGGATTCAGCGCGCGTGGTGCGGCTTCGATGTGTGCAACTTTAAAGGCCGGTGGTGCCGGCTGCATCGCACATGCCGAAAGCAGCCCGTTGCCAGGCGCAATTGATCGCGGTGTTCGCTTGTCTTCACGCTAACCAAGAGCTTCTCTCTCCAGCGAGAATGACCCCCGGGTGCGAAGGCGCTCGGGGGTTTTGCTTTGTTGGCTAGAACAGCCGCTTCCCGCCTTTCCAAAGCGCGGTTGCGCGGCCTTGCATCGGCTGTTTGTCAAACGGCGTATTGCCGGCGCTAGCAGACATTTTGGCGCTATCGACAATCCAGGGCTTCTCAGGATCGATTAACGCGATGTCCGCCTGATTTCCGGGGGTAATTTCGCCCGCATCAACGCCCAGGATCTTCGCCGGATTGCCGGCCAGAAGCGCAAAAGCGCGACCAAGATCAATCACTTCATCGCGCACCAATGTCATGGTCAGCGGCAAAAGGGTCTCCGCCCCCGCCATGCCGGGTTCGGCATCGGAAAACGGCAGGCGCTTGTCCTCGGGCCCGCGCGGATCATGCCCTGAAGCGATCACGTCAATCGTCCCGTCTGCAATCGCCGCTATGACCGCCTGACGATCAGGCTCGCTGCGCAAGGGAGGCGAAAGCCGCGCAAACGTGCGAAATTCAGCGGTCGCCAAGTCTGAGAGCATAAAGTGCGCCGGTGTTACACCTGCGGTAACGGCAACGCCGCGCGCCTTCGCCGCGCGCACCAGATCAAGCGCAGCTGCGGTGGTAACCTGGCGGATATGCAGTCGCGCGCTGCTCATCTCGGCCAGCGCGATGTCGCGCGCCACCGCCAGCACTTCGGCTTCGGCGGGCGCGCTGGGCAATCCCAGCCGGCTCGCCATTTCGCCAGCCGTCGCAGCGGCATCTCCGGCCAGTCCGCTGTCCTCGGCATGACTTACCACGACCAGGTCCAGCATGGCGGCATATTGCATCAACCGCAGCATCACGCCGCTGTCTGCGATCCAGCCGCGACCGGTCGAAAGGCCGCGCGCGCCGGCCTCTTTCATCAGGCCCAGTTCTGCCAATTGCTGACCGCCCAAGTCACGTGTGGCTGCCGCGAGCGGATGCACCCAAAGGTCAGGCTTCCCGCTCTTCGCGATATAGCTGACCCGGCTCGGCAAATCGAGCGGGGGGGATTGGTCTGGCATCAAAGCCGCGCGTGTAATCCCGCCGAAATGGAACGCGGGCTTGTCGATAGCGAATACACTCAGATCGACCAGCCCCGGAGCGATCACCCGTCCCCTCGCATCGACGATCTCGTCGCCATCTTGCGGTGCGATATCGCCTAGCGCATCGATCAGCCCGGCCACCAGGCGAACCACCCCCTCTTTCACGCCCTCGCCAGTAACGACGCGTCCGTTTGTAATTGTGATGGGTGAAGCCTGCTTCATGCCCAGCTCTCCACACCGCGCGTCTCGCGCGTCAGGATATCAAGGCATGCCATGCGTACCGCAACGCCCATTTCAACCTGCCGTGTGATGATTGAACGATCGATCATGTCCGCTACATCGCTGTCGATCTCTACACCCCGGTTCATGGGCCCCGGATGCATCACCAGCGCATCTGGCGCCGCGCGCTTCAATCGTTCCTCGGTCAGGCCGTACAAATGATGATATTCGCGCGCGGAAGGGATGAACTGCCCCTGCATCCGCTCAGTCTGCAAACGCAGCATCATCACCACATCACTGCCCGACAGCGCTGCATCGAAATCATGAAACGGCTCTGCTCCTATCGCCTCGACATTTGCCGGCATAAGCGCGGGAGGAGCGCACAAGCGTACAGTCGCTCCGAGAGCTTGCAGACACAGAAGGTTGGACCGCGCGACACGGCTGTGCAGAATGTCCCCGCATATCGTGATCGTGAGCCCGGTGAAATCCTCCGCCGTCTCACCGCGCGCCTGCAAGGCATGTCGCAGCGCGAGCGCATCCAGCAGTGCCTGCGTCGGGTGTTCGTGCTGGCCATCACCGGCATTGAGCACCGGGCAATCGACCTTGTCAGCAATCAACTGGGTCGCGCCGCTGGAAGCATGGCGGATAACAATTGCATCGGGGCGCATGGCATTCAAAGTGATTGCCGTGTCGATCAGCGTCTCACCCTTCTTCACGCTCGATTGCGCGGCATGCATATTGACAACATCCGCGCCCAGGCGCTTGCCCGCGATTTCGAAGCTCAGCAGCGTTCGCGTTGAATTTTCGAAGAAGGCATTGATAATGGTCAGGCCTGACAGCAGATCGCTGTGCTTGCTCCGCTGGCGGTTCAGACGGATCCATTGTTCCGCCTGATCCAGCACATAAAGAATCTCGTGGCGCTCCAGGTGTCCGATGCCCAGCAATCCGCGATGCGGAAACGCCATTCGCCCGGCCGGAAACCTGCCCGAACTGTGAGCCGCGGCAGGTTGATTTGCCTCGTATCCCGCCATGAATTCGCGCAACTTCGTGGCTGTGCTGCCGCGCAAATCACGGCCTGCCTTCAATTGCGATACGAACGGCTTGTCGTTCATCGCCAGCTCGCCGAAACGCGTTTCCGACATGTCATTTCGCTGGCAGAATTGTTCAATTTCAAAGAGCAAATCGTGCATATGGCGCCCTTTAAGTTGGATTTATCCAACCGTCCAGCCTGAATCGGCACAATCCACCGCTCAAGCTGTTGAACGAACCATATTGCGCACTCGACGGCATATTCGGCGAAAGAAGGTGGAAATTTGCAGCGCGCGCCCTAGTTTATGTACACAGCACCCGATTGAAAGATGACAATATGAGTTTTGCAGGCAAGGTTTGGCGGCTTCTGGTCGGGATCAAGGATGGCTTGGTTCTGCTGTTCATGCTGCTGTTCTTTGCGATGCTGTTTGCGATCCTGTCTGCGCGCCCTAGCCCCGGCATGGTTCACGATGGCGCATTGCTGCTTGAACTGGACGGCTATGTTGTCGAGGAACGCGCAGTCATCGATCCGATCCAGGCGTTTATCAACCAGCAGGCGCCTGTCACCGAATTTGAAGTAAACGAGCTTGTCCGCGCGATTGACGCAGCCGCGGGCGATGATCGTATCAAAGCGGTCGCGCTTGATCTCTCGCGTTTTCTGGGCGGTGGACAGGTCCATATGCAGGAAATCGGCGACGCGCTGGCGCGGGTTCGCGCGGCGGAAAAACCGGTTGTTGCCTATGCGCTGGCCTATTCAGACGACGCGTTGCATCTGGCTGCGAACGCGAGCGAGGTATGGGTTGATCCATTGGGTGGCGCCATCGCAGCGGGGCCTGGCGGGTCCTTTCTGATGTTTGGTGATCTGCTCGAAGAGTATGGCGTTAACGCGCGGATCTACCGCGTTGGCACATTCAAGGCCGCGACAGAGCCTTATTCACGCAATACTCTATCTCCCGAAGCACGCGAGAACATCGGCGGCCTGCTCGCATCCTTGTGGGAAGAGTGGCAAGCCAATGTGAAGAAAGCGCGGCCAGCGGCTGACCTTGAACGCGTGACGTCGGACCCCGTAGAGTGGATCCAATCAGCCAATGGAGATCTTGCCACAGCGGCGCTGAACGCTGGTCTGGTCGACAAGATTGGCAGCCGAGTTGAATGGGGAGACCGCGTAGCGGAATTGGCCGGCAAGGACAGCTGGAACGACATGCCGGGCGCCTTTGCATCGACCGGCCTCAGGCCATATCTCGCTGATGTTGGTGAGGATCGAAGTGGCCGGGCGATCGGCATCGTTACAATCGCCGGTAATGTTGTTGACGGTGAAGCGGGCCCTGGAACCGCCGGCGGAGACCGGATTGCTGAACTGCTCGACAATGCCTTGAATGATGATCTGGCGGCGCTGGTTGTCCGCATCGACACGCCGGGCGGCACCATGACCGGATCTGAGCAGATCCGTCGCGCGATTTTGCGTCACAAGGATAAAGATATTCCCATCGCGGTATCAATGGCGAACATCGCAGCGAGCGCTGGCTATGCGATCGCTTCAACCGGAGACCGGATTTTCGCTCAGCCAGAGACAGTAACCGGCTCAATCGGTGTATTCTCGGTTATTCCGACGTTCGAAGGCACAGCCGAACGGTTCGGCATCAATGCGGACGGAATCCGAACCACGCCGCTGTCTGGCCAGCCGGATATCTTCGATGGCTTCACGCCAGAGGTGGATGCCATTCTGCAAGCAAGCGTAGAGGACAGCTACCGCGATTTCCTGAACCAGGTCGCTGAGGGACGCGGAATGGACGCTGCGCGGGTGGACGAGATCGGGCAGGGCCGCGTCTGGGACGGCGGCACTGCACGCCAGCTTGGGTTGGTCGACCAGTTCGGCGGGCTGCAAGAGGCGCTCGAATGGGCCGCCAAAGAAGCGGGTCTGGAAGACAATGGCTGGCATGCCAAACGGCTGGGAAGCGCGGAAACGAGCTATGATTCGCTGATCCGGCAGATACTGACGAACAATTCGGAAGCTCGCGCGCCTGCCGGCGATATGTTCGCCGTGTTCGCGCGGCAGCAGACCGGCCAGGTCTCACGCGCGCTTGGAGATCTTGAACGATTGACAATGGTGCAAGGGGTTCAGGCCTATTGCCTGGAATGCCCGCGTGAAGTGCGCGGAACCGATGGCGCTGCGATCAAAGGATGGCTCGCAAGGCTCAGGGCAATCCTGGCAAACTAACCGTTGTCGAAACAGCCTAGCTCTGGCCTTTTCGGGCAATCCCGTTGGCTAGCATGTCATTGACAGTCGCAGCGACCTCTTCCGGCGTTCGATTGCCTTTGTGCCATATTGCAAAGCGCAGGCCAACAAAGACATTCATCCCTATCAAGGCCCAGGCGTGAATTTCGCCCAAACCGGTGCGGCATTCGCCCGCTGCGGAACAAGCGGAGCGCCCCTCGCGTCAACGCTGGGCCTCGAAGGAACGCTGACCGGCTTCTATGGCGATCCGCGCCCGGTCTTCGTGACTGGCGAGATCCGCTTCTAAGCGAGTCCCAATACCACCAGCTTTCCCTGTGGCCCTGACCTGCATCTTGCGGGTCAGCGCCGCAATCTTTGTGCAGCAAGTCCGGTTCGCGCGCTAATCACTGGAAATGCATTCTGGCCTCGTGCATAGGCGCTGCCCATGCATGATATCCGATTTATCCGAGAGAACCCGGAAGCCTTTGACGCAAAGCTGGTGCGGCGCGGGCTAGAGCCTGTATCCGCTAAGCTGATCGAAGCCGACGAGGTTCGCCGTGCCTCCGCGACGCGCCTGCAAGAAGCGCAGAACCGCCGAAACGAAGCATCAAAGCTGATCGGTCAGGCCATGGGCAAAGGCGACAAAGAAACCGCCGACGCGCTTAAAGCCGAAGTATCCGAGCTGAAGGAGACGCTGCCCGCCCTTGAAGAAACTTCACGCGCCGCAGAAAAGCAGTTGGAGGATATGCTTGCAGTCATTCCAAACCTGCCGGCTGACGATGTGCCCGATGGCGCTGACGAGAGCGACAACGTCGAAGTATCGACCTGGGGCGAAAAGCGCAGCTTTGACTTCGAGTCGAAGGAGCATGCGGATATCGGCCCCAATCTCGGCATGGAGTTCGACACCGGCGCAAAGATTTCCGGCGCGCGGTTCACATTCCTGCGTGGCGACATGGCACGGCTGCACCGCGCACTGGGCCAGTTCATGCTCGACCGGCAAACCCGCGAATATGGCTATACCGAATGCAATCCTCCCGTACTCGTCAAAGACGATGCCATGTACGGCACCGACAAACTGCCAAAGTTTGCAGAAGATAGCTTTCGCACAACGGATGATCGCTGGCTGATCCCCACGTCCGAAGTCAGCCTGACAGCTTCGGTAATGGGCGAGATTCTCGACGATAGCGCCCTGCCCATGCGACTAACTGGCCTGACGCTTTGCTTCCGCAGCGAAGCCGGTGCGGCTGGCAAGGATACGCGCGGCTTCATCCGTCAGCATCAGTTCGAAAAATGCGAACTGGTCAGCATCGTTCGTCCGGAAGATAGCGAAGCCGAACATGTACGCATGACCGAAGCTGCCGAGGCCATCCTGCAAGCGCTTGACCTGCCCTATCGCAAAGTTTTGCTGTGCACCGGCGACATGGGCTTTGGCGCGCGCAAGACTTACGATCTGGAGGTCTGGCTGCCCGGACAGGGCGCCTATCGCGAAATCAGCTCGTGCTCGAACACTGGCGATTTCCAGGCGCGGCGGATGAAAACCCGCTATCGCCCCGAAGGCGAAAAGAAGACCGAATTCGTACACACATTGAATGGATCGGGCTTGGCAGTCGGGCGGACGCTGGTCGCCGTGCTGGAGAATTACCAGAACGCCGATGGTAGCATAACAGTGCCCGACGCATTGCACCCCTACATGGGCGGCTTGACCAAGCTGGAGCCAGCGGCCTGATGCGCATATTAGTCACCAATGATGACGGGATCCATGCCCCCGGCCTCGTGGTGCTGGAAGAGATCGCGCGTCAATTCAGCGACGATGTATGGGTCTGCGCGCCTTCGGACAATCAGACGGGTGCGGGGCACTCTCTGACGCTGTCCATGCCGGTCCGCTTGCGCAAGCACAGCGCGCGACGCTGGTCAGTCACCGGCACGCCGACCGATGCGATCTCGATCGGCCTCAAGCAAGTACTCGACAGCCCACCCGATCTGATCCTGTCAGGCGTCAATGCGGGCGCCAATCTGGGCGATGACCTTACCTATTCAGGCACAGTGTCCGCTGCGATGGAAGGCGCGCTTGCTGGCATCAAGTCGATCGCGATGAGCCAGGTGATGAAGCAGGAACGCCCCGCTTGGGATGACCGTTTTGCCGCCGCGCGCCACTGGGGCCCGAGAGCGATTCAGCCGCTGCTTGATGCGCCGTTCGAACTGCGCACTCTGGTCAGTATCAACTTTCCCTGCCGCGCGCCGGAAGATGTCCAGGGAATGCGCGTGGTTCGCCAAGGCTTTCATGACTATGATCGCAGCAGTGTGATCGAAGCGCGTGATCCGCGCGGCCAGCGCTATTACTGGTTTGGGCTGGATGCGATTGAACACACTCCCGATCATGGCACAGATCTGGAAGCGATCGCCGATGATTGTATCTCCATCACTCCGCTACAGCTTGACCTGACCCATCATGCTTCGCTGGCAGGGCTGGCGCAGCGCTTCGAAGGGCATTAGATCTACGACAGGAATGAAAAAGCCGCTCGACAGAATTGTGCTATCTCACCCGCAACGGCGCGTTCGCGGCAAGGGATTTAAGCCCCTAAGGCGTGCGGTCAATGTGCCGGTGTGGGGCGACCTTAGCATCCGTCTGGGCCTTGCCCTTCTGCTGCTTTCGATTGTTGTCCTGATCCATTGGTGGGATCGCGGCGGACTTCAGGATGCAGTCGATGGCGATGTCAGCTTCCTCGATGTCGTCTATTTCACGATGATCTCTGTCACAACGACCGGTTTTGGCGATATCACACCGGTTACAGATCGTGCGCGCATGGTTGAAGCGATCATCGTGACACCGATCCGCTTTGCAGTGTTCTTCATTTTCGTTGGCACAGCCTATAATTTCATCATCAAGCGCAGCTGGGAGAAGTGGCGCATGGCCCGTATTCAGGAAAACCTCGAAGGTCACATCATCGTTCTGGGGTTCGGTATCTCCGGCTCTGAGAGCGTGAATGAACTGATTGAACGCGGCACGGACGCGCGCAATATCGTGGTTGTGGACCCAAGCGAAGAACGGCTGAAAGAGGCGGAAAAGCTCGGCTGCAACGTCATTGCGGCAGACGCAACCCGCGATTCCACTTTGGAAGCTGTACGTATCCGCCAGGCGCAGAACGTCCTGGTTTCGGCAGGCCGCGATGACACTTCGATCCTGATCGTGCTGACGGTGCGCCATCTTGCGCCGGACGTGCCGATCAGCGTTGTCGTGCGTGCGGACGATAACGAGATACTCGCGCGGCAAGCCGGCGCGAACAATGTGATCAATCCGGTGCGCTTTACCGGGTTGCTGCTGGCCGGAAGCGCCAAGGGCGCGCACATCGCAGATTATCTGGCAGACCTCGCCTCAGTCACCGGCCGCGTCCAATTAGTAGAACGCAAGGTCACATCCGAAGAGGCCGGCAAATCCATCAGCGAACTCAGCTCGGGCGGGCGCGGTTTGCGGGTCTATCGCGGCGGCAAAGTTCTCGGCTTCTGGGAAGACGAGTGCCAGCAACTTGAGGCAGGCGATGTCGTGGTCGAGATTGTCCCGACCACGAATGGCGAAACAAACGGTGATGGCGCCTAAAGCCCTAGGGCAGATAAGCGTGCATCGTTCCCATCGCGATATAGAACAATAGCCAATAGCTCGCGTCGATAAAGAACAGCCCTTTGCTTTTCTGGCTGAAGAGATAATTCGTGCCGATAGCCGGGACAATGAACCCCAGCGCCGCACCGAATGCTGTCATGATCTTTGCGACAACTGACAAATCAGCGCCGACATCAGCATAGCTATGAAAAGTGTGTGCCAACGTCCAGCTGGCGAGCAGCGAGAACAGTAACGCACCGCCATAGATCAGCGGCATATTGCCTTCCTTGATCTGTTCTTCGGTCAGGCCAACCGCGCCCATCCACTTTTTGCCCATGACCGGGCCATACCATATCCCGCCAACAACAAACCCTGCGAAGGCTGCGAGAAAAACACCAATCCAATTGACGGCAAACAGATCCATAACATCCTCCCCGAAATCCGGTCCGATAGAGACTGGCTAGCGCGTTTGCGCGCGCTCGTGTAGTGGGCGCGCCAACTATGAACAAAACTGCCACGCAATTACCCGAAGCCAAGAAAGTTGGCATGGTCTCACTCGGCTGCCCAAAGGCGCTGGTCGATTCCGAACGTATTCTCACGCGCCTGCGCGCCGATGGTTATGCGATGAGCCCGGATTATACCGGGGCTGACGTGGTGCTGGTCAACACTTGCGGCTTTCTCGATTCCGCCAAGGAAGAAAGCCTGGCCGCGATTGGCGAAGCGATCGCTGAAAATGGCCGTGTGATTGTGACAGGATGTATGGGCGAAAAAGCTGACGCGATCCGCGCTGCTCACCCGCAAGTTCTGGCCGTAACTGGCGCGCATCAATACGAACAGGTCGTGGAAGCAGTGCATAAGCATGCGCCACCAAGCCAAGGCCCATTTGTAGACCTCATCCCGCAGCCGGATGTAAAACTCACTCCGCGTCACTATAGCTATCTGAAGATCAGCGAAGGCTGCAATCACTCCTGTGCATTCTGCATTATCCCGGACCTGCGCGGAAAACTCGCTAGTCGGCGGGTCGATGCTGTCCTGCGCGAAGCAGAAAAACTGGTGGCGGCGGGCACGAAAGAACTGCTGGTGATCAGCCAGGATACGTCTGCCTACGGTGTCGATACACGACATGAGGCCCGGACGTGGAAGGGCCGCGAAGTGCGCGCGCATATGACCGATCTGGCGCGTGAACTGGGGCAACTCAAAGCACCGGATGGCGAACAGCCGTGGGTGCGCCTCCACTATGTCTATCCATACCCGCATGTCGATGCGGTGATCCCGCTGATGGCGGAAGGCTTGCTTACGCCATACCTCGACATCCCTTTCCAGCACGCTTCGCCCAAAGTGCTCAAGGCAATGAAGCGCCCCGCGAACGAAGCAAAGGTGCTTGAGCGGCTGAAGGGTTGGCGCGAAATCTGCCCCGATATCGCCGTGCGTTCGAGCTTCGTCGTCGGCTTTCCGGGCGAGACCGAAGAAGATTTCCAGTATCTGCTCGATTGGCTGGAGGAGGCTCAGCTCGACCGCGTTGGCGCGTTCCGTTTCGAGCCGGTCGAAGGTGCGCAGGCCAATGCGCTGCCCGATCACGTGCCTGAGGAGGTCAAGGAAGAGCGCTATGCCCGCGTGATGGAAGTGACCGAGCAGATCAGCGCGGCTAAACTTGAGGCAAAGATCGGCAAGACCTTGCTCGTGATCATCGATGAGGTGGGCGAGCCAGACGAAGATGGCGACATCGGCGCAACCGGCAGATCACAGGCCGATGCGCCAGAAATCGATGGTGCGGTTTATCTCCGCAATGTCGCGGCGACGCTCAAGTCAGGTGACATTGTACAGGTCGAAATCGAAGATGCCGACGCGCACGATCTGTTCGGGGTGATTGCCTAGCCTAAAAGGGCCGCCCTAACTACTTGCCCGCTCCAGCAAGCGCACCCGTACACGCCGTATGCTGGGATGTTCTACCTCTTCACCAGCTGTCACCGCTTCAACCAGCAAGCGACCCGCCTGATCAAGATCGGGCTCAATGGTCGAAAGAGGCGGATTTGAGAGCTCGCCAGCAGGGATCCCGTCGAAACCGACGACTTTGACCTTGCCCGGCATTTCGATTCCTGCGGCCTGAAATGCTTCCAGAACTCCAAACGCAATGGCGTCACACACGGCGAACACGCCGTTAAACGCCTTGCCACTGTCGATCAGCGCTTTGGCCGCAAGGCGCCCCTGTTCGCGGCGTTCCCGACCGTGTTCGATTTCAATCAGTTCCGCAGATTTGCCGAGCTTCCTGGCTTGATCGAGAAAACTGTCCGTGCGTTCGGCAAACTGGCGCTGAACCGAATCGTGCGACCCGATGCACACGAGATTCTTGCACCCGCGCTGCACAAGGTGGTCAGCTGCCAGCCGCGCACCAGCATCATTGTCCGAACTGACCCAGTCGAGATCACCCAAGGGCGAGCCCCAATAGGCGATCGGCTGGCTCGTCTCGCCCACTTTGCGGAAATAGTCCCAAGCTGCGCGATTTGCGGTGGTGCCGATCACGATCAGCCCTTCTGCCTGCCCGCGTTCGACATAGTGGCCGAACAGCTTGTCTTCGTCGGCTTGCAGAGAGACCAGGACTTCCAGCCCGCGATCCGCGGCAGCTGCGCAGATGCCCCCCAGCAAGGCGTAGGAGAACGGATTGACATCGCGCGCACCGCCGCCCGGCTTTGATATCACAACTGTCGCCAACGTGCCTGTATGCCCGCGCCGCAGTCGCGCTGCGCGTTCGTCAACGAAATAGCCCAGTTCGCTTGCGGCTTCGAGAACGCGGGTTCGCGTTGCCTCTGTAATAACAGCGGAACCAGACAATGCGCGCGAAACTGTCGACTGGCTGACGCCAGCCTTTTCAGCCACGTCAAAACTTGTGACGCGCATAGGCTTGCGGGTCGCGTCCATTTCTCTCCCTTTCATGGCCGAAATTCTTGTTACGGTCCGTGCATAGCTATGCGATGCTATGGCCGAGAATTGTGCGGTGCGCTAGATGGTGGTGAGACCATCCTTGGGAGAAGCGTTTAGATGGAAGTGTCTTCGACAGGCAGCGAACAGTTTACCGCTGACCGAATCTTGCTGTTCGGGGCCACAGGTGACCTCGCGCAGCGTATGCTTTTGCCTTCGCTCAGCGCGCTGCATGCTGACGGCCTGATCGCTCCTGATTTGAAGATCATTGGCACAGCTCGGTCTGAAATGTCCGATGCGGAATTCCGCAACTTCGCCCGCGAAGCTTTGGAAAAGTATATGCCCGCCAAGCGACGCGGCGGAATGGCAGAATTCCTGAACCGACTCAGCTATCAACCGCTTGATGCAACTTCGCTGGATGGGTTCAAGGAACTGGCGGAAAAGGTCGGTGAGCCCAAGCAAGGCCTGGCAATCTTCCTGTCGACAGCACCCAGTCTGTTTGAACCAACCATAAAAGGCTTGCAGCATGCCGGGCTCGACGGCGCAAACGTGCGCATGTGCCTAGAAAAACCGCTTGGCACCGACCTTAGTTCAAGCTGCGAGATCAATGATGCAGTCGCGACCGCATTTCCGGAGGACCGGATTTTCCGGATCGACCACTATTTAGGCAAGGAGACGGTCCAGAACCTGCTCGCGCTGAGGTTTGCGAACCTCATGTTCGAACCGATCTGGAATGCAGCGCATATTGACCACGTCCAGATCACTGTCGCTGAGACTATCGGTCTGGAATCGCGCGTCGGCTATTATGACGACAGTGGCGCACTGCGCGACATGGTACAGAACCACATGCTGCAATTGCTTGCATTGGTAGCCATGGAGCCGCCCAGCGACTTTGACGCAACTGCCGTGCGCGACGAGAAGGTCAAAGTCCTGCGTGCCCTCCGAAAAGTTGCAGTCGGAGATACTGTAATCGGACAATATCGCGCTGGCGCAATCAGTGGCGAAGCCGTGCCGGGCTATGATGACGAACTCGGCAAGGATTCCGGCACCGAGACGTTCGTTGCGATAAAGGGCCTTGTCGACAATTGGCGCTGGAAAGGCGTGCCGTTTTACCTGCGTACCGGCAAACGCCTGCCTGAGCGTGTGACCGAAATCGTAGTTCAATTTCGCTGCGTGCCGCATTCGATCTTTGCTGGCAAAGGCGCGACGATGCAGCCCAACCGGCTGGTGATCGGAATCCAGCCGGAAGAGAATGTCACTTTGTCACTTATGACCAAAGTGCCCGGGCTTGACCGCGAAGGCATTCGACTTCGCCAGGTTCCTTTGGATATTGCCATGCCTGATGCCTTTGTAGGGCAACACCGCCGGATCGCCTACGAACGGCTGCTGCTGGATCTGATCGAAGGTGATCAGACGCTATTCGTTCGTCGTGACGAGGTAGAGGCGCAGTGGCAGTGGATCGATGCCATTCGCGAGGTTTGGCAATCGAGCGGGCAAACACCGAAAACCTATACAGCGGGCAGTTGGGGCCCAAGCGCCGCCATAGCGCTGACAGAACGTGACGGAGTAAGCTGGCATGAGTGAATTGAACTCAACTATTGCCAAAGTGACCGCGCGCGTGATCGAAAAGTCGCGCGATAGCCGTCAGTCCTACCTGGATCTGATGGATCGCGAAGCGGACCGCATGCCCGATATGAATGCGGTATCCTGTTCGAATCTCGCGCACGCTTTTGCCGGTGCGGTCGAAGATCAGGAGACGCTCCGCCAAGGTACGAGCCCCAATATCGGCATCGTGAGCGCTTACAACGATATGCTGTCCGCGCATCAGCCCTATGGCCGCTACCCTGAACGACTGAAGGTCTACGCCCGTGAAGTTGGCGCTACCGCGCAAGTGGCAGGCGGCACGCCTGCCATGTGTGACGGTGTGACACAGGGCGAGGACGGGATGGAACTCTCGCTCTTCAGCCGAGATGTGATCGCGCTGTCGACCGGTGTCGCGTTGAGCCATCAAATGTATTCGGGCGTGGCGCTGCTGGGCATTTGCGACAAGATCGTGCCCGGCCTGATGATAGGTGCGCTGCGTTTCGGCCATTTGCCCGCCGTTTTCGTGCCATCTGGCCCGATGCCTAGCGGGATTGCCAACAAGGAAAAACAGCGAGCCCGCCAGCTTTATGCAGAAGGCAAGGCGACCCGCGCCGAACTGCTCGAAAGCGAAAGCGCCAGCTATCATTCGCCCGGTACTTGTACCTTCTTCGGCACCGCTAATTCGAACCAGATGATGATGGAGATGATGGGGATGCACATCCCCGGCAGCGCCTTCATCCAGCCCGGCACAAAATTGCGCCAAGCGCTGGATCGCGCCGCGGTGCATCGCTTGGTCGAGCTAGCCGGGACGCGTGAACGCAAGATGGCAAAGATGGTTGACGAAAAAGCGATCATCAACGCTGCCGTCGGCCTGCTCGCCACCGGCGGATCAACCAACCACGCGATCCATATCCCCGCAATGGCTCGTGCAGCGGGCGTTCAATTCGATTGGAATGATCTCAGCGAGCTTTCCAGCGTCGTGCCGCTGATCGCGCGCGTCTATCCCAATGGCGAAGGCGATGTGAATCATTTCCATGCCGCAGGCGGGATGGGATATGTGATCCGCGAATTGCTCGACGCAGGTCTGGCGCACCGCGACATCCTGACCGTGTGGGATGGCGATCTTTCGGCATACGGTAAAGAACCAGGCCTCGACGAGAATGACGAGCTCGTCTGGCGCGAGGTCGGGTCAAGCGGCGATGAAACCATGCTCAAACCCGCCAGCGATCCGTTTCAGGCCGATGGCGGCATGCGGCTGGTACAAGGCAATCTGGGCCGCGGCTGTTTCAAGTCCTCCGCAGTTGCCAAAGAACGCTACACTGTCGAGGCACCGTGCCGCGTATTCGAAGATCAGCCTTCTGTCGCAGCGGCGTTCAAAGCGGGCGAGCTGGACAAGGATGTTGTGGTCGTGGTCCGTTTCCAGGGACCGCGCGCCAATGGCATGCCCGAATTGCACAGCCTGACGCCGCCGCTCGGCGTCTTGCAGGATCGCGGGTACCGCGTTGCGCTGGTGACTGATGGCCGCATGTCGGGCGCATCGGGCAAGGTCCCCGCCGCGATTCATGTCACACCCGAAGCGCTCGGCGGCGGACCGCTGGCCAAACTGCGCGATGGAGACATTGTGCGTGTATGCGCAACGACCGGCGAGCTTTCGACCACCGCCGATCTCGACAGCCGGGCACCCGTGCCCGATCCAGCGGCGGATGTGGGCGTAGGGCGTGAGCTTTTCGCCATGTTCCGCAATCTGGCAGACGGCGCGGAGCAAGGCGGCAGCGCGATGCTGAAAACAGCGGGGCTTTGATGAGCGGCGGCGTAACCGAGATCGTTACCGTCGATATCGGCGGCACACACGCGCGCTTTGCCTTGGCTCAGATCGCCGCCGATGGCGCGATTACGCTGGACGAGCCCGAAACACTAAACACCAGTGATCATGCGAGCTTTCAGACTGCATGGGAGGATTTCCGCAAACGCAAGGGCGGCTCGCTTCCGTCTGCTGTCACTATGGCTGTCGCCGGGCCGGTAAAGCACGATCTGATCCGCTTCACCAACAACCCGTGGATCATCCGCCCGCCATTGATCGAGGAAAAGCTGGGCTGCACGCATTTCACGATCGTGAATGATTTTGCTGCTGTTGCGCACGCTGCAGCACGCGCACCGAACGAACAATTCCTGCATCTGGCGGGACCCGAAGAGGATCTGCCTGCTTTCGGAACCATTAGCGTTGTCGGCCCTGGCACCGGGCTTGGCGTGGCGCACTTCTACCGCGATGAAGACGGAAGCTACCGCGTCCAAGCCACCGAAGGTGGGCACGGCGACTATGCCCCGCTCGACAGCATTGAAGACGCCATCCTCGCGCGGCTGCGCAAGCGGCACAATCGCGTGTCTGACGAACGCGTCGTATCGGGCCCTGCAATTGTCGACATTTATCAGACGCTTGCCGCCTTGGAGCACCGCTCGATCGATCCCGACCTTGATGACCGCGC
This sequence comes from Altererythrobacter rubellus, assembly GCF_030284385.1. Classification (NCBI taxonomy): domain Bacteria; kingdom Pseudomonadati; phylum Pseudomonadota; class Alphaproteobacteria; order Sphingomonadales; family Erythrobacteraceae; genus Altererythrobacter; species Altererythrobacter rubellus. The sequence goes on from NZ_CP127221.1 coordinate 2,131,043, forward strand.
GATCTGGACACGTGGCACGACAAACAAAGACAGCTTAGCATCGGCGGCTGTGGATCGCTTCTGCCTGGCTTTGGGCTCGGTCGCAGGTGACATCGCATTGGCCCAAGGCGCCAGTGGCGTCGTGATCGCGGGCGGCCTCGGCTATCGCATCCGCGACACACTGCTCGCGTCGGGCTTTGCTGACCGTTTTGCCGCCAAAGGGCGCTTTGCCGGAATGATGGCGAACATGCCTGTTAAACTGATTGTGCACCCGCAACCCGGCCTGTTCGGCGCGGCAGCGGCATTTGCAAGGGAACATTCGAAATGATGGACGTGGAAAGCGTCATGCGCTTGGCACCTGTTGTGCCCGTGATCGTGATCGACGAGCTAGAACATGCTGTGCCGTTGGCCGAAGCACTGGTCTCAGGCGGACTGCGCGCACTTGAAGTCACCTTGCGTACCCCTGTGGCACTCGATGCGATCAAGGCAATGAAGCAAGTGCCGGGTGCGGTAGTGGGCGCGGGTACTGTGACGAATGCAGACGAATTGGAAGACGCGCTGGAAGCAGGCGCGGAATTCATCGTCTCGCCCGGACTCACAGAACCACTTGCACGCGCAGCAATCGCTTCGCAAGTCGCCTTCCTGCCCGGAACAGCGGACGCCAGCGATATCATGCGCGGGCTGGATCTGGGCCTGAGGCATTTTAAATTCTTTCCCGCTATGGCGGCGGGTGGCTTGCCCGCGTTAAAGGCGCTGTCCGCGCCATTCGGCCATGTAAAATTCTGCCCAACAGGCGGGATCGGGCCAGACAATGCGGCAGAATGGCTTGCCCATGACGCTGTGCTGTGTGTGGGCGGCAGCTGGGTTTCGCCGCGGGGCGTGCCGGACAAGGCCATGATTGAAACGCTCGCCCGCGATGCGGCGCAGCTTGGTTCATGAAGAACGTCAGCGATCTTCTTGAACATCTGAGCGGCCTCCATGCGCGTACGCGAGAGACGCCACTGTTCAATCCTGTCTTTCAGCTGGGCCTTGATCTCTCTCGCAAACTTGAATCGAGCGAGATCAATCTTGATGCGATCGAGGCGCTGGTCGCGGAACTGGAATGCCAGAGCATGCAAAGCCGCGCCAAGCGCTTGCGGCGATTGGTCGCACCGGTTTCGCCAGCAAAGAACCATGCCGCGCTGGCGGCCGCGCTGACGGAAGAAGATTTCGACGCCTTCCGTGCGCGCTGGGAACGCCCGCAACTGCACGCGGTGTTCACCGCCCATCCAACCTTTCTTCTAACGCCGGCGCAATCGGCAGCGGTTGCCGATGCTGCGAGCAGCGAAGAAGATATCGGCGCGAACGCCTGTGTCGCCAATGCCGACCGCCCAGCAGTGACACTGGAATACGAACATGGTCGCGCCATGCGCGCGATTGCCAATGCGCAGGATGCGCGCGATGCCATTGTTGGTGAAGTGCTAGAGCAAGCCGCAGACAGGTTTCCCGACCAGTGGCACGACTTTGCGCCGCTGCCTTTCCGTTTTGCAAGCTGGGTCGGTTACGACATGGACGGACGAACCGACATCAAATGGTTCGATTCGATCGGCTTCCGCTTTTCTGAAAAAGTTGCGCGATTACAGCGCTATACAGCATCTCTTGAAGCTATCGACGAGCAGCACGCGCTACTTGAGACACTGCGCCCTGCCCGCGCCTATGCTGAAGCGAGAGCTGCCGATTTCGCGGAAGACTTGAGCGAGCCCGAGGCATTGTCGAAAGCGGCAAACACGCTGACAGCGGATCATCCGCACAAACTGCTCAGCCTAGCGCCGATCATCACATCGCTGGAAGAAGAAGCGGCTGGTGCTGACGTGGCGCGCGCAGTGCAGCTCAAAACGCTTGCTGCAGGGATGCGTGCCGACGGACTTGGCATGGGCTGGATCCATTTCCGGGTAAATTCAAGCCAGCTCCACAATGCGATCCGTCGCCGGATTGACCCGAACAACACGCTCGACCTGGCCAGCAAAGGCGCCATGGTGGCGCTGCGCGACATTCTTGCCCGGGTTAAGCCGCTGCGGACCAACTTTGCCGCACTGGCGATCGAGAGCTCGACCGCGATCCGCCAATTCATCGCGATGGCGCAGATCATCGAGCATATCGATGGGGACGCACCGATCCGCATGCTGATTGCGGAATGCGAGCAGCCCTCCACGATTCTGGCGGCGCTCTATTTCGCCAAGCTGTTCGGGATCGAGGACAAGGTTGATGTCTCCCCCTTGTTCGAGACAGAGGGCGCGCTTGAGCATGGTGGGCGTTTCCTGGATGCCCTGTGCCGCGAAGAAATCTATCAAGACTACGTGCGCAAACGTGGCCGGCTGGCAATCCAAACGGGCTTCTCCGATGCGGGACGGTTTGTCGGGCAATTGCCCGCCAGTCTGGCGATCGAGCGGCTGCAGGGTCGCCTGAGCGAAGCGATGGACAAGAATGGTCTGAACGATGTTGCAGCGCTGATCTTCAACACTCACGGCGAGAGCATGGGCCGCGGAGCGCATCCGGACAGTTTCGAAGACCGTCTGACCTGGCCGCTAAGCCCGTGGGCCAAGCGACGCTTCGCGCGCGCAGGAATCAAGCTTGAGCCTGAAGTCAGCTTCCAGGGCGGCGACGGCTATATGTTCTTCGCAACGCCAGAGCTGGCGCGCGCCACACTGACCCGGATTGCCGAGTTGCAACCTGCCCATACTGATCCAGATGCGCCGGCTGATCCATTTTATCGGCGCACTGATCTCAGCTTGGACTTTTATCGCGCAATTCGCCGCCATCAGCACGAGCATCTGGAAAGCCAGACCTATTCGCGCGCGCTGACGGCCTTTGGCCTTGGGCTACTGAATTCCACCGGCAGCCGCGTTTCCCGCCGCCAAAGCGATATTCGCGCTGACCGCGAGATGAGCCTGCGCCAGATCCGCGCCATTCCGCACAACGCGATCCTGCAGCAGCTGGGCTATCCGGTGAATATCATTTCCGGCATCGGCAGCGCGGCAGATGGCAATTATGAAGAGCTTGCAGCGCTGATCATGGAAAGCGAGCGCGGGCGCCAGCTGATCCGGCTGGCGCGAAGCTCCAACGCGCTGGCAAGCATCAAGACGGTTGCTGCGCATGGCGAGCTGTTCAACAGCGCTTATTGGGCCAGCCGCCCTTATCGCGGCATAGAAGGCCACCTGTCCGATGCCTGTGAGGCGCTGGCAGAGTATCTGACCAAGGATGACCGTGCGGGCGTGTATCGCCGGCTGGCATCGCGGCTGAGGGTTGATGCGCTGAAGCTGCATCGCCTGCTCGATCTGATCCCGGACGAGAATCCGTTAGAGGATCGTGAGAATATCCGCCGCACGATCGGCGCTGCACAAGCGCTGCGTTTGGCGTTGCTGCAGCATATGTTCCTGCGCGCTGTATCGGTGCCGGTTTTCAGCCGGGCAAACGATATCAGCCGCGATGATGTGTTGGAGATGGTATTCTCGCTGCGCGTCGACGATGCTTTGGCGCAAATGCGCCGGGCCTTCCCAACGCACTTCCCGCAGATGACCGATTTCGCGGTCGATGCCCCCAGCGACTATCCCGACAGCACCGGCGAAAGCTACGCCAATATCGCGCGCGACTATATCGATCCGATCGAGCGCGCATACGGGCTCTGTTTGAGGCTATCTACCGCTATTGCAAACGTGTTCGGCGCGCACGGCTGAGCCTAGGATCGACGCGGCGGCTCGGGTGAAAAGTTGAGGAACTGTCCATCATCCTCAGACCGCAACTCGACCATCACGCCCGCCACATTGCCCTTGCGTTGATTGGAGAATTTGTCGTCGAGACTGGCAATGTCGCTACCCCGTGGGTCACCGCCCAGCTCCTTGATGGCGCGGGTCATCAGACGCAGTCTCGTCTCACGCATCGGGTGTAATGGTAGCCGGATAGCATTGCGTGTGCGCTGTGCATTCTGTTCCCAGAACCGCTGAACCTCATAATCCAGAGCTTCATCCGCATCGGCCAGATGTTGCGCGGATTGCGCAATCGCCAACGGGTCAAGCCAGTCGGCGTCAGCCAGCGCCTGCCGGATCCGCACTCTGTCGAAACGATCATTCTGGTTTGATGGATCTTCTACCGCGTCCAGCCCGGCTGCCGAGACAACGCTTTCCAGCTCTGCTCGACGAAAGCCAAGCAAGGGCCGGACAATGCGCAGCCCTCCTGCTTCGGTCTCATTAACCCGGCGCACGCCTGCCAAACCGGCAACGCCGCTTCCACGGTTCAACCGCATCAGCAGGGTTTCGGCCTGATCGTCCGCATGATGTGCCGTCATGATAGCCGCCAGACCGCGATCACTCACCCAGTGCTCAAGCGCTGCGTATCGTGCTTCACGCGCTTGAGCCTGCAAGTTGCCCTCGGGCACCTGAACGGTCAGCACAGTGCACGCAATATCCCGCTCAGAGCACACCTGCTCGACGAAGGCGCATTCGCTTTTCGCTTCTGCCCGCAGGCCATGATCGACGGTAGCCACCTCGAATTGCTCCGCATACACAGCATGGGCCATAAGCAGCATCGCCAAGCTGTCTGGACCGCCAGACACAGCCAAGCCGAAGCGTTGATCACCCAGACCCGCGCGTTCGACCTCGGCGCGAAACCGCCGGGTCAGTTCCGGATCGAACGCCGTATCAATTACAGGTCACTTTCTGGCGGCTTGCTTCATATTGATCTTGAAGCCGCCCGCTCGCCAGCGCCGGATAGGTGTCGCCGAATTCGGCGAGCGCGATGCACGCGCGATTGGTATCTTCCAGAGCAATCATCGCGTCTGCGAGAAACAGCAAGCTGTCACCGGCCCGTGCTGCCTGCTTGTCCACCTGGTAATTGCGCAAGAACCAAGGCGCGGCCTCGCGTGCCTTGCCATCATCCAGATAGGCGCGACCAAGCAGGTTGCGGCCATATGTAGCGCGCCAGTGATCGGGATGCTGATCTACGAACAAGCGCAATTGCTGCTGCGCTTCCGGATAGAAGCCCGCGTTCCATAAACGGAATCCATAGGTATATTCATCATCTCCCGCATCGTCGGTTTGCGGCTTCATGATTTCTTGAACACCGGCGAGCCGTTCCTCGCTTGGTCCCGCGGTCTGCGCCGGCGCAGGCTCTGCTGTTTGTGCTGGCCGCGCTGGTTCGACGGTCGATGCGCCGCCGGTCATGGCTGACAGATTGCTCTGCGTCGCCGGAGCTTCCTCGGCTGCCGGTTCCACAACTGGTGCCGGATTGTTGGCAGCTTCCAGCGCTTCCAAACGTTCCTCAAGCAGCATCACGGCATTTCGGTTCTCTTCACCAGCTGCTGTCAATCGCTGCATTTGCGCTTCGATTGCATCAAGCCGCGCGAGAATGTCTGTCACAGCGGTGGTCGAAGTCGCGCTGGATGGATTCGATGGAGTGCCTTGCTGCGTGTTGATCTCTGGTTCGAAAAACCGTGCATCCCCGCCCGGAAACACCTGGCGTTGCAAAGCCCGGATCTCTGCTTCGATCTTGCGCACACGCGCTTCTGATACATCGTCCTGCGCCAGCGCAGGTACCGGCGTGGTCGCAATAACAGCACCGGCCAGAGCCAAACCAGCTAAATTCTTCAATTGGGGCAATTTCACTTCGAGAGCTCCTCGATCTTCAATGTTCTGCAAATAATGGTTTGCAGATGAACCTCAGGCGAAACTTGCATCACCCGGACGACAATTGTCGACCCGACAGCATGCCAAAATGGTGGGAATCCTTGCGTAAGCTCTTATTCGGGAGCCTCTGATGCGGCCCCGCTATCTATCGCATCCGGTTCCGGCGCTTCCGTCATTCGATCACGAAGGGCGTTCGCTGTAATCGGTATGTCGCGAATGGTGACCTGTTCTTCCGCCAGTGGTTCAACATCTTGCCCGCCGATTGTGACGGCAAAAGCATCAGGCCGGCCAGTCCATATTCGCGGGTCTCGCGCGTCAGCGGGAACAGCAAAGCTCTCGCCCATTGCCATCAGCTTTTGCTGAAGCCTGCGTCCGCCCGCCTCGTAAAAGCTAACCCATATGCCGTCTTCCAAGGCTGTAAACACCACCTGATCGGGCGCCGTACCATCAACCGAAGCGCCAGATGTCGTTTGCGCATCCGACAGCGTCGCGACGTCGGCACCGGTGACACTGTCTTCTTCAGCGACCAGAGGTGCGGGATCAGCGCCCGGCGCCATAAACCGGGCGTAAAAGGCGTAACTACCTGCTGCCAGCAGCAGCACCGCGATAGCCGATGCCCATACTAAAGCGCTGGGCGGAGCTTTGGCTGGGTCACCAGGCTCAAACGCAGGCGTGTAACGAGGGCGTTGCTCGGTTTGATTGTCCAGCTCAGCGCGGAGCGAAGCGACTATTTCGGCTTCGTCCAAGCCCAGTGCGCGTGCGTAAGTCCGTGAAAAGCCAAAAACATAAGTACGTGCCGGTAACTCAGAAAACTGATCTTGCTCAATCAGTTGCAAGTGCCGTTCAGAGATGCGCGTGCTTGCGGCAACCTGAGCAAGCGAAAGACCCTTTTCCTCGCGCGCTCGGCGCAATCGGCGTCCGACGCCCTCTAATGGGAGTTCGTTATCCGGCTCGATATTTATTTCCTCAACCATTAGGTGCGACCCGATTTTCGTGTTGGCTACATGACTGTCATGGCTCTTTCGTGTCAAGCAGCCCGCCATACAGACAGACCTAAATCAGATGAAGCGAGCGAGATGTCAGAGCGACTACTGTTTGCAGCCTCGTAGGCAGCGCTTAATCGGTCTCAATACCGCGCTCAGCCGCCCATTCCTGAAGATTTTTCCGCAAGTCGGTTTGCGGGTCGGACAGCCAGCCGGTCATTGCTTCGGTAATCTCTCCAAGATCCACCCTGCGCACCAATTCTTTGATTGGACCTACAGCCGCAGGCGTAATCGACAAACGCCGGTATCCGAGGCCGAGCAAGGCGACTGCTTCCAAACGCCGTCCACCCATCTCGCCGCAAACGCCCAAGTCAACCTGATGCCCCACCATACTCGACGAAATCCGGCGCAGAAAACGCAGGATCGATGGGCTTAGCCAGTCATAACGCTCTGCCAATTTTGGATTGGCGCGGTCTGCTGCAAACAGGAATTGTGTCAGATCATTGGTTCCAACCGACAGGAAATCGACCCGTGGAAGCATCAAATCCAGGACCTCTGCCAGTGCGGGCACTTCCAACATCGCCCCGTAGCGGATCGTATCCGGCAAATGCTTCTTCTGCTTCCGCATATGCTGGATTTGCGCTTCGAAAACCTCCTTGGCCGCATCGAATTCCCACGGCTCGGAGACCATCGGGAACATCACATGCAATTCTCGCCCGGCGGCCGCTTCAAGCAGCGAGCGCGCTTGCACTTTCATCAGCCCGCCGCGCTCGAGCGCGAGCCGCAATGCCCGCCACCCCATCGCCGGGTTTTCATCATGTTCGGACTGTTCGGACTGAAGGTAAGGCACAGCTTTGTCACCGCCGATATCGACAGTGCGAAAAACTACAGGCTTGTCGCCTGCTGCTTCTAGAACATCGCGGTACAAACGGGTTTGTCGTTCGCGCTGAGGCAAAGTAGCCGAAACCAGAAACTGGAACTCAGTTCGGAACAGCCCCACGCCATCAGCGCCAGTCATCGCGAGTGCAGAGATATCGTCGCGAAGACCAGCATTTATCATGACCTGAATGCGCGTACCGCAACGGGTGAAGGGCTCTACATCGCGCAGCTTGGCGTACGCTGCCTGTTTCTCACGCGATTTCTCGAACCGCGTATCGAATGCGTCTGCAACCTGCTGTGATGGCCGGATCGTGGCTGTCGCCTGGTTCGCATCGAGCAGAATTTGATCTCCGTCGCGCACAATTCCGCGAATACCGCGCGCACGACCCAACACCGGCAGCCCCATCGCACGCGCGACAATCACCACATGCGATGTGAGCGAGCCTTCCTCCAGGATCACGCCCTTCAAGCGGCGCCGATCATATTCGAGCAATTCGGCCGGGCCCAGATTTCGCGCGATCAGGATAGTATCTTTGCGCAGACCTTGCGATGCTGCGGTGCCCAGCTGGCCAGACACGGTCCGAAGCAGCCGATTGGAAAGATCCTCAAGATCATGCATCCGGTCCGCGAGCAAGGGATCATCAATTTCCCGCATGCGCATACGCGTGCGTTGCTGCACGCGTTCGATCGCAGCTTCCGCAGTCAGGCCGGAATCGATCGCTTCGTTGATGCGACGCCCCCACCCTTCATCATAAGCGAACATCTTGTATGTTTCGAGCACCTCGTCGTGCTCTCCGCCCACGCCGAACTCGGCCTGGCTTGCCATATTGTCAATCTGCTCGCGCATCTTGTCAAAGGCGCGATAGACACGCTGCCGCTCTGCTTCGATGTCGTCTGCAACAATATGATCGATTGTGATGCGGGGTTGGTGATAAACGGCGAAACCGCCGGCCAACCCTTTGACCAAAGCTAGGCCGGTAATGTTCTGCGTGCCTGTCTGCGCTCCGCTAAGGCCGCGTGCGTCTTCCTCGTCGACCAGTTCTGCATTCGAGATAAGCTCTGATAGAACCATGGCCGTGGTTTGCAGCGCTTCGATTTCGACGTCTTCGTATTTGCGGGGATCAACATGTTGCACGCACAATGTGCCCACTACACGTTCATGGTACACGATTGGCACCCCGGCAAAGGAATGGAATTTCTCCTCACCGGTTTCCGGGCGATATTGAAAGTCGGGATGTGCCTTTGCCTCGGCCAGGTTCAGCGTTTCATTGTTTGCGGCAATGGTCCCGGTAAGCCCTTCTCCAATCGCCATGCGTGTGACGTGGACAGCGCTTTTGTTCAAACCGCGGGTCGCGAACAGCTCCAGCATGCCTTCGCGCAGCAAATAGATCGAGCAGACCTCGCTATCCAGGCTTTTGCCAACAATCTCGACCACACGGTCAAGCTTGGCTTGCGCATGCAAACGCGAAGCCATGACCTCGTGTAAACGAGTCAGGATCTGACGGGCCGAAGCTGCTGCTGTCATATGAAAACCGCTATAGCAGGTTGGTAGCGAAGCGAAATCCCGCCCAACAACAATTTTATCTCAGTTCGGCGACTATCCGTTCCAAAACGGCAGTGGAGCGATAATGCTCAGGCTTCGGCGAGCTCTTGCTTGATTTGCAGCTTTTGTTTCTTGAGCATCTGGATCGTACTTGTGTCCGGAGCTGGTCGGTTCATTTCCTCGCGCAATTGCGCTTCGAGACCTGCGTGCTTGTTCTGTAAAGCTTGGACATGTGTCGATACCATCAAGGCTCTCCTCTTCGCGTGATTACCGCAAAGCGACTCGCCTACGCGCGGACGAGCCGCGAAAGAGCATGAAACCATAGAATCGCTATCTTGAAAAGGCTGTGGCGTTACGTATGCGTTGCGCAACAATGTAAAAACGCCGAACCGATAACGAAGGAGTGGGGCAAGTGAACGAGCAAGAGCTTAGAAAACGGCTTGAATTGCTTCGTTCGGAGCACCGCGATCTGGATGCTGCGATTACCGCGCTGACGGAATCCGGTTCGCAAGACCAACTTCAGATTGCACGCTTGAAGAAACGAAAATTGCGCCTGAAGGACCAGATCGCAATCTTCGAAGATCAATTGCTGCCTGACATTATCGCCTGATTTTTCATCAACCTAAGTGTTTATCCTGGATAATTTGCCTCAATCCGTTCCGGTTTGGGACACGCATAGGCAAAGGCGCGGAAAACATGGTTGCCAGACTGGACGCAGGACGAAACTCCATCTTAACCCAGTTTCATGACGCGCCCTTCAAACCTTTCCCGCCCGATTATTGAATCGCTCTACAGCGAGGCATTGCTGCTGGCTGATGAAACGCGCGCCGTGTTCGCGATGGGGATGGGGGATGCCGCACCCGACGCAAGCGACCGCTTGCGACTGGCGCTTTCGAGCGAAGGGCTGAAAGCCACGACACGCATGATGCATGTGCTGGCGTGGCTGCTGAACCAGCGTGCTTTCTTTTCCGGCGAGTTGAGCGAGAATCAACTTCGCCATCACGGGCGCCTGCCCGATGACAGGCCAAGCAATGCAGACGATCTTGAACTGCTCGAGACTGAGACCCGCGCGTTGATCGAAGAAACGATTCAACTGCACCGCCGCATTGCACGTTTGGATCAAGCGTGGGCTGACGAGTTCGAAACGCAGCCGGTCGTACACGCGCTGCGCGCGAGGCTCGACCGCGCCATCAATATGCGCTGACCCGTCCTAGGCTGCGATCAAAGCCTTCTTCCAGGCTGCCAATCGACCTTCGCGCACGTCGCTATCCATTGCGGGGGTAAAGCTTTGCAGATTGCCGCGCAGCGCCGTTGCCGCTTCGTTCAAGTCGGCGTAAATGCCAGCGCCAGCTGCTGCGAGCATGGCTGTACCCAGAGCTGTCGTTTCCACGAATTCAGGGCGCTCGACAGTCAAATCGAGCATGTCGGCCAAATCTTGCGCCATCCAGTTGTTCGCGCTCATCCCGCCATCGATACGCAACGTTTCCCAAGGTGTGCCATCGGCGGCAAAAGCCATTGCCAGATCGTGGGTCTGATGGGCCATCGCCTCCAGTGCCGCACGCGCCAGCTCAGCCTTGCCAGTTGAAAAACTCAGACCGTTTATCACGCCGCGCGCCTCTGCCTGCCAATGCGGCGCACCAAGGCCGCTCAGCGCTGGCACAATCGTAACCCCGCCACTGTCGGGAATAGACCGCGCAAGCTCTTCTGTCTGACTGGCGACCTCAACGATGCCAAGCGAATCGCGCAGCCATTGGATCAGGCTGCCCGCCACGAATACGGAGCCTTCCAGCGCGTAGGTACGCTGGTCATTGATCTGATACAGGACAGTGCCCAGCAAGCGGTTGGTCGAGCGCGGAATCTCGCCGCCTTTGTTGGTCAGCACGAAAGCGCCAGTGCCATAAGTTGACTTGGTCTCGCCCGGCGAGAGGCAAGCCTGGCCAATGGTGGCCGACTGCTGGTCACCTGCAAGGCCAGTGATAGGGATCTCGCGCCCTAGCCATTCGGCGCTTGCGACCGCGACCTCCCCCGCATTGTCGACAACTTCAGGCAAGGCCGCATGCGGAACGCCGAACAATTCGCAAAGTGCCGGATCGAACAACGCGCCGCCTAGCTCCAGCAACAAGGTTCGGCTGGCGTTGCTCGCATCCGAGATGTGCGCTCCGCCTGAAAGTTTGAAGATCAACCAGCTTTCGATAGTGCCAAATGCCAAAGTGCCCATTTCCGCAGCTGCGCGAACCGCGGGTTCATTTTCGAGCATCCAGCGCATTTTCGTGCCAGAGAAATAGGGGTCAAGCAGCAATCCTGTTCGTGCCTGAACATCACCTTCGTGCCCCGCTTGGCGCAATTCCTGACATGATGGTTCCGTTCTGCGGTCCTGCCATACGATCGCCTTGCAGAGCGGTTCGCCCGTGGTCTTATCCCATGCGACCACCGTTTCACGCTGGTTGGTGATCCCAATACACGAAATGCGATCAGCTCCGCCCGCCTGCTCAGTAACGTCGCGCACACAAGCGAGCGTCTTGTCCCATATTTCCGATGCGTCATGCTCAACCCAGCCGGGCCTTGGATAATGCTGTTCCAGCTCGCGCTGCGCCACATGATGCAGCTTGCCCGCAGAATCGAACAGCATCGCGCGCGTCGAAGTGGTCCCTTCGTCCAGCACCATAATGAAGTCTGACATAATTCTCCCCAAATTCGCTGGCGTGACATGTGCACGACCATCCTTCATATGCAAGTCATGGCTTTACCACCCGAACCATGGCCCACGGGCATCGCCGAACAATGCGAACCGCTGGTGCGGCGCGTCCTCGCCCCTAACCCGTCACCTTACACCTATACCGGCACGCAGACCTATATAGTGGGCAGTGCTGGCGATGTGGCGGTGATTGATCCGGGTCCAAACGAACCTGACCATATTGACGCGATAATGGCTGCGATTGGTGATGCCAAAGTCGCCGCGATCATGTGCACGCACACACACCGCGATCACTCGCCTGCGGCCGCCCCCTTGGCAGAGCGCACCGGCGCGCCGATTGTGGGCTGTGCTCCGCTTGTGATCGACAGCGATCTGCCGCGCAGTGACGAAGCTTTCGATACTACCTATGCGCCAGACCGCGTGTTGGAAGATGGCGAAGCAATGACCGGCGAAGGTTGGACTTTGCGCGCGGTGCATACGCCGGGGCACACATCAAACCACCTCTGCTTCGCGCTGGAAGAGAGCGGCGCGCTGTTCACTGGAGATCATGTGATGGGCTGGTCAACCAGCGTGGTGATCCCGCCTGATGGCGATATGGGCGACTATATGGCGAGCCTTGAACGGCTGCAGGCACGCGAGGACAGGGTGTATTATTCGGCGCACGGGGCGCCGATCGAAAAGCCGCGCCAGCTGGTACGCGGGATGATGGGGCATCGCCGCCAGCGCGAGAACCAGATTCTGCGGCTATTGGGCGAACAAGCTCGCACGATCCCGGACTTCATTCCGGTGATGTATAAGGGCTTGGACGAGCGCCTGCATAAGGCCGCGCAAATGAGCGTGATGGCGCATCTGCTCGATCTGGAGAAACGCGGGCTCGTTGCTCAGGGTGAGAACGAAGTCTGGCAGACAAACTAGCGAGATTTAACTGCGAGCCGGAAAGTCCGAAACTGGGGTGGAAAGCGGACAATATCTGTTCGACCGCGCGCTGATCACAAAAACGGGTAACGACGAAGCCAGCGCTCCTCCCTACAACGGTCTCTGCAAAAACGGGGGTCGGAAATTGGTCACGACACTTCGTAAGTCCGAGGCTGCCGCGTAGGCTGCAGGGACAACCAGCAGAGTCAGGAAAGTGGAAGTGGTCAGCCCGCCGATGATGATGAAGCCCATAGCATTGCGCCACTCTGCTGCATCTGACTGCGCCAGCGCTACCGGCAGCATGCCGAATACGGCAGCAAGCGCGGTCATGAGGACGGGTCGTAAGCGTTTTGGCGCGGCGTTGCGCATTGCAGAAGCCGCATCCTTATCAGCTTCGCAATACCGGTTGGCGAGATCGACAAGCAAGATACCGTTTTTCATCACGATCCCCATCAAAGCGATCATGCCGATTTGCGCGAACAGGCTCATTTCCTGGCCCGCCGCCCACATCAGGAAGTAGGCGCCGGAGAACGACAGTGGTGCCGTAAGCATAATGATGATGGGTTGCCCGAAGCTATTGAACTGGCTGGCGAGCACGATGTAGAGCGCGACGATTGCGAGCGCGAATGCAAAGATAATCGCCTCGCTGGTTTCGGCGAGGAGACGGGCAGTGCCTTCCATTCGCGTCGCCAAGCCGGCAGGTGGCGGATTGGCGGCAAGCAACTCTTCCACATCAGCCACGGCAACGCTCAGCGCCACACCGGGAGCCGTATTGGCGAGCACTGAAATCTGGCGCGATCGATCGATGCGCTCAATTTCCGCAGCGCTCAATGCAACGTCAACATCGGCAATCGCAGCAAGATCGACCAGGGTGCCCTGTCCGGTCCTGAGCGGAAGTGCCTCGACGTCGCCAAGCCCCTTTCGTCCACTTTCCTCGAGGCGCACGCGAATGTCATAGCGACGTCCATCAGCCTCGAATGTGCCTGCATCGCTTCCGCCGACCAGCGTTCGCGATGCGGCGGCCAGGTTGCGCGCCGAAATCCCGAGATCGGCGGCCCGGTCGCGGTCGAAGGCGATCTGCAGTTCCGGCCTGCCACCTTCGTAGGACGAGCGCACGTCGACAAATTCGGATCGTGCGGCCAGCTCGCCCTCCAGCCACCGCGCGTAGTCGTTGATGGCTGCGGTGTCCGGTCCGGTTATTATCAGTTCAATTGCAGTCTGTCCGACCCCGGCACCCGATACCCACGGAACCTCCTCCACGGACACCTCCTGTGCTGCCGGAACATCTCCCATTATCTCGTTCCGTGCGAAGGTCATCACGTCGTCCTGCGTCGCCTCGCGCGACCGCTTGGGCCTCAACCCGATATAGACTTCCAGCTCATTGATCTTGGGATTGGTTCCGCTGCCCGCACTCACGAAAACGAGTTCGACTTCCGGATTCTGGCGCAGTGAGGAATCGACCTGCTCTGCCGCCTTCTTCGCTTCGGAAACCCCTGTCCCAAGAGGAAGCTTGATCGTCGCAAGGAATTCGGATCGATCCGTTGTGGACATGAAGGTGCTTGGAACGAGCGCTGCAAAAAATCCGCCGATCAGGACGCTTGCGAGCGCGCCGCCAAGCACGAGATAACGGCGGTTGATCGCCCAAGACACGAGCCTTTCGTAGAGTTGACGCATCTCGATATGGAACCGTTCAATGCGTCCGAACCAGCCACTTTCCGCGTGTTCGGGGCGAAGCAACCTCGCCGATAGTGCAGGTGCAAGCGTGAAGGCGACCAGCATCGACACGCTGACCGAAAAGACGATTGCCAGACCGTATTGAAAGAAGAAACGACCAACAATTCCTTCCATGAAGGCGATCGGCACAAACACCGCCAGCGTTGCGAATGTGCCTGCCAGCACGGCCAAGGCCACTCGTCTGGTTGCGGTGTGGGCGGCTTCGGTCGCATTTTTCCCTTCATCAACGTCGTTCTGGACCGCCTCAACCACAACGATGGCATCGTCGACCAACAGGCCGATAGCGACTGTCAGCGCCAGCAACGTGACCATGTTAACGGTAAAATCGAAAGCCGCGAATGCAACAAAAGTTGCGACAATCGAGGTCGGAATAGCAAGCAGCACGATGACCGTCGCGCGCCAGCTAAGGAGAAACAGGAAGGTCACCGCCACCACCAGCACCACGGCAATGAATAGGTCGAACAGCACGTCGCCGATGGCCTGCTCAATAAAGCGAGACGTGTCGCGAGCGATGATGAAATTGATACCCTTGGGAGCGGTGGTCCGGATGCTTTCGATTTCTGCGCGGATCTGTTCTGCCACCGCGACCGTGTTCTCTCCGCTTTGCTTGCGGACTTCGAGAACAACGCCCGGTTCCCCATCGAGCTGGGCATAGCTCTCCTCGTCCTCAATGGAGTCCTCGACCCGCCCTACATCGCCGATCCGAACAGTCTGTCCATTGGGCCGGTAAAGGATCGGTATTGCGGCAAATTCCGCCGCCGTTCGTGCTTGGGCAAGGGTGCGGATGCCGAACTGGCGCGTACGCCCCTCGGTAACCAGGCGCCCGCCCGGCAGCTCAGCATTCTCGCGTTGGATTGCGCCGAGCACATCCTCTGCCGTTACTCCGCGCGCGCGCATCGCAGCCGCATCGAGCCATATGCGCATTTCGCGTTCTCGCCCGCCAACCAGCTCGACCGAACCGACGCCGGGCACTCGCTGCAATCGCTCTTTCACCTCCTCATCTGCAAAAGTGGTCAGGTCGCGGATGGGCATGTCGCCTGACAACAGAACCGACAGGATCGGCGCGGCATCGGGATCGACTTTCTCGATGACCGGCGGTTCGGAATCGTCCGGCAGATCGGCCGCGAGCCGCGACATCTTGTCGCGTACTTCCTGCGCCTTGAGATCGGCGTCCTCCTCCAGCTCGAACTCGAGATTGACGATGCTTACACCCTCGGCGCTAATCGATCGCATCTGGCGCAAGCCGGAGATCGTGTTGAGCTGTTCCTCTATGACGTCGGTGACTTCGGTTTCCATGGTGCCCGGCGAAGCGCCGGGCAGAGCTGTCGTTACAGATACGTATGGAAACTCTACCTCAGGAAAGAGGTCGACCCCGAGCCGGTTGAACGAGACCAAGCCAAGTACGACGAGCGAAGCGATTAGCATCGTCGCGAATACCGGTCGCCGGATCGAAACGTCTGCAAGCCACATATCAGCTTGCGCCGCGGGTTCGGCGTGATTTGAGCGGCTCGTCATTCCGCAATGTGGCCGGAGGATCGAGAATAACCTCGTCGCCCGGTTCCAGCCCTGAACGGATACGCACCTGATCGAGATCGATACTCTCAAACGCCACTTCCCGGCGCTGTGCCTTTCCGTTTACGACCACGAAGACGTAGGCCGCAGCACTGTCGCCGAGTATTGCTGGGCGGGGCAAAACGATCGCTTGCACTGGCGGCACCGAGATCTCGGCTCTGACTGCCAGCCCTGAACTGATGCGGTAATCGGGATTGGCGATCGGCAGCCGCAGTTCGACCATCCGGCTTTCAGGATCGACCCGGTCGTTGATGATGTACACGGTACTGTCGAATGGCTGCTCGAATCCTTCGATGAAGACCCGCGCTGGCATGTTGCGTCGAAACGCGTCGACATATTCCTGCGGCGCGTTGACGATGGCGGCAACGATCCCGAGCTCTTGCAATTCCAACGCGGCTGATTGCCGTCCCATCGAAAAGCGATTGTTCAGGTATACACCTTCATCGACCATCCGCGCGGTTACAACCCCATCGTATGGCGCGCGCGTGATTGTGTCGGCCAATGCCTGCTGTGCGGTGCCAAGGGCCGCCTGAGCCTGTGCCTTCTGCGCCCGCGCTACAGCCAGCTCCGTCTCAGCCGCGTCAACCTGTGCTTTCGAAACGAAACCTCTTGGGGCAAGGGCCATAACGCGATCGTAACGCCTTTCAGCCTCAATCGCTTGCGCGCTTGTCAGATCGACTGCTGCCTGCGCTTCAACTACGCTTCGCTGATAGTCGGCCTGGCGGATACGAAAAAGCGGTTGTCCGCGAGAAACCCTGTCGCCGACCTTGACGAAAATTCGTTCTACCGGCCCTTCGGTAAGCGCACCAATTGCACTGCGCTGTTTGGCTGCAATCGTGCCGAATGCCTTAACTGGTTCAGCGAACGGTTGGGGTTCGACGATTGTCGTCGTAACTTCGCGCGGCTCTGTCTGAGCTTCTGGCGCAGCCTCATCCCCTTCAGTTTCACCCGAACAGCCAGCCAGGGTCAGCGCAAACACAGCCACCCCACCAAGAGCAAGACGCGCTAGCATATGTAGGCACCTCTACCGCTGGCAAGCAGGACGGGCAACGCGCTGTCGTCACCGACCATTTCTGTGGCAAGGGAGAGTCCTCCCGATCCCTCGATTCTAGTGGTCACGTTCTCCATATCGCGACCCACTATATTGTAAGTTGCTTTACAGTAAATAGCTTTATCTAAATCGATGCTGTGTTAAGGTGCTCCGCATGGCAACCAAGCTCGAAAATGATGCCGACGAAAAGGCAGCAGCCTTCCTAACCGATCAAGACCGATTGGTTTTTCTCTTGGAAGAGCTGACAAGACGATTGCGTCGCACCTTCGACACCTCACTAGAACAGTTTGGCCTCACTCGTACCCAGTGGCGTGCATTGGCCTATCTCTACCGCACACCCGGCATGACCCAGACCGAACTGGCTGGGCAACTGGAACTGGAGCGGGCAAGCATCGGGCAAGCAATCGACCGGCTGGAAAATCTGGGCTTGGTCGAGCGGCGCAGCGCCGAAGACGACCGGCGCGTGTGGCAGGTGCACCTCCAGCCCGATGCAATCGACTTGCTTCCAAAAATGCGGGTCGAGGCGGATCAGGTCTATGAGCGCTTGCTTGAGGGAATAAAGGACGAGGACTTGGAAGCATTCAAGTCTACCTTGGCCACAATGCAGCGCAATTTGGGCGATGCCTAACGGGAGGGATGGTCGCCCGAACAGAACGCTACATGGCCAGCTGGATTTGGCCCCATCCCCGAGAAGCGGTGGCAATTTTGCTACTTGGCCATTTGCTTCCGCCATTGGGTCGTGAGCGGACTTAGGCGTATTCCCCCTTCGCAAAGGCTTCGGCCATTGCGAACTTCTGGATCTTGCCTGATCCGGTGAGAGGAAATTCCTTGACCCATACCCAATGCGCAGGCGTCTTTTGAGGTGACAATCGCGCGCGAATAAAGCTGCGCAACTCGCTATCATCGGGTCGCTGAGCGCCCTCTGCCAGTCGCAAGAACGCGGCAACAATCTCGCCCCATTTTTCGTCCGGCACACCTACCACCGCGACTTCGGCGATCACCGGATGTTCCAACAAGGCGGCTTCGATTTCGGCGGGAAACAGATTTTCGCCGCCACGAATAATCATCTCTTTCACACGGCCCGTGATCTTCACATAGCCACGTGAATCCATGCTGCCCAGGTCACCGGTATGCAGCCAGCCGTCCGCGTCGATCGTCTCCGCGGTGGCCTGAGGATTGTCATTATAGCCCGCCATCACGTTGAATCCGCGCATGCAAATCTCGCCTTGTTCGTTCGGTGCGCAGATTGAATTGTCCGACGGATTGCGGATCGCGACTTCCATATGGCTGCATGGTTGGCCAATGGTCTCCGTCAAATCAGGCCCGGTATCGGTTGGCCATGCAGCTGTGATCGCCGGCGAAGTCTCGGTCTGGCCGTAAACGATCAGGATCGGCACCCCGAAAATCTCTTGCGCGGCGCGATTCAGCTCAGGTTGGACCATGGCTCCGCCGCTGACGATTGTCTCTACGCATTTCACATCCGTTCCGGTTGCTCTGGCAGCTTCGATAAGCGCAAAGATCATAGTCGAGACGCCGCCGATAACCTCGGGTTTCTCGCGCGCAATTCCACTCACCACCGCCGCGGGATCGAAAACGGTGACCAATAGAATTGTCGCTCCATGGCTGAGCGCGCCCAGTACACATACGGCGCTTCCGGCCGTGTGGAACAGCGGGAAAGGGCATAGCAACTGCTTGCCCGGCGCCAGATTCCAGCGCACGAACACGTCGTGATTGCTCTGCAATAGCCCGTGCTGATGCAGCAAAACGCCTTTCGGGAAACCCGTGGTTCCAGAGGTGTACTGAATCATGCAGATATCATGCGGTATGGTTTCGCGTAGTTCGCCATCACCTGCACCCGCGAACAGGTCAGCGTGATCCTCTATATCGATGACATAATCCGCCGCGGGCAACCCGGCGGCACCTTCATCCACGATCGGCCTCAAGGCTGAGCCGCGGACATGCGGCTGGTAGTAAACCGCAGCCGAACCTGACTGCTCCAATACATAATGCACTTCGCGCGGTGTGAACGACGGGTTTACAGTGACGATGGTTAGACCCGCCAATGCCGCGCCAAGCTGCACAATAATCCACTCGGGACAATTACCCGCCATGATCGCGATACGCGTGCCGGCTGGGTGGCGCGCCGCCAAAGCTCGCCCGCAACGCTCGGTATCGCTCAACAGCTCGGCATAGGTCCATTCGCGCCCCACAGTGCCATCGGCCAACATCTCGCGCAGTGCCAATCCATCACCGTGCGTTTCCACCTGTTCGCGCAGCATTTCTTCGATTGTGCGTTCGCGCATCGGCGTGTCGGCTTGCGCCGGACAGTATGCTTCAGTGAGGTTTAGCTTGTACATCGCAATCATCTCCCGCCAATCTGGCTACCATAGCTGCGACCTAAAGCACTCGCAAAATGCCATATTCTGCCTATATGGGAAGCGAATTCCCTGATCTTACCGGATATGATTGATGAGCGTAGAAACCAAAGTCCCTACTGGCACAGACTTACTCGCGGAGATTGACCGCCTGCGTAAAGAGCGGAATGCGGTAATTCTGGCGCATTATTACCAGACGCCGGACATTCAGGATATCGCGGACTTTGTTGGAGATTCGCTGCAACTGTCGCAAATGGCGGCGGAAACGGATGCAGATGTCATCGCATTCTGCGGCGTGAAATTCATGGCGGACACCGCCAAGATACTGTCCCCTGAAAAGATCGTCGTGCTGCCCGATATGGATGCCGGTTGTTCGCTTGAAGACAGCTGCCCGCCGGAAAAGTTCAAGGCTTTCCGCGAGGCACACCCCGATCATATCGCGCTGACCTACATCAATTGCAGCACCGAGGTGAAGGCGCTGTCGGACGTGATCGTCACCAGTTCCAGCGCGGAAACGATCCTGCAAAAGATCCCGCGCGACCAGAAGATCATCTTCGGGCCTGACCGGCATCTGGGCGGCTATCTCAGCCGCAAGTTTGATCGCGAAATGCTGTTGTGGCCAGGCGTTTGCATTGTGCACGAGGCGTTTAGCGAGACAGAGCTGCTCAAGCTGAAAGAGCAATATCCCGGCGCACCGGTTGCCGCGCACCCCGAATGCCCGCCGACGATTATCGATCACGCAGACTATGTCGGATCAACCAGCGGCATCCTGAAATTCGCGCAGGAATTTGAAGGTGACACACTGATCGTGGCGACCGAGCCGCACATCATCCACCAGATGGAAAAGGCGCTGCCGGAAAAGAATTTTATCGGCGCACCGGGCGCAGACGGTAACTGCAGCTGCAACATCTGCCCATATATGGCGCTCAATACGATGGAGAAGCTCTACGTCGCGCTGCGCGATCTGGAGCCTCGCATCGAGATTGAGGAAGAACTGCGACTGAAGGCCAAGGCGAGCTTGGACAAGATGTTGGAAATGGCCAGCGGAGCAGTCGGCAAGGGCGATTTGGGGAAGGTTTAACTTCTCACCCTTGCGACACCGCGAGCTAGGACCAGCGCGCTGCCGAGCAGCACCATGCCAGCAATATCGAGCAGTGTGAGCACTTCGCCGAAGACTTGATAGCCGATCAATGCGGCAACGGCTGGCTGTGTCAAAAGCGCCAACCCGATCACCAATGGCGGAAAATGGCGCAGGCTGAACACCAGCAATCCCTGTCCGACAAGCTGGCTGGATATGAACAGAATCAGGATCGGGGTCCAATCGTTTGGCCAAACCGGCTCCCCGTTGATCAAGGCAATTGCCAGCAGAAGGGGGCAAGCGAAAATGCTGACCCAGACCAGCAAACTCCACCCGCCAATCGTTTGCCGCGCACCTTGAAGATTGATGAGATACACCGCGTACAGGAGACCTGCGGTCAAACAGAACAGGTCCCCGATCAGCGTAGTGGTCGAAATATCCGCACTACGCCCCATCAGAATTGCCGCGCCTGCAAGCGCAAAGACAATCGCGGTCCATTCCGTGCCGCGCGGCAGGCTGCGCGAAAGGATAAAGCCCCATAATAACAACACGATACTTCCGGCATTGCCGAACAGCGTGGCGTTGCCTAGTCGGGTCATCTCAATCCCGACATGCCAGCTTGCCAGATCAAGCCCGAATGCCACCGCGCCCAACGCCACGAACATCAAAGTTCGGCGCGGGATTCCAGTTAGAGCTTGGCCGCTAAACCGCGCAAACACGGCCAGGAAGGGCAAAGCCAAGAGCAACCGCCAGAAGCCTGCGCTGACCGGACCGGTGTCGGCCAAGCGCACGAACCACGGCCCTATCGCCAATGCGACATTGCCCGCAAGCAAGGCAAGCAAAAGCAACCAGCCACGCGGACGGGAAAGTTCTGCTGGCATACCCCCATCATTTTCCATGGTTGCGCACTAGCTGCTTCGCCCCCAAGTGCCTATTACAAAGAGACAAAGACGAAGGAAATTCAATTGCACGACACGCTGTTCCAGCCGCTCAAAATGGGTGCACTCGAAGCGAAGAACCGGATTTTCATGGCGCCGCTAACGCGTGGACGCGCTGCAGAGCCGATGTTCGTTCCGAACGAACTGATGGCGCAATATTATGGTCAGCGCGCAGGCGCGGGCATGATCCTGACCGAGGCGACAGGCATCAGTGTAGAGGGACTTGGATGGCCTTCCGCCCCTGGTATCTGGAGCAACGAGCAGACCGAGGCGTGGAAAGCCTCGACCAAGGCCTTGCATGATCGCGGCGGCCTGATCGTGATGCAATTGTGGCACATGGGCCGGATTGTTCACCCATACTTCCTCGGCGGCGAGCCTCCCTTCTCTGCCAGCGCGACCAAGGCGCCCGGTGAGGCACATACGCCCGGAGGCAAGAGCGAATATGCGACCGCGCGGGAAATGACCCATGAGGACATCAAGCGCACGATTGCTGACTATCGCCGTGCCGCGGAAAACGCCAAGGCTGCAGGCTTTGATGGCGTGCAATTGCACGGCGCGAACGGATATCTGGTTGACCAGTTCCTGAGGGACAAGACCAATCTGCGGACCGATGAATATGGTGGATCGCCGGAGAACCGCACCCGCTTCATGCGCGAAGTGCTGGAGCAATTGATCGACGTGTGGGGTGCGGACCGCGTGGGTATCCGCTTGTCGCCCAATGGCGATAGCCAAGGCACTGACGACAGCAATCCAGCGGCAACTTTCGGTGCGGCGGCCAAGGTTTGCGAAGATCTGGGCCTTGCTTTTGTCGAGCTGCGGGAACCGGGACCGGACGGCACTTTCGGACAAACCGATGTGCCCAAGCAAAGCCCGTTGATCCGCGAAATCTACTCGGGCGCGCTCATCCTCAACAGCGACTACACCGCGGAAGAAGCAGAGGCAGATGTCAGTTCAGGCAAATGCGATGCGGTGAGCTTTGGTCGGCCCTATATTTCCAATCCCGATCTGGAAGATCGCATTCGCCAGGGCGCGCATTGGAACCCTAATAAGGATGTACCCAAAAGCTGGTACTTCCCCATCCCAGAGGGATATGTCGACTATCCCACGCTGGCTGAAGAGCAAGCGGCCTAGCCTTCTGGCGGTTGTGGCGGTTGTGGCGGCGCGGGCTGATTGTCCGCACCGTCACCACTAGTCACAGTGACACTCGTCTCGACGCTGGACGAACCATCTTCATTCTCAGTCACCGTTACCGTGCGTTCTTCGCGGATCGGCGGAGACTGGGATTGCAATTGATCTAGCGGCAACATGTCGTCGCTGATCGATCCTCCCAGAACCTCGCCTTCGGCCTCGCGCGCATCATCGGCTCTATCGGGCACATCTCCGCTGCAAGCTGACGTAAAGACCAGCGCTGGCAAAAGTGCAATTGTCAAACCTCGCATGATCGTCTCCGGGCGACACGCGCCAAATGTTCAAAGAATTCAGGGGCAGTTGTCATCAGGGCTTCGTCCCATTGCGCAGGGCTGATGTCCAGTCCCAAGCGTTTGAGGCTGGTCACGCCAAATCCCTCAATCCCGCACGGCACGATACCGGTGAAGTGCGAGAGATCAGGGTCCAGATTGACGGAGAAGCCGTGCATCGTCACCCACCGGCGCACACGCACGCCGATCGCACCGATTTTGGCTTCGCGCCCATCAATGTCCCTGGTCCATATACCCACGCGGCCATCCACCGCCCAGCTTTCAACACCGAATGTCTTGAGCGTTTCGATCACCCACTGTTCGATGCCATGCACAAAACAGCGTACATCCTTGCCGCGCTCTGTCAGGTTGAGCAGCACATAACCCACACGTTGTCCCGGACCGTGATAAGTGTAGCGTCCGCCCCGCCCGGCCTCGACCACTTCGAAACGTGGGTCGAGCAACTCGTCGCGCGCGGCGCTGGTCCCAGCCGTGTAAACCGGCGGATGTTCCAGCAGCCAGATCAGTTCGCGCGCATTTCCAGCCGCAATCGCGGCGTTGCGTTGCTCCATCGCTGCCAGCGCTTCACGATACGGAACCTGCCGTTCGTCTCGCTGCCATTCAATCGCGTCTGTGGTTTCACTGCTCATTGCCAATTGCGTGGGGACTATCAACGCGCTTATCAAGAGAAAAGGCGATCAAGCCGCGCGGGAGAATTGGCAATGAAGTTCGATATGGGGCGGGCCTGGTCAGACGCGATGACGTTGCTGTCCAACAATAGCAGACTGATCGTGATATTGGCGGGCGTGTTTCTGTTCTTGCCTTCTCTGGTCTTGGGCGTGTTTGCGCCTAGCACAGAACTTGAGGCCGCAGCAGCGGGCAGCTCCGAACAGATGCAAGCGGCGATGGCGGCTTATTTGAGCACAAGCTGGCCGATAATCGTAATCTATGCGTTAGCGAGCACCATCGGGACGCTGGCATTGCTCGCCTTGCTCGGCCGAGATCAAAAACCCACCGTTGGTGAAGCAATCAAGATCGGCGCTATTGCCCTGCTGCCCTATCTGGCCGCATCGCTGATTATCGGTGCAGGCATTGGCCTTGTAGCTGGTGTCGTTGTTGCGATCGGCGCGGCGGCTGGCCCTGCGGTGGCCGCTTTGCTTGGATTTGTGGTGCTGATCGGCATCCTGCTGGTTGCCTTCAGGTTGATTCTGGTTGGCCCGGTTATGGCGATTGAAGGGACGCTCAACCCGATTGAAGCTCTGCGCCGCTCGTGGACATTGGTGAAAGGCAACACCCGCTATGTGGCTGCGTTCATGATCCTGCTGTTCATTGCACTGTTTGTCCTGTCGCCTGTAATCGGGATGGTATTCGGCGTGATCGGCGCGCTGGTGCCCAGCGGGACCGTTACGATCTGGGTAAACGCCATTTTCGAAGGATTGATCGGGGCAGTTGGTTCAGCAGTATTCCTGGCTGTCTATGCAGCGATGCACAGGCAACTGGCCGGTGAAAGCCCAAAAAGCCTTAGCCAGACCTTTGACTAGGCGTTAGCCCTCGCCATCTGCCTTCCAGCCCCAGAACAGCTTGCACGGCAAGATGTTCAGCCATTCGAAGCCCTTGTCGATGCGCGCATAGTGCGGGCGCATATAACCAAGGCATGCAGCCGTGAACTGGTAAACCAGAAACGCGCCGCCGGGACGCAGAGCCTTGTGCGTTGCTTCGCCAATTGCCGGAGCAACACCAGCCGGCAGTGTCGAGAACGGCAGTCCTGACAGGATATAGCCAGCATTCTCAAATCCATGCTCGGCGATGATCTGTTCCACATCAGCAGCAGAGCCGTGGACCGCAATGAAACGTTTATCGCGGATCCTCTTGCGCAGATAGTCAATTTAGAGCGGGTTGGTGTCGATAACGATCAATGTCGCATCGCCGCGCAACCGCTCCAGCATAAAACGGCAAAACGTGCCGATCCCGGGACCATATTCGACAAACAGATTGCAATTGCCCAATCGACCGATGCCAGCATCTTGCGCACGGTGAAACGTGAGGAGGGAATGATCGAACCGACCATCTGTGGATACTCCACAAACCCGCGAAAAAACACCGCGCACTGCGCGGCATATTGGGAGAAGCGCTCGGTTAAGCGCCGTTTGATTTCAATGGCTTTGGTAGTCATGAGGTGGGAATCGCGCTCCGCGTCAACTCGCTGGGGGGATGGCTAGCAGGTCGAATCGCAGATGCGCGATTGCATTGCAAGCACAGCTCGCCTCGCCTAGCGGTCAGTTTGTCATGGCTGATCGCGATCCACTCCTTGAGAACACTGCCCCGCCCGCTGCTAGCGGCAACGGCATTTCGCGTGGCCGAATGGCGTTGCTGTTTTCCGTTATGCTGGTCACTGCGGCGGGCAATACAGCCATGCAATCCGTGATGCCATCGATCGGCACAGAGCTTGGTGTGGCCGATGTATGGATCAGTCTCGCCTACACATGGTCTGCACTGCTGTGGGTCACCTGCGCACCATTCTGGGCGCGGCGATCTGACAAGCGCGGACGCAAGTCGATGATGGCGCTGGGCATGACCGGCTTTATCACCAGCATGGGCTTTTGTGGTCTGGTCCTGTGGTTTGGCCTCGCCGGTTTGCTGCCCGCCGTTTGGACGTTGCTGTTGTTTGCAGCTGCGCGCAGCCTTTACGGCGGTTTTGGATCGGCCGCGCCGCCTGCGGTGCAAGCCTATGTTGCATCGCGCACAGCACGATCAGAGCGGACCAATGCGCTTTCTCTTATCGCGTCGAGCTTCGGGCTAGGTACGGTGTTGGGCCCGGCGCTCGCACCATTGCTTATTCTCCCGGGACTTGATCTGGTTGGACCTTTCCTCGCCTTTGCAGCAATCGGCGTTGTCGCGCTTGTCGCTTTGCGCTGGCGGCTGCCAGATGACGAACCTCGGTATGCGGCGCGCGGCAAGACTTTCAGCGAGCCATTCAGCGCCAGTTCCCAATCAAACCATGACGCCGAAGACGATGAAGACGTTGGCGTGGATGGGCCAAGCGAAAGCGAACCGAAGCGACTGACATGGTGGGAGCCGCGGGTGCGCCCTTGGGTGATTGCCGCTTTGCTTGGCGGCCATGCGCAAGCAATGATCCTCGGGATTGTCGGTTTTCTGGTGCTTGATCGGCTGGGGCTACGGGCTGACCCGCTCGCGGGCGCCGGTCCGGTGGGTCTAGTCCTGATGGCCGGCGCGCTGGCTTCGTTGGTGGCGCAATGGGGGGTAATTCCGCGCTTCAATCTAGGCCCGAGAGCCGCGACATTGAGCGGGATCGTCCTGGCGGGTTTTGGCGTATTCGTCTTCGCATTGGGAGACGCGATCCACACCATTGCGCTTGGTTATGCCATTGCCAGCCTCGGTTTCGGGCTGTTCCGGCCCGGCACGACCTCAGGCACATCGCTCGCCGTGACCCGTGCTGAACAAGGCGAGGCCTCAGGTATCGTGGCATCCGTTGCGGGTGCTGCGTTCGTGTTTGCACCGGCGCTGGGCGTGCTGCTCTACAATCTGTCAGAGCCACTTGCCTTCGGGCTGGTGATCGGTTTTTGCTCGGTCGTGTTCGCTGTGGGCTGGAAGCAGCTCTCCCTAGACGAGGTGCTGACGCGGGACAGGCGCTAAGCCGCTGCTTCGCAGCCGGTCGGCAGCTACAAAATTTCGTGAACCACATCCTGCGGGCGGCACAGGCGCACGCCCTTGTCCGTTTCAACCAACGGGCGTTCGATCAGGATCGGCTCGGCTGCCATCGCGTTGAGGACCGTGTCCGCGTCTGCGTCTGGCAACCCGCGCTTCGCCGCGTCTGTGCCGCGAATACGCAAGCCCTTTTGCGGGGTGATGCCGGCATCGCGATATAGCTGCGCCAGCTTATCCCGCAATGGCGCGTCCTTAAGATATTCCACAACGGTCACGTCTGCACCGCTTTCTTCAAGAATAGCCAGCGTCTTGCGCGATGTGCCGCATTTCGGATTGTGCCAGATGGTCGCTTTCACGCCGTGAACTCCTTTACCGCCAAGGCTGTATGACGTGCGATGCGCCCTAACCAAACGTCTTTTTCGCGACAAGTAGATTTGCTTCTTGCTTTTGAGAATAATTCTCAATAGCGACTACGGCACGGATCACGACTCGACAAAAGATTGGACCTTTGAATGAAGCTTCTCGGCAAAGCCCTCCTGCTTGCTGGCACAGCCACACTCGCTCCTGCTACCGCTGCTTTGGCAGAGACAGCAGAAAGCGCGGAGAGCCAGGCGTTGGCGCCTGACCCTGACGAGGGCACAATCATTGTTACCGGCACGGTGCTGCAATCCAACCAGATCAATTCCGTCAAGACACCCACCCCGATCATCGATGTCCCGCAAAGCCTCAGCATCACGACCGAGGAAGCGATTCTTGATCGCGGTTTTACCAGCATCGGCCAGATCATTGATTACACACCCGGCGTCAACACATCGCAGGGCGAAGGGCACCGTGATTCGATCGTCTTCCGCGGCGTGCGCTCAACCGCAGATTTCTTCATCGATGGCATGCGCGATGACGTGCAATATTACCGCAGTCTCTACAATCTGGACCAGATCGAGATATTGCGCGGGCCCAACGCGCTGCTGTTTGGACGGGGCGGCGCTGGCGGTGTTCTCAACCGCGTCACCAAGAAGGGCGTCATTGGCGACACATTCGGCGGCGGCCAGATCGCCATTGATACCTTTGGTGCATACAGCGTGCAGGCCGATATCAATCTCTCAAATGGCGATGCATCGGCGTTCCGCATCAATGCGATGTACGAAAACCTCAACAATCACCGCGATTTCTACGATGGCGAGCGCATAGGCATCAATCCGACCGTGCGTTTTGCATTGAGCGAAGATACAACGCTGGATTTGTCCTACGAATATGCCGATCACGATCGCTTCATTGATCGCGGCATTCCAACCGGTACGGATGGCCGCCCGATCGAGGAATTCAAAGACATCACCTTTGGCGATCCGGAATTGAACTTCAATGATCTGGAAGCGCATCTGCTGCGCGCCAACCTTCAGCACACATTCTCGGACAGCTGGAAAGGCGTGTTCAGCGCATTCTACGGCAATTACAACAAGGGCTATTCGAACTTCTATGCTTCGGGCTATGACCAAGCCAACTCGCCAGATGTCGTGACCACCGATGGCTACATCGACGCGACCCAGCGTGAAAACCTGATCCTGTCTGCGAATATGGTCGGCGAATTCAACACGGGCGCGGTCGCGCATACGCTGCTGTTTGGCGCAGAATACATCAACACGTCGTCTGATCAGGACCGATTCAATCCGGTTTGGGATCAGACCAATGATGACAACGAGATCTTCGCAATTACCCGCCTGCTGAACTTGCGCGGGGGCGTAGGTGTGAACGCATCAGGCGACATTACCTCAGTCACATTCGGCGATCTGAATGACTTCACGCAGGTGGAGATCGATGTCGTCTCGCTCTACATTCAGGATGAGATCAAGCTGACCGATTGGCTTAATGTCGTGGTGGGCGGGCGTTTCGACAGCTTCGATATCGAAGTACTCGACGTCCCCAGCGACGAACTACGCACGCGCAAGGATGAGGAATTCTCTCCACGTGGAGGCGTGATCTTCAAGCCGCGGGAAAACATCTCGATCTACGCAAGCTATTCGGAGAGTTTCCTGCCGCGTTCGGGTGAGCAATTCGCCAATATCAACGGCAGCAACAACGCACTGGACCCGGACAAGTTCACCAATCTCGAAGCCGGCATAAAGTGGGATTTTGCAGACCGCCTCAGCTTCACCGCGGCGATATTCGAGATCGAGCAAAGCTCCCCTCAACCCAATGACAATGACCCGTCGACGCTGGATGTGATCGATTCCAAGATCGACGGCTTTGAACTGCAACTGCAAGGTGAAGTGATGCCAGCCTGGACCGTTTCAGCGGGCTACAGCTTCCTGGACGGAGAACAGCAGAGCCACACGGGCCCGACAGGTCTGCGCCCACGCGAACTGCCAGAGAATATGTTCTCGATCTGGAACCAGTTTGAAGTCACCGATCGACTGGGACTTGGCATCGGCATGACGCACCAGGATGAAAGCTTCATCGACAATGGCAACACCGCTGTGCTGCCATCCTACACGCGATTTGATGCATCAGCCTATTACGACGTGTCGGAGAATCTTCGGGTGCAGGTCAATATCGAGAACCTGACCGACCAGCTTTACTTCCCCAACAGCCAAGCCAGGCACGAAGCTTCGGTCGGCGCGCCGCTCAATGCGCGCTTTGCCATCACAGGCCGGTTCTAAAGGCAGCTAGCCTTCGGGCTCTTCGGAGCTCGAAGGTGGCCGGATCGCAGGCACTTCGCGCGCTGCATTTTCGTTGCTGATGCCCGGAGCAGGCGCAGCGCTGATCCTTTCCAATCGCCGCGCTACGCGCCCCGCCCGCTGGATCGCGCGCACCAGCCGGGGATAGACGCCGCAGCGGCACAAGTTCGGGATCGCCGCCTTGATTTCCGCTTCGCTGGGATCGGCATTCCGCTCAAGCAACGCCGCCGCGGCCATCACGATGCCCGGCGTACAGAAACCGCATTGGATTGCTTGTTCGGCGACCATGGCTTGCTGCACCGGATGGGACCGATCACGCGACAAGCCTTCGATAGTGGTGATGAATCGCCCTTCCGCCTCTGCGATCGTCACCAGACATGACCGTAAGGCTGCGCCATCAACGATAACCATGCACGATCCGCAATCGCCATTGCCGCAGCCATACTTGGTGCCGGTCAGGTTTGCCGCATCGCGCAGCGCCCACAGCAAGGGGGTGTCCGGATCCATATCGAACTCGAGCGGACGTTCATTTACGGTCATGCGCGGCATGCGACAGCTTATCGCATGCACTATGTTGGCGAACAAGACGCTCTGTGTGGATGCAAACACAAATTGCGCTTGTTATGTGGTGATCCTGCGTTAGTCGGTTGGCCATGAGCGAGAATGCCAAACTGACGCGCGGTTCGATACTTGGCCATCTCGTTTCTCAAACTTTGCCAGCCATTGTCGGTGTTGCTGCAGTCATGTCGATCGGCTTGGTCGATGCCTATTTCATCGGGCAGCTGGGCGCGGACGCTTTGGCGGCAATTGCGTTTATCTTCCCGATCAGCGTCGTGATAACCAGCCTGAGCGTGGGCATGATGGTGGGCATCAATTCTGTCATTGCGAGAGCCTTGGGTGAAGGCGATGATGAACGTGCGGCGCGGCGGCTAGCCAGGTCCTTTCGTCTTCGACTGATCTGGAAAAGCAAGCCTCGACACTACGGACGCAAATGCAGGCATTCTTGAGCAAGATCAGGGCGGCGTAGATACGGCATCGGCCGGTTTAAGGCTGAGCTTTGCGCCAATCGCGCTTGATCTTCTTAGCTAAGCTCCATTTGTGGACTTCAGTCGGCCCGTCGTAGATACGAAACGCTCTGATTTCACGAAAGAATTGTTCGACAATCGTATCGCCTGTTACTCCCGTGCCGCCCATCACCTGTACGCACCGGTCGGCAATCTGAAACAACGTTTCAGCCACAAAGGTCTTGGCCATTGAGCTCTCGGTTGTTCCGATTTCACCGGTGTCCAGCACGCTGGCGCACCAGTCGATCATCAACTCGCACGCCTTCAGATCAATCTTGTTCTGAGCCAGCATGAAGCCCACTCCCTCATGATCGACCAGCGGCTTTCCGAACGCCGTTCGCTTGCAAGCATAGTCGGTTGCAATCTCTTGAGCCCGATCCGCAACGCCAAGCCAACGCATGCAATGCGTGAGACGTGCAGGCGCCAGACGGACCTGTGCGTATTTGAAGCCCTCACCCGCTTCGCCAAGCATCTGGTTCGCCGGTACACGCAGATCGTTTATGGTAATAACAGCGTGACCGCCCGGCATGGAACTATCAATCGTCTCGAGCACGCGTTCAATCTGGATAGATGGATCGGGTAGATCGACAAGGAACATACAAGCTCCGCCTTCGGAATCAGCCTCAACCGATTTGGCCATGATGATCCCTACCTTTGCGCCGTCTGCACCGGTGATGAAAGCCTTTCGCCCATTGATCACCCAGTGGTTGCCATCGCGTTGGCAGGTTGTTTGCATCAATGACGGGTCAGACCCTGCGCCGTTGTCTTCGGCCGGTTCGGTCATGAAAAAGGCTGAACGAGCATCCCCTGACGCCAAGGGGGCCAGGAAACGTTGCTTGATCTCGTCGCTGCCAACCTTTCTGAGCAGGTACATATTGCCTTCATCGGGAGCCATCACATGACAGGCAATCGGACCAAGCGGCGAAATGCCGCTCTTGCGCAGGATCAATGCGGTATCAGCATGGCTGAAATGCGATCCGTCCTTTCGAATATGCGGGACTAGCAGGCCTACCGCCTTGGCCTTGCCCCGCAGTTCCGCTCCAAGTTCATCGGAAGGCCCATGACTGCCGCAACGTGGGTCTGCCTCGTATGGAGCGACGACCGTGCGAACAAACTCTTCAACTCTAGCCGCGATCTGTTCGGCTTCAGACGTATAGTGGGCCATTCAAACTCATCCTGTTTTGGTATTGGTGCGGACCTAATCGACCACGAGCCAGCTTCCACCTCCCCAATTGGTCAGCGAGTTCGAATGCACCTCAAGGAGTTGGTCCTATTGAACCGAGATCGTTGATGAGAACTTGCTCAGCAAGTTCAGGAATGGACCATGGCTTGAATAACTCTGGTCCGTCAGATCATCCAAGAAGCCGGAAAGTGAGTCGCCGACACCAACTTTCATATTGTTGTTCACGCGCCGGTTCGAGAATCCCAATCTTTCAGAATTGTGACAGTGTGTGCCTATCGATTGCTATCACTTGGCTTATCGCATCTATTCCGCTCACGATGAACAAGAACGATTCGCGATCCGTATTAGCGGAAGCCCTCAAGCTTGCGCTTGCTGGAGATCATGACCCCGCGCGATTGGGAAACGCCATCGCCAACCCGCAACGATTAACCGCAATCGAGAAAAGCGCGTGGGTGCAGCTTCACAACTGGTCGGCCGATGCGAACCTGCGGGCGCAGTATCCGCAGATTGCAGATTTCAGCCGCCGCCGGATAACCGATTTGCTGGTGCAGCTCGAAGACTAGGGCTTTAACGGGCTGCCATCTGTTCGGCCCGGAACTCTCCACGGTCGAGCATCTGCAGAGCCAATCGTGCCAGATGACGCGATTCCTTCCATTCGCCCTCGGCAGTCTCCAGAACAACACGGTCAGAACCACGCATCGCCGCTTCGAACATGGCGCGCGCTTCCTCAGTGCGACCCTGACGTGCGTATGCGATGCCAAGATTGATCAGTTTGGCAGGATCATCTGCGGCAAGTTCGGTGTTTGCCTCGATCACCTCAACCGCGATTGCGTCATGACCATCCAGCAAGGGTTCGTAGCCGATATCGCTCGGTGCACCACTAACAAGCATCATCAAAGCTGCAGTACCGGTTAGAAACATATGCCATCTCCCAAAAGAGCTTGCATAGTGTGGAAAAGTATTTCGGGCTGCAACAAAAATGAAACATTGTCATAAAACAGCAGCATTTAGACATGTTCTATATATAAAACAGCTGGTTAGAGGCTGTAACAATAGCTGGCTGGAGAGCCTCTGGTAGGTCATATTTGTCATATACCTGACATTTTTTGTCATGTGACAATTTTGCGATATTTTGGCTGTTTCCGACCACAAAGAGTCACTGCCCGTCCTTAATAGCACTGGAGCGCGCTTGATGCGTGACTAACTTTTACTCCGGATTTTTAAGAGGACCGCTCGCTGTGAAAACTCTCAATCGCTCGCTTATAATGGGCGCAAGCCTGATCGCACTCGCTGGTTGCGGCGCGGATGAAATCGCCTCGCCCGGCACGGGGGGCAATGTCATTATCAATGGTGGCGGTGGTGGCACCCCGACGCCGTCACCAACGCCAACGCCAACCACGACCACTACAGCGGCGGCCGACTGTCCGTTTATTGAGGATCCGCAGGGTCTAACAAGCCGCGGTACAATCTCTGGCCCGACTGGCTCTTATCGTCTTTGCCAGCTTCCGGCTCGCTTCAATCGTTCAACCACGCTTCCGTTTACGGCGTCTGATTCTGCGGTCATCTATTTGATCGACGGTCAGGTTGACGTCGGTACTGATGGCGGACCGACTGCTGATAACTCTGACGGCCTCGATGACACCAATATTGTCCTGACTATTGAGCCAGGTGTGATCCTGGCAGGTCTTGATGCGTCTTACTTGAACGTCAATCGCGGCAACCAGATACAGGCAAACGGGACAACCGACCGCCCGATTATCTTTACCAGCCAGCAGAATATTCGCGGCGAGAACACTGATAGTTCTTCGGGCGATTGGGGTGGACTCATTCTCAATGGCCGCGCTCCGATTACGGACTGCCTTTCGAATACAGCTACGCCAGGCACAGCCCAATGCGAACGCGAAGTCGAAGGCACAACCACGCCGCCGCGCTATGGCGGCGACGATGCTTCGGACAGCTCGGGTTCCATTCGCAATGTCCAGCTGCGCTTTTCGGGTACTGTGCTTGCAAATGGTGACGAGCTTCAGGCTCTGACGACAGGCGGCGTTGGCTCAGGCACCACCTTCGAAAACATCCAGTCGTTCAACAGCGCGGATGACGGCGTCGAATTCTTTGGTGGCGTGGTGAATATGAAGGGTCTCGTGGTTGTCGGCGCAGAAGACGACTCGATCGACACCGACACAGGCGTGAAGGCTACACTGCAGTATGTTGTCGCAGTGCAGCGATCCGATGTCGGTGACACGATCATTGAAGCCGACAGCAACAACGCTCTGGTTGATGATACGCCTCGCCAGAACACATTGATTTCGAACGCTACTTTCATTCAGCGCAAGAACGATGACCAGGTCATCCGTATCCGCGGGGGAACAGATTATTCGCTGTTCAACACCATCATCTTCGACAATTCTTCAAATGCTACGCCGTGCTTGCGTATTGACCTGCCGGAAACAGTTCGTGCCGCGAATGCTGGACTTGATGATGTCGGTCCGCCGCGCTTCGAGTCCGTGGCAATGGATTGTGCGACACCTTTCCGTGATGGCAGCAGCGGCGTAACTGCCGCTGATACACAGGCAATTTTCGAGAGCGGCTCGAACAACACCACTGCGCTGACCAACACTCTGACGATGACCTATATCAACGGTTCGAACGAGGACGCACTGGTGGCCTTCGACCCGACGGGCATCTCCAGCTTCTTCGACAATGCTGGTTACGTTGGTGCAGCACAATCGGGTGATACGCGCTTCGAAGGCTGGACTTGCGACTCAGCGACCATCTCTTTCGGAAACAACTCGGGCGCCTGCACCTCGCTGCCGGTTTACTGATGATCCATTTGCTCCTGGGCGGTCAGCACCCTCTCGCTGATCGCCCAGGAGCTTCGCTGCATGAATCAAACTCAGGCCTCTATGAAAGGGTCTTCGAAAATGAACACTGGCAAGCAGTTGACGGGGCTGCTCCTCCTCACAACCGCTCTCACATATCCTGCAGTTGCACATGCCCAGGATAGTCAAACCACCGATGCAGTTGCACAGTCGGAGGATCAGGTCGATCCGGAGGATGATGCCTTCGAGGAGCCCGAAATCTCAGTTCCAGGCGGTTCCATCATCGTCACCGGGCGACGCAATCGCGATGTTACACGCAGCTCGAGCCAGGTCATCTCTGTTCTGTCGCAGGAAGAGATTGCCCGAACCGGCGAAGGTGACATTGCGGGCGCGCTTGGGCGCACAACCGGACTGGCTGTTGTGGGCAATGGCAACGTGTTTGTCCGCGGCCTTGGTGACCGGTACTCGCTGGCATTGCTCAACGGTCTCCCACTGCCATCTCCACAACCGCTCAGCCGCGTCGTTCCGCTGGATATTTTTCCGACCAACATCGTAGCCTCCTCGCTGGTCCAGAAAAGCTACTCGGCAAACTTCCCAGGCGAATTCGGCGGCGGTGTGATCAACCTAACCACTCGCGCTGTGCCAGATGAGAGCTTTCTCGATATCAGCCTGAGCATAAGCGGCGATACTGAAACCACTTTCAGCAATGGCCTCGACTATTACGGGTCAGACTATGACTGGTCTGGCTTTGACGACGGCACACGTGATGTGCCGCCCGCGCTCCAGGATTTCTTCAATAGCGGCCGCCGCATCGGTGACCTGACAACTGCAGAACAAGGCGCAATCGTTAAGCAGTTGGGCAACCCCAATCTGGTGGTGCTGCAGGAAGTGGGCGACGTGAGGCCGAACTTCTCTGGCGGGATCACGGCTGGCACCGCGTTTGATGTTGGTTCAGACGGCCGGCTTGGCTTGATCGCGACTGCGTCGCTCAGCAACAAGTTGCGCACGAAGGTAATTACGTCGCAGAACCCGTTCTCGACTGATCTTCAGCTCGATCGGGACTCGCGAAATTTTGTCACCGACAACCGCATTCTGGCCAACGCCATGTTGGGTGTCGGTCTCGAGATTGGCGAACATCAGTTCCGTTGGACAAATCTGTTCATCCGGGACACGCTGAAGCAGTCAGGGCTGGGGTTTGGTGAGCTGCTGCTCGACGGAGACAGCCTGATTACCCAGAACACAGGCTGGTATGAGCGGCAGCTGATCGATACGCAGCTGGTTAGCGAACTTGAGTTCGGCGATCTTTCTGTCGATGTGCGCCTTGGATACGCGCAAACCCAGCGCGAAGCGCCATACGAATATGAGTTTGTCTATGTCCGCACCAATCAGGACAACCAGGACACGGGCGATATCTTCATCAACGTTCTGGACCGCCAACGCGGCAGCGCATCAGTTGCATTTTCCGAACTGAAGGAAGATCTCCTCTACGGCGGTCTCGACTTGAGCTATCCGCTGACCGACTGGCTGACGGCTACAGTTGGCTATGCCTACACAGACACCAGCCGTGATTCCGAGCGTCGCGAATTCTTGATCGACGGTGATAATATTCCACCAGGCGTTGGGGCACTTCGCCCCGATCTTTTGCTCGGCGATGCAATCATCGATTACTTCGGCATTGGCTTGAGTGAACCAACCCAGACTGATCCTGCGTTTGCTGCTGATCTGGAGATTCAGGCCGGATATGCGAAGGTGAACATTGTTCCGGCCTTCGGTGTAAGTTTGGATCTTGGTGTCCGATATGAAGATGCTTCACAGTCGGTTGGCACGGTAAGCCGGTTCGAGAATCCGTTCGTTTCGCTTGCGACGACAGCGCTCGACAACGACTACTTCTTACCCGGCGCAACGATTACGTGGGAAGCGACGGATTCGCTGCAATTCCGGGCGAGTGCATCCAAAACGATCGCACGTCCGCAGTTCCGCGAACTGATCTTCCAACCCTACACTGACCCTGAAAATCAGCGTCAGTACATCGGCAACCCGGCTTTGATAGATTCAGAGCTGTTCAACGCAGAAGTTCGCGCCGAATATTACTTCGGTCGAGGCAATCGTGTTTCCGCAGCTGGTTTCTACAAGGAAATCGAAAACCCGATCGAGCCCTATGTTTCGATTGGCGCGGATACGAGCTTCACTACGCGTTTTGCCAATGCGCCAACAGCCGAACTGTTCGGCGGTGAGTTCGAGTTCCAGTTGACCAAGCCATTGTTCGATTGGGGCGCGACCGGTTGGCTTGAAACGAAACAGATCATTTTCGCGACAAACTACACCTACACCCAATCCGAGTTGAAAGTAGGCGAAGGCGATACCACCAGCCTCTTCACCGCCGGTGTTGGTGCGATTGAGAGCGATGCAGCACTGTTCTTCAACGATGGTGACCCGCTCACCGGTCAGTCGGATCATTTGGTCAATGTTCAGCTCGGCATCGAAGATCAGGACGAGCTGCAACAGCTGACTCTCCTGCTTAGCTATGCCAGCGAACGCGTTACGCGCCGTGGTACGGCTGGCTTGCCTGACATTGTTGAAGATCCCGGTCTGACATTCGACGTGGTGATGCGCCAGGAGTTAAAGCTGTTCTCAGTTCCGCTGGAACTCAAGGCTGAAGCGCGCAACATTTTTGGGCGGGGGAACTTTGAATTTCAGAAGGTTGGCGACAACCGCATTGAAATCAACAGCTACGATGTCGGCACATCATTCTCGCTGGGCCTTACTGCCAAATTCTAGATATCGGCACGCCCCGTCTTCGGGCGGGGCGGCCGCCTAGGCTATCGCCGAAGCTCGAGGTCGAAGACGTAGCCGATTGAACGCACGGTTCGCAGGGGGTTACCGCCCCCCGCGGCCTTTATAGCTTTCCGCAATCGGCCAATCCATACATCGACCGTTCGTTCGTCAATCATCTCTTCCTTCTTGCCCAGTCCGGACATTATTTCAGGGCGTGACAAAGTGCGGTTGGCATTCTCGGCTAGAAACCGGAGCAGCCTGAATTCGTTCGGGCTGACATCGATTGGCTCATCGCGCCAGTAAGCGCGGTAGGCAGGCAGATTGATGGTCAACGCCCCATAGTCGAGTTTCTCGGTAGTGTAGTTCGCCGCCATGGGCTTTAACGCAAAAATACGATCCAGCACCGCGCGCCGGTC
Organism: Altererythrobacter rubellus; assembly: GCF_030284385.1. Classification (NCBI taxonomy): domain Bacteria; kingdom Pseudomonadati; phylum Pseudomonadota; class Alphaproteobacteria; order Sphingomonadales; family Erythrobacteraceae; genus Altererythrobacter; species Altererythrobacter rubellus. The sequence goes on from NZ_CP127221.1 coordinate 2,168,494, forward strand.
GATTGGCCCCGACATATAGTCATCCGCCCCGGCATCGAGTGCACGCTTGCGCGCTGCGAAATCGTCATCGTTCAAGACCATTGTAATGTGCGCGCCTGCTGTCTGGGGATCCGCCCTCAACCGGCGGCAAAGCTCCAGGCCGGCAAGGTCATCGAGCACCCAGTCGATGAATATCCAAATCGGACCTTCGAATATCTGCGAAGGAGCGCGCGAAGTGATCTTCGAGAATTCATACTGCGCGTCATCATGAGCGAATGGCTCGAACTCATCAGCGTCTGGATGTGTGAGCAGAATCTTGACAACCGACATACAACTTGGCCCCTGGTTCGAACCCAGATTGCCCTCGATTTATGACGTGTCCGTGACGAAGCAGGCGCTTTGAGCATTCGCAGCTGTAGCGTCAACTATGCGCAATTGGCTCATTAGCCGCCAGTCCGGTTTTCGTGCTTAGTTTGAAAGCAGACAGGCCGCGAACAACGCCCATGGCCGCCGTGCTGGAGACAGAGGACAGCATCGAGGGCTCGAAATCTGGCTAACTGACATGAGCGCGGGAAGGTTCGCCACCAATCTCAGAGGTTTTAGCGATTGAGTTCGGCTCCTGAAGGCGGTCAGTCGGCTTTCAGACTATTCAGAGCCGAGCCGGAATTTCCGCATTTGGGGCGCACTTCAGACGTGGGGAACCCCAACCGTAGTTTGTGCATCCTAAATGCTTTCAGTCACAAACAGAAAGAGCCCCACTGGTAACAGTGAGGCGGAATATATCATATATGTCAGAGAGATGGTGGTTGCGGGGGTTGGATTTGAACCAACGACCTTCAGGTTATGAGCCTGACGAGCTACCGGACTGCTCCACCCCGCGGCACCTAGTTATTGACGCCCAAGATTACCTATTGCGAACTATTCAATCCGCCTGGCATTCGGCCAAACCGGCCGTTGGGCTATCCCCATGCAAAACTCTGCGAGCTTCGTTCAGGGTATTGGCAACTTCCCGAAAATATCCCGGAAAGCGAACCTCTAGCGGAGGCTAGAGACGCCAAAAGGGCCGCCCTGGTGGGTCAGCCCTTCGACTTGTGAATGGGTTTCATTACCGCGCAATCGCTGGCTTCAATGCCTGGCGACGACCTACTCTTCCAACGCTTAAACGTTAGTACCATCGGCGCTACCTGGTTTCACGGCCGAGTTCGAGATGGGATCGGGTGGGTCACAGGCGCTATGGCCACCAAGCAATGGAGCCAGCGAATACGGGTCTAAATCGATGTAGTGTGCTCGAAATATTCGAGCGGGCGACGATCTGGCCGAAGAGTCTTCCTCCTCAACACACAGTCGCAGGACTGTCGTTGATAGTGCGAACTCTCAAGCGTGATCAGAACTATTAGGACTGGTTAGCTTCACGCATTACTGCGCTTCCACACCCAGCCTATCAACGTCATGGTCTATGACGGTTCGAAGATACCTAATCTCAAGGGAGGCTTCCCGCTTAGATGCTTTCAGCGGTTATCCCGTCCATACATAGCTACCCAGCGGCACGCCTGGCGGCATGACTGGTACACCAGAGGTATGTTCACCCCGGTCCTCTCGTACTAGGGGCAACTCCTTTCAAGTATCGACGCCCACGGCAGATAGGGACCAAACTGTCTCGCGACGTTCTGAACCCAGCTCACGTACCACTTTAATTGGCGAACAGCCAAACCCTTGGGACCTGCTCCAGCCCCAGGATGTGATGAGCCGACATCGAGGTGCCAAACGATTCCGTCGATATGAGCTCTTGGGAATCATCAGCCTGTTATCCCCGGCGTACCTTTTATCCGTTGAGCGATGGCCCTTCCACGAGGGACCACCGGATCACTATGACCGACTTTCGTCTCTGCTCGACCTGTCGGTCTCGCAGTCAGGCATGCTTATGCCATTGCACTCTCGCAGCCGGTTTCCAACCGGCCTGAGCATACCATCGCGCGCCTCCGTTACTCTTTAGGAGGCGACCGCCCCAGTCAAACTACCCGCCATAGAGGGTCCCTGGTCCGGATAACGGACCTAGGTTAGACATCAGAAAACAACAGGGTGGTATTTCACAGGTTGGCTCCACTCGGACTGGCGCCCAAGTTTCAAAGCCTCCCACCTATTCTACACAGTTCTTTCCTAATGCCACTCTAAAGCTGCAGTAAAGGTGCACGGGGTCTTTCCGTCTAACCGCGGGTACTCCGCATCTTCACGGAGAATTCAATTTCGCTGAGCATATCCTGGAGACAGTGGGGAAGTCGTTACGCCATTCGTGCAGGTCGGAACTTACCCGACAAGGAATTTCGCTACCTTAGGACCGTTATAGTTACGGCCGCCGTTTACTTGGGCTTCAATTCGGAGCTTGCACTCCTCCTCTTAACCTTCAAGCACCGGGCAGGCGTCAGACCCTATACGTCGTCTTGAAGCCGACTTAGCAGAGTCCTGTGTTTTTGCTAAACAGTCGCTACCCCCTGGCCTGTGCCCCCCGCTAAAAGTTGCCTTCTAACGGGGCCTCCTTCTTCCGAAGGTACGGAGGCAATTTGCCGAGTTCCTTCAGGATACTTCTCTCAAACGCCTTGGTATACTCTACCTGACCACCTGTGTCGGTTTCGGGTACGGTCTATACGGTGGGGCTATTTCCAGGAACAACTTGGCAGCATGCCCAATCCAATAAGGACACACTACTTCCGCCATCCGTCACACACCACCAGGCCCACGAATATTTACGTGGTTCCCATCGACTACCCCCTTCGGGCTCGTCTTAGGGGCCGGCTAACCCTGCTCCGATTAGCGTTGAGCAGGAACCCTTGGTCTTTCGGCGAGAGGGTATCTCACCCTCTTTATCGCTACTCATGTCAGCATTCGCACTTCCGATATGTCCACCGTCGGTTACCCTTCGGCTTCAACCACTTACGGAACGCTCCGCTACCGCTCATAGTAAACTATGAACCCTAAGCTTCGGTGCATATCTTTAGCCCCGTTACATCTTCGCCGCAGGAACCCTTATTTAGACCAGTGAGCTGTTACGCTTTCTTTAAAGGATGGCTGCTTCTAAGCCAACCTCCTGGTTGTTTTGGGATTCCCACATGCTTTCCCACTTAGATATGACTTGGGGACCTTAGCTGTAGGTTAGGGCTGTTTCCCTTTTGACGACGGACCTTAGCACCCGCCGTCTGTCTGCCAGACAAGACTCGATGGTATTCGGAGTTTGGTTAGGTTTGGTACCGCTCGCGCAGCCCTAGCCCATCCAGTGCTCTACCCCCATCGGCATACATCTGACGCTCTACCTCAATAGATTTCGCGGAGAACCAGCTATTTCCCGGCTTGATTGGCCTTTCACCCCTAAACACAACTCATCCGAGAATTTTTCAACATTCAACGGTTCGGTCCTCCAGTGCATGTTACTGCACCTTCAACCTGGTCATGCCTAGATCGCCGGGGTTCGGGTCTAATCCAACATACTCAGTCGCCCTATTCAGACTCGCTTTCGCTTCGCCTACACCTAACGGCTTAAGCTTGCATGCTAGATTAAGTCACTGACCCATTATGCAAGAGGTACGCTGTCACCCCCTATGGGGCTCCAACTGCTTGTAAGCATCCGGTTTCAGGTACTGTTTCACTCCCCTAATCGGGGTGCTTTTCACCTTTCCCTCACGGTACTGTGTTCGCTATCGGTCATGTACGAGTATTTAGGCTTGGAGGGTGGTCCCCCCACGTTCAGACAGGATTTCACGTGTCCCGCCCTACTCAAGTCCTTGTCGATCATTTTCGCATACGGGACTGTCACCCACTATGGTCAAACTTTCCAGAATGTTCTGCTAATTTACGACAAGGCACTGGCCTGGTCCCGGTTCGCTCGCCACTACTACGGGAATCTCGGTTGATTTCTTTTCCTCCGGGTACTGAGATGTTTCAGTTCCCCGGGTTCGCTTCACCAAAGCTATATATTCACTAAGGTGATACCTTATCCACCTCTCTCGCCATCCCCGAAAGGATGATGAAAGAAATGG